>CANSSG010000026.1 GCA_947649615.1 uncultured Clostridia bacterium | reverse complement strand
TTAAAATTAAAAAAAAAAATAAAAAACTTTTTCTTAATAAAAAAAAAAAAAACAAAAAATTAATCCAAAATTTCCCCCCCCCCGGGGGGGGGCCCCCCCCCCCCCCCCCCCCCCCCCCCCCCAATCCCACAGGGAAAATCATACTTCTTTATCTGGCTCCTCCTCCGGTGCGGAAGCGGCCCTGGCTTCGCCGTCCGCGCTCCTGACCTCCACTGTCACAGGCTGGGACGCGGCCATCCGTCCGCCCACCACGCCTGCCAGCAGGGCGGTGAGGTCCAGCCCGGTAGATTCCTTGACCCCGTCCATCACCTGGCTGGCGGAGGACATCACGTCCTTGACCAGCTTGGTGGAGTTCCCATCGCCGTACATGACGATCCGGTCTGTCTGGGCCAGGGGGGCGGCGGCGTTCTTCACCACCTCGGGCAGGGCGGTGAGGTACATTTCCAGCACGGAGGCTTCGCCCATCTTCTTCTGGGCCTCCGCCTTTTTCTCGATGGCTTCCGCCTCGGCCAGGCCCTTGGCCCGGATACCCTCGGCTTCCTGCTCCATGGAGAAGCGGACGGCTTCGGCTTCCGCCTTCCGCGCCTCCGCCTCCTTGACGGCTTCATAGGCCTTGGCGTCGGCGTCCCGCTGGCGGCGGACCAGTTCGGCTTCCGCTTCCTTCTCGGCCTTGTACTTCATGGCGTCGGCCTGCTTGCGGACCTCCGCGTCCAACTGGCGCTCCTTCAGGGCGATTTCACGGTCGGCCAGCTCCGCTTCCTTCTCCTTCCGGGCGATGTCGGCGCTGACCCGGGTGACCTCGATGGTTTTGCGCTGGGTTTCCTGCTGGATGGAATAGGCGGCGTCCGCCTCGGCCTTTTTGGTATCGGCCTTGACCTTCATTTCCGCCTGCTGGATGGCGAGGGCCGCGTCCTGCTCCGCAATCATCTTCTCCGCCTGGACCTTCACCGCGTTGGCCTCCTGCTGGGCCTGGGAGGTGGCGATGGCGATGTCGCGCTGGGCGTTGGCCTTGGCGATCTGGGCATTTTTGCGGATCTGCTCCACGTTGTCGATACCCATATTCTCGATGGTGCCGGCCCCGTCCTTAAAGTTCTGGATATTGAAGTTGACCACCTCAAGCCCCAGCTTGCGCATATCGGGGACCACGTTCTCGGTGATCTTCCGCGCCACGCCCTGGCGGTCCTGAACCATCTCCTTGAGGCCCACGGAACCGACGATCTCCCGCATGTTGCCCTCCAACACCTGGGTAACCAAGCTCACCAGCTCCTCGGGCCGCTTGCCCAGGAGGGCCTCGGCGGCCAGCTTGAGCAATTCGGGGTCGGAGCTGATTTTCACGTTGGCCACGCCGTCCACGGTGACGTTGATGAACTCATTGGTCGGCACCGCCTCGCTGGTTTTCACGTCCACCTGCATAATGCGCAGGGACAGCTTATCCACCCGCTCGAAGAAGGGAACCCGCCAGCCCGCCTTACCGATAAGGATGCGCTTGCGGCCCAGGCCGGAGATGATGTACGCGGTATCCGGCGGCGCTTTCAGGTAGCCCATGAAGAACAGAACCAGCACCAGGGCGGCGATGATAATGAACGGTAAATATTTCAGCAAAAATTCCATGTTTCTCCTCCTTAAAAATCCCACTTGTTTCTTACTTCTAGGGCTTGTTTGATAAATGGCGGAATGACCAAAAGCGAGAGATTTTTTCGATGGACAAGGCAAAAAATCGCAGGAATACTTTGTGTATTTCAAGATTTTTTAACGCTGTACAGCGGAAAAATATCCGCCCTTTGGGCGTTTTAACATTTTTCAAACACGCCCTAAGCCCGCTGTCAGAGGGGAGCCGTTTTCCGTACCCGGGTACGAAAAAAGAGACCTCTACCTTGCGGTAAAAGTCTCGTTAAAATCCTGGCCTGGGACTTCCGCGCGTCCCGGGCGCCGAAGCGCCGTCCTGACGGTGCGCGCCCCGGGGGAACCGGGGAACTACTCCCTTTTGACATGTTTATCATAGCAAATTTCCCGGAAAAATGCAATTGGCGGGATTGACAATTATTTAACACAGCTTTTGTGCAGTATTTTTCATATCAATTGGCAGCAACTTCTTTCCGGAAACCGCATTACAGTTCCCGCATCAGATGGAAGCTCTGCATAAGCTGTACGGACCCATACCCCCACTGGTTGTTCGGGTAGGCCATATCCGGCCGCCGCAGGCACCCGCGGATCAGGTACGCCCGGATCTGGTAGGTACCCATAGACGGGTCGTTCCCCTCATGGACGCCCCATTGGAGCAGCAGTGCGCAGACCCCCGCCAGCACCGCCGCCGCCGCGCTGGTGCCGCTCATGATGCCGGGTCCGTAGGGATAGACGCCGCCCACCCCCACTCCCGGGGCGGTCAGATCCGGCAGGATCCGCCCATCCCAGGATGGTCCCCGGGAGGACTTGGCGTACAGGCTCTTGCTGGCGCTGTCATAGGCCCCGCAGCAGATCACCCCCACGGCGGAGGCGGGGCTGGTGATGGTGTAATCCGGCGTAGCGGCCAAAAACTCCACCGTCGGCGACACAAACCCGGTCATGGGGAGCCACACCTGGTACCCCCCGTTAAGGAGGATGTCCCCATGGAGCCGGATGCTCCATACCCCCGGCGTAGCCCCCAATATCCGAATGACGGTCAGCTGCCCCCCGCTGCCCTCCACGGGGAAATGGTACTCCACCTGCACCCTGGCCGCTTCCAGCACCAGCTTCACATCCACCGCGGGGGCGGTCCCCGGCCTTGCAGGCACCCGGCCCACCAGCTCCCCGGAGGGGGAGCGCACCGACACCGACAGCCGGTCCGCCACCGTGTTCCACACCGCCAGGTACACGTCCCCGGCCCGTTCCCCCACCTTCAGATCCACCTGTCCCGGCTCTTCCCCCGGCTGGAGGACGCCGCCGGTGTGATGGCGGGCCTCCGCTTCATTTCCCGCCGCCGCGCACAGGCACACGCCTTTTTGCAAAGACACGCCCCCCAGGTATTCCTCAAAGACGCTGGCCCCGTCATGCCCCCCGGCGTTGGTGCCAAGGCCGATGCAGATGGCCACCGGCCGGTCCAGTTCCCTGGCCTTCCGAAGGATGTACTCCACCCCCAGCATGACGGCGCTGGATTCATAAGCATTCTGCTGTTCCGGCGGGACGCAGTACTTTTCCCGGTAAAAGGGCCGCGCTTTTTTCAGCTTCACGGCGATAATCTCCGCGTCCGGGGCCGCGCCGGAGAACTCCTCCGTCTGCCTCCCCGCCGCCACGGAGGCCAGGAACGTCCCATGCCCGTCCTCGTCCCGCTGGGGTACCAGCTCATAGGGGGTATCGGAAGCCAGCGCGGCGTCGATATCCGCCTTGCTGTACTCCCGACCGATGAGGAACCCAGGGGGCGGGTCTCCCCCGGCGGTCTGGTCGTAGATGTACTGGATCTTGCTGGTGCCGTCCTCGTAGCGGAACACGTCCTGGGTATAGTCGATGCCCGTATCCACGAAGCCCAGCAGCACCCCCCTGCCCTTCAGGTTCAGGTACGGCTGGCTCTGCACCTGGGAGACCCCCGCCGCGTCCAGCGCCGGCCGGTCCAGCAGCCCCAGCACCACCG
Source organism: uncultured Clostridia bacterium (assembly GCA_947649615.1). Taxonomy (GTDB): domain Bacteria; phylum Bacillota; class Clostridia; order Oscillospirales; family Oscillospiraceae; genus Pelethomonas. The sequence goes on along the minus strand of CANSSG010000026.1, from coordinate 33,525 downwards.
GCACGGAGCTGATAAACGCCGCGCCCAGGGCGTCCGCCACCTTCTGGAAATTCTCCCGCTTCACGTAGCTGAGCACATACCGTCCGGAGAGCGTCTGCCCCAGCACCACCTCGGTGGAATTTCTGGCGTACTCAAAAAACGCGTCGGTAGCCCGGGCGATAAAATCGACGGTATCCGGCGCTTGGATAAATTCCATGGTTTCCGGCGACAAGCGCATGGTTACAGCCCCCTTTCCACATGATTGACCAATTCGTTCATAGTCCCGCACAGATTCAGCCGCCCGTATCCCCACTGGGGGTTCGGGTAGGTCAGAAACGGGCTGCGCAGCGCCCCCTTGCTCAAAAACGCCTTCACCCGCTGGCCGTAAAGGAACGGGTCGTTCCCCTGGACAATGCCCCATTCCATCATCAGCGCCGCCGAGCCGGAGACGAAGGGCGCGGCCATGCTGGTGCCGGTGTAAACATCGTAGCCTCCCCCGGCCTTGGCGGAGCGGACGCCCTCCGCCGGGGCGGTCAGGTCCAGCATCACCCGCCCCCAGCAGCCCTGATCGCCCCGTCCGGAAAAGGGGCTGACGGTCTCCGTCTCCGTCCGGTATCCCCCCACGGAGATGGGGTAAAGGGCCGTAGCGGGCAGCGTGATGGTCAAATCCGGCTCTGGCTGGAGGAAGGCGGTCCGGTCGCTGACCTCCTCGATGGTCGGCAGCCAGATGTCAAACCGCCCGTCGGACACCCGTTTCCCCTGGCACCGCAGCTTCCACAGCCCATCCAGCTCCCCCGGCGGGGCTTCCAGCAGGAAGATGGCTTCCTGCGAGGCGCTGTAGTGGGTAGGGACGCCATAGAACGCCGACACCCGAATGGAGCCGAACCGGAAAAACCTGGTACCCTCCGTCAGCGGCCCCGTAGACTGCCCATTAGGCAGGGTCAGCTCAAGCACCGCCTCGTCGGCAAAGCTCTTCCACAGGGAGAGATACACCATCTCCCTCCGGGTAGAGACGGTAAACTCCGCATCCACGCTCCCGCCCTCCATGAGCTGCCCCCGGAAGTGGTGGGCGCCGCTTCCCTCATTCCCGGCGGCGCAGACCACGGCGCTGCGGCCCCGCTGTGCGGCCTGGTCGATGTAGGCTTCAAAAAGGCTCTGCCCCTGGTGGGAGCCGAAGTTCGTGCCGTAGCTGATATTCACCACGCAGGGCATCCCCCTTTCCTCCGCCTGGTCCATCAGGTACTTCACCGCCCGCATGATATCGGTTGTCCTTGCGCTGGCCAGCTTCACCGCCGCGATGGACGCTTCCGGGGCCACGCCGCTGCGCCCGGCGGCCACGGCGGCCACAGCGGTGCCGTGGCCGCTCCCTCCGGCGGGGGAAACCAGCCCGGCGGCGATTTCCTCCCCGGTGTAGGCCGCGCCGTGAAGGAAGCCCTCCGGCGGCGTCCCCTCCTGGGTCATGTCCCAGAAAGCCACCACCCGGCTGTTCCCATCCTCCCCCAGAAACTCCGGATGGCTCAAATCAATCCCCGAATCCACAAACCCGATAAGCACCCCCTGCCCCGTCAGCTCCAGCCCATTTTTCCGCTGGACCGGCGGGATGCAGGCCGCCTCCATGCTTCTGTCCGCCAGGGGGCTGAGGTACCGGGCCGGCTCATAGCAGGACACCTGCTGGTATTCCAGCAGCCGCACGGCGGCCCCGGCCTCCACCTCCATGACGGCAAACTGCGCATCCAGCAGCTCCGTTGGGTAGCCCAGCGAGAGGATATCGCCGGTATATTTAATGATATATTCCATACACGCCTCCCATCCAAATCCGATACAGGCGGTGTCCCGGCGCATCCGCCCGCATAGGATAGTATACGGAAAGGAGGACTGCCGATATGAATCCAGCTTACCTAGACACCGGCAATCTGCAAATTTTTGTCACGGCGGGGGAGGACCCCTCGCCCATCCCCAACGCCCGGGTCCGCGTCAGCGACCCCGTGGACGGCAAGGTATTGGAGGAGGCTTCCACCGACTCCTCGGGCCAGACGCCCTTCATAGAGCTGCCCGCGCCGCCCATCGAGCTGTCGGTGGCCGAAGGGGAATCGGACCAGCGTCCATACGCCGTCTACAACGTCACCATCACGGCGGAGGACCGCGAGACCCTCCACATCGGGGGCGTAGAGGTCATGCCCACCGGCCGGTCCATCCAGCGGGCGGCCCTCTCCCCGGTCCGGCCCGGCAGCTTCAACGTGCGCAACCTGCTGCTGGCCCCCCACGCCCTCTGGGGTCCGCCCCCCACCCGGGAGCCGGAAGCGGAGGTCAAGCCCCTGCCGGAGCCGGAGGGCCTGGTGGTGCTGCCGGAACCGGTAATCCCGGAGTACGTGGTGGTCCACGCCGGGCGGCCCGACGACCCCACCGCCCCGGACTACTGGGTGCGGTTCAAGGACTACATAAAGAACGTGGCATGCAGCGAGATTTACTCCACCTGGAAAACGGAAGCCATCAAGGCCAACGTGCTGGCCATCCTCTCCTTCACCCTCAACCGGGTATATACGGAGTGGTACCGGGGGAAGGGCTACGACTTCACCATCACCAGCTCCACCGCCTTTGACCAGTCCTTCTCCTACGGGCGCACCATTTTCGAGGAAATCGGCGTCGTCGTAGACGACCTCTTCACCACCTACATCACCAAGGAGGGCATTGCCCAGCCCCTATTCGCCCAATACTGCGACGGGCGGCGGGTGCAGTGCGGCGGACTGAGCCAGTGGGGTTCCCAGGCCTTGGGGGAGCAGGGCTGGGACGCGGTGAGCATCCTGCGCAAGTATTACGGCTCGGACGTCTACCTGAAAAGCGCGGAGCGGGTGGAGGGCGTCCCCATCTCCTACGGCGGCGAGGTGCTCACCCTGGGCAGCGAGGGCGAGCAGGTGCGCACCATCCAGGTGCAGCTCAACCGCATCGCCCAGAACTACCCCGCCATCCCCAAGATCCCGGCGGACGGCGTCTATGGACCCGCCACCCAGGAGGCGGTGACGGAATTCCAGAAGATTTTCCACCTCCCCCAGACCGGCAGCGTGGATTTCGCCGGATGGTACGAGATTTCCAACGTCTTCGTGGCGGTGTCGGGCCTGGCCTGAGCAGGAGCCGCCGCCGGAAAAGCGCCGCAGGCGTCCAAAACGGGCCTGCGGCGTTATTGCCCGCAAAATTCACAGAATTCCCCTTGAACACCGGCGGATAATTTGGTACAATATCCCTATCACTGCTTGCTTGCAAGAGAGAAGGAGGAGCGATCCATCATGGACTACTTACAGGAGTACCAAAAATGGCTGAACAGCGGCGTCCTCACCCCGGAGGAACACGCGGAGCTGGCGGCCATCCAGGACGACCCCAAGGAGATTGAGAGCCGTTTCTACGGCCCCCTGGAGTTCGGCACCGCCGGGCTGCGGGGAACCATGGCCATGGGCTTGCACCACATGAACCTCTACGTGGTGCGCCACGCCACCCAGGGCTTCGCCAACGTCATCTGCGCCGAGGGCGGGGAGGCCAAGGAAAAGGGCGTTGCCATCTGCATGGACTGCCGTCTCCACGGCATGGAGTTTGCCCGGGCCGCCGCCGAGGTCTGCGCCGCCGCCGGGATCAAGGTGCGCATTTTCGAATCCCTGCGCCCCACCCCGGAGCTGAGCTTCGCCGTGCGGCATTACGGCTGCCAGGCGGGCATCAACGTCACCGCCAGCCACAACCCCAAGGAGTACAACGGCTACAAGGTCTATTGGGAGGACGGCGCCCAGCTTCCCCCCCAGCATGCCGCCGCCATTGCCGCGGAGTTGGAAAAGATTGATATTTTCACCGGCGTGAAGACCATGCCGTATGACGAAGCCGTTGCGAAGGGCCTGATTACGGTCATCGGCCCGGAGACGGACGAGGCGTTCCTCAAGGAAGTGATGGAGATGGTCATTGACCGGCAGGCCATCCCCGCCGTAGCGGACAGCTTCAAGCTGGTCTACACCCCCTTCCACGGCTGCGGACACAAGCTGGTGCCGGAGGCCCTGAAGCGGGCGGGGGTAAAGCATCTTCTCTGCGAGCCGCAGCAGATGGTCATTGACGGCAGCTTCCCCACGGTCAAATCCCCCAACCCGGAGAACCCCGAGGGCTTTTACCTGGCGGTGGCGCTGGCCAAGGAAAACGGCGTGGACTTCATCCTGGGTACCGACCCGGACAGCGACCGGGTGGGCATCATGGTCCGGGACAAGGACGGCGAATACAAGGTCATGACCGGCAACCAGACCGGCGTGGTGCTGCTGGACTACATGCTGGGCGCCATGGAGCGCACCGGCAAGCTGCCCCAAAACCCCGTCGCCCTCAAGACCATCGTAACCACCGAGATGGCCAAGGCCGTGGCGGAGAGTTACGGCGCGGCCTGCTACGACACCTTCACCGGCTTCAAGTTCATCGCGGAGAAGAAGAACGCCCTGGAGGGCGCCGGCGAGGGCAAGGTCGTCTTTTCCTATGAGGAGAGCTACGGCTACATGCTGGGCGACTACGTCCGGGACAAGGACGCGGTGACGGCCTCCCTGCTACTCACCGAGATGGCGGCGCACTACTACGCCAAAGGCATGACGGTGCTGGACGCCTACCAGGCCCTCTGCGAGAAGCACGGTTTCTACGGCGAAAAGACCCACAACCTGGTCATGCCCGGCCTGGACGGCCTGGCGGACATGGCGAAGCTGATGAAGTCCCTCCGGGAGGACCCTCCCGCCGGGATCGCCGGTGTGGAGGTGGTTCAGTTCAAGGACTACCAGGACGGCAGCGTCACCGACTGCGCCAGCGGCAGCCGGTCTTCCATGGAACTGAGCGGGTCCAACGTGCTGCGCTTCGAGCTGGCGGACGGCACCTCCATTATCGTCCGTCCCTCCGGCACAGAGCCGAAGATCAAGGTATACATCCTGACCAAGGGCGCGGACGCCGCCGGGCGGGACGCCAACATTGAGAAATACAGCCAGTGGGTCGCCACGCTGCAAAAGTGACGGCCGCCGGCTAGAATGATTGAGGGATAAAAATATGAAATTTTCCAGCAAAGTCAAAAAGTGCGGCCTTTCCCCCATGCGGAAGTTCCACCCCTACGCCGTAGCGGCGGAGCAGGCGGGGAAGAAGATTTACCACCTGAACATCGGCCAGCCGGACATTGAGACCCCGCCCCAGTATTTCCAAGCGGTGCGGGATTTCCAGCAGCCGGTTCTGGAGTACGCCCCCTCCCCGGGCCTGCCGGTGGTCATCGACGCCATCCAGAAGTATTACGACAACCTGGGGATGCACTTTGAAAAGAGCGAAATCCTGATCACCACCGGCGGCAGCGAGGCGCTGCAAATCGTTTTCAACTGCATCCTGGACGACGGGGACGAGATTCTGATTCCGGAGCCGTTCTATCCCAACTACAACACCATGGTCAACACCTGCGGCGCGTCCATCCACCCCATCCACACCTCCCCCCACGAGGGCTACCACTACGCGGACCGCGCCAAGATCGAGGCGGAGATCACCCCCCGCACCCGGGCGATTGTCTGCACCAACCCCGGCAACCCCACCGGCGCGGTGCTGACGCCGGAGGAAATGCGGATGATGGTAGATATCGCCAAGGAGCACGACCTGTTCATCATCGGCGACGAGGCCTACCGTGAATTCGTCTACGCGGGCGAACCCCTGCAATCCCTGGGCGAGTTCGCGGACGCGGCGGAGAACGTCGTGGTCATCGACACGGTGTCGAAGCGGTTTTCCGCCTGCGGCGCGCGCATCGGCTGCATCATCAGCCGCAACAAGGAGCTGATGGGCGAAGCCATCAAGTACTGCCAGGCCCGCCTGTCCGTGGCCACCCTGGACCAGGTCGCCTCCGCCGCGCTGTACGACGTCGGGCCGGAGTACTTCGCCGCCGTCCGGGAGGAGTACAAGCTTCGCCGCGACACGGTGGTGGCGAAGCTCAAGGAGATTCCCGGCGTAATCTGCGAGTGTCCCAAGGGCGCGTTCTATATCATGGCGGCGCTGCCCGTCGATGACGCGGACGCCTTCCAGAAGTGGCTGCTCACGGACTTTGACGACCATGGCGACACGGTCATGTTCGCCCCCGGCGGACCCTTCTACGCCACCCCGGGCAAGGGGGTCAATGAGATCCGCATTGCCTACGTCCTCAAGCAGAAGGACCTGGAGCGCGCCATGGACCTGCTGGCCCTTGGCATCGAAGCGTATAACAAGCGGTAAGCTTTTCAGCAGGAAGACGCGCGGCGGAACGCCGCGCGTCTTCTTCTTAAAAGGCAAAGGGTGTCTCACTGCCGCTCGCTAATCATCAGCCCCACGCGGCTGTCCAGCATCCGCACGGTATCCTCCATGGTTCTGTCCCCGGCAAAGTACGGCCCCAGGCATTCCCAAACGATATTCGCCAGCTCATCGTCCGGCCAGTAGATCTGGCTGGTATTTTGGACAACCTCATCGAAGCGGGTGATGTATTCTGGGTCCTTGATGGGGCCGATTTGAAATGCCTCAGGATAGTCAACACCGGCAGGACCATGGGTGTAGATATAGGGATTTTCCAAATCGGCTTCATTTCCAGCATGGTAGTTTTCCAGGTTAATCGGAATTTTTATCAGCGCATATTGATGCATATACGTCATTTCCTCGCCGCTGTATACTTGCGTAAGGATAGGACGCATAAACTCCCATGCCGCGTCTTTATTCTGACAAGTGGCAGACATGGAGAGTATTTCCCCGTGGAGGGTAAACATACTGCCCAAACTGCCGTCCAGCGTTGGGTAGCCGATATAGGTGGAACGGTCCCTAAAAAATGTATCGTTTCTTGCCACATCAGGCACCATAGCTAACGTAGCTACCTCCAACATCTGCTCGCCCTCCTGCATCCGCCGGGCGCACTCCGCCACTATTTGGCTGTGGGTCTGGTTTGTTTCAAGCTTATCGGGAAATGTTTCCAAAAAATCTACCAGTTCGTAAAATTTCTCGTTTTCAAAGGATGTTTCTTTTGCTGCCCAATCTACAAACTGGTTGACTTGTGCGGAGAGCAGCCTGAAAAACACTTCGTCCCTGGTGGTATTATGGCGCAAGACGGTGGATTCCGGAGACATGGTGGAAAAGGTCTCCAGAAGTTCGTCCAGCGTCCAGCCGGGACGGTCCCCTACGATGTATTCCGGCCCCATCAGCGTAATGACTGCTACCTCGCCAAAAAGCATATAAAGACCACCGTTTGCCTCAGAGGCTTTCAACGGTGGTAAAAGAACGGCGTCCAACCCTAAATCCGGGTCGTTTTCAATATAAGGCCAGAGGTCTTCCAGATATCCTTTCTGTGCCATCTGGCGGTATGGCATCCAGTAATTATCTGCCTGATGGTCTTGATGATGATAAAAATTATATTGAACGTCAGTACCGATTCTGTCGGCAACTCGACCGCCAATACGATACATCTCCATGATATCAGGAACCCAGCCTAACGAGAGCTCTGTCAGAAGGCGTTCTACCCCATTTTCGTCTGAGTAGTCCTGTATTTCGATTTTCACATCAGAATGGGCCTTATTGAATCTTTCCACCGACTCAGCAAGTTCCTCGCTTAGCGGATTCAGCGCCGCGTATGTCAGTACGCCCTCTTCCACCTTAGGAGGACGCGCCTGGTCGCCGCAGGCGGACAATATAAGAAAACTTAGGGCTAGCAGGGGGAGTGCATAGCGCCCCCTGCTGGTGAGAAGAGACTTAAAACGAGCCATACTTATTGCCCACATTGCGCATAAGTACACACATAATCATATACGGGTCCCTCAGGCCCCACGCCAATCTGCACACGCTTAGTAGTACTACCGCAAATTGGACACGGTGGACCCGGAGGGCCAACAGGGCCATGGGGCATAATCCCCTCTTCACACGCTTCCGTATGTACGTGACCGTCCTCTAGGTCGCAGGCGGCAGCCGTTACTGCCAAGAGGGAAAAGACCATTACCATCGCCAGGAGCAGGGCTAACCATTTTCTTGTACGCTTCATGTTCTAATTCCTCCTTAAAAAATATGTATCCAGCGGCCAGCGAACATCCCTCTGACCACTGTCTTGTTTAAATAATACCATATTTTTCCTGTGCTGTCAAGCGCTTTTTGTGCAAATTCACCCTGCCAATCCAGATTTTCCCCCTTGACAAATCCCGAAATCCTGTTATACTCAAACAAAACAGCCACAAACGCGGCGAAGGGGAAAAAGGGAAGCGGTACCCGGCACAGAGAACCGGCGGATGGTGCGAGCCGGCGTAGGGACGCTTTGCCGCAGTCACCCCGGAGCGGCCGGTCTGAACGAAGCGGCGCTTCCAGTAGGACGGACGGCGCCCTACCGTTATCCTGGGGAGTGATGTTAGTCACGCTGAGCGGCCGCCCCGGCGGCAAAAAGAGTGGTACCGCAAGATCGTTGTATCAATGATCCTGTCTCTTTATCAAAAGAGACAGGATTTTGTTTTTTTCGGCTGTACTTTATGGAGAAAGGATGATACCTATGAACCTGACCGGCGCAGAAATCGTTGTAAGGGCCTTGATCGAGCAGGGGTGCCGGACCGTCTTTGGCTACCCTGGCGGGCAGGTAATCCACATTTACGACGCCCTCTACGAATATCAGGACGAGCTGCGGCACGTCCTCACCGCTCACGAGCAGGGCGCGGCCCATGCCGCCGACGGCTACGCCCGGGCCACCGGGAAGCCCGGGGTCGTTATCGCCACCTCCGGCCCCGGGGCCACCAACCTGGTCACAGGCATCGCCACGGCGTTCCTGGACTCAGTCCCCATGGTAGCCATCACCGGCAACGTGATGAACGCCCAGATCGGCACCGATTCCTTCCAGGAAATCGACATCACGGGCATCACCCTGCCCATCACGAAGCATAATTATTTTGTCGGCGCGGTAGAGGATTTGGCGGACACCATCCGGGAAGCCTTCCGCCTCGCCATCTCCGGCCGTCCCGGGCCAGTGCTGGTGGACGTGCCAAAGGACATCCAGATTGCCCGCTGTGACTACGCCCCCCAGCCCCCGGCCATTCCCGCCCCGCCCCAGGCGGCGAAGGAAGTCCGCATCCGGGACGCCGCCGCCTGCATCAACGCCGCCCACCGCCCGTTCATCTATTTCGGCGGCGGCCTGGCGTCCAGCGGGGCGCAGGAGGAGCTTCTGGCCTTGGCGGAGAAGATCGACGCGCCCATAGGCTGTTCGATGATGGGCGTTTCCTGCATCCCCACAGGCCATCCCCGTTTCTTAGGGATGCAGGGGATGCACGGCCACTACGCCTGTTCCACCGCCATGCACCGTTCGGACTGCATCATTGCCCTGGGCGCGCGTTTCAACGACCGCGTCACCGGCGACCGGACGAAATTTGCCAAGGGCGCGAAGATCATCCACATCGACGTAGACGGCTCGGAGCTGTCCAAGAACGTCCCCGCGTCCCACGGCATGCGCGGCGACTTAAAGCTGACGCTGCAAAAGCTGGTGGACTATGTAGAACCGGCCCGGCATCCGGAGTGGCGTCAAACCATCGCCCTCTACCAGTCCGAGGAGGAGCGGAACCGGGACAACCGCCCCGGCCTCACCCCCCGCAACGCCATGCAGGTCTTAAACCGCCACCTCCGCGAGGACACCCCCGTAGCCACGGACGTAGGCCAGCATCAGATGTGGGCGGCCCAGACCCTCTGCTTCCGCAAGCCCCGGCGGTTCCTGTCCAGCGGCGGGCTAGGCACCATGGGCTTCGGCATGGGCGCGGCCATCGGCGCGCAGATGGCCACAGGGGAACATGCCGTCCTGGTCACTGGCGACGGCAGCTTTGGCATGAACCTCAACGAGCTTGCCACCGCCGTCACGGAGGGGGTCCCTCTGGTGATCCTTCTTCTCAACAACGGCGTCCTGGGGATGGTGCGCCAATGGCAGACGCTTTTCTTTGACAAGCACTACTCCAACACCGTCCTGGCCCGTCAAACCGATTTTGTAAAGCTAGCGGAAGCCTTCGGCGCGAAGGCGGAACGGGCGGACACGCTGGAAGTCCTGGACGCGGCGTTAAGCCGGGCCTTCCAGTACCAGGGTCCGTATCTCATCGACTGCGCCATAGGGCAGGATGAATTTGTACTCCCCATGCTGCCTCCCGGCGGGAGCATGGACGACATGATCACAAAGGTAGGTGGCTGACATGGATAAACGCTACACCGTAGCCGTCCTGGTGCGCAACCAGTTCGGCGTATTAAACAGGGTCACCAGCATGTTCCGGCGGCGGCAGTTCAATATTGACAACCTGACCGTCAGCGAAACGGAGTCCCCGGACTATTCCCGCATCACGGTGCAGTTTGCCGGCGAGCGGGTGACGAAGCAGCAGCTTGTGGACCAGCTTTACAAGCTGCCGGACGTATGCTCCATCCGGGAACTGGACAACGAGAACGCGGTCAGCTTTGAGCTTCTGCTCATCAAGCTGAAAAACGACCCGGCCAGCCGGGGCGACATCCGTGCGGCGGCGGACGCCTTTGAGGCAAAGACGGTGGACTACACCCGGGACTCCATCGTCCTGCGGGTCACGGCGGACAGCCGGCGGATTGACGATTTTATTGACCTCATGCGGGACTACGAGATATTAGAAATCTGCCGCACGGGGGTTGTCTCCCTGGAGCGGGGGGCGGACACGATTCGAAAAGTCACAAATTTGTAAATAAAGGAAAGCGAGGATATCATTATGGCAAGGATTTTCTATCAGCAGGACTGCGACCTTCAAAAGCTGTCCAACAAGACGGTAGCCATCATCGGCTACGGCTCCCAGGGCCACGCCCACGCGCTGAACCTGAAGGACAGCGGCGTAAAAGTGATCGTAGGTCTCTACGAGGGCAGCAAGAGCTGGGCCAAGGCGGAGGGCCAGGGGCTTACGGTGATGGCCGCCGCCGAAGCGGCAAGGAACGCGGATGTGATTATGATTCTGATTAACGATGAAAAGCAGGCCGCGCTCTACAAGGAGAGCATCGAGCCGAACCTGTCGGAAGGCAAGACCCTGGCCTTTGCCCACGGCTTCAACATCCACTTCGGCTGCATCAAGCCCCCGAAGAACGTCAACGTCATCATGATTGCCCCCAAGGGTCCCGGCCACACCGTCCGCAGCGAGTACCAAGCCGGCAAAGGCGTCCCCTGCCTGATTGCGGTAGAGCAGGACACCACCGGCGACGCCTGGGACATTGGCCTTGCGTATGCGTTAGGCATTGGCGGCGCACGGGCGGGCGTTTTGGAGACCACCTTCCGCACGGAGACGGAAACGGACCTGTTTGGCGAGCAGGCGGTGCTGTGCGGCGGCGTATGCGCGCTGATGCAGGCAGGCTTTGAGACGCTGGTAGAGGCTGGCTACGACCCCCGCAACGCCTATTTTGAGTGCATCCACGAAATGAAGCTGATTGTGGATTTGATTTACCAGAGCGGCTTTGCAGGGATGCGGTATTCGATTTCCAACACCGCCGAATACGGCGATTATATCACCGGCCCGAAGATCATCACCGAGGACACGAAGAAGGCCATGAAGAAGATTCTCTCCGACATCCAGGACGGCACATTTGCGAAAGACTTCCTTCTGGACATGTCCGGCGCAGGCGCCCAGGTGCATTTCAACGCCATGCGGAAGAAAGCGTCAGAGCACCCCTCCGAGCTTGTCGGCGAAGAGATCCGCAAACTCTACAGTTGGAGCGACGAGGAGAAACTCATTAATAATTAAAATGAGTTTCCCCCTGCGGGGGGACGGGGTCCTACTTTTTCCGTAAGGAAAAAGTAGCAAAAACTTACTTAAGGGGGGCCGGCCCCCCTTAAGGATCCCTCCTGAAATCTTTGGTTTGTTTTCCTTTTGGTACGCTGCTGGTGTTCTGCCGATAGTGCGTGGACTTTGTGCGCCGGATGCTGCGTCTACCCACGAGCATTTTGCAGGTGCCTACCTTTTTTGCTTTGGGTACTCCCGGCGCTGCGCCCGCCGCCCACCAATCCCCGTGCCGCGTCTCACGCGGCAACCAGCACCACGATAGAACTGTGCGCAGAAGCAAGCACCGGCATCGGCCCAACGCACTGGAGACAGAACAACAAGTCCAAAGGTCGTAGCGTAAAATAAAAAACCCCGTAATAAATAAGGGATTTTTAAACCGCAGGTTTAAATGATTTTTTGGTTACTTTTTGTTCACACAAAAAGTAACCCAGGGTCCGGGGCCGGGCAGGCCCCGGGGTCAGTTAAAGAAAATTTATCTTTCGCGCCTGAAGGGCGCGAAGAAAGGAGGCCCATCTATGAAAAGCGACTCTCTTAAGCAAGGCCCGCAGAACGCCCCCCACCGGGCGTTATACCACGCCCTGGGCCTGACCGAGGAAGAAATTCAAAAACCCCTGGTGGGGATCGTGAGTTCTTACAACGAGATTGTCCCCGGCCACATGAACCTGGACAAGATTGTAGACGCGGTAAAGCTGGGCGTCGCCATGGGCGGCGGCACCCCCATCGTATTCCCCGCCATCGCCGTCTGCGACGGCATCGCCATGGGCCACCAGGGTATGAAATACTCCCTGGCCACTCGCGACCTGATTGCCGATTCAACCGAAGCTATGGCCCTGGCCCACGGCTTCGACGCCCTGGTGATGGTTCCCAACTGCGACAAGAACGTCCCCGGCCTTTTGATGGCGGCGGCGCGGCTGAACCTCCCCACAATTTTCGTCAGCGGAGGACCCATGCTGGCGGGCCGCGTAGGCGGCGGCAGGGCCAGCTTCTCCACGATTTCCGAAGCCGTCGGCCAGTACAACGCCGGAAAGATGACCGCGGAAACCCTCCGGGAGTACGAATGCAAAACCTGCCCCACCTGCGGCTCCTGCTCCGGGATGTATACCGCCAACTCCATGAACTGCCTCACGGAAGCCCTGGGCATGGGCCTGCGGGGCAACGGCACCATCCCCGCCGTGTACTCCAGCCGCATTGAGCTGGCCAAACACGCCGGCATGGCGGTCATGAAGCTGGTAGAAAACGATATCAAGCCCCGCGACATCATGACGGAGGCGGCCTTTCAAAACGCCCTGACGGTGGACATGGCCCTGGGCTGTTCCACCAACAGCATGCTCCACCTCCCGGCCATCGCCCATGAATGCGGCATTGAGATCAACCTGGGCATCGCCAACGCCATCAGTGAAAAAACCCCCAACCTCTGCCACCTGGCCCCCGCCGGGCCAACCTACATGGAGGACTTGGAGGAGGCGGGCGGCGTATACGCCGTCATGCGCGAGCTGTCGAAAAAAGGCCTGCTGGACTTGGCCTGCCTTACCGTCACCGGCAAAACCATGGGGGAAAACATCAGCGGGAGCGTCAATCAAAATCCGTCTGTCATCCGCCCGGCAGAGGACCCCTACAGCCCCACCGGCGGCATCGCGGTTCTGCGGGGCAGCCTGGCGCCGGAGGGCAGCGTTGTAAAGCGTTCCGCCGTAGCCCCGGAGATGCTGGTTCACGAAGGCCCCGCCCGGGTATTCGAGTGCGAGGAGGATGCCCAGGCCGCCATCAACGCCGGCGCCATCCATCCCGGCGATGTGGTCGTAATCCGCTATGAAGGCCCCAAGGGGGGGCCCGGCATGCGGGAGATGCTCAACCCCACCTCCGCCATCATGGGCATGGGCCTGGGCGGCAGCGTCGCCCTGATTACGGACGGCCGTTTCAGCGGCGCCACCCGTGGGGCCTGCATCGGCCACGTCTCGCCGGAAGCGGCCAGCGGCGGTCCCATCGGCGTTGTCCGGGAAGGCGACATCATCCGCATCGACATCCCCGCCAACAAGCTGGAGTTGCTGGTAAGCGGGGAGGAGCTTGCCGCCAGAATGCGTGATTTCGTCCCCAAAACGAAGCCTTTAAGCGGCTATTTAAAGCGTTACGCGGCCCTGGTGTCCAGCGGTGCGCAGGGGGCGGTGCTGAACTGATGGAGCCATTTGAAAGCCTCCTGGCCCGCCTGAACACCCTGGCCATTTTCCGCCCCCTGCTGTCCCAGGAGCCGCTCCAATCCCTGTGCGCCTATCTGGCGTGCCGCGCCTGCGGGGATGCCCGGAATACCGCCGCCAGCTACGCTGCCTTTATCTCCGCGCTCTACGCGGTCTCGGAAGGCGACATAGGCCGCTGCATTCTGGAGCAGGCCCTAACCGCCGATACGCCATACGTACGCGCCGTTGGCCGTGGGGAAGAGCCGCCGGTATGTATGGAAGACTGCCTGAAGCGGGAGCTTCAGATTTTGCAGGACGCCGCAGAGTTAACGCCCGGCTATCTGCTGGACGGCCTGCGGAACCAGGACACGTACCCGGGCTTTTACGCCACGGAGGTCAACCTGCCCGCCGCCTATCCCCTGCGGCTGGCGGAGCTGAACCGGTTTGGCTACGGCATTTTCGCCCAAGCCCACATGTTCTACCTGGACGGCGGGGGCGGCATAGCCCCGGTCCGCCGCCCGGACCCCGTCCTGCCCGGGGATTTGACCGGCTACCAGCGGGAGCGGGATTTGGTGTTTGGCAACATCCGCGCCCTGCTGGCAGGCCGTCCGGCGGCAAATATGCTGCTCTCCGGCGACGCAGGCACCGGCAAATCCTCCACGGTCAAAGCGGCGGGCAACGCCCTGCACAGCCAGGGCCTTCGCGTCATCGAGCTGCACCGCGGCCAGGTCCGCCATCTGCCCGCCCTTTTGGACGAACTGGCGGAAAACCCGCTGAAATTCATCCTGTTTATCGACGACCTGTCTTTCCAGGAGGGGGACGAGGGCTGCAACGCCCTGAAAGCCGCCCTGGAAGGCTCCGCCGCCGCCCCCGGCGGCAACGTAATCGTATGCGCCACCAGCAACCGGCGGCATTTGGTCAAGGAGACCTTCGCCAACCGCCAAGGGGACGACGTCCACCGCAGCGAGTCCATGCAGGAGACGGTCTCCCTGTCGGAGCGCTTCGGCCTGCACGTCACCTTCCAAAAGCCGGACAAGGCGGGCTACCTGTATATCGTCCGCCGCCTGGCGGCGCAGCGCGGCCTGGGCCGCCCGGACCTGGAAGCCCAGGCGGAGCGTTTCGCCCTGACCCGGGGCGGCCGTTCCCCCCGGGCGGCGCGCCAATTTGTAGACGCCCTCGCCGCAGCGGAAGAGCCTTAACCCCCTAACCCCCAAGCCCCCCGCAAAAAGCCCTCCGGACGTCCGGAGGGCTTCAGACTGTCAAAAAGCTGGCCGCGCCGCTTTTTTGAACCGCCGCACTTTAACCCCGGCCCACCCCATATACCCAGTTGACAAAACTTTCACAACTCGTTACAATGAAGAAAAACTTGGAGGAAGGGGGCGCGGAAATGAAGGCCAGCGCACCGCGCGTCCTGCTTGCGGGTACCGGCAGCGGGTGCGGGAAGACCACGGCAGCCTGCGCCATCCTACAGGCGTATGTGAACCGCGGCCTGCGGACAGGCGCGTTTAAGTCCGGGCCGGACTATATCGACCCCATGTTCCACAGCCAGATTATTGGCGCAAAAAGCAGGAACCTCGACCCATTTTTCTTTGACCGGAACACCATGCGGTGTCTTTTAGCGGAAAACGGCGGCGGCTGTGACATTTCTATCATCGAGGGGGCCATGGGCTATTACGACGGCGCGGGCCTGGACACCAGCCGCGCCAGCAGTTGGGAGACGGCGGCATGGACGGACACGCCGGCGGTGCTGGCCGTACCGGCGAGGGGCGCGGCATTATCCACCCTGGCGGTCATAGCGGGCTTTCTGGACTTTCAGCCCGGCAGCGGCATCTGCGGCGTGATTTTAAACCGGTGTACTGCGGCCGCGTATCAAAGCCTGTCGGCGGAAATCCGCCGCCGCTTCAGCGGAAGGGTGGAACCTCTGGGCTATCTGCCGGAGATGCCCGCATGCGTCCTGGGGAGCCGGCACCTGGGCCTCATAACCGCCGCAGAGGTAGAGGGCCTGCGGGAAAAGATGCAGGCATTGGCGCAGCAGGCGGAAGAAACCATCGACCTGGACGCCCTGCTCTCCCTGGCGGAGACCGCGCCGCCTCTGGCGTACGAGCCAATCCGGCTTCAACGCCGCGAGCCGGTACGCATCGCCGTCGCCCGGGACAAAGCGTTTTGCTTTTACTACGAGGACAGCCTGCACCTTCTGGAAAAGATGGGCGGCAGCCTCATCCCCTTCAGCCCCCTGTCGGACGAAAAGCTGCCGGAGAACATCCACGGCCTATACCTGGGCGGCGGCTATCCGGAGCTTTACGCCGAAACGCTCTCCCGCAACGGGCCTATGCGCCGCGCCATAGCCGCCGCGCTGGAGCGCGGCCTGCCCTGCATCGCGGAGTGCGGCGGCTTCATGTATCTGACGGAGGAAATCGGCGGCTGGCCCATGGCGGGCTTCCTGCCCGGCGAATGCTGGGATAACGGCAGGCTGACCCGTTTCGGCTACGTCTCCCTGCGGGCAAACGAGGGGAACCTCCTCTGCGGACCCGGGGAGGAAATCCGGGCGCACGAGTTCCACCACTGGGACGCGGCGCACCCCGGCGCGTCCTTCACCGCCCGGAAGCCCACGGGCCGGGCCTGGCCCTGCGTCCACGCCTCAAAGACGCTCTACGCCGGGTACCCCCACCTTCATTTTTATGCCAACCCGCGTTTTGCGGAGAACTTTTATGACGCCTGTGTAAAGGAGAAGCAAGGCCATGCCGGAAATTTGGAAGCCAACGGACATTGAGAAGCGCAGCTTCGAGATCATCACGGAGCTGCTGGAAGGCCGGTCCCTGGACCCGGAGAACGAACCGGTCATCAAGCGGGTCATCCACACCACCGCCGATTTTGACTACGCGGATAACCTGTGCATATCCCCCCACGCGGTGTCCCAGGGCGTCGCGGCCCTGCGGGGCGGGTGCAGCATCGTCACCGACACCCAGATGGCCCGCGCCGGGATCAATAAATCCATCTTATCCCAGCTAGGCGGCGAAGTCCACTGCTTCATGTCCGACCCCAGTGTAGCGGAGGAGGCCCAAGCCCGTGGGATCACCCGCGCGGCGGTATCCATGGCGCGCGCGGCGGCGCTGGACAAGCCCTGCATCTTCGCCATCGGCAACGCGCCCACGGCCCTGTTCGCGCTGTATGACCTGATAAAGGCCGGCAAGCTCCGCCCCCCGCTGGTCATCGGCGTCCCGGTCGGATTTGTGAACGTAGAGGAGAGCAAAGAGCGCATCATGACCGCCGGCGTCCCCTACATCGTCGCCAAGGGCCGGAAGGGCGGCAGCAACGTAGCGGCGGCGGTCTGCAACGCCATGCTTTACCAAATCAAGCGGTGATGGAGGAATACATTGTCAAGGGCGGCAAACGCCTCCGCCTGGGCTACACCACCGGTTCCTGCGCAGCGGCGGCGGCGAAGGCGGCGGCGTACATGCTTCTGACCGGGCGCCACCTGGAGCGCGTGGAGCTGTCCACGCCGAAGGGCGTCCGCTTGGTTTTGCCGGTGCGCGAGATAGAAGCCTGCGGCAATGCCGTCACCTGCGCCATTGAGAAGGACGGCGGCGACGACCCCGACGCCACCACCGGCGCATTGATTTTCGCCACCGTAGAGCGGCAGGCGCGCCCGGGCATTTCCATCGACGGCGGCCCCGGCGTAGGCCGCGTCACGAAGCCTGGCCTGGACCAGCCGGTGGGGGCGGCGGCGATCAACAGCGTCCCCCGCCGGATGATACGGGAGGGCATGGAGGAAATCCAGCGGCTGGCGGACGATTTTTCCGGCCTGAAGGCCACGGTTTTCGTCCCAGGGGGCGAAGCCCTGGCAAAAAAGACCTTCAACCCCCGCCTGGGCATCACCGGGGGCATCTCGATCCTGGGGACCACCGGCATCGTGGAGCCAATGAGCGAGCAAGCCCTGATAGACACGATAGCCGTAGAGCTGCGCCAGCGGCGGGAGGGCGGCGCGGCCTACGTGCTGCTGACGCCGGGGAACTACGGTTCGGAGTACATCCGGGACAGCCTTGGCATGGATCCCTCGCTGGCGGTGCAGACCTCTAATTTTATAGGGGACGCCCTGGACCTCTGCCGCGGCCTAGGCTTTCGCGGCGCGCTGCTGGTGGGCCATGCAGGGAAGCTGGTGAAGCTGGCGGGGGGGATGTTCAACACCCATTCCCGCTGGGGCGACTGCCGGATGGATATCCTGGCGGCCTGCGGCGCGGCGGCGGGCCTGGACAGCGTAAGGGCGGGAGAAATCCTGGAATGCGCGGCCTGCGACGAGGCCGTCCGCATCCTGCGGGAGGCCGGCTGCTTTGCGCCAGCCTTCCGCCTTCTGACCCAGCGCATATCCAGCCAGCTTGCGGCGAGGGTGGAGGGGGGCATGGAAACGGGGGCCATCCTCTTCTCCAAGGCCAGCGGCGAGCTGTCCCGCACCGGCAGCGCCGGGGAACTGCTGGCGAAGCTGCGGGAGACCCCATAAAAACCACCAAAAGGAGACGACGACATGGTACATTTCGTAGGCGCGGGCAGCGGCGCGGCGGACTTGATTACGGTCCGGGGCGCACGGCTGCTGGGCGAAGCGGACGTAGTCATTTACGCCGGAAGCCTGGTCAACCCCGCGCTTCTGCAATATACAAAACCAGGCTGCGCCATCCACAACAGCGCGGAGATGACCTTAGAGCAGGTCTTAGCCGTAATAAAAGCCGCCGAGGAGCGCGGCCAGGCCACAGTCCGCCTGCACACAGGCGACTCCAGCATTTACGGCGCGGTACGGGAGCAGTTCGACCAGTTGGAGGAACTGGGCATCCCCTACGACGTCTGTCCGGGGGTCAGTTCCTTCTGCGGGGCGGCGGCGTCCCTGCGGGCGGAGTACACCCTGCCCGGCGTAAGCCAAACGGTCATCATCACCCGCGCCGCCGGGCGGACCCCGGTTCCGGAGGGGGAATCCATCCGCGCCCTGGCGTCCCACCAGGCCTCCATGGTGCTGTTTCTCAGCGCCAGCCTGGCCGGGAAGCTGCAAGAAGACCTCCTGGCGGGGGGCTATGCGCCCGACACCCCTGCGGCGGTCGTCTACAAGGCCACCTGGCCGGAGGAAAAGCTTTTCCGCTGCACCGTAGGGACGCTGGCGCAGACGGTAGCCGGCAACGGCCTGACCAAAACTTCCCTGCTGATTGTAGGCGGCTGTTTAGGGGGCGGCTACCTGCGCTCCAAGCTCTACGATCCGGGCTTCACCACGGAGTACCGTAAGGGGGCGGAGGCGTGAACCTTGCCGTTTTCGCCTTCACCCGCCAGGGCCAGTCCACGGCCCGCCGCTGCGCGGAGGCCCTCTCGGGCGGAGGGGACGCGGTCCGTTTCTTCGCGCCCCAACGCCTGGCGGACCCGCCCTGGGAACCGGCCGTCCCCCCCCTGGCGGACTTCTGCGGCCCGGTGTTCCAGTGGGCGGACGCCATCCTGTTCGTAGGGTCCTGCGGCATCGCGGTCCGGGCCATCGCGCCCCACCTGCGGGACAAGCGGACGGACCCCGCCGTGTTGTCAATAGACGAGCTGGCGCGCTGCGCCGTCCCGCTGCTCTCCGGCCACATCGGCGGGGCCAACGCCCTGGCGGTAAAGCTGGCGGAGCGCACCGGCGCCCTGGCGGCGGTCAGCACCGCCACGGATGTCAACGGCCGCTTCTCCGCCGACGCCTGGGCGGCGGAAAACGGCTTATATATCGACGGCATCCAGGAGGCAAAGGCGGTTTCCGCCGCGATTTTGGAAGGAAGCGTCCCGCTTTTGAGTGATTTCCCCCTATCCGGACCCTTGCCCCCCGGCCTGGTTTCAGGGGAGGGCGGCACGGTGGGCATTTACATCACCTGGCGGCGGAACAGCCCCTTTGCCACCACCCTGCGGCTGATCCCCCCGGTGGTCCGCCTGGGGATTGGGTGCCGCCGCGGGACGGAAGCTTCCGCCATTGCGGCTCTGGTGGACGAGGTCCTGGCGGAAGCCTCCATCCACCCGGCGGCGGTAGCGGGGGTATCCACCATAGACCTTAAGAAGGACGAACCCGGCCTTCTGGCCTTCTGCCGGGAGCGGAACTGGCCCTTGGCATGCCACTCCGCCCCGGAGCTGCAAGCCGTACCGGGGACCTTCGCCGCTTCGCCGTTCGTCCAGCGCGTGACCGGCGCAGACAACGTCTGCGAGCGGGCGGCGGCGGCGGGCGGCGGGCAGATGATAGTAAAAAAGGCCGCCGCCCATGGCGTGACCGTGGCAGCGGCGGCAGAGCATTGGGAGGTGCGCTTTGGGTAAACTGACGGTAGTGGGCATAGGCCCCGGCGATTACGGCAACATGACGGTCCGGGCGGACCGCGCCCTGCGTGAGTGCCAGGTGATCGTAGGCTATCACGTTTACGTGGACCTGGTCCGGGAGCGGTATCCGGACAAAGAATTTATCACGACCCCCATGACCAAGGAAGCGGACCGGTGCCGGATAGCGCTGGACGCGGCCCGGTCGGGGCGCGATGTAGCCATGGTGTGCTCCGGCGACAGCGGGGTATACGGCATGGCGGGCTTGATTTACCAGATACGGGGCGGGGAGGCGGACCCGGCGGTTGCCGTCATCCCCGGCCTGACGGCGGCCTGTAGCGGCGCGGCGGTACTGGGCGCGCCCTTGACCCACGATTTCGCGGTCATCAGCCTCAGCGACCGCCTGACCCCCTGGGAGAAGATCGAAGCGCGTTTAGCGGCGGCGGCGGCGGCGGATTTGGCCATCGTCCTCTACAACCCGGCCAGCAAGGGCCGGCCCGGCCACCTGCGGCGGGCCTGTGGGATTTTGCTGGAGACCCTGCCGGAATCCCTCATCTGCGGCGTAGTCCGCAATATCGGACGTCCGGGCGAGGAAGCGGCTATTCTTTCTTTAAAGGACTTATGCGCCTATGAGGCGGACATGTTCTGCACCGTATTCATCGGCAACAGCCAGACGGCCTCCATCGCCGGGAAGATGGTGACGCCCAGGGGGTATCGGAATGTATAGCCTGTGCGTTTTCGCCGGCACCACGGAGGGCCGCGAGCTGCTGGCGCTGCTGGCGGGGCAGCCTGTGGAGGCGGATGCCTTCGTGGCCACGGCGTACGGCGGGGCGCTCCTCCCGCCCCGCCCCGGCCTGGCGGTCTTCACCGGACGGCTGTCGGAGCCGGAGATGGCGGGGCGGTTCCGCCTGAAAAAATACGACCTGGTAGTTGACGCCACCCACCCCTACGCGGTGGAAGCGACGGAAAACATCGCCAACGCCTGCCGGGAAACCGGGACGGCCTACCTGCGCCTGCTGCGCCGCTGCGAGGACGCGCCGGAGGACGCGGTCTGGGTTCCGGACATTCCCGCAGCCGTAAGCTTCCTGCGCCATACGGAAGGGAGCATCCTTCTGACCACCGGTAGCAAGGAGCTGTCAAAATACGCCGCCCTCCCCAGCTTCGCCCAGCGCGCCTACGCCCGGGTGCTGCCTATGGAAGCGTCCCTGGCCGCCTGCCGGGAGGCCGGCCTGGGTCCGGACCGCGTACTGGCGATGCAAGGCCCGTTTTCCAAGGAACTGAATGCGGCCATGCTGCGCAGCGTCAACGCCAAATACATGGTAACGAAGGACGCCGGCGGGGCCGGGGGCTTCCATGAAAAAGCCGCCGCCGCCCGGGAAGCGGGCGCGGTCCTGGTGGTAGTAGGCCGCCCCCCCCAGCGCGAGGGCCTGGATTTTGCGGCGGCGCTGGATTTCCTGACCGGGCGTTTTGGCCTGCGCTTCCGCCCCAAGGTCTCCCTGGTAGGCATAGGACCCGGAAGCGGGGACGGCATGACGGTGGAAGCGGCCAAAGCCCTGGCGGCGGCAGACTGCATCATTGGCGCACCCCGGATGCTGGAAGCAGCCGCCCGCCCCGGCCAGGACCGGGTGGAAGCGGTCGCGCCGGAGGCCATTGCCGCCTGCATCCGCGGGAAGCGGGCCTGCCGCCGTTTTGCGGTAGCCCTGTCCGGCGACGCCGGATTTTTCAGCGGCGCCAAGCGCCTGCTCCCCCTTCTCCCGGACTGCGAGACGGAGGTCCTCCCCGGCGTCAGCTCCCTGCAAACGCTGTGCGCCCGTCTCCGCGTCTCCTATGAAGACGCCGTCCCCGTCAGCCTCCACGGCCGCGCCCGGGACATCGTGCCGGACGTATGGCAGAACCGCCGGGTATTCGCCCTGGTCGGGGGCGGGCGCGGCGCGTCAGACCTCTGCCGGACGCTGGCGGAGGCGGGTCTGCCGGAAGTCCTTGTCAGCGTCGGCGAACGCCTGGGCTATCCGGAAGAGCGCATCACCCAAGGCCCCGCCCGCGAACTGGCGGAAAAGGATTTTGACGCCCTCAGCGCGGTCCTGATTGAGAACCCCCAGGCCCGGCCCTTCACGCCCGGCCTGCCGGACCACTGCTTCCAGCGGGGCGAAAAGGCGGACGGGCGGGCAATCCCCATGACCAAGCGCGAAATCCGCGCCTGCGCCCTCTCCCTGCTGCGCCCGGCCCGCGGGGCAGTTTGCTGGGACGTCGGCGCAGGCACCGGCTCCGTCTCCGTGGAGTTGGCCCTGCAAGCCCGGGAGGGCAAGGTATACGCCATTGAGAAGGACGCCGCCGCGCTGTCCCTGCTGGAGGAAAACCGGAAGAAATTCCACCTCTCCAACCTGGAAGCCGTCCCCGGCACGGCCCCCGCCGCCTGCGCCGCCCTGCCGCCCCCCACCCACGCCTTCCTGGGCGGCAGTTCCGGCCAGCTCCGGGAAATCGTAGACCTTCTGCTGATGAAAAACCCCGGCGTCCGCCTTGCGGCGGCGGCGGCAACATTGGAATCGGCGGCAGAGCTGACAGCGCTGCTGAAGGACCCCCGCTTCTCCGAGGCGGAAGCGGTTTCCCTCACCGCGGCCCGCAGCCGCGAAGCGGGTCCATACCATCTCATGGCGGGAGGGAACCCGGTGTGCCTGTTCCTATTCCAAGGACGGGGGGACGCGTAATGGATGGGACGCTGTGCGCCCTGGCGGCGGGTTTTGTGATTGATTTGATCGTAGGCGACCCCCACTGCATCCCCCACCCGGTAGCAGCGATAGGGAAGCTGATATCCCTTGGCGAAAAGCTTCTGCGGCGGCTTTTCCCCGCCACCCCCAGCGGCGAGCGCTGGGCCGGCGGCGCACTGTGGCTGGCCGTAGCATCCATTTCCACCATCGTACCGGCCGCCATCCTCCATCTCTGCCAGGCGTTCAGCCCTTGGCTCCGCCTGCTGGTAGAGAGCCTGATGTGCTGGCAGATTCTAGCGGCGAAATCCCTGCGCACGGAGAGCATGAAGGTCTGCACCGCCCTGGAAGGTGGGGACGTAGAGGCCGCGCGCCGGGCGGTAAGCATGATTGTCGGCCGCGACACGGCCCGCCTGGACGCTTCCGGCATCACCCGGGCGGCTGTAGAGACGGTAGCGGAAAACACCTCCGACGGCGTTACCGCCCCGCTGCTGTTTCTTGCCATAGGCGGCGCGCCCTTAGGCTTTTTTTACAAGGCGGTCAACACGATGGATTCCATGCTGGGCTACATCGAGCCGCCCTACCGGGATATAGGGTTCATCCCGGCGAAGCTGGACGACGCAATGAACTATTTCCCATCCAGGATATCGGCCCTTCTGATGCTGGCGTCCGGCTGGGCGCAGGGCTTTGACCTTCCCAACGGCTGGCGGATATTCCTCCGGGACCGCCACAAGCATGCAAGCCCCAACTCCGCCCAAACGGAGTCGGCCTGTGCGGGCCTTCTGGGCCTGCGGCTTGCAGGAGACGCCTGGTACCACGGCGCATTGCACAAAAAGCCCTGCATCGGCGACCCAATCCGGGAGATTGCCCCCGGCGACATCCGCCGGGCCTGCCGTCTCATGTACGGGACGGCGTTTTTATCATGGCTGCTGTTTGGCGGCGCCCGCCTGCTGGCGCGGGCCGTCTTTCCAATGATCTGATACGCAGAACATGCCGCCAATCGCAGCCCACATACAGAGACGTAAAGGCGCCGCGCAAAGCGCGGCGCCTTTACGTCTCAGACTGTCAAAAAAGCCCTCCGCAGGAGTTCACGCCGAAGGCGTGAATAAAATTTAATCACTTTTTCGGCGGCGTGTACGTCGAAAAAGTACTTTGCGGGCCGCGCTCGGCCCGATCCTTTTCCTCAAAAAAGATGCGAAGCATCTTTTTTGACACACATCAAACCGCCCGGCAGGACGACCGCTCGATCAGCGTCGGCGTCAAGATCCGATGGGAATACCCCGCCAGTTCGCTCTGAATCTTATCCAGCAAGCTGTCCACCGCCACAGAGGCCAGCATTTTCATGGGCTGTTCAATCGTAGTCAAATTGATCCTGGGCAAGCTGGAATACCGGATATTGTCAAACCCCAGCAAGGAAACATCCTCCGGAATCCGGATGCCGTTTTCCTCCGCCGCGCCCATAATGCCCAAAGCATTGGTATCCGTAGCGGCGAAGATGGCGGTAAACTTCCGTTCCTGGGCAAAAAGCTGCTTGGCAAGCTGATAGCCGTATTTGATGGAAGTCAGCGGGAACGTATTATTGCAATACTGGGGCGCCAGCCCCAAATCCAGGCAGGCGGCGGTATAGCCCTCGGAGCGAAGCTGATGGGTCGTGCTGCCCCGCCGCCGCCCGAAGTAAAGGATGTCCCGATGCCCCAGGCCATAGAGGTACTCGACCCCCAGGTAAGCCCCCCGGTAGTTGTCCACAGAGACATAACTCTCCGGCACCTCCCGCAGGTTCTCCCCCACGAACACCGTAGGGAGACGGGAGAGGTAGGGCCGCAGCCGTTCATAGCTCTCCGGCCCGGAGGGGACGAGGATGATGCCGTCCACCTGCCGTCCGATCATCAGTTCAAACAGTTCCTTTTCCTGTTCCTGGTCCCTGGAAGAATTGCACAAAATAATATTGTACCCCCTGGCCCTGGCCTGCCGGTCGATATGGTAGGCCAAATCCGACATAAACGGATTATTGACCCCCGTAAGGATCAGGCCCAGCAGCTTCGTGCTTTTCATAACCATAGCGCGGGCGACGGTATTGGCGGTGTAATTCATTTCCTTACAGACCTGAAGGATGCGTTCGCGGGTGTCCACGCTGATTTCCGGACTGCCGGACAGTGCGCGGGAGACGGTCGAATAGGACACCCCGGCCGCTTTTGCAACATCTTTGATGGTAACATTCTTCATATGACGGCCTCCATCACGAAAATATTCCGAACATTTTTCCGCAAACTCATTGTAAAGCCTGCCGCACAGAATTGCAAGAGCAATTTAGTACAATTTCCGAAATTTCTGTACTTATGCACAGATTCCGACAAAAAAACTAGTCAATAAGACGAAAAACCTATAAAACCGCACCCACCCGCCGCATGTATCCGCAACTTTTCCGCAAACCGAAGCGAAAGCGCCGCAAAAGTTGCGGGAACCGGCACAAAAACCGCCCATATCCAGCCCAGCCGCAGCAGTTTCAAAGGAAAACGCCAGAAACGCGGTTGACAAACGCGGGGAAATGCGATACAATCTTGGCAACGACAAGAACGGAAACGTTTGAAATCCGCTGCGGCAGGCAGCCGGAAGGAGGGCGAGACAAAATGATACGAGGGGTCCTGTTCGACCTGGGCGGCACCCTACATACAGCGGACTCCCCGGAGGGGCGGGACATATGGTTTGCCCGCCGCCTTCTGGACCGTTTGCAGGACTACGGCATTGCGCTGGCCGTCCCCCCAGAAACGCTGGCAAAGAAGCTCCATGAAAACGGCGAAGCCTACAAGCGCGCGTCAGAAAAAGACCTGCGCGAGCTGCCGCCGGCGGAAATATGGCGCAATTGGTATTTAAAAGACTGGGCCATAAGCCCCGAAAAGCTATCCCCCATTGCGGAGGAGCTAAGCTTTCTCTACGATTACGAGCGCGTACGCGTCATCCGCCGCCCCTGCATAAAGGAAACGCTGGACGCCCTCCGCTCCCAGGGCTTGAAGCTGGGATTAATCAGCAACATCATATCCCTGTCGGTCGCGCCCCATTTTTTAGAGGAATACGGCGTCCGCGATTACATGGACTGCATCGTCCTATCCAGCGAAACCGGCATCCGCAAGCCATCCCCCGAGATTTTCCGGGTAGCGGAACGCCGCCTGCACCTATCCCCCCCAGAGCTTGCGTACGTAGGCGACACACTATCCCGGGACGTAGCCGGCGCCCGCAGCGCAGGCTGGCGTTTAATGATCCAAATTAAGAACCCCGGCGCGGCCAAGCGCGATAAAGGCTTAGAAAACAGCGGCCTGGCCCCCGACTATCTTATTGAAAGCCTAAACGAGATCCCCGCCATCATCCAGCAAGAAAACACGCGCCCCCAAGGCCCATCGGGCAGATAAAAAGTTTTTCTTTTGGTTCTTTTCTTTGTCCACAAAGAAAAGAACAGCCCCCGCAAAAAAATCAACAGGAGGACTACCTATGAACCGCAACATAGACACGATCTTTTTCGACGTAGGCGCAACGCTCCGCTTCGTAGTGGAGGACGCGGAATTTGCCGCGGCGGCGGACAAGGCGCTGATGGAACTGGTGGGGGCGGAGGAAGGCCACGATGTGTTCTTCGAAAAGCTGACCGCCAACTGGAAAGCATACCGGAAGTGGGCAAAGGACACCCTTCTGGACGTATCCGAGATGGAGTTATGGCTGCAATACCTGCTGCCGGACTATCCGGCGGAGCGGATTGCGCCAAACGCGGCGCGGCTGACCCGCCTGTGGCGGGACCACGACGGCCGCAGGGTGCCGCACGACGACGTAAAAGAAACCCTCCTGGCTCTGAAACAGCGGGGATACAAGCTGGGCATCATCGCCAACACGATTACCGAAACGGAAATCCCCGACTGGATGTGCCATGACGGCGTGGCGGACTGCTTTAAAACCGTCATCCTGTCTTCAAAGGTCCGCCTGCGCAAGCCCGACCCGGCCATTTACCTGCTGGCCTCCCGCTGCATCGGCTCCGCGCCTGAGAACTGCGCCTACGTAGGCGACAACCCGGTGCGGGACGTGGAGGGCGCCGTAGACGCCGGATATGGCAGCATGATCCTGTACGAAGACGCCGGCACCGCCGACCGCGAGGGCAAGGCCCCCACTGTCATGCCGGACTACCGCATCAAGGCCATCCGGGACCTGCTCGACCTGTTCCCTCCCAGAGGGTAAGGATGGGGTGCGTCTATGAAGAAGATCAAGGGCGTATTTTTTGATTTAGGCGGCACCCTGCGCATCTGCGACGAGGCCCCCGAACACCAGGAGCAGGCCAAAAAGCGCATGGCCGAGCTGGCAGGCCGGGAGGACGTGCAGCCCTTCACCGACATGGTGGAGGAGCGCTACCTGCCCTACCGCGACTGGGCGCTGTCGGAGAACAAGGAAGCCGGCGACTTCGAACTGTGGCACAAGTGGCTGCTGCCGGAAATGGACCCTGCCGCCCTAGCGCGCGTATGCCATGAACTGACCTTCCAGTACCGCCAGGTCAAGGGCAAGCGCCGCGTGGTGGCGGGCGGACTGCAAGTCATCCGCGGCTTGTATGGCCGGGGCTACCGCCTGGGCATCATTTCCAACCTGATTGGTGAAAACGAGATTCCCGACTGGCTCCGGGAGGACGGCCTGGCCCAGTATTTCGACGCCGTGGTCCTCTCCTCCGTGTGCCATATCCGCAAGCCCGACCCGGAAATCTACCGCATAGGCTGCGCGGAACTGGGGCTGGCGCCTGACGAGTGCGTCAGCGTGGCCGACAACCTGGGCCGGGACATCACCGGCGCCAAGGCGGCGGGGATCGGGTCCAACATCCTGTTCATCAGCCCGGAGAAGCTGGCGAAAAAGACCATCACCGATGAAAACCGGCCCGATTACATCGTGCATGCGTTTTCTGACATTTTAGGCCTTCCCATCTTGCAGTAATAGGAAAGGGGTTGGTACATATGGAAAAGCAAATCGACACCATTTTTATAGACCTGGGGGACACCTTCCGGGTCATCCGCAAGGATGAAGCCTACCAGCTGGAAGCCAAGGCCGCCATCACCCGCCTTCTGGGCGTGGACGCCGGCCCGGCGGAATTTTACCGGGACGTCATCGAACCCCGCTATGACAAATACCGGGAATGGGCGCTTACCTTCTACTGCGAAGCCCCTGTGAAGGAGCTGTGGACCCGCTGGCTGGCCTACGACTTCCCCAAGGAAAAGGTGGAAGCGGCGGCGGCGGAAATGACCTACGCCTACCGCAGGACCAAGGGCGAGCGGGTTGTCACCGATGGCGGCGCCGAAACCGTCAAGGAGCTGTACGCCCGGGGCTATACCCTCGGCATTGTCAGCGACCTGGTGGGCACGGAGGAAGTGGACGAATGGCTGGATCGCGACCAGCTCCGGCCCTATTTCAAGACGGTGCAGCAATCCTCCGTCTGCCTCATCCGCAAGCCCCACCCCGCCATTTATTACTACGCCCTGGAGGAGTGCGGCAGCGACCCCAAGCGGACCTGCTATGTAGGCGACAACCTGGCCCGCGACATCGTGGGAGCCAAGGCGGCGGGGTTGGGTATGACTATTGGCGTGCAGTACCCGGGGAAAAAGCCCCAGGAAGTCACGGAGGAAAACAAGCCCGATTTGTTTATTGACCATTTTGCGAAGCTGCTGGATATTTTCCCGCCGCTGAAATAAAGGAGGCGCTGCAATTATGCGTGAAGAAACCATCCTGCGGGGCGGCGAGGCGCTGGCCCAGGCCGTGGAGCAGGCTTACCAGCAGGGACAGACCGACTATTACCTGGAGCCGCTGGCCCAGGTAGACGGCGAGGGGACCCCTGTGGGGAAAATCAAGGACGGCGACCAGGTAATTTTCTGCTGCCGGAGGGGCGAGCGGGAAATCGAACTGACCGACGCTTTCGTAGACCCGGATTTCAAACACTTTGACCGGGGTTATATGGAGCATCTGAACTTCGTCATCATGACCATGTACCATGACAAATTCAAGGATCTGCCCATTGCTTTTGCGCCGGAAAAGGTACAAAAGCCATTGGCCCAGGTCATTTCCGACGCGGGCTTGAAGCAGTTCCACTGCGCGGAATCGGAGAAGTACGCCCATGTAACCTTCTTCTTCAACGGCGGCTATAACCAGCCCTTCCCGGGAGAAGACGACGTATGCGTCCCCTCTCCCAAGGGCATCCCCTTCGACCAGCAGCCGGAGCTGAGCCTGCCGGAGGTGGCGGAGAAGGTGAAGGGCGCGGTAGACCAGGGGTATGACTTCATCCTCACCAACTTCGCCAACGGCGACGTGATCGGCCACACCTCCAATTCCCAGGCCAAGCTGGCCGCCGCCGCCACCGTCAGCGAGTACGTGGGCAAGGTGGCGGAGTACGCCAAGGCCAACGGCTACGTGGTAGCCGTCACCGCCGACCACGGCAACATTGAAACCCTATATAATAAGGAAGGCAAGCCCCATGTGGCCCACACCACCAACCTGGTACCCTTCATCGTCCTGGACCCCAAGGGCCGGGAGGTGAAGCTTCACGACGGGCGGCTGGGGGATGTCGCGCCCACCGTCCTGCGCGTTTTGGGGCTGGAGCAGCCGGAGGAAATGACGGGCAGGAGCCTGATTGATACGGCGGATTTCACGAACCGGAAGATGATACTGATCATCCTGGACGGCTGGGGCTACGGCACCGCCGATGAAAAGGACGCCATCTACTCCGCGAACACCCCCGCCTGGGACGGCCTGCTGGCCAAATACCCCAACAGCAGGCTCCGGGCATCCGGGGAGGACGTGGGCCTGCAAGCCGGAAAGCCGGGCAACTCCGAGGCCGGACACTCCAATCTGGGCGCGGGCCGGGTGGTGGCCCAGGACGACGTCCGCATGGACCGGGCCATCCAGGACGGCTCCTTCAAAACCAACCCTGTGTTCTTGCAGGCCATTGCCAACGCCCGGGAGAACCATACGCCCCTGCACCTGCTCAGCTACCTTACGGAGAAATCCAGCCACGGGTGTATTGACTATCCGCTGATGCTGGTGGAAATGGCGGAGGGTGTGGAGGAAATCTATCTGCACATCATCTTCGACGGCCGCAGCACCGAGCCAGGTTCCGCCCCCGCCATGCTCCGGCAGTTGGAGGAGCGGCTGGGGAAAATTGGCCGGGGTAAGATTGTGGACGGCGTGGGCCGGGGCATCGCCCTGGACCGGGACGGCAACTACACGAAGATTCAAAAAGCTTATGAATGCCTGACCCTGGGCAAAGGGACCCAGTATACCTAATGCCTGGCGCATTTCGCTGATGGAGGAAATATCATCATGGTAAATACACCTGTGGCGGTAGTGGACGTCTCTTCACTGGCCTTGACGCCCCTGGATATTGGGCTGCGGATGCTGCTGGCCATGCTGATTGGCGCGGTAATCGGTACGGAGCGGGAGTATACCCACCGCCCCGCCGGTATGCGCACCCATATGCTGGTGGCCCTGGGGGCCTGCGCCGTCATGACCACCAGCCAACTCATCTTCTGGCAGTACCGCCCCTTTGGCGCGACCCCGGATCCCGCCCGTTTGAGCGCGCAGGTCATTACTGGGCTGGGCTTTTTGGGCGCGGGGACGATTATGCGGGAAGGGCCAAGTATCAAGGGCCTGACGACCGCCGCCAGTATTTGGGCCACCGGCTGTCTCGGCGTTGCCGTAGGCGGCGGATACTATATGGTGGCGGTAGTGGGCGGAATCTGTATTTTGGTCACCCTCATTGTGTTTGAGTGGCTGCAAAAGAAGATCCTGCACAACCGGTATTCGCTGTATCTGTTTTCCGTGACCTGCGCCGATGTGGCGGGGACGCTGGAATTGATCCATACCTTGGCGGGGAACGCCGACGCCACGCTCAACAGCATCCATGTGGACGAGGTGAAGGCTGGGTTCAAAATCCGTTTTAAGGCGGATTTTGGCGGACGGCACTCGGATGAGCGCCTGCGGAAATTCATGTCCGACCTCAGCGCGGACCCCCATACCAGTTCCGTCACATCCGACCGGAGCCGTATTTAATCCTCTTTCTTGAAAGAGCTTTGTACACGAGACGAAAGCTTTTGCTGTTCCGGGACTGCTGCCCGGTAACGCTCGTGCTTTCCCAACTGGGGAATCGTATAAGTTGATTCGCAAACTCCTTCCCGAACCACTGGTTGAGAGGTTTTCAAACCTCCTCAATCAGTGGTTCGAACCTCCAAGGGCCTGCCGCAGGCGGGCCGTTCGGGTCCGTTTCTCCGGGTGCGCAACCGGGGAATTGCGATAGATCAAAAATCAGAGAAAAGGAGAAACGCTATGAATCAGTACTTTATCATTTTTTCTGCACTGGGTTCCATCTGCGCCCTGCTGTTCGCCGTGTTTATGGCGAAACGCGCCCTCTCGTTCTCCGAGGGTACCGACCAAATGAAGAAGATCGCCTCGTTTATCCGGCAGGGGGCCAACGCTTACCTGCGGCGGCAATACAGCGTCGTTATGATTTTCTTCGCGTGTATGTTCGCGGTCTTCTGCTTGATGGCCGCGCTGGGCTTTCTGACCTGGTTCGTACCCTTCGCGTTTATTACCGGCGGTTTCTTCTCCGGCCTGAGCGGCTTCGTCGGCATGAAAATCGCTACCGCGTCCAACGCCCGTACGGCCAACGCCTGCCGGGAGAGCTTGAACTCCGGCCTGAAGGTGGCCTTCTCCGCCGGAACCGTCATGGGCTTCACCGTGGTGGGCCTGGGCCTGCTGGATATCTCCGGATGGTACCTGCTGCTGAAGTACGTGTTCGACCTGCCGCTTAATGACATCACCGCCGCCATGCTGACCTTCGGCATGGGCGCAAGCTCTATGGCCCTGTTCGCCCGTGTGGGCGGCGGCATCTTTACCAAGGCCGCCGACGTGGGCGCCGACCTGGTGGGCAAGGTGGAAGCCGGCATCCCCGAGGACGACCCCCGGAACCCCGCCGCCATCGCCGACAACGTGGGCGATAACGTGGGCGACGTGGCCGGTATGGGCGCCGACCTCTATGAGTCCTATGTCGGTTCCTTGATTTCCTCCTGCTCCCTGGGCGTTATCGCCTTCGGGTATATTGAGTCCGTGGATAACCTCAGCGCCTTCGCGGTACCCCTGCTGATTGCGGCGGTGGGCGTGGTGGCTTCCATTATCGGCTCCCTGCTGGTTCGGACGGGGGAGTCTACCGACCAGATGACCTTGCTGAAGGCCCTGCGCCGGGGTACCAATACGTCCGCAGTCATTATTGCCGTGGCGGCCTTCCCTATCGTGTGGTTCTTCCTGGGCAAGGATTACATCGGGCTGTATGTGGCTATCCTGGCGGGGCTGTTCTCCGGCGTTTTGATCGGACGGTTTACGGAGTACTACACCTCCGATACATATGTGCCGACCCAAAGCCTGGCGGCTTCCTCCGTAACCGGTACCGCTACGCTGGTGATTGACGGCCTGAGCTTGGGCATGCGCTCCACTATGCTGCCGGTGCTGACGGTCAGCGGGTGCATCCTGATCGCTTACTATGTATCCGGGCTGGGGCTGACCGATGGGGCGCGGAACGCCATGGGCTTGTATGGCATCGCGCTGGCGGCGGTCGGCATGCTGTCCACGCTGGGAATCACTTTGGCTACCGACGCCTACGGGCCTGTTGCCGACAACGCGGGCGGCATCGCACAGATGAGCGGCCTGGACCCCGTTGTCCGTGAGCGGACTGACGCGCTGGATTCCCTGGGCAACACCACCGCCGCTACCGGCAAGGGCTTCGCCATCGGCTCCGCCGCGCTGACGGCGCTGGCGCTGATTGCCTCCTACGTGGAAAAGGTGGAGACCCTGGCCCCGGACATGGCGCTGGATATGAGCGTGATGAATCCGGTGGTGCTGGTGGGCATCTTTGTGGGCGCATGCCTGGCGTTTATCTTCGCCGCCATTACCATGGGCAGCGTAGGCAAGGCCGCCCACAGCGTAGTGCTGGAAGTCCGGCGGCAGTTTAAGGAAATGCCCGGGATTATCGAGGGCAAGGTGGACGCGGATTTTGCCCGCTGCGTTGACCTCTGCACCAAGGCCAGCTTGAAGGAGATGGTGGTGCCGACCTTGATCGCGGTGGGCGTACCCATTGTGGGCGGCTTGCTGCTGGGTCCTGCGGGCGTTATCGGGCTGCTGTGCGGCGCGACGGCTTCCGGGTTCCTGCTGGCCGTGTTTATGTCCAATTCCGGCGGCTCTTGGGACAACGCCAAGAAATACGTGGAGTCCGGACACTACGGCGGCAAGGGGAGCAAGAACGATAAATCTGCCATCGTGGGCGACACCATCGGCGACCCCTTCAAGGATACTTCCGGTCCCGCCATCAACATCCTGATTAAGCTGCTGAGCATGGTCTCCATCGTTTTTGCCACCGTGGTAGTCCATTTCCACCTCTTTGGATAACCGAAATCTTCCCGTTGGACCGGGACCGTTCGGTCCCGGTCCCCGTGGCGTGAAGATGTCTATTTTCCTGCTGTATTCACTTGTCAAGGTACCTCCGTTTGCAACCGGCGCTAAAGGGTTTTTTCCAGGGCGATCAACTCCTGTGGACGTTTTTGTTTGAACGCGCGAAGT
>CANSSG010000025.1 GCA_947649615.1 uncultured Clostridia bacterium | reverse complement strand
TGACCTATACCATGAAAGTCGCCGGCCTGGAGCGGGAACTGCCGCTGTGCAAGGTGAGCGATGACCTGTACATCGGCGCGTTCATCATGTTTGGAGACGCGGAGCTGACGGTAGCCTGCGCCCGCGCCCTGCTGGAAGCGATCCCGGCGGACAGCTATGACTACATGCTGACAGCGGAGGCGAAATCCATCCCGCTGATCCACGAGATGGCGCGCCAGTCCGGCGCGAAGAAGTACTTCATTGCCCGGAAAGGCTCCAAGGTCTACATGCCCGACCCGATTC
The DNA here is from genome assembly GCA_947649615.1 of uncultured Clostridia bacterium. Lineage (GTDB taxonomy): Bacteria > Bacillota > Clostridia > Oscillospirales > Oscillospiraceae > Pelethomonas. Next base: position 39,520 of record CANSSG010000025.1, on the reverse strand, counting down.
ACGTCTCGGTCCGTTCCATCACCACCTTGCGCCAGCAGGACCTTTTCCTGGGGGCGGACGACTGTGCGCTGATCAAGGGCAAGCGGATTCTGATTGTAGACGACGTCATCTCCACCGGCGAGAGTCTCCACGCCCTGGAAGAACTGGTCAAGACGGCAGGGGGCGTCGTAACAGGCCGCGCCGCCGTCCTGGCGGAGGGCGACTCCCTGGAACGCAAGGATTTGACCTGCCTGGCCCCTCTGCCGCTATTCAACCCGGACGGCACCGTAAAGGAATAAGGCTCCCAGCAAAGTAAAAAAATGGAAGTACCATCCGGTACTTCCATTTTTTGAGCAAGACTGTAAGCCGGGTTCTGTATTGGACGGTCATCTATCTAGGCGGACTGTTGCCAGGCCGCTCCAGCCACCTCCTCGAGACCGGCCGGGCCGGCCGCAGGGCGCATAGGAGCGCCCAAAGTCTCTCCACGGTGTTGCTTCGGATAGAGTTTACAGCATCGGACAGTTTCCAGCCGATGGGTGAGCTTTTACCTCGCCTTTCCACCCTTACTGAGAGAGCGTACGCCAAAAGGCGCCGCGCGATTTACTCAGCGGTTTATTTCTGTTGCACTTTTCCTGAAGTCGCCTTCGGCGGGCGTTACCCGTTATCCTTGCCCTATGAAGCCCGGACTTTCCTCATGACGGGGCTTTCGCCGCCGCCACGCGACCGTCTGTCTTACTCAACACATATTTTACAAGACAAGGCCCGGCTTGTCAACGAGAGAAACGGCCAGAACTGGATAAATTTGTTGTTTTTTCCCCCGCGCAGTGGTATAATATGATGAAAGCCAAAGGAAAAACTGCAATGAAAAGGGGAGTGACCTCTGCATATGACCCTGCACGAATATTTAGGGACGCTGAAAGGCCGCCGCGTGGCGGTGACCGGCGTCGGCGTAAGCAACCAGCCTCTTCTGGCGCGCCTGCTGGAGACAGGCATAGACGTAACGGCCTGCGACAAAAAGGACCGCGCCGCGCTGGGGGCGTTAGGGGATGACCTGGAGAAATCGGGCTGCAAGCTCCGGCTCGGCCCGGACTATCTAAAGGGGCTGGACCATGACGTTATATTCCGCACCCCCGGCCTGCACCCCCGGTTTTTAGCGGAAGCCAAGGCTCGCGGCAGCCAGATTACCTCAGAGATGGAGGCCTTTTTCGACCTCTGCCCCTGTCCGGTTATAGCGGTCACGGGCAGCGACGGCAAGACGACCACGACGACGATTATCGCCCGCCTGCTGTCCGCGGCGGGGTACAAGGTGCATTTAGGGGGCAATATCGGCCGCCCGCTTCTGAGCGAAGCAGACGCCATCCAGCCCACGGACTGGGCGGTGGTAGAGCTAAGCTCCTTCCAGCTTTTGACTATGGCAAAAAGCCCGGACATAGCCGTCCTGACGAATTTGGCCCCCAACCACCTGGACGTCCACACGGACATGGAGGAATATATAGCGGCGAAGGCCAACATACTGGCCCACCAACCGCCAACAGGCCGCGCGGTGTGTAATTGGGACAACGAAATCACCCGAGACCTTTCTCAAAAAACAGCAGGTAAGGTATATTACTTTACAAGCAAATCCGGCCAAATCCCAGCCCGCGGCTGCTATTTGCAGGATGGCGCCATCTGGTACAGAGACGAATCCGGAGCCCGCAGCGTTCTGCCGCTGTCCGGCATCCTGCTCCCCGGGGCGCATAATGTAGAAAACTACATGGCGGCTGTCTGCGCCGTTCAAGGCCTGGTGCCTGACGAAGTGATCCGCTCCTTTGCCCGCACGTTTGGCGGCGTAGAACACCGGATCGAGTTGGTTCGTGAACGCCATGGCGTCCGCTGGTATAACGACTCCATCGCATCCAGCCCCAGCCGTACCATCGCGGGCCTGCGCTCCTTCCCGGAGAAGGTGATACTGATTGCCGGGGGAAAAGACAAGGGCATCAGCTACGCCCCCCTCGGTCCCGAGATCAACGACCACGTAAAGCTGCTGATTCTCTGCGGCGCCACCGCCGGCGTGATACGGGAAGCCGCAGAGCGGGCCGCAAATTACCAAAACCTGGAGATTTTAGTCGTTGAAGACTATCCCGCCGCCGTCCGCGCAGCGGACGGACGCGCCGGAGCGGGCGACGTGGTCCTTCTCTCCCCAGCCAGCACGTCTTTTGACCGTTTCAAGAACTTTGAGGAACGGGGCCGCGTCTTTAAGGATTTGGTCAACGCGCTTCCGGAATAGGGAAAAGCCTTCGGCGCATAGGCTTAGGGGAGAGGTGATGATATGCGCCGCCGTCCCCCCATGGAGCCGCGCCATAAGGCGAAGCTGATTTGTTTTTTCCTGGCCTGCATTATAATGGCGTTAGCGATAATCGCCACCAACCATCTCCGCTCCATTCTGGGCAGCCTGGCGGTAACGCGGGTGTCCAACATGGTAGGGCGGGTGGTAACGGAAGCGGTCAGCGACGCGGTTGACAGCGGAAACATCCAGTATCAGGATTTGATATCCCTGGAGAAGAATGCCAACGGCGGCGTAGCCGCGCTGGTCAGCAACATGGCGGAATTCAACCGCCTACAGTCCTCCATCACCCAAGATATTTTGGACCGTCTTGGGGAGATGTCCGGCACGGACCTGACGATACCGGTAGGAACGCTGATGGGCTCCGCCCTGCTGGCAGGCCGCGGCCCGGCCTTTTCGGTGCGGATGCAGTCTACGGGAAGCTGCTCCGCCCGGTTTGCCAACGAGTTCACCCAGGCGGGCATCAACCAGACGACCCACCGGATCATTTTGTGCGTGGATGTCTCCATGTCCATTTTGCTCCCAGGTTTCCGCACGAGCACGACGGTATCCAATTCCTTTGCGGTGGCGGAGACGGTGATTGTCGGCGAAGTACCCGAGACATATACGTATTTTGATTCCGGCAACCCGGTAGAGGAGGACGCCTTCGAGTATTCGATCAATAACGGCTGACGCCTTTGCGCCGGGGAATCATGTAAGCCAACCAAAACCAAGCAAACCCAATACCAAACGGAGGAACCAATGGACTACAAAAGCGAAATGCAGCAATTGCGGGAGAAGCTGAACGAAGCGGGCTACCGCTACTACGTGTTAGACGACCCAACGATGGACGACTACGAGTACGACCGCCTTCTCCGCAGGCTCGAGGAATTAGAAGCCGCCCACCCGGAGGAAATCACGCCGGATTCCCCCACCCAGCGGGTGGGCGGCGCAGCATTGGACAGCTTCACACAAGTACGCCACCCCGTCCCGCTGGAGAGCCTGCAAGACGTATTCTCGCCGGAGGAAGTGGAGGAATTTGCCCAGCGCATGGCCGAGACCCTGGAAACGGTCGAATACAGCGTCGAGCCAAAGGTAGACGGCCTGAGCGTGGCGTTGGAGTATAGGGATGGACTTTTCGTGCAGGGCGCGACCCGCGGGGACGGGCAGACGGGGGAGGACGTTACGGAAAACCTCCGCACCATAAAATCCATTCCCATGACCCTGCCGGACAAGCTTCCCCGGCTGATTGTGCGAGGGGAAGTCTTCATGCCCAAAAACGTCTTTCACAAACTGAACCGCCAGCGCGAGGAAAACGGGGAACCGCTTTTTGCCAATCCCCGCAACGCGGCTGCCGGCTCCCTGCGCCAGCTTGACCCGAAGATTTGCGCCAAGCGCCTGCTGGACATCCGGGTATTCAACCTCCAGCTAGCGGATGGCAGGGCCTTCTCCACCCACGGCGAAGCCATTGATTACATTTCCTCCCAGGGCTTCCAGACGATTCCCCACAAGCTGCTCAAAACGGCGGAGGAAGTGAATGCGGAAATCCGCCGCCTGGGCGGCGGGCGGGAGGAATTGCCCTTCGACATGGATGGTGCAGTTGTAAAGGTAAATTCCTTGCAAGACCGCTCTGTTGTAGGAAGTACAGCCAAATGCCCCCGCTGGGCCATTGCCTACAAGTACCCGCCGGAACAAAAGCCCAGCAAGGTATTGGATATCGTAGTCCAAGTAGGCCGGACCGGCGTCCTGACCCCGAAGGTGGTGGTGGAGCCTGTGCGCCTGGCAGGCACGACTGTGACAAATGCCACGCTCCACAACCAGGATTTTATTGATGAAAAGGACATCCGGATTGGCGACACGGTAGTCCTGCAAAAGGCCGGCGAGATTATCCCCGAGGTTGTAGCGGTCTTGAAGGACCTCCGCCCGGAGGGAACGGAGGCCTATCAATTTCCCGCCGTCTGCCCGGTGTGCGGCGCTCCGGTAGTCCGTGACGAGGACGGCGCGGCCATCCGCTGCACGGGCGCGGAATGCCCGGCCCAGCTTCACCGGAACATCACCCATTTTGCCAGCCGGGACGCGATGGATATTGACGGCATGGGTCCGGCCGTCATAGGCCAGTTGATTGGCAAGGGCCTGGTTAAGACCCCGGCAGACCTGTACTTTTTAACCACAGACCAGTTGGCGGGCCTGGACCGCATGGGCCAGAAGTCCGCCCAGAACGCCGCCGCCGCCATTGCCGCCAGCAAGGACCGCGGTTTGGAGCGGCTGCTCTACGCGCTCGGCATCCGGCAGGTAGGCCAAAAAGCGGGCAAAATACTGGCGGCCCGTTTCGGCACCCTGGACGCCCTGTCCCAAGCCACAGAGGAGGAGCTGACCGCCATCGGCGACATTGGCGGCGTGACCGCGTCTTATATCCGCAGCTGGCTGGACAGCCCCCAATCCCGGCACCTGCTGGCCCGCCTGCGGGAAGCGGGGGTCCGCATGGACGCTGCCCAGCAGGCCGCAGGGGAGCAGTTCAAGGGGATGACCTTTGTTCTGACAGGTACGCTGGAACAATTTACGCGGGACGAAGCGGCGGCGCTGATTGAAGGCCGGGGCGGGAAGGCCAGCGGTTCGGTAAGCAAAAAGACAACCTATGTAGTAGCCGGCGAAAACGCCGGGAGCAAGCTCCGCAAGGCTGCGGAGTTAGGCATTCCGGTTCTGACGGAAGCAGAATTTGCGGCTATGCTGGAACAGTGAAAGGAGGCAGCCCATGCGTATCGGCGTAATTTCGGACACACACGGCCGTTTGCGGCCGGAGACGGTAGAGCGGCTGCGTGGGGTAGACTGCATCCTCCACGCGGGCGACTTCGACGACCCCAGCGTGATGCAGGAGTTAGACCAAATTGCGCCGTTGTACGGCGTCCGCGGCAACAACGACTGGGGCGGCTGGGCGCAGGCGCTTCCGCGCCTGATGCGGATCGACTTAGGGGGCGTAGCCTTCTGCATGGCGCACAGGCGCTCGGACGTTCCCTGGAATCTGACGGGGGTAGACGTCGTGCTATACGGGCATACCCACCAATATGCGGAGGAGCGGACTTTAGGGCGGCTGTGGCTGAATCCCGGAAGCTGTTCTTTTCCGCGCCCCTTCCGCGCGGTTCCGACGATGGCGGTATTGACCACGGACGAAGCGGGTGGCTGCACGGTAGAGAAAGTAGAGTTTGCGCCATGACGGCCCCGGTGATAGCGGTAGTAGACGACGACGTCTATATCGGGGACATGCTGCAAGAGCTTCTGACCCGGGAGGGCTACGAGGTGCTCCGGGCCTATTCCGGCACGGAGGCCCTCCTGCTGCTTGAAAACCGGAGGCCTGATTTAATATTGCTGGACCTGATGCTGCCCGGCCTGAGCGGGGAGGCGGTGCTGCCGCACATAGGGGGCGTCCCGGTGATTGTACTATCTGCGAAAGCCGGCGTAGAGGAAAAAGTATCTCTGCTGTTAGGCGGCGCGGCGGATTATTTAACGAAGCCCTTTGACACGCGGGAATTATTAGCCCGGATATCGGTGCAGCTCCGGCGCGGCTCCCAGGAGCGGAAGGTATGCCAGCATAAAGGGCTGGCGTTGGATTTGGAGGCGCGGGAGGTTCGAGTAGACGGGCGGGCGGTGCATCTGACCCGGACGGAGTTTGGGATTATCAAGCTGCTGATGGAGAATCCGAGACAGGTGATTCCCAAATCCCGTTTATTGGACCAGCTAAGCGGGGAGACGCCTGACTGCGTAGAAAGCTCGTTAAAGGTGCATGTCAGCAATTTAAGGAAGAAGCTTCGGGAAGCGGGCGCGGGGGAGGTCATAGAATCCGTCTGGGGGATTGGCTTCAAACTCGCGGATTGACCCCGGGGCGCAAGACGAATCTTAACGAAATCTTATCCATTTCCTTAACCGGTTTCTTAACCAGCAGGCGGTATTATACCCCCATCAACCCCAAAAGGAGGCAAGGAAATGGAATACATCCTGGAAACAAACAATCTCATCAAACACTACAAAAACGGGAAAGCCCTGAACGGCTTGACGCTCCATGTGGAAAAGGGGGCGATTTACGGCTTTGTAGGCCGGAACGGCGCGGGCAAAACGACTCTGATCCGCCTGGTCTGCGGTTTGCAGGAGCCGACGGAGGGGACCTTTACCCTCTACGGCAGCCCCAACAGAAGCAGGGAAATTACGAAGGCCCGACGCCGCATGGGCGCGGTGGTGGAAACGCCCTCCATTTATCTTTCCATGACCGCCGAGGAAAATTTAAAGCAGCAGTACCAGATTTTAGGCCTGCCATCCTACGACGGGATAAAGGAGCTGCTGGAGCTGGTCCGCCTGCAAAACACGGGGAAGAAAAAAGCGAGAGACTTCTCCCTTGGGATGCGCCAGCGCCTTGGCATCGCCGTAGCCCTGGCCGGGGATCCGGACTTTCTGATTTTGGACGAACCCGCCAACGGCCTGGACCCCCAGGGCATCGTAGAAATCCGCGAACTGATCCTGCGCTTAAACAAGGAACGCCAGATCACGGTTCTGATTTCCAGCCACATCCTGGATGAGCTGAGCCGGCTTGCGACCCACTATGGCTTTATCGACAACGGGCGCATGGTGAAGGAAATCAGCGCCGGCGCATTGGAGGCAAGCTGTAGGAAATGCCTGCGCCTTACCGTCAGCGACGCGCGGCCGCTGACTGCCGCGCTGGATAAAATGGGGCTGCAATATTCCGTGCGCAGCGATACGGAGGCGGACGTATACGACGCGCCCTCTGTAACGGAGCTGACCTTGGCCCTCCATAACGCCGGATGCGAGGTCAAAAACATCCATGAGCATGACGAAAGCTTGGAAAGCTATTATATGAATCTGGTGGGAGGTGTCCGCGATGAATAACCTCCTGCGGGCCAATTTCTTCCGGCTGAAACGGGACAATATGTTCTATAGCTGCCTGTTTACAACCCTGGGATGCTCTATCGGATTCATGATCCTCTGGTGCCTGGAAAACGCGGAAAAGGGAGCCTTGACAGACCTTGACGGGTTTTATTTCCGCCCGTCGGCGGGGATGGGGTTTTTCTACGCCATGTTCACCTGCATGTTCCTCTCTGTGGAGTACAGCGAGGGTACGATACGCAACAAGCTTGCTGTGGGGCATACCCGCCGGGAGGTCTATTTGTCCAGTTTCCTTACGGTCTTCCCCGCGTCTTTGAGCATCGCGGTGGCGTGGCTGATTGGCGGTCTGGCGGGAGTGCCGTTCCTGGGATTCTTGACCATCGGTTTTGGCGGGACATTGCTGTGTGTTGCAATCATCGTGGGCTATACGGCGGCGTTTTCCGCCATCAATACCTTCATCGGCCTGCTTAATGACCGCCGTTCCGCGACCGTTATTACGATCTCTGTGTGGCTGATGCTGGCGCTGGTATCCGGCTTTTTTGAGAGCGCCCTCCATGAGCCGGAAACCATCACTAAGGCGATCGTGTCCTTCGGAGAGGAAGCACCCTCGGTCATTACGGAGCCAAACCCCTACTACATTTCCGGCATCCAGCGGGAAGTCTACGAGTTTGCAGTGGACCTCCTGCCCACAGGGCAGTCCTCCTTACTGCAAAATATCAGTATAGAGCGCCCGGTAAGGATGCTGCTGTGTTCGGCGGGCGTTACGGCGGTGTTCACGCTTGGGGGCCTGCGGCTCTTTGCGCGGAAGGACTTGAAATAGGGGGGCGTATATGAGGAATCTGCTGCATGCAAACTTATGCCGGCTGGTTCGGAGCAGGGTGTTCCTGTTCGCGCTGCTGGCGGAGCTGGCGTATACGGCGCTGGTGGTGCTGGTCTGCTGGGATCATTATGCGACTGGAACCGGACGCTACACAATGGAATCTGTACTTACCGCCGGATACGGCCTGATGGGGTACCTGCCCGTCCCGACCCTGATTATCGCGCCGATGCTGAGCGTTTATCTGGGGACGGATTACAGCGGCAACACCCTCCGGAACAAGCTGATTGTCGGGCATACGCGCAGTGCGGTGTATCTGGCCGATTTGCTTACCTGCGTACTGGCGCCGGTGGCGCTGGACGTGCTGTATCTGACGCTGGCGGGCGCGTTGTGCGTGTATCCCGTTTGGGGGATGTCCGGCGTCCTGCTGCGGGTTCCGGTGGGGCAAATGCTGGCTTGGATTGCCGTGGCCCTGCTGGCGCGGGCGGCGTACGCCGCGCTGGTGAAGCTGCTGGTAACGGCGCTGGGCAATAAAACGGCGGCGTCCATTGCGGCGCTGCTGCTGGTGGTAGCGGCGGCGCTGGTATGTGCATCCGCTTTCAGCGAGATACAGCATGTCGAGCGGGGGCTTGCCGGCGAATATCCGGTGGAGAACGGGGAGGCGCGGCTGGCCTTCTGGCGCATGCTGGTGGACACGCTGCCTACGGGGCAGTATATCCAGGTCAGCCGGCTGGATACGCCCCATCTCTGGCGGATGCCCCTTTTGAGCCTGGCTGTTATAGCGGCCGGCACGGGGACCGGGCTGGCGGTGTTCCGGAGAAAGGACTTGAAGTGATGGGTGGCAAATTGAGCGTCAACCTGCTGCTGAAGGCCAATTTCTTCCGGCTCTGGCGCAGCGTGTCCTTCTGGGCAACGCTGGCGGTGATGGCGGCGGTGAGCTTATTGGAGCTTGCCCTCACCGCCGGGGCAGTCCGGCAGGGGGTGCCTGTGCCGCTGGAAAACCGGTATGGCATCTTTGTCCTGGTCAGCAGCGTAGTGCTGTCCGCCTTTTGCAGTCTTTACGTCGGCACGGAGTACAGCGACGGGTCCGTCCGCAATAAACTCACCGTAGGCCACAGCCGCGCCGCCGTCTATCTGGCGAATTTAATAGTATGCGCGGCGGCGGGAGTGCTGGCTTGCCTGGCGTATATCCTGCCAATGCTGGCCTTTGGCATCCCGATGATGGGGATGTTTACCATCCCGCTTTCGTCCGTATTGTGGTTTACCCTGTGCGGGTTTATTATGACGGGCGCCATGTGCGCGCTGTATACCATGATTGCCATGCTGAACCAGAACAAGGCAGTGGTTGCCGTCATCTGCATCTTTGCGGCCTATTTCCTGCTGTTTTTAGGGATATACATGAATTCCCGCCTGTCCGAGCCGCTTATGATCCCCGCCCGGGAGTATGTGGAGAACGGCCAGATTGTGGTGCAGGAAGCCATGCCGAACGCCGGTTATGTCCCAGGCGCCAAGCGGAAGGTTTTTGAGATTTTGTACGATCTTCCGGGCTGCCAGGCGGTAGAACTGCTCTCGGAGATGAAGGCCTGCCCGGTCCGCCTGCCGCTGGTGAGCCTGCTCGCCGCAGCCTTCAGCACGGCGGCGGGGGTGGCGGTATTCCGGAAAAAAGATTTGAAGTGAGGTTTTCCCATGGGGTATGTCCCGTACATTCTGTGCGTCCTGTTGCTTCTGGCAGTTTTGCTCCTGCTCTGGAAAATCCAGCTCCTCCGCCGTTCGGCGGAGGAGCTTCGCCGTGGTTTGCAGGAACGCCTGGAAACCGACACCAACACACTCCTGTCCATCCCCAGCCGGGATAAAGCCATGTGCCGTCTTGCGGCGGGACTAAACAGCCAGCTCCGCCTGCTGCGCCAGGAGCGCCGCCGCTGCCAGCAGGGCGACCGGGAATTGAAGGACGCCATTACCAACATCACCCACGACCTCCGTACGCCGCTGACGGCGATTTGCGGCTATCTCGACCTGCTGGAAGGGGAGGAGATGAGCGAAGCGGCGGCCCGGTACCTGGCATGCATCCGGGGCAGGACAGACCATCTGCGGGAGTTGACGGAGGAATTTTTCCGCTATTCCGCGGTCCTGTCCGCCGGAAAAGCGCCGCGCCGTGAAATGGTAAGCCTGAACCGGGCGGTGGAGGAAAGCCTGGCCGCTTGGTACGCGGTACTCACGGCGAAGGGCATCACGCCCGCCGTGGCCCTGCCGGAGGCCCAGGTAGTCCGCCCAGTGGACCCGGAGGCCCTGCGCCGCGTCCTGAGCAACGTACTGTCCAACGCGGCCAAGTACAGCGGGGGAGACCTTAACATCACGCTGGAAGAGAATGGGACGCTGACTTTTTCCAATGCAGCCCCCTCCTTGACCCCGGTGCTGGCGGAGAAGCTGTTCGACCGCTATTTCACGGTAGAGTCCGGCGGGCAGGGGACGGGCATCGGCCTCTCCATTGCCCGGCATCTGATGGAGCAGATGGACGGATCGGTCACGGCGGATTGGCGGGAAGGGGTTCTGCGGGTACGGCTGCACTTCCCGGCGGGGGAGCCGCCCACGCCGCATTTTCCCGGCCAGACAGGCGGAGAAGGTACGCCTGCGGCATAAAAAACCGGAAATTTTCGCTAAAAAATCCACAAAATACAATTTTGCCCTTGCTATTTCCCAAAACCGGGTGTAAGATGTATATATCTGGCACGAAAGAGGCGTAAACGAAACGGGAATGAAAGGGAGGCGGTAGGAATATGTTTCGCATAGGGGACAAGGTTGCCCACCCCATGCACGGGGCGGGCGTCATCGACGACATTGTGACGGAAATGGTAGCGGGCGAAAAGCAGGATTACTATGTGTTTCGGATGCCTGTAGGCGGCTTGACGCTCAAGATTCCCACCGCTTCCGGCGAGACCAACGGCCTGCGGGGCGTATGGGACATCGGCCGGATATACCAGCTTATCCAGGACATAGCGGGCCTGGAAGTGGAGCGTTTTGTAGGAAGCTGGAACCAGCGGTATCGTGAGAATATGGAAAAGCTGAAGAGCGGCGACCTCTACGAGGTGGCCCGGGTCATGAAGGGGCTGCTCCACCGGGAGCATGAGAAGGGCCTGTCCACCGGGGAGCGGAAGATGCTGCGCACAGCCAAGCAGATCTTGATATCCGAGATGGTTTTGTCCACGGGAGAGAACTACAGCGACTTGGAGCAGCGGGTTCACACCGCCGCCGCAGGAGGAATGGAAGCCACATGAATCTATTTTCCAAACTATTTCACCGAAGGGGCCATGCGGCCCACCCGTATTGCAGTGTAATTGTTGCGGCGGCCGGGTCTTCCCGCCGCATGGGCGGCGAGAACAAGCTGATGCAGCCCATTGACGGCGTACCTGTGCTGGCCCACACGCTGCTGGCCATTGACCGGGCGGCTTTGACGGATGAGATTGTGATAGCGGCCCGCGAGGAGGATTTGATCTTATTTGGCGACATATGCAAGATATATGGCGTTGCGAAGCCGGTAAAAATCATCCGCGGCGGTGAGACCCGTTTGGAATCGGTGTACCTGGCCGTGCAGGAGTGCCGCACGGAGGCGGATTTTCTGGCCGTCCACGACGGCGCCCGTCCGCTGGCTTCGCCGGAGCTGATTGACCGCACCATTGCATTAGCCCACCGGACCAACGCCGCAGCCCCCGCTGTACCGGTCAAGGACACGATTAAGATCGTCCAGGACGGCAAAGTCGCATCCACGCCTGACCGCTCGTCGCTGCGGGCCGTCCAGACGCCGCAGGTATTTGACGCGGCGCTGCTCCGCGCGGCGCTGGAGAAGGCGAGAGCGTCCGGCGAAGTGGTGACGGACGACTGCGCGGCGGTAGAAATGCTTGGCAAGGAGATATACTTAACAGACGGCTCCTACGAGAACATTAAGATTACGACGCCAGAGGATTTGGTTCTTGCGGCCGAGCTTCTGCACCGGCGGGAGGTTCAGCCATGAGCATTCCGCGCATTGGGCAAGGCTATGACGTACACCGTCTGACAGAGGGCCGCCCCCTGGTTCTGGGGGGAGTGGCGGTACCGTGGGAAAAGGGGCTGCTGGGCCATTCAGACGCGGATGTGCTGCTTCATGCTTTGATGGACGCGCTGTTAGGCGCGGCGGCGCTGGGCGACATTGGCCGCTTGTTTCCGGACACGGACCCGGCGTATGAAGGAGCGGACAGCCGCGCCCTTCTGCGCCAAGTCCGGGAAGTCCTTGCCACCCATAATTTTTCTATTGGCAACGTAGATGTGACTTTGGTAGCGCAGAAGCCAAAGGTAGCGCCGTACATCCCGCAGATGCGGGAGAACATCGCTTCTGACCTGTGCATCGGATTGGAAATGGTCAGCGTCAAAGCTACGACGGAGGAGAGGCTGGGCTTCACTGGCGACGGCTCCGGCATGGCGGCGCAGGCGGTGGCGATAGTTTTTCAAGAATAGCGAGAGAGGGAGACCGCACAGAGGTCTCCCTCTTTGCATATATTGGTGACGGGAGGCGGTATCATTGACCTACTATTTGCTGTTGAGCCGCTCCATCACCCATGCCCAGCGGATGAGCCGCGTTTTGGAGCGGGCGGGGATCACCGTCCGTTTTTTCCGTCCCCCCATGGGGCTGACGGACAGGGGATGCAGCTACGCAGTCCGGGTATCGGGAGGGAACTACCCTGCCGCCATGGAACTGCTGCGGCAGGAGGGCCTTGCCCCCATGCGCGTATTTTACGCCGAGGGCGGCGGAGCGCTCAGCGAAATTACCATGTAACAGCAGGCGGAGCCGCCCATGCGGCGGCTCCGCCCCTCCCGATTCATTCCAGGAGGATACGCCATGATCTACTTCGACAGCGCGGCAACCACGCTGCAAAAACCGGCGTCCGTCTCTGCTGCGGTGGCGGACGCCATAAGCCAGATGACAACCCCCGGGCGGGGCGACCACCCCGCCGCCCGCGCGGCGGCGGAACTGATGCTGCGCTGCCGGATGGAGGCGGCGGCGCTTTTCGACGTCCCCCAGCCGGAAAACGTCATCTTGACCGCCAACGCTACCCACGGCCTGAACATTGCCATCCGGACGCTGGTGGCCCCAGGCGACATGGTAGCCATATCCGGCTATGAGCACAACGCCGTCACCCGGCCCCTCCATGCCATAGGCAACGTATCCTGCCGCATAGTCAACGGCAGGCTGTTTGACCCGGCCCAGATGGCGGAGGGCTTCCGCAAGGCATTGGACGGCGGGGTAAAGGCCGTCATCTGCACCCATACATCCAATGTATTCGGCTACACGCTGCCCATAGACGACATCGCGGCGCTCTGCCGCGAGAAGGGTGTGCCGCTGATCGTGGATGCTTCCCAGTCCGCCGGCATACATCCGGTCAGCATGAAGCGGTGGGGGGCGGCCTATATCGCCATGCCGGGCCACAAGGGGCTGTACGGGCCGCAAGGCACAGGCCTGCTGCTGTGCGGCGAGGGCCAAACCCCGGCCGCTCTCATGGAGGGCGGCACCGGCAGCCTGTCCCGGCAGCAGGAGATGCCGGACTTCCTGCCCGACCGGTTGGAGGCCGGCACCCAGAACGTTCACGGCGCGGCGGGCCTGTTAGAGGGGATAAAATTCGTCCGCAGCCGTGGCTTGGACGCTATCCGCCGCCGGGAGTGGGACGTTGTCCGCTGCCTGGCGGAGGGGCTGAAAGCCAAAGGCGGCTTCCGTGTATTCGACGCCCCGGCAGGGGAGAGCGCGGTTCTGAGCGTTTTGTCTCTGGAAATGCCGCCGGAGACGTTAGCGGACCGCCTGGCGGAGCAGGGGGTAGCCGTACGGGCAGGCCTGCACTGCGCGCCGCTGGCCCACCGGACGGCAGGCACCGGGGAGACGGGGACCCTTCGCTTTTCCGTCTCGGCGTTCAACACGCCGGAGGAAGCGGAAACGGTTCTGGCGATGCTCTGACGCCTTTTCGCAGTAAAAGCATCAAAAAACCATTAAATGCGCGGTTATGCCGCCCATTATTCCCAGGATTCTGACCGGCAGTGGTTTTGCGCATTTGGCCGGGGAACCGCATAAAAACGAAAGAGAGCCGCAAGGGACGCGCCGGAATGCGCGTCCCTTATAAACTTTTTGTGAATATTTCTGAGAAAAAGTTATGAATTTACCTGTCCTTTCTCATGAATTATGGCATATTCTCTGCAAAAAAGTGATTTTCGACAGAAAACGGCAAAATGGGCGGGAAAAATCCGGGCGATAATTTGTTGCAATTTTCCCTGGTTTAGAGTAAAATGGGAACTGCTTATGGAATAATTTTCAACGGAGGGACGCCATGGATTTCACGGAAGTGCTGACGGCAATCATCCACAGGCTCACCAACTTCGTCTTTTCCCTGCAATTATGGGACGTGCTGGACATTCTGGTGATTGCTTATCTGATTTACCGCCTGCTGCTCTTGGTGCGAAAGACCAATACATCCCGGCTGCTCAAGGGGGTGCTGGTAGTCATCCTGCTGATGTGGCTGTCGGCGGAGCGGATGCTGGCGCTGAGCTTTGTGCTTGAGCGTATTGTCGAGTGGGGCGTACTGGCGCTGATCATCTTATTTCAGCCGGAGATTCGCCGCGGGCTGGAACAGCTTGGCAGCAGTCAAATCCCCTTTTTGCAGATGTTTGCCAAGCCCCAGGTAGACCGCCAGACGTTAGAGGACGCCATTTCCCAGACGGTATCCGCCTGCGGCGACATGAGCAAGTCCCGCACCGGCGCGCTGATTGTCTTTGAGCGGAAGAACCAGTTGGACGAGATGCTCCGCAGCGGCACGAAGCTGGATGCGGAGGTATCTTCGGAGTTGTTAAAAAACATATTCTTTGTAAAAGCGCCCATGCACGACGGCGCGGTGATTGTCCGGGAAGGCCGGGTGCTGGGGGCGGGCTGCATGCTGCCCCTCAGCCGCAATGTGAACCTGAGCCGTGATTTGGGGATGCGCCACCGGGCGGGCATCGGCATGAGCGAGAACTCTGACGCGGTAGTAGTGCTGGTCAGCGAGGAGACCGGCTCCATTTCCGTGGCGGTAGGCGGGATGCTCAAGCGGCACCTGATGACCGAGACCTTAGAGCAGCTTCTTCGCAACGAGCTTCTGCCCCAGCCGCCGGAGGACGAGGACACGAACGGCAAAAAGCGCAAGAGTTTAAAGGGCCTGCTTGCCAAGGACAAAAAGGAGGGCGGAAAATCGGATGAGTGAGAAAGCCACGAAAATCGCCTATTTGGTGCTGAGCCTGCTGCTGGCGATTGTATTCTGGCTGTACGTGGACGCCAGCAAGGGCCACACGATGAGCCAGGATTTTAATAATGTGCCTATAGATTTCATTGGCGCGGAGGACACCCTGCCCAGTCGGGGCCTGATGCTTGCCAGCGGCGGCGACGCCACGGTGGACCTTCGCCTGAGCGGCCCCCGGACGGTGATTTCCGGCTTAAAGTCCAGCGACATCCGCGCCCAGGTGAACCTGGTGTCCGTCAACGGCGTAGGGCCGTACAGTCTGAAATGGGATTTGATCCTTCCCGACCACGTCAACCGCAGCGATGTCACCATTGAGCGCAGCTCCCGCACCAACGTCACCGTCCAGGTGACCACCCTGTACTCCCGTGAAATCCCCATTGAGGTCAGCGTGGAGGGCGAGGTGTCGGACCCCTATGTATCCATGGACGCGCGGATTGTGAAGGAGCCTGCCGTGCTGACGCTCAGCGGCCTGCGGGATGACGTGGACCAAGTGGCGTCCGCCCGCGTAGTGGTGGATATCTCTGACGCCGTCACCACCATCCAGCAGGACTATGCCTATGAGCTGCTGGATGCGGAGGGCAATGTGCTGAAGGAGCCGAAGGTTCGCGCATCCGACCAGCTTGTAAGCGTGACGGTGCCGGTGTATATGATGAAGGAACTGCCCCTTACGGTGAAGTACAAGCAGTCGCCCGGCTCCACCTTGGCCAACGCCGACTGCGAACTGAAGCCGGACAAGATCACCGTCATGGGCGATCCCCTGAGCCTGGAAACGATCGAAGAGATCAGCCTGGGGGAGATTGATTTAAGCGCCTACTACGCCTTTGACGAGGATCTGGAAATCAAGCTTCCCGCTGGGTGTGAAAACGCCAGCGGCTTCCGCTTTACCCATCTGTCCATTCAGTTCAAGAATCTATCCACCCGCAGCTTCACTGTCACCAACATCAAGCCCGCCGGCCTGAGCGCCAGCCAGCGGTACGACCTCATCACTACTGCGGTAGACGTAGTGCTGCGTGGGCCGGCCGAGGACCTTGAGCAGGTGACGGAAGAAGACGTCCGCATTGTGGTGGACCTCAAGGAGGTCACATCCGACGGCACGGTGACCATGCCTGCCAACGTCTATGTAGACGGCTACAGTTCCGTAGGCGCGGTAATGGTAGGCGACGGCGTCCAGATTACCGGCAAGATCAGATCCAGTTAACGGAGGGAATTTTCATGACCCAGACCGCCACCGTCACTGCGCTCCCCGCCGTCTCCGGCGGACTGGTGGAGCTGACCGTCGTCCGCCGGACCGCCTGCGGCCATAGCTGCGACGGCTGCGGCCGCTGCGCGGGAAGGGCGCCGGAATTAGTCATCCACGCCGAAAGCGGCATTCCCGTCCGCATCGGGGACAAGGTGGAGGTTTTCAGCGATAACAGGGTTCTAGGCCTTGCGGCGGTAGTGTACGGCCTGCCGGTAGCGTTGTTTCTGCTGGGCTATCTGCTGCCGGGATTTCTTCCGGAGGGATGGCGGTACGCCTGCGGCGGCGGCGGATTCCTGCTGGGGTTGTGCGCTGCGGCGGCAGTGGACCGTGTGCTGAAGCGGAAGGCGGCGGTATCTTACCGGATCGTCAGAAAGCTGTAGGCGGGCGGGATGTTCGGCTATGTACGGCCCTCCCTGGCGCGGCTTTCGGAGGGGGACAAGGAGCGTTTCCGGGCGGTATACTGCGGCCTGTGCCACACGCTGGGCCGCCGGTATGGACCGGCGGCGCGGATGATCCTCAACTATGATTTCACGTTTTTAGCGGTCCTGCTGTGGCAGGAGGAGGGAGCGGAGCCGCAGCGGCGGCGCTGCATCGCCCATCCCTTGTCCGGCCGGGGCTATTACCCGGGAAATCCGGCATTGGAGCTGGCGGCGGACGAGAGCGTGATTCTCGCCTGGTGGCAGATTCAGGACGCCCTGGCCGACCCCGGGCGGGGAAAGGCGAAATACCGAGCCGCCGCCCTGGCCCTGCGGAGCGCTTACGAGAAGGCCCGGCGTTTCCGCCCCGCCTTCGACGGTGCGGCGCGGAGACAGTTAGAACGGCTGCGCGCGCTGGAAGCGGCCCGCTGCCCGTCTCTGGACGAACCGGCGGACGCCTTTGCCAAGCTGCTGGCCGCAGCGGCGGGGGAGGCGGGGAACCCAGTAAAACGCCGGATATTGGAGCAGCTTTTATATCACTTAGGCCGCTGGATTTATCTGGTGGACGCTGCCGACGACCTGGCGGAAGATTTTTCTTCCGGAAGCTATAACCCGCTGCTGAGCCGCTACGGCCTGGAGCAGGGGGAGCTGACGGAGGAAGCCAGGGCAGGGCTGGTGGTTTCGCTGGACCACTCCATCCGGCTGATGGCGGCGGCGTATGAGTTGTGGGATTTCGGGCCATGGAGTCCCATCATACAGGCAACGGTATACGAAGGGCTTTTTCTTGTGGGAAGGGCCGTTTTGGAGGGAACATTTCAGCCGAACGATCTGCGCATCGCCGGCGGGAGCAAGGAGCAGCTATGACCGACCCCTATGAAGTCTTGAATATCCCCAGTACCGCCAGCGACGAGGAGGTCAAAAAGGCTTACCGGGACCTGGCGCGGAAGTACCATCCGGACAACTACCATGACAATCCCCTGGCGGACTTGGCCCAGGAGAAAATGAAAGAAATCAACGCCGCCTACCACGCCATCCAGCAGGAGCGGGGGAGCCGCCACGCCGGCGCATCCGGCAGCGCTTACGCCCAGCAGGGCTACGGCGGCCAATACCAGCAGCGGACGGCGGGGAACCCGGCCTTCCAGCAGGTGCGCATGGCCATCAACCGGAACGACCTGGGACTTGCGGAGCAGCTTTTGGACCGGATGGGGGACCATAACGGCGAGTGGAACTTCCTGAAGGGGACGATCTGCTACCGCCGCGGCTGGGTAGACGAGGCGAGGCGGTATTATGAGACCGCCTGCCAAATGGACCCAGGAGATCCGGAGTTCCGGCAGGCCCTCCATTTTGTGGAGAACAACCAGGCGGGCTACCGCCCCGAGGGGTACGAGGTGTTCTCCTCCGGCTGCGGCGGCGGGAACCTGTGCGGCCGGTTGGCCTGCACCTATTTGATGTGCAATTTGTGCAGCTTGGGCGGGATGCGCTTTTTCTGCTGTTAGGGCATGCTGGAAAACGGTCAAAACACCCGCATGGCGGTTCTTTTTCCTTTGGGCGTTTTTTCAAAACCCGGCAGGGCCAAGGGGCCAAATCCCCGCCGGGTTTAGGCGGCACCAGGCATGCAGTCATCCCGCTTACCCGATAAGCGTAATTTATATGAGGGGGAAAACGACTTGATTAAAAGTATGACCGGCTATGGCCGGGCGAGGCAGACGGTAAACGGCCGGGATATCACGGTGGAAGTCCGCAGCGTCAACAACCGCTACCTGGACTGCTCGGTGAAGATGCCCCGGGCCTATATTTTCGCTGAGGACGCGGTAAAGGCCATGGTGCAAAAAAGCGCCAGCCGGGGCAAGGTGGATGTGTTCGTTACCGTGGACAGCCTGGGCGCGGAGGAAACCGTGGTGGCAGTAAACGAGCCGCTGGCGAAGAGCTACCTTGCCGCGCTGAAAAGCTTGTATGCCCTGGGCGGCGGAAGCTGGGTCAAGTCTAGCTGCTACGCCACGGACCTGGCCCGGATGCCGGACGTGCTGACGGTGACCAAGGCGGAGGAGGATTTGGAATCCTTGTCCGCCGATTTGTGCGGGGTGCTGAAAGAAGCGCTGGAAGCCCACGCCGCTATGCGCTCCAAAGAAGGGCAAAAGCTGGCGGAGGATATCCTGGGCCGCCTGGACGCCATTGAAGCCATCACAGGACGGATTGAGGAGAGGTCGCCGCAGACGGTGGCGGAGTACCGTGAAAAGCTGCTGGCCCGGATGCAGGAGGTGCTGCAAAGCACTACCATTGACGAGGGCCGCATTCTGACGGAGGCGGCAATTTTTGCGGACAAGGTGGCGGTAGACGAGGAGACCGTCCGGCTGCGGAGCCACCTGGGCCAGCTTCGGGAAATGCTGGAGAGCGGGGAGCCGGTGGGACGGAAGCTGGACTTTTTAATCCAGGAGGTCAACCGGGAATCTAATACCATCGGCTCCAAATGCAGCGATGTCGCCATTGCCCGGGATGTGGTGGAGCTGAAGGCGGAGATTGAGAAAATCCGGGAGCAGGTGCAGAATATTGAGTAGTCAAATGGTCAGTATTGGCTTTGGCGGCCTGGTGTCCGCCGGGCGGTTGATTGCGCTGGTAGCGCCGGATTCCGCGCCGGTGAAAAGGCTGATTACAGAAGCCAGGGAGCGGAGCATGCTCATTGATGCAACCTTCGGGCGGAAAACGGCGGCGGTTTTAGTGATGGACAGCGACCATGTAATCTTGTCGGGGCTGCCAGTAGAAAAGCTTGCGCCGCGGTTTGGGGTGGACCCTGCCGAACTGAGGGATTAGGGTGTGTTTGAAGACCGTCAAAACGTCCAAAAGACGGCGGGGTTAAAGACGGTTTTGTTGGCGTATTTAAATAAGTCTGCTGTTTAATTCAGTATAAAGGGAGAAATCTGTGTGAAAAAGGGTAAAACTTTTATTATCTGCGGACCTTCCGGCGTGGGAAAGGGGACTGTGGTCGCCCGGCTGCTGGCAAGCGATCCGTCGCTGTACTTTTCCGTGTCCGCGACTACCCGCGCCCCCAGGCCGGGGGAGGTGGACGGCGTCCACTACCACTTTTTGTCCATGGAGCAGTTTGAAAAGTGGATCGGCGAGGACCAGTTTTTGGAACACGCCCAGTTCGTCGGCAACCGGTACGGCACCCCCCAGATATATGTGGACAAGGCTATGGAGCAGGGGCGGGACGTGCTGCTGGACATCGAAATCCAGGGCGCGGACCAGGTCAAGCGCAAGCGCCCGGACACCGTGCGCATCTATGTGGCCCCGCCAAGCTGGGCGGAGCTGGAGCGGCGGCTGGTTGGCCGGGGTACTGAGGATATGGAAAAAGTAAGGAGCAGGCTGGCCCGGGGCAAAGAGGAGTTTTCCGCCGCCAAGGATTTTGACTACTTCGTCATCAATGACACGGTTGACCATGCAGTGGATGAAATCCGGGCTATTATGACTGCCGAGCATTGCAGGCCGGAGGAAAGGATTGCGTTAATTGACCAGTAAGGAGGAAGGGCCGGCGGTGGAAAACCGGCGCTGCGCCGAAAAAATCCTGCGCCGCCGTTATCCAAAGAGAAACTGCGACCGATACTAGTAGGGTGACTCTGTTTATCCGCATCGGGAACCTGTTTTTATATTGCTCAATAAATTTTTTGGTAAAAGGAATGATTCTATTATGATGCTCTATCCCGCTATGAACAAGCTGACCGCCAACGTGCCTAACCGCTATCTGCTGGTGAACGTCGTAGCCCGCAGGGCCAGACAAATCGCCCAGGAAGCGGAGGACGCCGGTGAAAAAATGGATGTGAAGCCGGTAACGCTGGCAATCCATGAGGTGGCCGATGGGAAAATCTCCGCCGCCGCGTCCGAAATCGAAATCAAGGACGTTGAATAACCACAAAAGAGCGGCTTTGCCGCTTTTTGTGTGCGGGAGGTGATTCCCATGGAGTTGGCCAGCGTTGCCAGGGTGGCCGTCGGCGCCGCCACGTACAGTATTGATAAACCATACGACTACCTGATCCCGGAGAAGCTGGCGGACGCGGTCCGGCCCGGGGTCAGGGTCGTTGTACCCTTTGGCAGGGGGAATAAAACCAGCGAGGGATTCGTCTTAGCCGTGGGGCAGGACAGCAAACGGGAAGGGTTAAAGGCTGTCAACGAAGTCCTGGACAGTCAGCCGGTTTTGGGTCCGGGGCAGATTAAGCTGGCGCTTTGGCTGAGGGAGCGGTACTTCTGCACCCTCTACAATGCGGTGAAGGTGCTGCTGCCCGCCGGGTTGTGGTACCGGCTGCGGGAGGTCTGTACGCTGGCCGTGGACCGGGAAACCGCGCTGGTCGGCGCTTCCAATGACAAGGAAAGCCGGGTGCTGGAGGCCCTGTCCGCCCACGGCGGCAGCGCGGAACTGGAAACGCTCCGCCTGGCCTGCGGCGACGGCGCTGCGGCTGTGGTAAAAGATTTGCAGCGGCGGGGCGTCCTGACGGTTGAAGCCGATGCCCAGC
Source organism: uncultured Clostridia bacterium (assembly GCA_947649615.1). Taxonomy (GTDB): domain Bacteria; phylum Bacillota; class Clostridia; order Oscillospirales; family Oscillospiraceae; genus Pelethomonas. The sequence continues at coordinate 18,091 of CANSSG010000025.1, read as the reverse complement.
GGAAGGTCTTGGATAAGCAGGCCGTCCAGGTCTCCCTGGCGGTGACGGCGGAGGAAGCTATGGCCGCCGTGGAGCCGAAACGGCGGAGTGCGCCTATGCGGTATGAAGTCGTTAAGCTGCTGTGCAATATGGGGAGCGGGCTGTCTTCCGACCTTTGCTATTTTACCGGGGCTACTGTGCGGACACTGAAAAGCTTGGAGAAAAGCGGGCTGATCGTCCTGTCTCCGGTGGAAGTGCTGAGGGTGCCTAAGCCGGAAGCGGCAGATGGCGAACCAATCGTCCTCAGCGAGGAACAGCAGGCGGCTTATGACGGCGTTTTGGAACGGATAGAGGGCGGAGGGGCTTCCTGCACACTGCTCTATGGCGTGACCGGAAGCGGGAAAACCTCTGTTTACATCCGGCTCTTGCAGGAGACCGTCCGGCGGGGGAGACGGGGAATGATCCTGGTACCAGAAATCGCTTTGACCCCGCAGATGATGGCGAAGTTTACCGCTTACTTCGGAGGCCGGGTGGTGATGCTCCACAGCGGCTTGCGGATGACGGAGCGGTACGACCAGTGGAAGCGGGTGCGCAGGGGGGAAGTGGACATCGTCCTGGGAACCCGCAGCGCGGTGTTCGCGCCGTTGGAAAACCTGGGGATGATTATCCTGGACGAGGAGCATGAGGGCAGCTACCAGTCCGAAAGCCCGCCCCGATACCACGCGAGGGACGTGGCAAAATTTTTGTGCGCACAAGAACAGGCGGTTTTGGTGCTTGGGTCCGCTACGCCTTCGGTTGAGACCACGTATCAGGCCCAGCGGGGCGTATATCAGAAGTTGATTTTGCGTTCCAGGTTTAACAAGCAACCGCTGCCCAGGGTCGTGACCGCTGATATGCGGGACGAGGTCCGGGCCGGGAATGGCGGCATGATCAGCGCCCCCCTGCGGCGGGAGTTGGCGGAAAACCTCGGCAGAGGAGAACAGAGCATTTTGTTCCTTAACCGCCGGGGCAGCAGCCGGATGCTGCTGTGCGGCGAGTGCGGGGAAGCGCCGGAATGTCCCAGGTGCAGCGTTCCCCTTACTTACCACAGCGCTAATGGAAGGCTGATGTGCCATTACTGCGGCCACTCGGAACGGGCGCCGGCACAATGCCCGGAGTGCGGCGGTTTGATGAAGCAAATCGGCGCGGGTACGCAGAAGGTGGAGGAGGAGCTAAAAAGCTTGTTCCCTCAGGCCAAGGTGCTGCGCATGGACGCGGACACCGTGTCCGGCAACCATGAAGCCCTGCTGGACAAATTTGAGAAGGAAAAAATTCCGATCCTTCTTGGCACCCAGATGGTGGCGAAAGGACTGGATTTTGAAAATGTAACGCTGGTGGGCGTTGTGGCGGCAGACTTAAGCTTGTACGTGGACAATTATCACGCCGCGGAACGAACCTTCAGCCTGCTGACCCAGGTGGTCGGCAGGGCGGGGAGGGGCTGCAAGGACGGCAGAGCCGTGATTCAGACGTTTACCCCCGACAATGAGGTCATTACCTCTGCCGCCGCCCAGGATTACAACAGCTTTTATAAAGCGGAAATCCGTATCCGCCGGGCCAGGCGGTATCCGCCGTTTGCGGATATCTTTACGCTGACGGTCTCCGGGCCGGAGGAGGGGTCCGTGCTGCGCGCTGCCGCGCAGCTTCGGGAAGCTATGCGCAGCGGGGTGAGGTATCCTACGGCGGCGAATATGTCGGTGGAAATTTTGGGTCCTGCCCCGGCTCCTGTGGTGAAGGTGAATAACCGTTACCGCTACCGGGTGTTTTGGGTGGGTAAAAATGACCACACGACCCGGGAACTGATTGCGTATTATATGCGGGCTTTTCATCAGAAAAAGGAAAACCGGGGTATGAATTTGTTTGTTGACTGCAACGCGGAGGATTGACGCCGCCGTCTGGCGGCGCGGTGGGTTCTCCGCCCGCCATGCCAGTTTCCAGGCGGGAGGAGTATTCGGTTTTCAAGGTACGGCCGTTTGCAACCGGCGCCAGGGGCTTTTCCAGGGGGATCAATCCCTGTGGGCGTTTTTGTTCGAACGCGCGAAGTTCCGGTAGGTGACGCCCACTACACTAGTAGGCCGCATTGGGCGGAAAGTTGCCGTGTTTCGTGCAACCTTTTGAAAATTTCCGGCAAAATTTTTCTTTTGCGCCGTTTGGGCGTTTTGACATTTTTTAAACACGCCCTGAGCGCGAAAATGCCCCTGCATATTTTATTTTGCGTTTAACCCCGCAAAAAGGAGGATATAATAGATGGCAATTAGAAGAATCGTCACGCAGGGCGATGACCGGCTTCACAAAAAATGCCGGGAAGTTACCGAATTTAACCAACGGCTGCATGTCCTGCTGGACGACATGAAAGAAACCTTGGAGGAAGCGCAGGGCGTCGGGCTTGCCGCTCCGCAGGTCGGCGTCCTCAGACGCGCCGTCGTCATCGTGGATGATGACGATCAAATGCTGGAACTGGTGAATCCGGAAATTATCGCTTCTTCCGGTGAAAAAGCCGCCCCAGAGGGATGCCTGAGCGTCCCGGGGAAATGGGGCCTGGTGGCGCGGCCCTTCTTCGCCCGCGTCCGCGCGCAGGACCGGTTCGGCAATTGGTTCGAAACCGAAGGCGAAGACCTGATGGCCCGCTGCTTCTGCCATGAAATTGAACACCTGGACGGTCACCTCTACGTCGAACACATCGACCACTTTATGACCGATGATGAGGTGGAGGCCTTCTATGAGGAGGAAGAAGCCCGGGAAAAGAGGGGAAAATGATGCGCGTCGTGTTTATGGGTACCCCGGATTTCGCCGTGGCCGTGTTGCGCAGGCTGGTGGAGGATGGATGGGAGGTTGCCGCCGCTTATACCCAGCCGGATAAGCCTAAAAACCGGGGGATGAAGCTGGTGGCAACGCCTGTCAAGGAATATGCCTTAACAAATAATATTCCTGTTTATCAGCCGGTAAGCTGCCGGGATGATGCGGTTTTGGCGGAATTGAGGGCCTTGGAACCGGATGTAATCGTGGTGGCCGCGTATGGCAAGCTGCTGCCGCAGGCGCTTTTGGATATTCCCAGGACCGCCATCATTAATGTCCATTCCTCCCTGCTCCCGCAGTACCGGGGCGCTGCGCCGATCAATTGGGCTGTGCTGAACGGGGACCGGGAAACCGGGGTTACCATTCAATATATGGCCGCTGAATTGGACGCCGGGGATATCCTCCTGGCCAAGAAAACGGAAATCGGGCCGGAGGAGGACGCGGGACAGCTCTATGGCCGTCTGGCAGAGCTGGGCGGGGAGGCCGCAAGCGAGGCCTTGGCCCTGCTGGAACGGGGAGAGGCGCCCAGAGTCCCCCAGGCCTATGGGCCGCAGTACCAGTATGCGTCCATGCTTTCCCGGGAAATGTCGCCCCTGGATTGGTCGAAGCCCGCGCACACGCTGGCCAATCAAGTGAAAGGGCTGATCCCTTGGCCCTGCGCTTCCACCGATGTGGCCGGGGTGCGTTGGAAGGTGTTCCGCGCCCATGTGGGCGGGGAAACCGGCAGGGAGGCAGGGACAATCCTCTCTGCGGATAAGGCCGGCGTGGCCGTGGCCTGCGGGGATGGGAAGGCGCTGGTCATTACCGAACTACAGGCTGGCGGCGGCAAGCGGATGGCTGCTGCCGATTACCTGCGGGGCCACCCAGTCAGTGTTTGAGAAGGAAATTCATCATGCGTTTTTATTATGATGCCGTTTATTGGATTTTGCTGATTCCTGTGCTGGCCTTGTCTGTTTATGCGCAGATAAAAGTCAGTTCCAACTTTAACCGCTACAGCCAGGTCCGAAGCCGGAGAGGGGTTACCGGGGCGCAGGCCGCTTATGAGGTGCTGCGCGCCCATGGGGTGAGCGGCGTGGCCATCCGGCCCTGCCAGGGGAAGCTTACCGACCATTATGACCCCAGGGATAATACGATCTACCTTTCCCAGCCGGTGTATCAGGCCGCTACCGTGGCGGCAGTGGGCGTCGCCGCCCATGAGGCGGGCCACGCGGTCCAATATGCTATGGGATATGGGCCGGTGCGGGTCCGGTCGGCTATCCTGCCGGTGACGCAGTTTGGGTCCCAGTTCGCGTTTATCGCGCTGATGCTGGGGATGGTGCTCTATGTGCAGCCGTTGTTCCTGGTGGGCATCGTGCTGTTCAGCCTGACGACACTGTTCCAACTGGTGACGCTGCCGGTTGAGTTTGACGCTTCTGCGCGGGCGTTGGCTACCATCCAGGGAACCGCCCTCTTGGATGATGATGAACGGAAAGGCGCAAAGAAGGTCTTGACTGCCGCCGCGCTGACTTATGTGGCCGCGCTGCTCATGAGTTTGCTGCAATTGCTGCGGTATCTGCTGATCTTCGTTGGACGGGACAGCAGGAGGGACCGATGAGCAACGGCAGGGAAGCGGCTCTGGAGGCCCTTACCGCCTGCCGGAGATTGGACGCCTGGTCCGACGGCAGCTTGAAAAACGCCTGCCGGACGCTGGACCGGCGGGAAGCCGCGCTGGCGGCGCGGCTGGCTTACGGCGTCCTGCAAAACAGGGCGCTGCTGGATTTCTATTTGGGCGCGTTCTGCACACAGAGCTTCGATAAGCTGGAACCGTTTATCAGGGATGTGTTGCGGTTGGGCGGCTATCAAATCTTGTTTATGGAGCGGGTGCCGGACCGGGCGGCGGTGGACGAGTGCGTGGAACTGGTCAAACGCAGGAAACGCCAGCGGGCCGCTGGGATGGTCAACGCCGTGCTCAGGCGGCTCAGCCGGGAGAAGGAATGCCTGCCGGAGATTCGACAGGAGGATGCTGCGGGCCGTTTGGCGCTGCGGTACAGCCACCCCAAATGGCTGGTGGAGCGGCTGCTCTCCCTGCTGGGGGAGGAGGAAGCGGAGGCTTATCTGCGCCTGGACAACGGCAGCATCCCCACCACCATCCAGCGCAATCCGCTGCGGTGCGGCGGGGAGGAACTGGCGGAGCGCCTGGCTGCGTCCGGCGCGTCCTTGACGCCCCACCCGTGGATGCCGGATTGCTGGATGCTGGCCGGAGGAGGCGGGGTGGACGCTATGCCCGCCTTTCAAACAGGGCTTTTTCAGGTTCAGGACGCCGCCGCGAAGGCGGCCGTGCTGGCTTCCGGCTTGAAGCCGGGGGACCGGGTGCTGGATGTGTGCGCCGCGCCGGGAGGGAAGTCCTTCGCCGCCGCTATGGAAATGGAAGGCCGGGGGGAAGTCGTGGCCTGCGACATCCACCGGCATAAGCTGGCGTTAATTGAAAAGGGTGCGCAAAGGCTGGGGCTGGACTGCATCCGCACGGAACTGGCCGACGGCAGGGTGTGCCGGGAGGAATGGCTGGAAGGGTTTGACGCGGTGCTTTGCGACGCGCCTTGCTCCGGGTTGGGCATTATCCGGAAAAAGCCGGATATCCGCTACAAGGACCCCGGCCAGCTGGCGGGGCTGCCGGAGGTGCAGCGGGCGATTCTGGAAAATGCCTGCCGGTATGTGAAGCGGGGCGGTACGCTGCTGTACGCTACCTGCACCGTCCTGCCTGAGGAGAACCAGGGCGTGACGGAGGATTTCCTCTCGCGCCACCCGGAATTTGTCCGGGAAGCCTTCGCCCTGACAGGGCTGGAGGTGGAAAATAACGGAAGCCTGACCCTCTGGCCCCAGCGCCATGAGACCGACGGGTTTTACATTTGCAAAATGAGGAAGTTATGCTTGTAGACATACGATCCATGACCTTGGAGGAGCTGACGGCGGCGCTGAAAGAGCTGGGAGAACCGGCCTTTCGGGGCAGGCAGGTATTTACTTGGCTCCACCGGGGCGTACGCTCCTTTGAGGAAATGAGCGACATATCAAAACCCCTCCGGGAAAAGCTGGCGGGAATATACCGGGTGGACGGCCTGCGGGCGGCGCGGAAGCAGCAGTCCCAGGTTGATGGCACCGTGAAATACCTGTGGGAGCTGTCCGACGGGAATTGCATCGAAACCGTCCTCATGCAGTACCGCCACGGCAATACCGTGTGCATTTCCAGCCAGGTGGGCTGCCGCATGGGATGCGCCTTCTGCGCCTCTACCCTGGGGGGGAAGGTCCGGGACCTGACCCCGGGGGAGATGCTGGAGCAGGTGTTGTTCGCCCAGGCCGGCAGCGGCCTGGCTGTGTCCAATATCGTGCTGATGGGGATCGGAGAGCCGATGGATAACCTGGACAACGTATTGCGGTTCCTGGAACTGGTGAACCATCCCCTGGGGCTGAACATCGGGATGAGGCATATCAGCCTGTCTACCTGCGGCGTGATCCCGGGGATTCAAAGGCTGGCGGATTTGGGGCTGCAACTGACCCTGTCTGTGTCGCTCCATGCGCCGGATTCCGAAACCAGAAGCCGCATTATGCCGGTGAACCGCGCCTATGACGTGGACAGGCTGTTTGACGCCTGCCATGACTATTTCCAGAAAACCGGGCGGCGGATCAGCTTTGAGTACGCGATGATCGACGGCGTCAACGACGCCGGATGGCAGGCGGATTTGATCGTGAAAAGGCTCCGGGGTATGCCGGGGCATGTGAACCTGATTCCACTCAACGACGTGGCGGAAAGCCCCCTCAAGCCAAGCCGCCGCGTCCGGCAGTTCCAGCAGAGGTTGGAAAGCCAGGGGGTGGCCGCTACCGTAAGGCGCAGCCTGGGCGGCGATATCGACGCAAGCTGCGGGCAGCTTCGGCGGAAGGCCATGGAGCAGGAAAGGAAGGAGCGGGAAGCATGATGAATATTTGGGGCATGACCGATATTGGCCTGGTGCGCCGGGAAAATCAGGACGCTTACGCTGTGCAGGCCAGCGAGGAGACGGGGTTTACCGTATGCGTGGTCTGCGACGGCATGGGCGGGCCGGGAGGTGGGAAGCTGGCCAGCCGCTTGGCGGTAGACACCTTCCTGGACTCCTGCTTGGGCAACCTGTGCAGGGATATGACCTGGGAACAGGTGGGGGAGGTGACCGCTTTTGCCGTGGCCGCCGCCAACACCGCCGTCTATGAGCGGTCCCGGGCTGCGGATGGAATGCGGGGCATGGGGACGACCCTGGTCTCCGCCGTGCTGCGGGACGGGGAGGCGCTGGTGGACAACGTGGGCGACAGCCGTGCTTACGTGATACGGAAGGGCGGGGGCATCGCACGGATTACCAGAGACCACTCCGTGGTGGAGCGGCTGGTGGAGCAGGGGAATATTACCGCCGAGGAGGCGCGAAAACACCCTAACCGAAATCTGATTACCCGTGCGCTGGGTCCGGACCCCTCCGCCCTCAGCGACCGGTATATGGCCGCCCTGGAGCCGGGGGATTGCCTGCTGCTGTGTACCGACGGCCTTACCGGCACGGTGATGGACGGCGAGCTGGAAGAGGAAGTCCTGCGGGGTACGGAGGACAACCGGTGCCTGGACCGGCTGCTGGAACGGGCAAAGGCCCAGGGCGCGCCGGATAATGTGACCGCTGTGCTGCTGCGGCGGCAGTGAGCCGGATAGAAAGGAACGCTTGACTATGGAACGATACATAGGAAAGATGTTGGACAACCGCTATGAAATCCTGGAGGTCATCGGCACAGGAGGCATGGCGGTGGTGTTCAAGGCGAAATGCCACCGGCTCAACCGTTTGGTGGCCATTAAAATGCTGAAAAAGGACCTCAGCGAGGACGCCGAATTCCGCCGCCGGTTCCACGATGAGTCCCAGGCCGTCGCCATGCTCAGCCACCCCAATATCATGGCCGTGTATGACGTGAGCCGGAGGGGCGATATGGACTATATCGTCATGGAACTCATTGACGGCATCACCTTGAAGCAATATATGGAGCGGCGGGGGAAGCTGAACTGGCCCGAAGCCCTCCACTTCATTACCCAGATCATGAAGGGGCTGAGCCACGCGCACAGCAGGGGCATCGTCCACCGGGATATCAAGCCCCAGAATATTATGGTCCTCCGGGATGGGACGGTGAAGGTCACGGATTTCGGCATTGCATGCCTCTCCAACGGGTCCAACCCCTCCAACGAGGCCATCGGCTCCGTCCACTATATTTCGCCGGAGCAGGCTAAGGGCGACTATACCGATAACCGCAGCGATATCTACTCCGCCGGTGTGGCGCTCTATGAAATGCTCACCAGCCGCCTGCCCTTTGAAGGCTCCGACCCGGTGAGCGTGGCGATTCAGCATTTCAGCGCCGTACCCCTCAGCCCCAGGGAGATTGACCCGGAAATTCCGGAAGCCTTGGAGCAGATATGTATGAAGGCTATGGCCCCGGATCGGAATAAGCGGTACTCTACCGCAGATGAGATGATCTCGGATCTGGACGCCTTCCGGCGGGACCCAAACATCAATTTTGACTACTCCGCTGAGGAATTGCAGCGGGAGACTGGGAAAGACGGGAATGAGCCGACCCAATATATCCCAAATACGGGGGTGACCAGGACGAAACAGAATCATTATGCGCCGCCGCCCGTCGAGGACGATGACGACGACGATTATTACGATAAGCCCAAAAGCAACTGGTGGAAATACCTGATCCTGATTATTATTATCGCCGGAATCGGCTATTTTGGCGGCGCCAGGCTGTACAGCAGTATTATGGAGAGCTTTAAGCCGGTGGAAATCCCTACCCATGAGGTGCCTGACGTAGTGGGGAAAACCGCGGAGGAGGCGGAGGCGCTCCAAGAGGTGGACGGCATCTTCGAAATCGTGGAGGAAAGCTATGAACACAGCGCCGAGTACGCCGAGGGCCAGATTATCCGCCAGAATCCGGAAGCCGGGCGCACCCGTAAAAGCGCCAGCGGAGAACTGATTCCGATTAATGTGACTGTGAGCCTGGGGGCGCGGTCCGGTGAAATGGTGTCGGTGACCGGGGATGAAGCCCGCTCCGCCAGGCTGCGCTTGCAGCAGACCAAGGGGCTTAGCGAGCTGCACCTGAACATCGTGGAATCGCCAGAACAGGAGTTCAGCGACGAAATCGAAGCCGGATGCGTGATTCGCACCGAGCCGGCGGCAGGGACGCTGCTGGGCGAGGGAGATACGGTGACGCTGATTATCAGCAAGGGTCCGGAGATTTTGTACTCGACTATGGTACCCTGCGTGGGGCAGTCTGTGGAGTGGGTGCAGAGCAAGATGGATGAATTGAAGCTGAAAGCGGAGTTTACCAAAGTGGAAAGCGCCGAGGCGGAAGGCACCGTCCTGACCCAGAGCGTGGAGAGCAATACAGAGGTGGAACAGGGGAGCACGGTCACCTTTACCTACAGCGATGGGGAAAAGATGTTTATGGTGCCTGTTACCATTGATGTGCCGTTCAGCTTTGAGTCCGTGCCGGTGCAGGTTTTCCTGGACGGCCAGCCTGTTTTCGATGAACCGGAGGTCCCGGGGGATCAAGGACCCTTCAGCCTCTCCCTGGAAGCTAAGGCGGGCAGCCACCGGCTCCAGGTCTATATCGACGAAGTGCTGAGCAGGGACGAGGTGATCCAGTTCGGTGAAAGTGAGTAAGGGCAGAATCCGTAAGGCGCTCAGCGGCTTCTACTATGTGGACGCGGAGGGCCGTACCATCACCTGCCGCGCCCGGGGAAAATTCCGGCAGGAGGGCCGCAGCCCCTTGGTGGGAGACTGGGTGGAGGTACAAGAGACCGGGGACGAACAGGGAATGGTCTGGGAGATTATGCCCAGGCGTACGGCGTTTGACCGGCCCGCCGTGGCGAATATCGACCAGTTGGTGGTGGTGGCTTCCCGGGCGACGCCGGCGACAGACCCGTTCCTGATCGACCGGGTGTCGGCTATCGCGGCCCTGAAGGGCTGCGGGGTGGTGGTCTGCGTGAACAAATGCGACTTGGCCCCCGGCGGGGAGCTGGCGGAAATTTACCGCACCGCAGGGTTTCCCGTAGTCCTTACCAGCGCGGAGACCGGGGAGGGCGTCGGGGAATTGAAGGCGCTGCTGCGGGGAAAGCTGTCCGCTTTTACCGGGAACTCCGGCGTGGGGAAGTCCAGCCTTTTGAACGCGGTCCAGCCTGGATTTTCCCTGCGGGTGGCCGCTGTCAGCGAAAGGCTGGGGAGAGGGAAGCATACCACGAGGCATGTGGAGCTTTTCTCCCTGGACTGCGGGGGAGAGGTTATTGATACGCCGGGGTTTAGTTCTTTTGACGCGCAGGAGTTGGATTTAGATTTGAAGGAACATCTCCCGGAAACCTTTATCGAATTTCGCCCGTATTTGGCGGATTGCCGCTTTATCGGATGCAGCCATACCAAGGAAAAGGGCTGCGCCGTGCTGCGGGCGGTGAAAGAGGGGGACGTCCCTCCCAGCAGGCACCAGAGCTATTTGAGACTCTATGGGGAGTTGAAGGATGTAAAATCCTGGGAAAACCAAAGCCCCAAATCAAAGCGCGTTTGGACAGAAAAGTAGAAAATCTGTCTTTCACCGGCTTGGGCCTTTTTTGACAGCCTGAGGGGGGCGGCACAAACGTGCCGCCTTCCTTCTTTTGCAGTGGTTTTCGGATGTTGGACATCCGCCCTGCTTTCTTCCGCCGCGCCCTGCGGGGACGGGGAATGGCACCTCTAAGGAACCCCTTGTATATAATGTTAGCAGACCAAGTGACAGGGGGGATATATATGAGATACTGCCGCTGGGTAGGCGCCTGCGCCTTGGCGCTGGGCATAGGAATTTTAATTGCTGTTATTTTTCCTACGGGCTTTCTCCTGTTTCTTGTGGCATTTCTGCTCATCGCCTGCGGCTGCGGCTGCATGCGCAGGTAAGGAAAGGAGTCTGCTATGAAGATCGTCGTTGTGAAACCGCCTAAGTTCTTGAATGGGATTTTGAAGAGAATCTTTAAAATGAAAGAATAATTCCTGTGGGCATCCTCATAAGCTGTAACCAGTAATGGCCGCTAAGGAGGACGCCCAATATGGAACTGAAACTGCAAAAAGCCGACCACGAATATTATGAGACCCTCCGCTTCGCCCCCTTCCCCTGCGAAACGATGCGGGAAAATATCGTTCCCGATAGCTGCGGCGATATCGCCAGGATCGTCGATACCACCGGCGCCGTCTGCCTTACCGGACGGGAATTGACCGCCGATGGGCGCTTCTGCGCCAGCGGCATTGTGGCAGCATCCGTACTTTACATACCTGAAAAAGAAGAGGGGCTGCGCTCCCTGCATTTCGAAATCCCTTTCCAGTGCTACGGTGAAGGGCAGGGAGACGCTTCCTGCGAAAACCTGGACATCCGGGGCGAGCTGCGGAGCATTGATACCCGGGTGCTGAATCCAAGGAAAGTCCTGACACGGGCGAACCTGGTCCTCTATCCTACGCTGTGCCGTCATGTGTCCCTGTCCGTCTGCACCGGTGTCGCCGGCGGCGAGGAAGAGGGAATCCAACTCCTGCGGGAGGAAAAACAGACCCGGGTGTCTGCCGGGGTCCGTGAAAAGGAGTTCTCTTTCTCCGAAGAGCTGCCCCTGTCCCCGGGACGGGGCGGGGCGGAGGAAATCCTCTCTGCCAGGGTGGACGTGCGGGGTACCGACAGCAAGCTCATCGGCAGTAAGCTGGTGGTGAAGGGATTCCTGGCCGCCACCGTCCTGTACCGGGAAAGCGGCGGGCGGCTGGGGCTGTTGCAGCAGGAATTGCCCTTCTCCCAAATCCTGGAGGGGGGAGGATTCGACGAGGACTGCGAGAGCGAGGCCGCTTACCGCCTGCTGGGGCTGGACTGCCGCGTGGGCAGCGAGAGCGCGCCGGACGACGCCTGCACCCTCACCCTTTCCGTGTCACTGTGTACGCGGGTGACGGTGTGGAAGCGGTTGGAAATTGGGTTCATCGCGGACCTCTACAGCACCTCCGCAGAGGTGGCCTGCCAGATGGAAGAACTGGAACTGGGGGAGGACAGCCAGCAGAGCGTCAGACGGCAGAATGTGCGGGAACTGCTGGAGACGGGGACCGCCGTGCGGTCGGTTATCGACACGGAAATTAGCTGCGGCGGCGCAAGGCTGGAGGGCGGGGAATGGAAAATTCCCGTCTGGGCCAGGTGCTTGTATCTGGATGAAAACGAAGCCTTGGGCAGCGTCCGGCGGGAATTCCCCATCTCTATCCCTGACGAAATGGAGGAAGGCGGGCTGGACTGCCAGGGCGAAGCCTGCTGCCGGGGAGACGTAATCGCCAATATTACCCCAGAGGGAATCGAACTGCGCTTCCCGGTGGAATGTGAGGTATCCTCCGTCCGGCGCCGGCGGTATCTGTGCGTCAGCGGCGGCGAGACCGAGGAGGAAAGCCAGGAGAATGGACCCGCACCGTCCCTTATCCTGCGGAAAATGGGGGAGGGAGAGAGCCTTTGGGCTATCGCTAAACAGTACCGGGCTACCCGGGAGGGGATATTGTCTGTCAATGAACTGGCCGACGAAAGCCAGATTACCCCGGATAAGCTGCTGCTGATTCCCAGGGCAAGATAAGGGAGAGCCACCCCTTCCGCTTTTGCGGAAGGGGTGGCTCTGTGTGTCAAAAAAGATGCAAAGCATCATATCCCCTGTCCAGGCACAGCTCTAGTTCGGTGATCGTTTCACCCTCGAGCTGGCTGGCGACCGTATGGCCGGTGGGGCGGAAGCCCATGTGTTCGTAAAACCGGATGGCGTTTTCATTGCCCTTCAGCACAAACAGGGCTGTGCGCTCCTTGGAGAGATGGGATAGGCAGTGTTCCAGCAGCATACGGCCCAGGCCCAGGCCTTGATATGCCCGCAGTACATATAATGCCGTGATTTCTGCCGCGTCCGGTACGGAGACGAGCGCCCGCGCATTGTGTATATAGCAGGCAAAGCCGATAACCCGGCCTCCATCCTCCTGGTCCAGGAGGACGAGGGTGTTGTGCTGGGGGGCGGAGGCCGCTATGTTCCGGCATTTCTCCAACGTGTGCGCCGCCAGTATCCTATCCGGCATCAGGCCGGTGTACGTCTCATGCCATGCGGCGTGGTGAACCAGGGCGCGGCCCTCCCGGTCCGCCGGGGACATCATGGGGTGAACCTGGAAACGGGGGGGTTTCTTCTGGCGCAGGACGGCCCATAGGTCTTGGATGGAAAATTCCCGTTCGGCCGCCGCACGGGAAGGGAAAACGCGGGGCGGTTCGGTTTTTTCCGGCTTCTCCGGCGTGGGGCGGGGGAGGGGGAGGGGAAGGGCCTGTGCCAGCTTCGTCCGGCCTGCCTGGTCCTCGGGGAGACGGGGCCATGAACCGCCGGGCAACCGCTTTTGCCGCCAGTCCGGGTCCCGGATGGCTTCCGCCAGCAGAGAGCTGAAGCATTCCGGCACAAGGCGGATGGATAAATCCGGCGCGATGTGGCAGACTGCGCTTCCTTCAAAACAGCCGCCGCAGACGGCAAGCCAGCCGCCCCTGCCGTCTGCGGCAAAAACCGTGATATATGGTACGCCATACAGCGGGAGCGCCGGGGCGTTTTGGAAAAAATCCAGGCCGCACAGCCGGGAAAGTTCGGCCAGCAGGGGGGCGTTTTCCTCCGTTTGTACCTCTAAGCCGGTATAAACCACGTTGACGTCCCGGGAGAAAAAGGCAATGGGACCGTCTGAACCGGATGGGCTTTTGTCAATGTAGATGGTTTGCTGCATAAAATCCCTCCTTTGTTCCGCTTATTCTAGCACAAGGGAGGGATGATGTCAAAGCGGCTTGATAAAGCAGATGATCCGGTTCGCTTCTGAAAAGCCTGCCTTTAGATGGAAAGCCAGGCTGGCGCTGTTTTCCAGTTCGCAGTCGCTTGCAAATTCCTTGCAGCCCTTTGCCTTGGCCCACTGCTGGCAGGCTGCCAGCAACTCCCGGGCAATGCCGCGCCTGCGGTATGCGGGCAGGACGAAAATGCCTTCCAAGTAGCCGGTGGGGCTGTGCTCTGCGCCTTCTACATAGTCGCGGCGCAACTGGCACTGGGCGAAGCCCACCGTTCGGCCGTCAATGCCGCAGAGGTAAATGACGCCGTACGGCGCGTCAAGCAGTTCCTCGAACTCTTCGGCCAGGACCTCCGGCGCGGTCTGAACAGCTGGGCGGCTAAGGCGGAGACGGCGGGGATATCTAACTTTTGGGCTTGGCGGATCATAGGCGGCTCCTTGCTCCTTTAGTGAAGAAGATCGTATTCCTTCAGGACGGCTTTCAGCTTTTCCCGGTTTTCAGGCTCCATTTCGCACATGGGCATCCGGAACGATTCCTGGCAAAAGCCCATCATGGCCAGGGCCGTCTTGACGGGAATGGGGTTTACCTCCCAGAACAATGCCTCGCAAAGCTTCCGCAGCTTCAGCTGCATCTTCCCAGCGGCGGCGAAGTCCTCACGGAGACAGGCGGACGCCAACTCGTGCATCTCACGGGGCATGACGTTGGCGGCGACGGATATCACGCCCTTGCCTCCGAACAGCATTATGGGGGCCGTCTCATCATCGTTGCCGGACCAGATGGTAAAGTCCTCCGGACACAACTCCCGCGTCTTCTGAACCAGTGACAGGTCGCCGCCGGCTTCCTTTACGCCAACGATGTTGGGGTGCTTCGCCAGGGCGGCATAGGTTTCCGCTGTGCATCTGACCCCTGTGCGGGAGGGGACATGGTAGAGGATGACGGGCTTTGTTACGGCATCCGCGATGGCCGTATAATGCCGGATCAGGCCCTTCTGGGTGGCCTTGTTATAGAAGGGCGTCACTACCAGCAGGGCGTCCACCCCCGCCAGGGCGGCGTCCTTGGAGAGGGTGATGGCGCTTTCCGTGTTGTTGGAGCCGGTCCCGGCTATGACGGGAATCCTGCCGTCTATGTGGCGGACAACGGTCTCGATGGTGCGCATGCGTTCGACGTAGCTCATGGCGGCGGCTTCGCCAGTGGTGCCGCAGACAACTACGGCATCGGTGCCGTTTTCCAGTTGGAAGTCTAATAGGCGCAGCAGGGCGGGGTAATCAACCGCTCCGCTGGATGTAAAGGGGGTGGCGGCTGCTACACAGGAGCCGGTGAATATGGGCTGTTTCATTATATAACCTCCATCAATGGGTCTCGGTTAAAAGGATAGGTGTCATATACCTATATTATAGAAACAGCTTATGCACTATAATATAAAATTGTGCGGAAAAGTATGTAAAAAATGCTGTCTTCCGTTGGACGGCCTTTTCAGTATACGCCAGTAAAAAGGATGTGGGGTTCCTGGCGGCTTTCCAGGATGCGGATGGTAAGGCGGCCCGCTGTGCAGTCCGCCAGGGGGATGATCTTTTTATAGCCAATGACAGTCCCGGCATAGAGCGTCCGGCCCTGGCCGTCCGTGACGGAGAAGGATTCTACACGCTGGCTTTTCGTGATGTCCTCCATCAGCACGATGCGGGAAATGGAAATTGGGGCGGGCCAGGATAGTTCTATCGTATCGCCTGTTTGGGTGATTTGTGCGCGCTCCGCCAAATTGTCGCGGTAGGTCTCCCGCAAATAACTGCCCAGCTCCTTCAGACGCTTGACGTCGTTTTCATGGAAAAGCCCGTCCGGGGTGGGGGGGATGTTCAGCAGAAAGGCGGCGTTGCCGCCTACCGAGGTTTCGTAAATCTGAATCAACTCCGCCAGGCTCTTTACCTGCCCGTCCTCCTCCGGATGGTAAAACCAGCCGGGGCGGATGGAGGTGTTGACCTCGGCGGGATACCAAATCAAATCAGGCTCGTCCTGCACAACGTCCCTGCCGCCCAGGTTTTCGTCTGCGGCGGAAATCTTTCGCCGGCGGAACGCGGCGGTGTCCTCGCGCTGAGAATTTTCCTGGATTTTTTCTGTGTCCATGGCCCGTCTCGGGACAATGCTCCACTCGCATGGACGGGTGTGGCCGCCTTCGTTGCCGCACCAGCGGACATCCGGCCCGCATACGCTGATGCAGGCGTTTGGCTGCAATGCGCGGACGGTTTCGTAGTACCGCTCCCAGTCGTAGATTTGACGATTGCCGCAGGGTCCTTCGCCGCAGGCGCCGTCCAGCCAGACGGAAAATATAGGCCCGTAGTTTGTGAGAAGCTCCCGGAGCTGGTTGATGAAATAATCATCATAGGGCTTCCCTTGGCCGTACAACGGGCTGTGCCGGTCCCAGGGGGAAAGATAAATGCCGAACTTCAGCCCTAATTCCCGGCAGGCGTTGGAAAATGCGCGGACGATGTCTGTGGGGCAAGGGCTGGAAGCCACGGAATGGCTTGTATACCGGCTGGGCCAGAGACAGAAGCCGTCGTGATGCTTGCAGGTCAGAATGGCGCCCTTCATCCCTGCCGCCTGGATGCTCTCCGCCCACTGCATGGGGTCCAGTCTGGCGGGGGCGAAGCAGGAGGGCGGCTCCGTGCCGTCGCCCCACTCCCGGTTGGTGAAGGTGTTGACGGAAAAGTGGACGAAAGCGTAAAATTCCGTCCTCTGCCATCCAAGCTGGCGCGGGGTGGGCGTTACCAGGACGGAACGGCGGTCAAAAGCAAGCCCGTCGGTTGACTTCATACTTGCGGTCCTCCTATAGGTTAAATTCGTGTGCAACTACCTTACCACAGATTGGAGGTGTAGTCTACCCCCCTTGTGCGGATAAAAATTCTGTTTTCGGCCCTTTACAAATGAGAATTTTTGTTCTATAATATGGATATTCCATTGGTAAGGGAGTAGCGCCGGTATGCGAGGAAGATCATGCACCTGCTGCTTTACCGGCCATAGGCCGGAAAAATTGCCCTGGGGGGACAATGAAGCCGACCCCCGCTGCGCTGCCTTGAAGCAAAAGCTCCGCGATGCGGTGGAAGCCGCCTACGAGGAGGGGATGCGGCACTTTATCTGCGGCATGGCCAGGGGATGTGATTTCTATTTCGCGGAAATAGTCGCGGCCCTGCGGCAGAAGAAGCCGGATGTGACTCTGGAAGCCGCCATTCCTTGCCCTACCCAGGCGGATAGCTGGACGGCGGAGGACCAGGCCAGATGGCGGTCGCTGCTGGCGCAGTGCGATATGGAAACGCTGGTCCAGGACCGGTACACCCAGGGGTGTATGCTCCGGAGGAACCGTTATATGGTGGATCACAGCGCCTTGGTTATCGCCGTCTATGACGGCGCCAGCGGCGGAACCCGCCGTACGTTGGAGTACGCCCTGCGGCAGAAAGTGCCGTTTATTGATATTCCGCCCACAGATAAGGAATAATGCTAATGGGCCGCAGAATGCGGCCCATTGGAAGAAGGAGACATCCCGCTTTAATGGGATGTCTCCTTCTTCGCTGCCTATGAAGCCTGTTGAAAAGAGGGCTGCTATTTCTTTGCAGCCGCTTCGGTATAGTACGCCCGCACCGCCTTTTCCAAAAATGCTGCGCCGCCTGGCGCAACTTGCTCGTAGTAGGCGGTAAAACGTTCATCCTGTACATACATTTCTGCCATGGCGATATGGGATTGGGGCGTTACCGCGCCCTCCGGCCAGTAGTGGGCCAGCCATGCGGCGTGGAGCCGGACGGCTTCCTTGGCGTCCCCTCCGGCAGGGTCGCCGGAAGACACTGCCCTGGAAAGGGCGGCTTTGTAATCCGCTTCCTCCTGGGCGGCCTGCGCCCACTCCTGCTGCGGCATGCCGGATACCCGCGCCGTGTACTCCTCCACCGTGCTGCTGCCGTACTTTTCCCGAAGCTCCTGGCCGTAAGCTTCCTCGTTTTCCCGCAAGGCCTGCCGCTTCATGGCTTCAAATTTCTGCTGGTCGTTCATTGCTGTTCCTCCTTCGATTTCTTCCAGTGTGCTGCGGACGGCGGCGATTAAGTCTTCTACTTCGCGCTTCCGCTCCAACAGGCGGGAAAGATGCCCGCGTAATGCCGCCCTGCGGTCAAATCCTGGCGCGTCCAGGACTTGGCGGATTTCTTCCAGCGGCAGCCCCATCTCCCGATAGAGCAATATCTGCTGGAGCCGGCCAACGTCTTCCGGGCCGTAGAGCCGGTAGTCGTTCTCGCGGCGGGCGGGGGAGAGCAGGCCTATGCTGTCATAATACCGCAGGGTACGGGGCGTCAGCCCCGTCAATCGGGCCAGCTCTTTTACCGTATACATCTTTTCACCTCCCAAATCCAAGGATGATGAGTGTTCATTTTGGTATAAAGGGCGTTTACTCTAACGCCCCCACAAA
>CANSSG010000024.1 GCA_947649615.1 uncultured Clostridia bacterium | reverse complement strand
TCCATCGGCAAAATCTTTTCCCGGTGGCGCAGGTTGTCGTCCGTCATCGCAAGGACAGCCTCATCGTCCGTCATGTTGCGGACGATACACGGCATGATGTGGTCATTGGTGGTTCGCCCTGTTAGCCAGGATTTGTCTGTGGCTGGAAAACGGGCTGGCCTTGCAGGCGAGCGAAGCGGCCTGTTTATGGAGCAAATCAGAATCATTAAGGAAATGAGGGATGCGGATGTACGAAGAAGCCGCACAGGAATGTTTATTCGGCCCCGGTTCATGGTGTGGGAAAATGTCCCCGGAGCTTTCAGTTCAAACAAAGGAGAAGACTTCCGGGCAGCCCTCGAAGAGACGATCAGAATCGCGGAGCCGGACGCGCCCGACGTTCCACTTCCTCCAAAAGGAAAGTGGCCGCTGGCTGACTGCTGGTACGGAGACGGCTGGTCTGTCGCCTACCGGGTTCTCGACGCACAGTTTTGGGGAGTCCTCCAGCGCCGCCGTAGAATCGCGCTTGTCGCAGATTTTGGAGGACACGCCGCACCAGAAATACTATTTGTCCGCAAAAGCGTGTGCGGGGATTCTGCGCCGGGCGGAACGGCGGGGGAAGAAACTGCCGCCGGAATTGGAACAAGCCCTTTTAACGCAAATGAATGCCTGATGCCTTGGGACGTGCAGTCCAGGCGGATACACCCAGACAGCGGAACATGGCCCGCGCTATACGGCGGCGAGGGCGGCGGGCATGGGTATGTTGCAAGAGGGATACAGTGCGCAGGGGTTAAGCATAAAGCGGGAGCAGCTGCGGGAAGCATCGGATTCCAGGAGGAAATGGCACCTACCTTGTCGGCAGAGCAGACGTCGGCGGTATACGACACAAGAGGAAACGGCGACGGAAAAACTGCTTGTACACTGACCGGAGATCATCAAAGCCGGGTCACGGATTACACGTGTCTTTGCATCGAAACGGGACAGGCTTCCGCTGTGGCCGCACCACAGCGCGATCTTGCACCGACATTGAATTGTAACCATGAGCAGCCTGTTCTTTCGATACCAAAAGCGGGGATCGTTCGCCGTCTGACGCCGCTGGAATGTGAACGTCTACAGGGCTACCCGGACGGGTGGACTGATATAGGGGCGTGGACAGACAGCAAAGGGAAATTCCACAAGGAGAGCAGTGATGCCGCCCGGTACAAGGCTTTGGGAAACTCTATCGCCCTGCCGCCGTGGGCGTGGGTGCTGAAACGATTGTGCGCTTGTTACGAAAGGCCAGCCACGATGGCCAGCTTGTTTGACGGGATCGGCGGATTCCCTCTGATTTGGGAGCGGTTCAATGGACCGGGGAGCTGCCTGTGGGCCAGCGAGGTTGAGGAGTTTCCTATTGCCGTGACAAAGCATCATTTCGGGAGGAAAGTGTGAAAAAGTATAAATTTATTGGTGAAGAAAAACAGTTTCTTGTGAGAGACAGGATACCGTCCCATGTTAACCCTCTATAACGGCGACGCTGTCTCCGAATACGAAGCTGCTACGGCATTGACGCTGGAAGCAAGGCGGCGGGGAATCAGTTACGGCAATTTGGTCGCCGCAACGGACGATTGGCAGCAGCGCGGCAAGCCCCGCCGGGGACGTCCCGCAGGCAAGACCTGCGGGGACTGCGCCCTGTGGGAGCCGGAGCCGGATGCCCGGGCGGGCGGCTGGTGTCCGGTGCCTAAGCGCGGGACGGATTGGCCCAGGTATACGAACCGGAAAAAGCCCGCGTGTACGCACTTTGAGGAAAGGACGGAACTATGAGCGATATTTTGAGAACCGCTTTAAAAGGAAGCGGCAGTATCACAATGAAAATCGATCGTTGGCCTAGTGGGGACTTCCACCTGTATGTATCGGAATGCTGGGAGCGATCTTTTGCGCCCTTGCAGTCCGTCATTACAGCGGAGCAGATGGACACGGCGAAGGACCCAGATGCATTGATCCGGTTGGAATTGGAGCGGATGGTCAATAAGGCCCATATTAACTATGAGGTTGGTGAGCTGCGGAAGTGGTCAGACGATGAATGTGTAAGCATCTTCCATCCGAAATGAAAAAACGCCCTGCACAAGTCTCCTACAGCTTGCACAGGGCGGCATCCCGGAGGGTGCCAGTCGAGTATACAACATATTGTACCACACTCCGGGAGCATATACAAGAGGGGAAATGCGCGAGGGCGCATTTCGGGCTTGTATGGGATAGTAACTTAACGACCACGGGGGAGGTGCTGCCGGTATGCGGACGGTGTACCGGGAAAAGAAGTATACCTGCGGGGAATACCTGGACGTGTATATCTATCCGGTCTTTGAGCCGGGGAAGCACGGCCGCGGGAAGCGGGTCAAAAGAAAGCCCTCCACGGAGGCCCAAAAGAAGCTCAACCAGCGACATCGTGAAGAAAAACTGGTCCGTCTCCTTCACGCCAATTTCACACCGGAGGACCTGGAAGTCCACCTGACCTACAAGGGGGCGTAGCCGGGGAGCGACGAGGAAGCGGCCCGCAATCTGCGCAACTACATCCGGCGGATACAACGCCTGCGGAAGAAGATGGGGTTGCCGCCCCTGAAATACATAGCCGTCACCGAGCGGGGTAAGCGGGGCGGGCGGTATCACCACCACATCACCGTCAACGGCGGGATAGACCGGGACACCCTGGAAAGTATGTGGGAATACGGCTATGCCAACTCCCGCCGTCTGCAATTCACTGAGGACGGGCTTGCCGGACTGGGGAACTACATCGTGAAGTCTCCTGTTGGGGGGAAAGCGTGGACGGCCTCTAAAAATCTGGTGGACCCGGAGCCGAGGACGCGGGACGGGCGCATATCCGGGAGCAAAGCGCGGGAACTGGCTAAGAGCCTGGAGTGCGGAGAGAAATTCGCTAAGTTTGAGAGCCTTTATCCCGGCTATCTTATGTCGGCGGCGGAGGCTTTTCACAACGACGTGAACGGCGGGTGCTACCTGGTGGCACGGTTCTACAGGAAGGACGGGAAGTTTATCCGTCTGAAGCAAAAACCGACGTGGAAGCAGAAGAAGCGGGAAGGGAGGAAAAAACATGAAAACGAATAGCACGGAAGATATTCGGAAGCTGGCAAAGGCCCTGCGGGATTCTGAGGATTCTGCGGACAGACTGGCGGCGCTGCTGCTGGCGGATACATGGGTGGAGCGGCTTGAAAAACTGAAAAGGCTTTTGCATATGAATTTTTCGTGGGACAGTGTTTGTATTAGCGTATTCTACGCTGGATTTCATCAACAAGGCCGTCAAAAATCGGTTCAAGACGGTTAAACGTGAAAAAAGAAATAAACTGACGGAGACGGAAGCTATGCGGCGAAAAGACGTTAAAACGGTGATAGCATACTTTTTCGGGATTCCGGCACAGCGGCGCTTGCTGGATCAGGAGCGGACCGAACTGGAAGCCGAGTATAACGGCCTGCGCGGAACGTCCTATGACGGGATGCCGCATAGCTCCACGCCGGGGAAACCCGTCGAAGAATTGGCCGATCTGGTAGATGCCGGGAACGTGCGGGGGAAGCTGGAAGCGGTCGCTGTCCGGGTCCACGTCCTGGAGACAGACCGGGAGAAAATTCAGGACTGCTTGAACGCCATAAACGGTGAGTACACGCGGCTGATTCTCTGCCGCTACCGGGATAAGTACAGTTGGGT
Source organism: uncultured Clostridia bacterium (assembly GCA_947649615.1). GTDB lineage: Bacteria > Bacillota > Clostridia > Oscillospirales > Oscillospiraceae > Pelethomonas. Next base: position 36,518 of record CANSSG010000024.1, on the reverse strand, counting down.
GAAAATCGGGGTAAAGCTGGGTGTTACGGAGAGGACGGCGAAGCGATGGGGAGAAAGGGCGTTGGACCGGCTGGGGGAAGCTCTGGAGGAAGTGTCCATGCTGGACGAGATTTTAAGCCGCGCCTCGCGCGCCCGCGTATAGATGTATAGCCGGGTAAAAACAGACCATCTTTCCGGTGTCAGAAAACGGCCTGCCGCCGGTCCGGCGGTCCGGTTTTGGGCCGTCCGGGACCAGGGGTGGCCGGGGCGCTCCAGGGCCTTAAAGGAAAGAGGTTTGAAAAATTTTCTACGCGAAAATGCGGCGATTTCCACGCATAGGAAAAGCCGCTGGAAAAACAATTTGCGAATGGCAAAAAGAAGCCCGCCAGGAGCCGCAGAAACGGCCTTGACGGGTTTTTGTGCTGGTGGGTAGATGTTACTCCCCTATCGGCGCTCCATCGGGTTCAAATGGGTCATGGAGGGCTTTTAGACGCTCTTCCTCGGTCTGGCAGTCGGACAGGTCCAGGATAGGGAACGGGAAACGCGGCGGCGGCGGTATCAGCTTGTAATACTCCCCGTTGCGGTAGTTTTCGTCTGTTACCCAGTTCCACCAGCCTATATCCCCGTGCTGCTCCATTGCGGCGTCCATGGTCGAGCGGGCTTGTTCGCGGGTCAGGCCGTCGAACAGAAGCCGGGAGCCGTCGGCAAAGGCGGCGACACAGCGGAAGGGCGCGTACACCTTGGCGTCATTCCCGGATGCGTTCTCATTCTCGCTGGTTGGCATTTCAAAACCTCCTTTTCACTACATGGTTACAACATGGGAACGGTTTTTTATTTGCCTTTCGCAATGTCGGCACGAATCAGCCTTTTAATATATCCGGCCTTGTTCGGTTCGCTGTCTAACCTCTGGATGATGTCAGCTTCCGTTGTAGTTACGGCTTTGATGGTATACATCCTGGTTTTTACCCGGTCATACCGGGCTTGCGGGGTGTCTTTCCTTGCGTCTATGGCGTTTCCCTCCTTTGGGGAGGTGGGGCCGGTTCCCCGGCCCCGGTTCCCGTTACTGCTGATTTGCGGTTGTGACGTACACGCGAATTAGCTTTTTTACCTCTTCTTTCGTGTACGTCTCCTGCGCGGGGTCGTCATCAACGATGTTGAAGAGGTCATATGCCATCGCCTTTCTGGTTTCCGCGCGTTCTGCATCGGTACTCATACTTTCGGCCTCCTTTCTTTTTGGTTTCTTTAAACATAACATACGTAATACGTATTGTCAATGGGGGGTGATAAAATTTTTATTTGGGGGTCTGCATCCCATGAGCGCCCGCCCCAGGTGGGGCGGCTGGACTTGCACCTGTGGGCCGCGCTGTGCGTGGCTTAGGGCTGGGCCGCCGTCAAGACGGCAAATGTTTGGAGATAGCCATTCCCCCAGCCCCCAGTGGTGTGGGAAAAAAGAGTGTAGACCCTAAAAACTGAACAGGGTCTACACTCTTTGCGGTTGATATTCGGTTTTAGCTTAGTGTGATGTCCTCGACGTTCACACCCAGAGAGGATAATTGCGCAACGGTCAGCTTCAGCGCATAGTCAAGAGCGCGATTTTCGTGGTCTCCGTTTTCTTGCTTAATTCGCTGTAGGTCGCCGTAATGCTGAATTATCATGGTAACCCATTCTTTATCTGACATGATAGCACCTCCTTCCGTTGCTTTCTGTCTGGTTAGGCGGCTAAAGCTATTGTAGCAGATTTGGGAGCGAGTGCAAACCCTGTTCAGTTTTCAAAGTGCTGGGGTGTTTCGCTTGGCATAAATTCATGGTAGCATGAAGTTGTGCAGGTGTCAAGCGGTTGCCGCTGGGCAGAGCCTACAGGGTTATATCTTGCAGGCCATCCGGGAACGGATGGAGCGGGAGAGAAGTGGCTGACCTCCTGGATGCCGGTTATTTGGGTCGTGGTGTTGATTTTCTGGGCGGGGTGTGGTATCATGGGGGGCGGCACGTGGTAGGCCATGCCGCCCCGTGTTGGGATTAGATAGCCGTTTCTCTTGGGGAGGGGCGGCTATCTTTTTGCGCTTTTACTGGTTCTGCTGGGGTTGCTGGATGCCGGTGGCGATGTACTTGATGCACTCCGTGGCTTCTTCCGCGCTGTGGCCGTTGGCTTTCAGCCAGTCAATCAGCCGGGCGGCTTCTGTTGCTGTCATGCTCTGTCCCATGCCCTTTCTACCTCCTACCAGGTGTATTTGCCCTTGCGGGCTGGGGTGGGACGTTTTAGGCACGTCCCCCAGGGCCTTGCGGGGGATGGGAGGTCCGCAAGCCTTTAGCCGCTTGCGGTTGCTGTTGTGCGTTCGTGATAGCATGAATCTTTACGGATTGTCAAGCGGAAAACTCATGATTGCATGAACTTTGTGAAAGCTGTACAAAACATGATAACATGAATTGTGCAGCTTTACATGATTGCATGTATTGCAGGGATATGGTAAAATAAATCACAAAATGAATTTTTGTGGGGGTGATAGATTGTCAACCGATGCAAAAAGGCGGGGGAATGCGCGGTATTTAGCGACAAAGAAAACTGTAACAATCCGAATGAATCCAGAAACACATACGGAAATGCAGAGCGTTGCCGCCGCTGCCGGTCAGAGCTTGCAGGGCTATATCTTGCAGGCTGTCCGGGAGCGGATGGAGCGGGAAAAAGGCGGTTGATTTTTTCCCGGCGGTGTGGTATACTAGAAACGCTAGACCAGCGCGGCGGCGATACTCACCGCGCCGGTCTGTGGGGAAAAGCGTCGGGTTGGCCTTGCACTGGTGGCCCGGCGCTTTTTACTGCTGGTGATTCAGCCGGTCAAGCTCCCGGCGGAACTCGTCAAGGTCCTTGCACGTTTCGGCAAGGCGGTTGAGTTCCTGAAGCTTTAGCCGGAGCCGTTCGGCTTCTTTGGTCTGCTGTACCAGCAGTTCCGCGAGGTTTGGCGTTTTCAAGTTTCCTACCTCCCTTCTACGCCTTGCGGCGGTTCGCTAGGCCTGGGCTTGTCCTGGATGTTACCAGATAGCTGCACCGCTGTCAAGAGGTCGAAAACACAGCAGCACGGTAGCCGTGCCACGGAAATCAATTTTGCAAAATGGAACAAATATCCGAGGGATTCAGGAGACAGTTGAACATAATTTGCGAAAGAGGACGTTTGGAATTTGAATCAGTCTTGAATTGCCTAATCAGACTCAGAGCGAACTTTCTGAGCATGTTCAGATTCTGCTGAATGGTTCGGTTTACAATTCGGCAGAAATCTTCCGAGTAGTGAACATCCAAAATCCAGTGCATGGATTCCACTGCCCATTCCATCCGGGCATGATGGAGCAGCTCCAGCGAGGTAAGCGTGCGGCTGGAAATATAGTAGTGCCATTCTTCCGTTTTTACACCTTTTCTCTCAAATTCTGTCTTAATCGCACCAATACAACACAGATTCTTCCACTTCTCCCTCCCATATAGCCAGCTTATATCCGCTGTGGTGTATGCAGTCCGCGTTTCCACTTCCGAAATCTAGGCGCTGATGATATGAAGAGGGCTGTCATAGCTTTCCAGCTTAATTTTTTGTGATAAAAATTCGCTCACACTGTCACTTTCCGCCCATTGGTGTATTTGGCTTATGTTGCGCAGTCCGCATATGCTTCCCAGCACCACGATGCTGATTGCTTCCGGAATACTACAAAAATATCCCTTGTATTTCCGGCTTGTTTCTACTTCCTCGAAGTATTCTACAATTTCCTGCTTTCCCATACTTTCTATTTTAACTCTTTTGATCTTCTTTTGCAAAATTGATTGCCCTGATCCCCCACAATTTCCCCTTGACAACTCCGAACATTTCGTGTAAAATATCAGCAACTTAAGTAAATAAGAAAAGCAATGACGAAGACGGACGGAGCGGCACGTCTCACAGAGAGCCGGGGATTGGTGGAACCTTGGCGGCTGGCTTCTCCATGGTCCCATCCCTTCTGAGCTGGAGGTCCGAACGCCTAAGCGGTTAGTAGACGTCTCCCGTGTATGCCGCGTCAGTGCATAGAGCTTGTTGGAGCTTGAAGAGTGGCGTTCTATAGACAGGATGCAATTTGAGTGGTACCGCGGGTACATAATTGGTTTATGAACTCGTCTCAAAGGTTTTCTTTGAGACGGGTTTTTGCTTTTTCCGGTACAATTTTAAGGCGATGCGCAGCGGCGGCATGGAAATAGCAAGATTCTGCGGGATGTATCGGCCGAGTTCCGCGCCGGCCCAGGAAAATTCGGAGCGGGCCGAGCGGTTGCTGCTGCAAACGGATGCCGCCGTTATTCACATCTGCCATAAGCCGAAGGAGTCTCTTTTACCCCTGTATGGCGGCTGTTTTACTCTTGCGGATGGCATTTTGCTAGAAAAATAACGATTTGACAGCAGAGATGTTTTGACTTGTATTGCCCTTCTTTTTGATACTTTTTCTTGCAAGAAAAAGTATGACAAATCTTCTCATTGGAGGAACGATCCATGGATACGACCCATGTAAACACCCAACTGATGGAAGTTGCCTTCCGCATTCGGGAAATGCGGGCCATCTGCGGCTTTACCGAGACGGAAATGGCGCGGAAAACGGATACCACGCCGGAGGAATACCGTGCCTACGAGGGCGGTATTGCAGACCTGCCCTTTACCTTTATCCACAAATGCTCCCTGGCCTTTGGCATTGGCATTACCGACCTGTTGGAGGGGCATAGCGCCCACTTGTCCAGCTACACTGTCACCCGCAAGGGCCAGGGCCAGCAGACCGCCAAGGAGCCGGGCATTGAAATCAGCAACCTGGCGCCCTTCTTCCGCAACAAGCTGGCGGAGCCGTATTATGTGACCTACGACTACGACGAAGCCCAGCAGCATATGCCCATTCATCTTACCACCCACTCCGGGCAGGAGTTTGACATTGTCCTCTCCGGGCAGCTAAAAGTCCAGGTGGGCGAGCACAGCGAGATTCTCAGCGAAGGGGACAGCATCCTATACAATTCTTCCACCCCCCACGGGATGATCGCCGTAGGCGGCAAGCCCTGCGTATTCTGCGCGGTAGTCATCTCTGGTGAGAAAACGGACGAGAAATCCGTCCGCCAGTCTATCGTCCAGGCCCGCACCAGCGAGGACTACGTCTGCAAGCCCTTCTTTGACGCCAGGGAAGACGAACGCGGGGTGCTGCAATCCCTCACATTCCCCAACGCGGAGAAGTTTAATTTCGCCTTTGACTGCGTGGACGCCATCGCGGCGAAATATCCGGACAAGCTGGCAATGCTCCATTTGGACAAGCATAAGAAGGAGCGGCGGTTTACCTTCGAGGACATGTCCCGGGCATCCAGCCGCGCGGCCAACTACTTCAAGGCCCTGGGCATCCGCCGGGGCGACCGGGTGATGCTGGTGCTCAAGCGGCACTATCAGTTCTGGTTCGCTATTTTGGGCCTGCACAAGTTGGGGGCCATTGCCATTCCGGCAACCAACCAGCTCCAGGAGCATGATTTCTCTTACCGCTTCAACGCGGCGGAGGTCAGCGCCATTATCTGTACCGCCGACGGCGATACGGCCCGCCAGGTTGAAATCGCCGAAAAGGACAGCCCCAGCCTAAAGATCAAGGTTGTGGTAGGCGGCAAGCGGGAGGGATGGCACGACTTCGATGAGGAATACGCCATGTACCGCAGTAAGTTTGACCGCGCGCCCGACGCGCCCTGCGGCAGGGACTTGATGCTCATGTTCTTTACCTCCGGCACTACGGGGTATCCTAAGATTGCCGCCCAGAGTTATCAGTATGCGTTGGGGCATTTTATAACCGCGAAGTACTGGCACTGCGTCCATGCCGACGGGCTGCACTTTACCATCAGCGAGACGGGCTGGGGCAAGGCGCTGTGGGGGAAGCTTTACGGGCAGTGGCTCTGCGAGGGGGCGGTATTCACCTACGACTTTGACCGCTTTGACGCGGCGGAGATTCTGCCGCTGTTTGCGCAGTACAACATCACCACCTTCTGCGCCCCGCCGACTATGTATCGGATGCTGATTAAGCAGGACCTCAGCAAATACGACCTGTCCAGCATCAAACACGCCGCCACTGCCGGCGAGGCGCTGAACCCGGAGGTGTTCCGGCAGTTTGAGAGCCAGACGGGGCTGCAAATCTATGAGGGCTTCGGCCAGACGGAGACTACCCTTTGTATTGGCAATCTGTTGGGCAACAAGCAAAAGATTGGTTCCATGGGCAAACCGGTTCCCACCTATGACCTGGTGCTGGTGGATGAAAACAACGAGCCGGTAGCCCCCGGTGAAAACGGAGAAATCTGCATCCGGGCCGAGGAGGGCAAAGGTGTGCCGGGGCTGTTTTCCGGCTACTACCGGGATGAGGCCCAGACCCGGGAGGTCTGGCATGACGGGCTTTACCACACCCGCGACGTGGCGTGGCAGGATGAGGACGGTTACTTGTGGTATGTGGGGCGGCGGGACGACGTGATAAAGTCTTCCGGCTACCGGATTGGGCCGTTTGAGATTGAAAGCGTCATTATGGAGCTGCCCTATGTGTTGGAGTGCGGCGTATCCGCCGCGCCGGACGAGATTCGCGGCCAAGTGGTCAAGGCCAGCATTGTTTTGGTTCCCGGCCAGGAGGGGACAGAGGAACTCAAAAAAGAGATCCAGGATTATGTCAAAAAGCATACGGCGCCTTATAAATACCCGCGGATTGTGGTCTTTAAAGAGGAACTTCCAAAGACCATCAGCGGGAAGATCATGCGGAACAAGCTTTAATCACAGCGCCCCTGTTGTCCGCGCCGCAGACCCGTCTGCTATTCTTCTTTAATAAAGGTAAATTACTATGAATCATAAGCGCGTAACCCTTTTCGCCGGGCATTATGGGTCCGGAAAAACCAATATTGCCGTCAATTACGCCCTGCTGCTGGCCCGTGAGGGACGGCGGGCCGCCATTGCGGATTTAGACATCGTAAACCCATACTTCCGCACCAAAGACAGCGCGGCGGAGTTATCTGCGGCGGGCGTGGAACTGATTTCCCCCCAGTTTGCGAATACCAACGTGGATTTACCCGCCCTGCCCGCCGAGGCATACCGGCTGGTGGAGGACAGGAGCCTGTTCGCCGTCATGGACATCGGCGGGGATGACCGCGGGGCGTACGCTCTGGGACGGTATACCCCGTTTATCCTGGCGGAAGATAATTTCCGCATGGCATTTGTGGCCAATCCTTACCGGCCCCTGACCCGTACGCCGGAGGACGCCCTGGCGGTCATGCGGGAGATCGAAGCGGCCGGAGGGCTGCCCTTTACCTGCATCGTCAACAATGCAAACCTCGCCCACGAAACCACGCCGGAGACCGTTCTGGCGGCAGTGCCTTACATGGAAAAATTAAGCGAATTGAGCGGCCTGCCGGTCTGGATGACCTCCGCCGAAGAAACCGTGGCGGAAAAGCTTCATGGGCAAGCGCCCGGTTTGCTGCCCATGAAGCTGCAAGAAAAATACTTCGATCTGCCGGAACAAAAGGGGACGCCCAAGGCGGGTCCGCTCTTTGGGTGAGTCGGATTTATTAATAATTTATCACTGTAACGAGTAAAAGTTAGTGATTAAATCCATTGACAGCAAAGGGTTATCGGATATATCCTATAAGAAATAGCCCCGCAGTGGGGCAGGGGAGGGCAATTTACAGATGAAGCTGCCTTTTGAACGGATTTCCGAAGCCTATCAGGTGCGCCGGATCACGGAGGAAGATTTACCTGAGCTGCTTGCGCTGGCAAGGGGGAACGCTGCATATTATGCGCATATGCACGAGACGCCGGCGCTGGAGACGCTTCGCGGGGATTTGACAAAGCTACCGCCCCGGACAACGCCGGAGGATAAATACTTTTTGGGATATTATCAAGAGGGGCGGCTGTGCGCGGCGTTGGATCTGATTACAAGGTATCCCGCCCCGGAGATAGCGTTTATTGGCTGGTTTGTGGTAAGGAAGGATTTGCAGGGCAAAGGGGTCGGGACAAGCATGGCCGGGGAGCTGTTCGCGTTGTTAAAGGACTGCGGATACCATGCGGTACGGCTGGGCTATGTGAAGGGCAACGAAGAGAGCAGGGCTTTTTGGGTGAAGCAGCAGTTTTCCCCCACTGGCGTAGAGACTGACGGCGGCGCTTACAAGATAGTCGTGATGCAGAAGGACCTATAACAAACGATTACCCGCCCCCAGCGCCGGGAGAACCCGAAGCAAAAAAGGTACGCGCCGCCAAGCCAGCCCGTGGGTAGGCGCAGAAGACTTGCGCACGAAGTCCACGCAGCGCCGGCAGGACGCCGGCAGCGTACCGTTAGGCAAAAAAATAATTACCCCCGCAATAAGTGAGGGATTCTTAAACCGCAGGTTTAAGTGATTTTTTAGTACCTTTTTGTTCACACAAAAAGGTACCCGGGGTCCGGGGCGGGGTAAGCCCCGGGCTGGTTGCAGAAAAATCCCCCATGCCGCGCGGAGCGCGGCAGAGAAGAAAGGAGCACAAAAAATGGCAAAAGTCACCTTTTTGACAGACCTCTGCAAGGGCTGCGGCCTTTGCGTCAACGCCTGTCCTAAGCACATTTTGGCAATCGCCAAAGACCGGATTAACAAAAAAGGCTACTCCCCGGCGGTAATGGCCAGCCAGGACGAATGTATTGGCTGCGCCTTCTGCGCAACCATGTGTCCGGACTGCATCATCACGGTGGAGAAATAAGGAGGAAGCTATGGCGGAAAAAACAGAAAGAGTTTTGATGAAGGGCAACGAAGCCATCGCGGAAGCGGCCATCCGTGCCGGCTGCCGCCACTACTTTGGCTATCCCATTACCCCCCAAACCGAGATTGCCGCCTATATGGCGAAGAAGATGCCGAAAATCGGCGGCGTGTTCCTGCAAGCGGAAAGCGAGATTGCTTCCATCAACATGGTCTACGGCGCTGCCGCGGCCGGCATGCGGGTAATGACATCCTCCTCCAGTCCGGGAATCTCCCTGAAGAGCGAGGGGCTGAGCTACATCGCCGGTTCCGACGTACCTGCTTTTGTGGTGAATGTCCAGCGGGGCGGCCCGGGCTTGGGCGGCATCCAGCCCAGCCAGTCCGATTACTTCCAGGCCACCAAGGGCGGCGGACACGGCGACTACCGCATGATTGTGCTGGCGCCTGCTTCTGTGCAGGAGATGGCAAGCTTGACCGTAAAAGGCTTCAACCTGGCGGACAAGTACCTCATGACCACTATGATCCTGGCGGATGGCACCATTGGGCAGATGATGGAACCGATTACCTTTGAGGACGTCCAGGTGGAGGCCTACGACAAGCCCTGGGCCTTGACGGGGACGAAGGGGCAGAGAAAGCATAATATTGTGAACTCCCTTTACCTCAAATCCGATGAGCTGGAACGGAAAAACTTCGAGCGGTATGCCCGCTACAAGGTTGTAGAGGAAAACGAGGTCCTGTACGAGGAGTACGGGATGGAGGATGCCGAGATTTGCGTGGTGGCCTTCGGCATTGCGGCCCGGGTGGCGAAAAACGCCGTAGCCGCCGCCCGGAAGGAGGGCGTCAAGGCCGGCCTCATCCGGCCCATCACCCTCTGGCCTTTCCCCAAAAAGGTTCTGCGGCAGGCTGCGGACCAGGTGAAAGCTTTCGTCTCCGTGGAGCTGAACATGGGCCAGATGATTGAGGACGTCCGGCTGGCAACCGAGTGCCGGAAGCCAGTATCCCTCTGCAACCGGGCGGGCGGAATGATTCCCAGCCCCGGACAAGTGCTGGATTCCATCCGGGAAGCCCAGAAAGGAGTGTGCTGAAATGGCTGTTGTGTTTCAAAAACCCAAGTCCCTGACGGACGCGGTGCTGCATTACTGTCCCGGCTGCCCCCACGGCATTATCCACCGTCTAGTGGCGGAAGCCATTGACAGCTTAGGCATTGAAGGCGAAGCCATCGGCGTAGCCCCGGTAGGCTGCGCGGTGATGGCGTATGATTATTTCGCCTGCGACATGATCGAAGCGGCCCATGGCCGCGCTCCCGCTACCGCCACCGGCATCAAGCGGTGCCGTCCGGACAACATTGTATTTACTTACCAAGGCGACGGCGATCTGGCGTCCATCGGCATGGCGGAGACCGTCCACGCCGCCGCGAGGAATGAAAATATTACCGTAATCTTCGTCAACAATGCCATTTACGGCATGACCGGCGGGCAGATGGCCCCCACATCCCTGCCGGGGCAGGTGACCCAGACCTCTCCCTATGGCCGGGACGTGGCCCACTGCGGCTGGCCCATCAAGGTCTGTGAGATGCTGGCGGCCCTGGAGGGTCCGGAGTATGTGGCCCGGGTGGCGGTGAACAATGTCAAAAACGTGAAAGCCGCCGGAAAGGCCATCCAGAAAGCGTTCCAGAACCAGATGGATAAAAAGGGGTTCTCCCTCATTGAAGTAGTTTCCGCCTGCCCCACCAACTGGGGCATGACGCCCCAGAAGGCCTTGGAGTGGGTGGAGAGCGATATGCTGCCCTATTATCCCTTAGGGGTTTATAAGGACAGAACCGCCGCAAAGGAGGGGGAAGCGAAATGAAAACCACCCAGATTTTGATTGCCGGCTTCGGCGGGCAGGGCATCCTCTTCGCCGGGAAGTTTTTGGCCTATAAGGGCCTGCTGGAGGAGCTGCAAGTCTCCTGGCTGCCCTCCTACGGCCCGGAGATGCGCGGCGGCACAGCCAACTGCAACGTCATCCTTTCCGATGATCCCGTTGGCTCCCCCATCATCACCGACCCGGACGTGTTGATTGTGATGAACCTGCCCTCGCTGCAAAAGTATGTGGACAGCGTGGTCTCCGGTGGGCAGATTTATGTGGATTCCACCCTGATTTCTGAAAAAGTGGCCCGGGAGGATGTGGAGGTGTTCTATATCCCCGCCACCCAGATGGCCAATGACGCGGGGGTGCCTACCCTGGCGAACATGGTGATGATGGGCCATGTGCTGAAAAACAATCCCGAGCTGACCTTCGATGGGACAGAAGCCACCGTATCGAAATTGGTCCCCCCCAGCAAGGCCCAGCTTGTGGAACTGAATATGAAGGCCTTGCAGGCAGGAAGGGATTTCCAGGGGTGACGGCTATGAAAATTTCCTGCATCCAAATGGACATGCGTCTGGGGGAGGTGGATTTCAATTTCTCCCGCGCGGAAAAGCTGATCCGCGCCGCCGTGGAACAGGACGGCCCGGATGCCGTGGTTTTGCCGGAGTTGTGGAGCACCGGGTTCTTCCCCAAGGAGTTGGCTCCCTGCGCTGACCAGGAGGGGGAGCGGACGAAATCCGTTTTCTCCGCCCTGGCGAAGGAGTTGAACGTAAATATTGTCTGCGGCAGCGTGGTTACGAAACGGGCGGAGGGATTTTTTAACACCGCCTATGTATTCGGACGCACCGGCGCGGTCGTGGCGGAGTACGATAAAACCCACCTTTTTACCCCCTCCGGCGAGCACGAGTATTTCCAGGCTGGCTCCCACATCTGCCGGTTTGCGTTGGACGGGAAGAAGTGCGGTATTATCATCTGCTATGACCTCCGTTTCCCGGAGCTGGCCCGGACGCTGGCGCTGGAGGGCATCGAGCTGCTGTTTGTCCCGGCCCAGTGGCCGGAGAAGCGGACTATGCACCTGATGACCCTGGCCCGTGCGCGGGCCATTGAGAACCAGATATTCCTGGCCCTCTGCAACAGCGTAGGCACCGCCGGGGAGACCCACTGCGGAGGCCACAGCGCCATTATCGACCCCTGGGGCGAGTATCTGGCCCGTGCCTGGGACGGCGAGGAGACCATCACCGGGGAAGCGGACTTTGCCGTTATTGACGGCATCCGCGGTTCCATCAACGTTTTCCGGGACAGAAGGCCGGAGCTATATCAAATCCATTAGGAGGAGAAGAACATACAGAATATTAGAATTTTAGAAATGCCGGACTGCAAAATGGTTTCATCAGGGGCCGGAATGTTCGGGGAAGAAAAATTCCATCATTTTGAGGAATGGTTCTCCACACAGAAACGCGGCATATTTCCAAAAGATTTCCTATATTTTGATGGAAACAGCTTCCACTGGTTATATATGTACGAAGCGGGATTGGATGTTCCCTCCGAATTTGAAATCATAGATTTTCCAGGCGGTCTTTATGCCGCCGCAACGGATATCGACCAGCAGACCGATATGGACGCCATGAACACGGAAGTGGACCGGTTTTTGCGTGAGAACGGGTTCGAACGTGACAAAGCGCGCCCCCAGTTGGGAAATGTCATTACCTCTCCGGCCGCGCAGGCGGCAATGGGGTATGAGCAGATGAACTATTATTTTCCCATCAAAATAAAAAATACTTGATGACACAGCTTCCCATTCAGGGAACAAATGATGATACGATGAAAGGCGGAATCAGTTATGTCTTACAATTTTCCCGTAACCCGCACCACCACCCCCAAGGCTAAGCCCGACCAGTCCAACCTGGGCTTCGGCAAGTACTTCACCGACCATATGTTTATCATGGACTACGACGAGGGCCAGGGCTGGCATGACGGCAAGATCGTCCCTTACGGACCCATCAGCCTGGACCCTGCAAGCTGCGTCCTCCACTACGCCCAGATGATGTTCGAGGGCATGAAGGCCTATCTGACCCCCGACGGCAAGATCAACCTGTTCCGTCCCGACATGAACGCCAAGAGGCTCAACCGCACCAACGAGCGCATGTGCATCCCCTTTATGGACGAGGAACTGTTCATCGAAGCGGTGAAGGCCACGGTGAAGGTGGATGCGGACTGGATTCCCAGCCAGCCGGGTACGGCGCTGTATATCCGGCCCTATATCATCTCCGATGAAGTCAGCTTTTCCGTAGAGCCGTCCAAGCACTATCATTTCATCATCATCCTCTGCGCGGTAGGCGCGTACTACGACATCAACCGGGGCGGCCTCACCGGCAGCCACATCTATGTGGAGGACGAATATATCCGCGCGGCGGTGGGCGGCACCGGCTTTGCCAAGGTAGGCGGCAACTACGCCGGCGGCATGCGGGCCACTAAGAAGGCTCTGGAAAACGGCTGCAAAGAAGTCCTCTGGCTGGATGCCCATGAACACAAGTATGTGGAGGAGGTAGGCACCTCCAACGCCTTCTTCATGATTAACGATGAGGTCATTACCGCGCCCCTGGGCGGTTCTATCCTCCCCGGCGTCACCCGTGACAGCACGATTACGCTGCTGCGCAAGTGGGGCTACAAGGTCTCCGAGCGCCGGCTGTCTATCCAGGAGATCGAAGCGGCCAGCCGGGACGGCTCCCTACAGGAAGCCTGGGCCACCGGCACAGCCTGCGTGATTTCCCCCATTGGCTATCTGCGCTATATGGACCGGGACATTGTCATTCACGACGGCGGCGTAGGCCCGGTCAGCCAAAAGCTTTATGACCAGATTTACGGGATGCAGACCGGCGTAGTGGCCGATGACATGGGCTGGATTGTTCAGCTCTAATAAAAAGCGGGCCTTTTGGCCCGCTTTTCCCTATTCACTTGAGCAGCACTTCCACCATTTCCGCCGCGTCCTGATTGGGGTAAAACCGGATGGCCCAGGGACAGGGAGGGTAAACGATCACCGGTTCTTCGTCCGGCTCCGGCGGCGCGTCCTCACCGGGGTTCTCCGGCGGCTCCTCATCCGGCCCGTCATCCGGTTCAGGGATGCTGCTTTGGGGGTCCGGCGCATCAGGGCTGTCTGCCGGGGGTGGCTCTTCCTCCGATGCACTGTTTTCTACGTCCTCCGGGGCAAGCTCCGATTCCGGCGGAGCATCCACCTGGTTCTGGAGGTTCGCCATGGCTTCCTGTTGTTCCATTTCGGCGCGGCAAAGCTCCTGCCAGAGGCTTTCCACAGCGGCGATGACCTCTTCCTTCGGGGTGTCGTAGGCAAAACGGGCGGTCAGCTTGTCCAGCCCCTCGCGGACGGCCAGACGGAGCAGGTCTACCAGGGATTGGCTGTCGGAGAGGGTCATAATAGACGCGATATCCGCCGCGTCCTCCCGGTAGTGCATCTGGCAGGTCAGGGTGCTGTAATTCGGCCCGCTTTCATAGGATATCTGGATATCCTTCAAGAAATAGGAGCCAAGCATTGTTTCCTTGCAGACTTCTTTTTTTGCTTCCATGGCCTGGGCGTACTCGCCGGCTTCTCCGTAGCAGCGGATGACGCCTTCCTCGGCCCGCTGTTCCACCAGCAGGAGGAGGGAGTTGACCAAATCCTGATAACTCTCTACCCGGAGGGTATCCTCAGCGCTGGAATCCCAGTAGCGGTCGGCATATGGCTCGGAAACGCCATAGGAGCGCTCCAGCAGGGCGGCGCAGCCGCTCAGCAGGCACAACGTCAGGCAGACTGCCAGCCCCAGGCTGGCGTTTTTTTTCCCTATCACGGCGGCACCTTCTTTTTCTTCCAGATTTTTTTATTATAGCATGGGGCTGTGGATTTGTCAGCAGAAAAAATTGACAGCAGAGTGAAAAATGGGTATAATATCAAAATTGGCGGGCAGGTTTCTTCCCGGCTTCGACTTGAAGGGGAAATTTCCTGCCCGGTATAGCCAACGCAGCAGCAAAAGCGCAGGCCGCCGTGGGGCGGCGGGAATCATCCAGCCAGGAGGAACGACCGATGTAGCAGAAAAACCTCTAAGAGAACAAAAAACAAATTAATTTAGGAGGCCAAAGGAACAAAAATGGCTGGATTAAACGAAGAAATTACAAGAAGAAGAACATTTGCCATTATTTCCCACCCAGACGCGGGCAAAACCACTTTGACAGAAAAATTCCTCCTCTATGGCGGGGCCATCGCCCAGGCCGGGGAGGTCAAGGGAAAGCGCGCCAGAGCGGCCACCTCCGACTGGATGGAAATTGAAAAACAGCGCGGCATCTCTGTCACCAGTTCCGTTATGCAGTTCCAGCATGACGGCTACTGCATCAACATTTTGGATACCCCCGGCCATCAGGACTTCTCCGAGGACACCTACCGGACCCTGATGGCGGCGGACTCTGCCGTCATGGTGATTGACGGTGCGAAGGGCGTGGAGCCGCAGACAAGAAAACTCTTTAAGGTATGCGCCATGCGCCATATCCCGATTTTTACCTTCATCAACAAAATGGACCGGGAAACGAAAGACCCCCTCTCCCTCTGCGAGGAGGTGGAGAAGGAGCTGGGCATTGACACCTACGCCGTCAACTGGCCCATTGGCTGCGGCAAGGAGTTCCAGGGCGTGTATGACCGGGAAAAAGCCAGCATCCTCTTTTTCTCCGCTGAGGGGCGCGGTAAAAAAGCCGCGTCTACGGAAGTGGATTTGGAAGACCCTGCTGTAGCGGATTATATCGGGGAAGCCCGCTGGCAGACCCTTCGGGACGAAGTGGAGCTGCTGGGCGCAGGCCGGGATTTCGATATGGAAGCCGTCCGGGCCGGGAAGCTCAGCCCCGTGTTTTTTGGCTCCGCACTGACGAACTTCGGTGTGGAACCCTTCCTGGCGGAATTTCTCCGCATGACCACCCCGCCCCTGAGCCGGGTGTCCGATCAGGGTGAAATTGACGCTTTTTCCCCGGATTTCTCCGCATTTGTGTTTAAAATCCAAGCGAATATGAACAAAGCCCACCGGGACAGGATTGCTTTTATGCGGGTCTGCTCCGGGAAATTCCAGCGGGACAGCGAGGTCTACCACATGCAGTCCGGCAAGAAGCTCCGGCTCAGCCAGCCCCAGCAGATGCTCGCCGCCGAACGTGAAATCATTGAGGAGGCCTACGCCGGGGACATCATCGGCGTATTCGACCCCGGCATGTTTTCCATCGGCGACACGGTGACGGTTCCCGGGAAAAAGTTCAAGTTCCAGGGCATCCCCACCTTCGAGCCGGAGCACTTCATGCGGGTCAGTCCCATGGACACCATGAAGCGCAAGCAGTTCATCAAGGGGACCGAGCAGATTGCCCAGGAGGGTGCGATTCAGATTTTCAAAATCCCCTATGCCGGCATGGAGGAAGTCATTGTCGGCGTAGTGGGTACCCTGCAATTTGACGTGTTCCAGTACCGTATGCGCGCCGAATACGGCGTAGAGCTTCGCATGGCGGGCCTGCCTTACGACCATTTGCGCCGCATTGAGAGCAGCCCGGTAGAGCCGAAGGATTTGACGCTTTGCGCCGACGCGGCCCTGCTGGAGGACTTCCGGGGCCGGAGCCTGATTGCCTATTCCGGCGAGTGGCCGGTTGGCTATCTGCTCAAGCATAATCCGGGGTTGGAACTGGTGGAACCCAATTAAAGAAAGAAGGCAGTAAAAAATGGAATCTGTGGAGCATCTCGACCGCCGCCTGCAAGAGACGGTTGCCGCCATCCGCCCCGCTTGCAGGGAGCGGATTTCCCAGGCCAAGGCCCACTGGGACGCGATTGCCAAGCCTCTCCACGGCCTTGGCGTACTGGAGGATGTTCTGGCGCGTATGGCTGGCGCCGCGCCCCTGCGCCGGACGTATAAGAAGGCTGTTGTCAGCTTTTGCGCCGACAACGGCGTAGTGGCGCAGGGGGTCACCCAGACCGACAGCGGCGTAACCGCTATCGTGGCGGGGAATATGATGACTGGCAAAGCCAGCGTGTGCTGCATGTCCGCCGTCACCGGCGCGGAGGTTCTGCCTGTAGACGCGGGTATGTTGGCAGAGGTACCCGGCATGCGCTCGATCAAGGTGGCGCGGGGAACGAAGGACTTCTCCCAAGAACCGGCCATGACCCGCCAGGAGTGCCTGACGGTGCTGCTGGCGGGCCTGGACTTGGCGGCAGAGCTGGCGGATAAGGGCTACACCCTGCTGGCCGCTGGCGAGATGGGCATTGGCAACACCACCAGCAGCAGCGCGGTGGCGGCGGCTCTCTTAGGCCGTCCTGCGGCGGAGATGACCGGCAAAGGCGCAGGCCTGACCAACGAGGGCTTGGAGCGGAAAATTGCCGTCATTGACCGCGCGATTGCCCTCCACCAGCCTGACCCCGCCAATCCCGTGGACGTGCTGTCCAAGGTAGGCGGTTTTGACATCGCCGCCATGACGGGATTTTACTTAGGCTGCGCCCTGCGGCGCGTACCCACCGTAATGGACGGCTTCATCTCCACGGTAGCCGGGCTGTGCGCCGTCCGGATTTGCCCTGCGGCGGCGGACGCCTTGACGGCGTCCCATCTTTCCGCCGAGCCGGGGGCGGGATATGTGATGGACGCGTTAGGCCTGACGCCCCTGCTCCGTCTGGGGATGGCCTTAGGGGAGGGGACTGGCGCAGTATCGGCCATGCCCCTGCTGGACATGGCCCTGAGGGTGTATTTTGACATGCCCTCCTTCGACGGCATCGGCATCGACGCCTACCAGCCCTTGTAATGGGCCGTCTGATTCTGGTATACGGCGGCAGCGGTAGCGGCAAATCCGCCTGGGCGGAGCGCACCCTTCTGGCCCAGGCCGCCCAAGTCCCCGGTGCGCGGGCCGTCTACCTGGCCGCTATGGAGAGCGCCAGCCCGGAAGCCCCGGCCCGGATTGCCCGCCACCGTGCCATGCGGGAAGCCCACGGCGCGGCGGCTGGGGTGTCCTTTGAGACGGTAGAGCGGACGGTGGACGTAGGCGGTGTGGCGGCTGCGCCTGGGGACTTTGTACTGCTGGAGGACTTAGGGAATCTGCTGGCCAACGAGATATGGTCTCCATCCGGCGCAGGCCCCGCCCTGGCGGAGGACCGCATTTTCACCGGACTGACGCTGCTGCAAGCCCGCGCCGCCCTGCTGCTGGTAGTCAGCAATGACGTTTTTTCCGACGGCGGCGGCTATCCGCCGGAGACTATGGCCTACATCCGAAGCTTAGGCAGCCTGCACCAGCGTCTTGCGCTACTGGCGGAGGAAGTGGTAGAGGTTGTCTGCGGGCTTCCGGTGGTCTGGAAGCAGGCTCCCAGCAGATGAAACCCCGATTTTTTCACTCCGCAGGGATGAAAAATGGAGAAAAATCAAAAATCAGTGTATCTTACAAATCCCGGCCCCTGGGGGCTGGGATTTTTGTAGGCGGCGTCCCGCCCCCGCCGGTGGCTGTCAAACAGAACCGGGAATGTAGTTATTTCACGGACAAGCTGTCCGCTGTCCGGCCCCAATGCGGGCCGCCGGAGGGATTCGCGCCGGACGCGCCAACATTTGCGCTTGACAATCAAATCATTTGGGGGTAAGATACGCCCATCTTAAAAAAGGTATACGGCGGCAGGTGATCTGGGGGCTTTTTGCATATGTATATGTGGCAGGTTTCCGCCGCGGTGAGAAAGGAGCATACCCATGGGAAAGGAAAAAGTGACCAGCATGTTTGGCAGCTTGGTTTTTAATGAGGACGTTATGAAGCAGCGTCTTTCCGCCACCTGCTACCGGGCATGGAAGAAGTGTGTGGAGGAAGGTACGCCGCTCTCCCTGGAAACCGCCCACGAGATGGCGGCGGAAATGAAGAACTGGGCAATGGACCACGGCGCCACCCACTACACCCACTGGTTCCAGCCCATGACGGGCGTGACCGCCGAGAAGCACGACAGCTTCATCACCCCCGAAGGGGCCAGTCGTGTCCTGATGCTTTTTTCGGGAAAGGAGCTGGTGCGGGGGGAGCCGGATGCGTCCTCTTTCCCCTCCGGCGGCCTGCGGGCGACCTTCGAGGCCCGGGGCTATACCGCCTGGGACCCCACTGCCTTTGCGTTCATCAAGGACGGCAGCCTGTGCATTCCCACGGTGTTCTGCTCCTACAGCGGGCAATCCCTGGATAAAAAGACCCCTCTTTTGCGCTCCATGGAGGAGCTGAGCCGTCAGGCGGTGCGCGTCCTGCGCCTGTTCGGGGACGTGGATGTGAAGAAGGTCATCAGCCAAGTGGGGGCGGAGCAGGAATATTTCCTCATTGACAAGGACGTGTTCAACCGCCGCGAGGACTTGGTTCTCACGGGCCGGACCCTGTTCGGGGCAAAGCCGCCCAAGGGCCAGGAATTGGAGGACCACTACTTCGGCACCATCAAGCCGCGGGTAGCGGCGTATATGCAGGAGTTGGATGAGGAGCTTTGGAAGCTGGGCATCCTGGCAAAGACGAAGCACAACGAGGTTGCGCCCGCCCAGCACGAGCTGGCCCCCATCTATAACGATGCCAACACCGCCTGCGACCACAACCAGCTTACCATGGAGATCATGAAGAAGGTAGCCGGGCGGCACAACATGGTCTGCCTGCTTCATGAAAAGCCCTTCGCCGGGGTCAATGGCTCCGGCAAACATGATAATTGGTCCCTGAGCACCGACACCGGCATGAACCTGTTTAAGCCTGGCTCCACTCCCAGCCAGAACGCCCGGTTCCTGCTGTTTTTGGCGGCGTTTATCAAGGGTGTGGACGAGTACCAAGACCTGCTGCGCTGCTCTGTGGCGAACCCCGGCAACGACCACCGCCTGGGGGCGCAGGAAGCGCCGCCGGCCATTATTTCCGTATTTCTGGGAGACGAACTGACGGCCATTGTAGACGCCATCATCCACGGCACCAAATATGTAGACCAGCGGATGAAGAGCATTTCCATTGGCGTAGACGCCCTGCCGCCGGTACCCCAGGACACCACGGACCGGAACCGCACGTCGCCCCTGGCCTTTACCGGCAACAAGTTTGAATTCCGCATGCTCGGTTCCAGCCAGTCCATATCCGGCCCGAACATTGCCCTGAACACCATCATGGCCGAGGAGCTGTCCCAGTTCGCGGACGCGCTGGAAGGCGCGGCAGATTTCAATACGGCCCTCCATGAGTTGGTGCAGAAAGCCTTTACTGAGCATCAGCGGATTATTTTCAACGGCAACGGCTATGAGGACGCCTGGGTGCAGGAAGCCCGGAAGCGCGGCCTGAGCAACTTGACTTGTACCGCCGATGCGCTGAAGACGTACTTGCAGCCCAAGCACGTAGAGCTGTTCAGCAAGCACAAGGTATTCACCCGGGAAGAGCTTGCGGCCCGGAACGAAATCCATCTGGAAAACTACTGCGAAGTCGTCGGCATTGAAGCCCGGACGATGATTGACATGGTAAAGCGGGGCATTTTCCCGGCGGTCAGCGCCTTTTCTGGTTCCATAGCGTCCGGCGTAGCGGCGAAGAAGTCCGTGCTTGCGGACCTGGACTGCTCGGACGAAGAGGAGCTGCTGCGGAAGCTGAGCGCGCTGTCTGGGGCGATGATGCGGCAGGCCCGCGCCTTAGAGGGCGCCCTGTCCGTATCTCCGGGGAAGGACGCCTACGAAGCCGCCCACTATTACCGCTACACCGTATTTGACATCATGAGCAGGCTGCGCACGGCAGTAGACGAGCTGGAGTCCATCACCGCCGGAGATGCCTGGCCCTATCCCAGCTACACTGACCTGCTGTTTTCTATAAAGTAAGGAAAAGGCCGTCCGGCTGGTTTCAGCCGGACGGCCTGTGTTATTAAGTTCTTCCGTACATTCTCGCATAAACCAGCATTTTTTTCGATAATGCGGGGCTGGCTTCACCGGGCAGCAGCCGCCAGCGCCAGTTGCCCTCGGGTGTGCCGGGGGTATTCATACGGCCCTCCGCGCCCAGACCCAGGCAGTCCTGCATCTGGACCACAAAAGTATCTGCCACAGAGGACATCCCGCCCCGGATCATGCCCCAATGGAAGCCCTCCGCCTCATTTAGCCCCAGGTACTTACGCGCCATAGAGACGTTAGCCTTATCGGCCTGCTCCCGCCATTGCATAACGGTCTCATTGTCATGGGTACCCACATAGCATACGCAGTGATGGTTGTAGGTATGGGGGAGATAGTTGCTAGGCTCTCTGGCGTCGAAGGCAAACTCCAACACCTTCATCCCCGGCAGTTTGGATTCTTCCAGCAGTTCATGAACGGCGGGGGTCAAGAATCCCAAGTCCTCGGCGATAAACTGCAAATCGTGGAACCACTGCGTCAAGGTTCCCACCAGTTCCATACCCGGCCCTTTGCGCCAGCGGCCGTTTTTCGCGGTTTCCGCGCCGTAAGGCACCGCCCAATAGCTTTCCAGCCCCCGGAAGTGGTCGATGCGGATCACATCAAACAGATGCCCCGCGCCCTCGATGCGGCGGATCCACCAGCCGTAGCCGTCCTTTTTCATCCGCTCGTAGTCATAGAGGGGGTTGCCCCAAAGCTGGCCGTCGGCTGTAAAGTAGTCCGGCGGCACACCGGAGACCTCCGTAGGGACGAGGTCCTCGCCCAGCTGGAAAAACTCCGGCTCGGCCCACACATCGGCGGAGTCCATAGCCACATAGATTGGCAGGTCGCCTATGATGGAGATGCCCAAGGAATGGATATAATCCCGCAGGGCGTTCCACTGCTGGAAGAAGAGGAATTGCAGGTAGGCGTAGAAATCCACATCCTCCGCCAGTTCCCGGCTATAGTGGGCGACGGCGTCCTTTTTCCGGAGCCGGATGCCCTCATCGGGCCATTCCAGCCAGCTTTTCATACCGAAATGGCTTTTAACGGCCATATAGAGGGCGTAATTGTCCAGCCACGGGTTTTCCTTCCGGAAGGCGTCCACTTTTTCCACATCCCTGGGATATCCCACGCGGAAGGCCTTGCGGAGGACGGCAAAGCGGGCTTTGTAGATTTTGCCGTAATCCACATAACGGGGTTCGTCCCCCCAGTCAACGCCGTCCAGGTCTGATTGGGCCAACAGGCCGTCTTCTTTGAGCATATCCAGGTCGATGAAGTAGGGGTTTCCGGCGAAGGTGGAGAAGCTCTGGTAAGGGCTGTCGCCGTAGCTGGTCGGTCCCAAGGGTAGGAGCTGCCAATATTTCTGCCCTGCGGCCTTAAGGAAGCGGGCGAAGGCATACGCTTCCTTTCCGAACGTGCCGATGCCGTATGGGGAGGGGAGGGCGGTGATAGGCAGTAAAATCCCGCTGCTGCGGTCCATAAGCGATCACTCTTTCTGTTTCGGAATAAGGGCATATTTGAAGACTGTCAAAACGCCCAAACGGCGGTTCTTTTCCGCCCCTGGCCATTCTGGCATGTATCAGACAAGCCCTGTGGGTTCATCCTTTCTATTTTACCACCCCAAGACCGCCGTGTAAAGTAAAATTCCGGCAGGCGGGTAAAAAACGTTTACGAAAGGCGCCATCCTATTGTCCGGCCAGCGCCCTGGCGAACGGCACCACGATATCGTTCAGCTTTGCCATAGCTTCGCCGTAGTTAAAGTACTCCTCGGCGTTGTTATCCTGGCACAGCCGGTCTGACACCGATTTTAGCGCGGCAAACTTCACCTGGTTGCGGTAGCAGACCTGCGCGATGGCGCCGCCCTCCATTTCGCAGAGCATAGGGGAGAAGGTTCCGGCCACCCAATCAGCCCGCTGGCCCTTCGTCATAAAGACCTCGCCGGTAGCCACCCGCCCCACCTCATGGGCAACACCTTGGGCGGTGAGGATTCCGCTCAAGCGCTCCGTCTCGTCGGTAGGGAAGGCCACCTTGTCTACCGTAGACACCAATCCGATTGGGTCGCCCATAGCGGTCGTATCCACGTCATGCTGCACGAAATCCTTCGCCAGTACGAGCGTCCCGATTGGCAGGTCTGCAAAGCTTCCCGCGCAGCCTGCGTTCACGATCCAATCCGGCTGATACCGGTCGATAAAAAGCTGCGTACTCATAGCGGCGTTGACCTTCCCCACGCCGCCGAGATAGGCCAGCAGTCCTGGCTCCAGCTCATAAACCGCCACACCGGCGGCAGTTTCCAGCAGCTTTGGATTCATAGTGTGCAAAATACTTCTGATTTCCCCCTTCAGGGCATATGCGAGAGCGATCATGCAAAGGTCCTCCTTTAAGTAGATACCCTATTATACCACACGATTCTCCAAGGGTAAAGCTTAAAAATTTACTGAAAAACAATAAAAATATATTGACAAACGGGAACTGCGCTGGTAAAATAAGGCCATCACAAGAAAGCGGGGACAAACGATGAAACGGCTTGGACTAGTGCGCACACTGAAAGGCACCATTATTTTTCTGGCGGTCATGGCGGCAACATGCTACACGGTGATTTTCCCGGACGCCATTCAGGAGATGGGCGCGGAAAACGCCAATGTCACCTGGCTGGTAACGCCCGGCACGATAGCGGTATCTCTCAGCGCGATCCCCATTGCCATTGCCCTGGTGCTGTTCTGGCAGATTTGTACAGA
This sequence comes from uncultured Clostridia bacterium, assembly GCA_947649615.1. Lineage (GTDB taxonomy): Bacteria > Bacillota > Clostridia > Oscillospirales > Oscillospiraceae > Pelethomonas. Next base: position 13,386 of record CANSSG010000024.1, on the reverse strand, counting down.
GGTCGGCCGCGACAACTCGTTTTGCCACAAAAACGCGGGACGGCTCACCGGAATTGGCTTCTGCGCCCTCATTGACACTGGTTACTGCGCGGTAGGGACGGTGACGCTGGAGATACTGGTAGGTTCTCCGATATGGATTTTAGGCTTAGGCGTGTGTACCGTAGGGCTATCCATCGCCCTGGCGGCATTTCTTCTGAGCCATTTAGTGCTGAAAGCCGCCAACCTGAAGGCGGAGAACGATTTAACAATTTAGGAGATTGAAAATGGATTGGATATATGGTTGGCTGCTGCTGGGCGGCGCGGCGTTTGTTCTGGTGTTGATCAATCTGGTTCGGGCGGCGCTACGGAAGCATCAGGGCTGGCAGGTTTTTCTTTTTGCCAGCTTGTCCTGCGGCGGGCTGGCGCTACTGTGTGCGCTTCAAAGCATTAACGAATATGTAAGGGGCTGGCTGGTTGATTCGCTGCTGGACGTCGTACCCACTCTGGTTATGGCAAGTTCCGCCGCAGCCTGCCTTGGGGTTGTTCTGAATCTCCTGGCAATGTGGCTCCATAGAAGGAAGGACGCGGGCGAATGACGGGCTTTATGTTAAAGGGAGGGGACCCATGCCGATTATAGTCAACCTGGACGTGATGCTGGCAAAACGGAAAATGACGCTCAGCCAGCTTTCCGAGCAAGTGGATGTAACCATCGCCAACCTGTCGGTGCTGAAAACCAACAAGGCCAAGGCGGTCCGTTTTTCCACATTGGAGTCCATCTGCAAGGCGCTGGACTGCCAGCCTGGGGACCTGCTGGAATATGTAGGGGAGGGCGGCTGAGGGTATGCCCATTGTGTTCTTTTTAGCCGCCGCCCCGGCGGCGCTGGCCCTGGCGGCTGCCTGCAAGACGTCTGGGCGGAAGAGGATTGCCGCGTGGATTGATTTTGCCCTACTGGCCGTGCCGCTGGCCATCGGCGGGGGCGGGACGGCGGTTCTGGCCGCTTATGGACTGGCGTGGCGGACTGCGGTGAAGGGTCCGTGCGTTTTTGCCTATTGTGCAGGCCTGCTGGTTTTGCTGCTCTGGGCATATATTTACTTGTTCCGGCAGACAGGGGGCGCGGAGTCCATTTTAGGCTTCCTGTTTTCCCTGCTGCTGCTGGGGCTGTTTGCCTTTGCAGGCTTCTGGTACGTGTTCTTAGGGTCGGCCTGGATGGGCAATGACTGCGAAGTTGAGGCAGAGGGCGGAATTCTGGTAGAGGAATGCGGCTTCATGTGCGACGTAGACTACTACGAATACCACGGCCCCCTGGTTCGGGGCAGGGAAGTCCTGGGCCGCAGGCGCACATGAGGGAAGGAGGGCGGACATGAAAAAGCACTGGCGAAAGATCCTGCTGGCGCTGCTTCTTCTGCTGCTGATAGGCAGCTTCACCCTGCAAGACCCAGCGGCCCGTCTTTACATCCGGCTGAACACCGCTTCGCTGGAAGCCTTCGCCCAAGAAGCCCTGTCGGACGGCGCGGCCCAAACCGCGCAGTACGGTCCCTGGCGTGTCAGCGTTTGGCACGGCGCGGGGATTGTAGAGTTCCACATCCGCCAAAGCCCGGCCTCCGGCGGGGTGGAAAAGGGCTTTTATTACTCTGCCGCCGGTACGCCCGCATCCTTCCAAGCCACGGGCTATCCTCTCCGCGTCTCCGGCGGCGGCTGGATCTGGGAGGACCCTTACGGCAACCACGGCTATACGGAGCGCATACAAGCCCACTGGTTCTGGTACGACGCGGTGCTATAAAGCGCAAAAGAGGAGCGGCCTCCGTCACAGACCGTCCGCGATGCGGTCGATCTTGTCCCGGAGCCGCTCCAAAGTTTTTTGCAGGCTGTCCCGGTCCACATCGCCGTTTCCGGCGGACAGTTCGGCCAGCAGGAGCATTTGGTGGAGTATCCGTTCAATTTCCGCCAACGCTTCATCCTGGGAATAGGCAGGCATGGGGTCCATAACCGTCTCCTTTGCATTACATGAGGGCGTTCGTGGGAGGATATCCCGCCCACAGTATAGCACATGTTCCGTTTCTTGTCACATTCTTTTTCCGCAGAGCGGGCGGTCAGCGCCGTTCTGCGGAAAAATTTTCCCCTGGCAGTCCTTCGGAATTGCATTTTCCCTTCAGATATGGCATAATGGAGACAACTCAGTTGAAAAAACGCAAATGCGCTTTTACAAAAAGAGAGGATGTGACCCGCTATGGCTGACAAGCCGGTCTTAAAAATCCGCCTGTTAGGCGGCTGTTCCCTGACCTACGGCGACAAAACCATCGGAGACGCCAACTATCATCTGAAAAAGCCCTGGATGCTGCTGGCCTATCTCATCACCTTCCGCAGCCGGGAGGTCCCGGTAGACGAGTTGATCAACCTCCTTTACCCCGGCGAGCAGGGCAAAAGCCCCCAAGGCGCCCTAAAGACCCTGGTTTACCGCGTCCGGGCCATGCTGGAGGAGCTGGAGCTGCCCGACAACCGGGAGCTGATTCAGGTTACCCGCGGTTCCTACGCCTGGAACGCGGGCATCCCCATCCAGATTGACACAGACCTGTTCGAGTTAGCCTGCCAGCGGGTAAAGACGCCCTGGCTGTCGCCGGAGGAGCGCCTGGACACCTGCATGGCGGCGCTGGCCTTCTATCGGAACGACTTTTTGTCCAAGGCCATGGGGGAGGGCTGGGTAAAGCGCCTGGCGGCGTACTACCACTCTTTATACGTCCATCTGGTGCAGACCACGGCGGGGCTTCTGGCGTCCCAGGAGCGGTGGGAGGACGTCATTCCCATCTGCGGCCGGGCCATCCAGATTGATGGCTATGAGGAGAGCTTTTATTTCTATCTGATCCGCGGCTTGGTTCGCACAGGCCAGACCCGCCAGGCGTTGGAGCGGTACAAGCGGATGTACAGCCTGTTTTACACGGAGCTGGGCCTGACTCCTCCGGCGGAGATTACCGAGCTGTACCAGGAAATCAGCCGCGCGGGCAGCCGGAACGCGTCCCGGGAGACGGAAGACCTTGCCGCCATCAGCCGGTTCCTTCTGCGGGAGGAGCGGCTTACCGGCGCGTTCTTCTGCGAAATGGAGGTCTTTACGGACATTTACAACCTGGAAGCCCGTTCCATCGCCCGCTCGGGCCGCAGCGTGAATTTAGCGATGATCTCGGCGTTCATGCGGGACGGCTCCACGCCTCCGCTGCGGCTGCTGAACAGCTACATGGAGAAGCTGGGGGACTGCATCCAGGCCACCCTGCGCCGCGGGGACGTGGTGGCCCAGTACAGCGCCAACCAATACCTGCTGCTGCTCCCCGCCCCCGCGCCGGACAAGGGCCAGTTAGCCCTGGACCGCATTCTCAGCCGCTTTACAGAGGAATATCCCCGCTGCCCCCTGCTGCTCCGCACCAGCATCCGTGCGGTAGACGCGGTTCTGGGATAGGGGCTATATATTAAATAAGGAGAACAACATGGAACTGCCATTTATTACCGCCGGTCAGATTGTCAACACCCACGGCATACGCGGCGAGGTCAAGTTGCTGCCCCAGGGGGTGGAGGCGGAAGAACTGGCCGGCTGCAAGACATTTTATATCGGGGACAAGCCCTGGGACTGCACAGCCAGCCGCATCCACAAGGGCTGCCTGCTGCTGAAGCTGCGGGGGGTAGACGATATGAACGCGGCCCTGGCCTTGAAGGGCAAAACGGTCACCGTCCGCCGGGAGGACGTCCCCCTGCCGGAGGGCGGGTACTTTGACGAGGAGCTGGCGGGTCTCACCGCCCGGGACGCGGAAACCGGGGAGGAAATCGGGAAAATCGCGGAAGTCCTGACCTATCCCGCCCACAAGATTTACGTGGTCCGTGGCGGGAAGGACGAGTATCTGGTACCGGCGGTTCCGGCGTTTATCGCCGCCATCGACGTCCCTGGGGGAACCGTTGACATCCACATGATGGAAGGTTTGGGAACACATGAGAATTGACATAATGACCCTGTTCCCTGAGACGGTGGGGGATATGATGAACGAATCCATCCTGGGCCGCGCCCAGGAGCGGGGCTATATCCGCATTGACGCCCATCAGATCCGGGACTTCACCGTCAACAAGCAGAAGCAGGTAGACGACTACCCCTACGGCGGGGGCCGGGGGGCGGTGATGCAGGCGGACCCGTTGTACCGCTGCTGGGCCTATATCAAGGAGAACTTCGGTACGGAGAAGACGCGCACGATTTATATGTCCCCCTGCGGCGCCACCTTCTGCCAAGCTAAGGCGCGGCAATTGCTGGCGGACTACGACCATCTGATTTTAGTCTGCGGCCACTATGAGGGCATAGACGAGCGGTTCATAGAGGAGTGCGTAGACGAGGAAATCTCCATGGGCGACTTTGTCCTCACCGGCGGGGAGATTCCCGCTATGGCGGTGGCGGACGCGGTATGCCGGATGGTTCCCGGGGTTTTGCCGGAGGCGGCCTGCTATGAGGAGGAGAGCCACTGGAACGGCCTTTTGGAGTACCCCCAGTACAGCCGCCCGGAGGAGTGGCACGGACGCAAGGTGCCGGAAATCCTCCTGAGCGGCCACCACGCCAACGTAGCCCTGTGGCGGAAGCGGCAGTCCATGCTCCGCACCCTCCGCCGCAGGCCGGACATGTTCCGGGAAGCGGACTTCATGGGTACGAAGCAGGACCGCCGCCTGCTCTCGGAGGTCTACGAGGAGTTTCGCCGGGAGAAAGCGGCGGAAACCCAGGCGTCCCAAGGCGTGTCAACCGGTGGTTTACCTGAGAAATCGACCGATTAGCGGTTGATTTCCCCAAGGGATACGCCTTATAATAACCCCAAAAGCATAAAGGAGGGCGCATGCAATGGAAGAAATGAAAATCGGCCAATTCATCCGTGACCGCCGCATAGAGCTGGGCATGACCCAGCAGCAGTTAGCGGACAAGCTGGGCATCACGGACAAGGCGGTGAGCAAATGGGAGCGGGCTGTCAGCTATCCGGACATCACGATTTTGCGCGAGTTATCGGCGGCATTAGAGGTAAGCGTCACCGAACTTCTGGCCGGCGAGCGGGACAGCCAGCTTCCTGGCGCGGTGCCGCCGGAGGTGCAGGAGGTCGTGGTAGATACCGTAGCCTACGCCGAGACGGCCCGGAAGCGGAACAGCGGGTGGAAATTCTGGGCGTTTCTCACTGTGACGGGCGGGTGCTTGATTGCGGTGCTGGTGCTGTGCATCATTGACCGGTTCCGTTTCCAAGGCTCGCTGGTTCCCATCCAGTGGGTCGCATACGGCTGGGCAGTGTGTTATCCCCTGCTGCGCACGGAGGACAAGCCCATCCGGAACGCCCTGATCATCGCGTCCATAGGGATGCTGGCCTGGGCCGTCTACATGGGCGAACTCATTATGCTTTTAATTGTGATTGTATCCTCGGCCTATGCCGGTGTGGTGTATTGGGCCTGGGTCCACTACACCCGGGACCGGATGAAGTCTCTGTTTTTAGTCGTACCGCTGGGGGTTGTACTGCACATTGGCATTAACTGTCTCTGTTCCATCCACCCGCACTATTGGGACTTTGGCACGTTCCTTATCCCGGCCGCCGTGCTGCTGCTGGACGCCCTGGGCGTCTGTGGCGCGTTGCTGCTGGAGCGGGTGGGCGTTTTCCGGCGCTGGCTGGAGAGGTAAATACCGGATTGTGGGAGGGCGCAGCAAAAGCTGCGCCCTCCCATTTTGCTTTCCCTCGCAAAAAATCTTTCTATTCCGCGCAAAACCCTCTCGACTTACGGGGCGGGATGTGTTATACTGCATATATGTATAAAACCAAGGAGGAAGGAGAGCGCGTATGGCGATAGCGGTAAAAAGCGAGATAGGCCCGTTGAAAAAGGTCATGCTCCACCGCCCCGGCAAAGAGCTGGAGCACTTAGTCCCCGGGGAATTGGAGCGTCTGCTGTTTGACGACATCCCCTACCTCCGCACGGCCCAGCAGGAGCACGATACCTTCGCGGGCATCCTGGAGGGCTGTGGGGCAGAGGTGGTCTATTTGGAGGACTTGATGGCCGAGACCCTCCGGACGGACGAGGCGTTAAAGCAGCGGTTCGTGGAGGAATTTGTATCCGAGGGCGGCGCGCCCGCCCAACTGTACCGGGAAAAGCTGGTCGAGTTGTTCCTGGACATCCCCGATGAACGGGAGTTGGTATTAAAGGCAATGGCCGGGGTGGCGGCGGACGAGATTGAGCAGCCTGCGGCCAGCCCGCTGTCTGAGTTAGTCCGGCGCAGGTCACGCTTCCTGCTGGACCCCATCCCCAACCTGTACTTCACCCGGGACCCCTTCGCCAGCATAGGGCGCGGCGTGAGCCTGAACCGGATGTACTCCCGCACCCGGTGCCGGGAGACGATTTTCGGCAAATACATTTTGGAAAACCACCCAGACTACAAGGGGCAGGTTCCATTCTACTACCGCCGTGAGGAGCCGTTCAGCATCGAAGGCGGCGACATATTGAACCTCACCGCCGAGACCCTGGCGGTAGGGGTCTCCCAGCGGACGACGCCGGAGGGCATAGAGGGCCTGGCAAGCCGCCTGTTTGCGGACGCTGGGTGCCAGGTGCGCCGCATCCTGGCCCTGGACATCCCCAGCATCCGGGCCTACATGCACCTGGACACGGTCATGACCCAGATCGACCGGGACAAATTTACCATTCACCCGGAGATTCTTGGCGCCCTGCGCCTTTACGAGCTGACCCCCGATGGCTGCGGGCTGCGGGCCAGGGAGGTAGACCGCCCTCTGCCGGAGGTATTGGCCGGGGTGCTGGGCGTGGGGCAGGTAGACCTGATCCGCTGCGGCGGCGGCGACCGCGTGGCGTCGGAGCGGGAGCAGTGGAACGATGGTTCCAACACCCTGTGCGTAGCCCCTGGGAAGGTCGTGGTATACGACCGCAACTATATCACCAACGGCATCCTGCGCCAGCACGGCATCACGGTTTTGGAGATGCCCAGTTCGGAGTTATCCCGCGGCCGAGGCGGGCCACGGTGCATGAGTATGCCCCTGGTCCGCGCGCCGTTATAAATGAATCATACATAAAAAAGGAGAATTGTCATGCCTGTAAACATCCGTGGAAGACACTACCTGAAGCTTCTGGACTACACCCCCGCCGAGATCCGCTATCTTCTGGACCTGTCCAAGGAATTCAAGAACATGAAGCGCAACGGCGTCCCCCACCGCTATTTGGAGGGCAAGAATATTGTTCTTTTATTTGAAAAGACCTCCACCCGCACCCGCTGCTCCTTCGAAGTCGCGGGGCATGACCTGGGCATGGGCGTGACCTATCTGGACCCGGGCAGCTCACAGATGGGCAAGAAGGAGTCCATCGCGGACACCGCCCGGGTGTTGGGCCGCATGTACGACGGCATTGAGTACCGCGGCTTCAGCCAGGATTTGGTGGAGGAGCTGGCCAAATACGCCGGCGTACCGGTCTGGAACGGCTTGACGGATCAGTTCCATCCCACCCAGATGTTGGCAGACCTGCTGACCATGGAGGAGAAGTTCGGCTATTTGAAGGGCCTTCGTTTTACATACATGGGCGATGCCCGCAACAACATGGGCAACTCCCTGATGATTGCCTGCGCCAAGATGGGCGTCCATTTCACCGCCTGTGCGCCCAAGGAGCTGTTCCCAGCCCCCGAGCTGGTGGAGCAGGCCAAGGCCATCGCCGCTGAGAACCACTGCACCGTCACCCTCACCGAGGACGTAAACGAGGGAACCAAAAACGCCAACGTCATCTACACCGACATCTGGGTCTCCATGGGCGAGCCGGACGAGGTATGGGAAACCCGCATCAAGCTTCTCAAGCCCTACCAGGTCAATGCCGCCGCCATGCAAAACGCCGCGCCGGACGCCATTTTCATGCACTGCCTGCCCTCCTTCCACGACACCAAGACCACCATTGGGGCGCAGATTGCGGAGAAGTTCGGCATTCCGGAGATGGAGGTCACTGACGAAGTGTTTGAGTCTCCCCAATCCGTCGTATTTGACGAGGCGGAAAACCGGATGCACACCATCAAGGCGGTCATTTACGCCACCCTTTGCTGAGAAAGGGAGGGAACCGACATGTCATTTGTAATGCCTAAGTACCAGGCCCCCGACTTCACCCAGGCACGTTTCGTAAACGCCCCCGACGCCCGGTACGAGCCGGCGGAAAAGGACGGCGTAGCGCCGGAGGGCTACCACAGCACTTCCATGTACCCGGAGTATTTCAAAATCAACGGCAAATGGACGCTGGCGGAGGAGAGCCGCATGGATTCCAGCGTAGTCCTCCGGGATGACGGCCATTTGGACGTAGTAGAGAACCGGAATCTGAAAAAAGGGGACAAGGTCATCCTTGGCCGCACGGAGAAAGGCGAGGACGGCATTTACATGCACTGCGCCGGCTTCCGCGACGAGGAGAGCGACCTGGACGATCAATTTGTCTTCCGCCAGGGCCGCAGCCGCGAGACGGCCTTTGCCAGGGACTACGACAAGCTTTTCGAGCTTCTGCGCCACGAGAAGGATCACGGGAACATCCTATGGGTCATGGGACCGGCCTTCGCCTTTGACGCGGACGCCAGGGCGGCCATGCAGGCGCTAGTGGAAAACGGCTACGCCCACGGCCTGATGGCGGGCAACGCCCTGGCCACCCACGACCTGGAGGGCGCACTGCTCCACACGGCCCTGGGCCAGGACATCTATACCCAGCGTTCCCAGCCCAACGGCCATTATAACCATCTGGACGTAATCAACAAAGTCCGCCGCAGCGGCTCCATCCCGGCATTTATTGAAGACTATAAGATTGACAACGGCATCATCTATAGCTGTGTAAAGAAGGATGTCCCCATTGTCCTCACCGGCTCCATCCGGGATGACGGCCCCCTGCCGGAGGTGATAGGCGACGTCTATGAGGGCCAGACGAAAATGCGTGAATTGGTGAAGAACTGTACCACCATCATTTGCCTGGCCACCATGCTCCACACCATCGCGGCGGGGAACATGACGCCCTCTTTCCGGGTAATGCCGGACGGGGAGATCCGCCCGCTGTACCTGTACGCGGTAGACGCGGACGAGTTTGTGGTGAACAAGCTGTTGGACCGCGGCAGTCTCTCCGCCACCACCATTGTAGCAAATGTGCAGGACTTCATCACCCTGGTCGCCCGGGGGCTGGGCGTTATGAAATAAGGGAAACAAGCAGCAAGCAGGGCTTTCCAACGGAAAGCCCTGCTTCTGCGCGTCAAAAAAGATACTGTTTTAACCAACCAGCGCCACCGCCACATCATTGACATTGGTTCCGGTCGGCCCGGTGACAATCAGCCCGTCCACCGCCTGCAAGGCGTGGTACGCGTCATTATTCCGCAGTGTTTCATATACATCCCATCCCGCCGCCAGCAGGGAGGCGTAAGAACCGCCGTCCACATACCCGCCAGCCGCGTCAGTAGGCCCATCCGTACCGTCGCTGCCCACGGAGAATACCGCCGCACCGGCAATCCCCGCGATACCGGGCGCGGCAGCCAGCGCCAACTCCTGGTTGCGTCCGCCCAGCCCGTTTCCGGTGAGCCTGACCACAGTTTCCCCGCCTGCAAGAAAAGCCAGCCGCCTGCCCTTTCCCGCGTGGGTTCGGACGATGCCCGCCAAAAACCTGCCCGCTTCCCGTGCCTCGCAGTCCAGCCGGTCAGTGAGCAGCACCGGCCGGTACCCCAAGTCCCCGCAAGCCCTGGCAGCCGCGGCGCAGAGTTCTCCCACAGAACCGGTAATCTGCGCGGTGGCATTGTGGAGCGCTTTCGGCGTCTCTGTCTCCAGCAGCTTCATCGCCTCCGGCGAGAGATGCAAGCCATACTTCCGCACCGCCGCCAACGCCTGCCCGCAGGTAGAGGGGTCTGCGCAGGCTGGCCCGCTTGCGATTACGTCCAGCGGGTCGCCCAGCACATCGCTGAGCACGACGCTGAACACCCTGGCCGGTGCGCAGGCCAGGGCGAACCTGCCGCCCTTCACCCCGGAGAGACGCTTTCGGATGGCGTTGATTTCAGTAATATCCGCGCCGCAGGCCAAAAGCTGTTTTGTAATGTCCTGCAATTCCCCGGCGGGCAGGAGGGGCCGTTCAAACAGAGCGCTTCCCCCGCCCGAGAGCAAAAAGACCACTGCGTCCTGCTCCGACAGCCCTTGGACTAACGCCAAGGCTTCCCCGGCGGCGCGGAACCCGTTTTCATCGGGGACCGGGTGTCCGGCTTCCCGGCAGGCCACCCCGGGAATTTCGCCGCCCACATGCCCGTATTTTGTAATGACAAGGCCGCCGTCGATGCGTTCCAGCGTCTCCGAAGCGGCCTTCGCCATAGCCCAAGCGGCCTTGCCCACGGCGATAAGGATAACTTTCCCCCCGGCGCGGAACCCGGCCAAGGCCCGCCGTACGGCTTCCCCGGGCAGTACCGCGCCCAGGCTGGCGGAGATGATTTGTTCAGCGTGACAGCGAAGCCGGCGGTTCATAGCAGGCCCTCCTATAGGATGATTTGCCCTTCAGCCATGCTGCGGCAGAAATGTAAAGGCGGTTTAAAAAAGTGCGCCGCCGGCGGGTCCGAGACATGCTAGCCCTCCGTTACGGCTTCTATCAGCGCCCGCCGGAGGGTAAGTATTTGGGCGACATGGAAGTTGGTCACCACATCCTTCTCCATCACGGAATCCAATTCCCTGGCGTCGGCCACCACCGCGCCGCAGGCAGCGAGACGGCGGCGGTTTTCCTGGCTCAGCCGTCCGGGCCGGTCGAGCTGGGAGAGGACCTCCAGATGGGAGACCAGCTTTCGCGCCATGCGTTCACAGGCGCGGTAGCGTGTCAACGCCTGTCGGTTCCGGCGGATATGGAGGAGGGATTTCTGGTTGGCAAAAACGGAGAGCTGGCTCTCCAATGCGGCAATGCGTCCGTTCATAGCGTCCGCGTCCGGCAGGTGGGTGTCGCCGTCGAACATATCCTCCAGAAACCGCAGCAGGTCTTTGTCCAGGCCGGACACGGTTTCATCAATCTGGCGGCGGTTGTTGTAGGGGAACACCAGCATATTGACGGCCATTCCCACGCCCAGGCCGATAGCCGTATCCCAGATACGGCCCAAGCCATAGGCGATAGGGGCCATTTCCGCGTCCGTGCAGACCATCACGAGGATAAAGCAGGGCAGGGAGGGGGAGAAGGCGTCCGGCAGCAGGTTATAGACGGTGATGATGAAGATAATGCCAATCAGCACCGATGTCAGCGGCCCGGTAGGCATAGCCACCAGCGCGACCCCCGCCGCCACGCCGAAAATGACGCCCACCGTTTGGGTGGCGCAGGCATCCAGGGATTCCTTGAAGGTAGGCTGCACCGCCGCCATAGCCCCCAGCATAGCCAGGATGAGGCGGGAACTGGTAGCGCCGTATGGCTCCACCAGGACCATAGCGATGATGATGGCGGCGGCGGTTTTCACTGTGCGCAGCCCCACGCGGATTTTCCTGCGTTTCATAAGCGTTCCTCCCCTCGCTGGCTTTGATATTGAGATGATAGCATGGATCACCCCCGCTGTCAAACGGGGACAGGGAGGAAATCCGCCTTTTTCGACAAAACTTTGGTAAGTTTATCCATAAATTTGCGTATTTTTTTCGGTTCTTTGTGTATGGGAAATATTGAAATAGGGGAAAATGAGGTGTACTATAAAATAAGCGCCGAAAGGGGTAAAAAACCCGGGCGCTTTTACAAAAGCATGAATAAAAGAGATTGGAGTAAGAACCATGGCCCGACCCAAAAAGAATCCGGAAACCAAGCCCGTCCCTGCCGTTGTCGAGACGGTAAAGGAAGCCAAAGAAACCGTTGCCGCAAAAGTGACGGCCAAGAAGACCCCTGCCCAGAAGAAGGTGGAGGACATTTATCTTCAGTTCGGCGGTTCCGAGTGGAACATTTCCGACTGCAAGGAGCGCGTTCTTGCCGCCTATGTTGCGGCTGGACACAAGGCTGCCGGGGTGAAGACGCTGGAAATCTACATTAAGCCTGAAGAGGGCAAGGCGTATTACGTCATCAACGGCGCAGAGAACGGAAGCGTTGACCTTTAAAAAAGAGGAGCGGCGAGCCGAGTGGACATCGCCCCTCTTTTTTATTCTTTTACCGGAGTGGAGGAGTTGTTGAATGAAGGCCATCATCACAGATTTGGACAGAACATTATTACGCACGGACAAAACGATCTCTGAATACACGCTTGCTATTATGCGGAAATGCCATGATAGAGGGATTGCCATAATGGCTGCCACAGCGAGGCCCGACAGAAGCATACTGCAATACCAGAAACAAATTTGCTTCGACGCAATTACGACTTTGAATGGAGCCAGGGTTATCCTGCCCAATGCAGTGTTAGAAAACGGCGTTTCACATCTGAGCGGACAGCACATTTTATCGAAGCTTGTTATAATGCCTGATACGCTCATTTCTGTTGAAACAAGCGATGGAATATATTCTAACGTTGAAATTCCCGAATGGGAATCCACTTGCTATAATGGCTTCCCAGATTTACCAACTCAAGGTACGTTATACAAGATTTTGGTAAGCGGCAAGAGCGATACATTGTATTGTCAAGTTGAAAGCATTCTGCCTGACGATACATATTATACCGTTGCAAATGGAAATCTTGTGCAGATTATGAGCAAAAATGCGACAAAGTGGAAGGGAATCTGCGCAATACTGGAAGCCCTAAAAATATCAAAAGCTGAAACGGTCTATTTTGGTGATGATAACGATGATATTGAGCCCCTTCAGATGTGCGGCGCCGGCGTAGCGGTTTCTAATGCAATTGCGGCTGTGATTAGCGAAGCGGACTATATTGCAGGCAGCAATGACGAGGATGGTGTAGCCCGCTTTATTGAAGCAAATATATTGTCCCATTAGCAGGATATGGACAACTTCCATTTTAGCGGGGGAGGGGATAGGAGGGACACGGGAACGTCTCTGTGCATACAATGGAATGGGCGCGGAGATTCCCGCGAATAGAGCGGGCAGGCCGCGGCTGATTCCGCGCGGCTTACGGGCTGCGCACTGTGATACAGGGAGGAAATTCCCCAATGAGATATAACTGCTATGAGCATGATCCTTGCGGCTGCGGAGGATGTCCCAGTGATTGCGGCAGTGTATGCTGCATCCCTGGCCCTCCGGGACCACGAGGCCCCCGGGGGCTGCCGGGGCCTGCGGGACCGGTAGGAATGCCGGGACTCCCCGGCCCCGCCGGCGCGGTAGGGCCGATGGGACCCATAGGCCCCCGCGGCCCCGCCGGCGCGACAGGCGCGATGGGACCCGCCGGCCCCGCCGGCGCAACAGGCGCGATGGGACCCGCCGGCCCCGTCGGCGCAACAGGCGCGATGGGACCCGCCGGCCCCGCCGGCGCAACAGGCGCGATG
>CANSSG010000023.1 GCA_947649615.1 uncultured Clostridia bacterium | reverse complement strand
TTGATGGTCTCCGGCTTTTTTACCTCGCCGTAGGACCACTCACGGATCATCTCCGGAGAGGCGACGCCGATTTTAATGGCGTCAAATTCCACATAACTCATTTATCCAGCTCCTCCCGGTCAAAAATCTTCATCTTCATCATCATCGCCGTCCCCGTCAACGGCTTCCTCATCGTCTCCGTCGCCAAAGCCGCCGTCATCGTCGTCCCCGTTCACGTCCTCGATGGCATATCCGGATTCCTCCAGGTCGGCGTCGTCGGCCACGTATTCCTCCCGGTCATCCCGGTCGTCCCGGTCCATACGGGAGAGGTTGAAGGTGGTCATATCGTCGTCGTCGTCCTTCAATTCGATCACATTGCCGTCCTTATCCAACACCTGGATATCCAGGCACAAGGCCTGCAATTCCTTTACAAGCACCTTGAAGGACTCCGGTACGCCGGGCTTGGGTACATTGTGGCCCTTGACGATGGATTCATAGGTGTGGACGCGCCCGGTCACGTCGTCGGACTTGACGGTCAGAATCTCCTGCAAGGTATAGGACGCGCCGTAAGCTTCCAGCGCCCAAACTTCCATTTCACCGAACCGCTGGCCGCCGAATTGGGCCTTGCCGCCCAAGGGCTGCTGGGTAACCAGGGAGTAGGGTCCGGTGGACCGGGCGTGGATCTTATCATCCACCAGATGGTGGAGCTTCATGAAGTAGACGTACCCCACAGTGACCTTATTGTCAAACCGGTCGCCGGTACGCCCATCGTACAGCCAGCTCTTCCCCTCCGGATCCAGCCCGGCCAATTGCAGAGTGTCGGCAATATCCTGCTCGTTGGCCCCGTCGAAGATAGGCGTAGCCACCTTCCAGCCCAAGGTCTTGGCGGCATAGCCTAAGTGGACCTCCAACACCTGTCCGATGTTCATACGGGAAGGGACGCCCAAGGGGTTCAGGACGATGTCCAGGGGCGTACCGTCCGGGAGGAAGGGCATATCCTCCTGGGGCAGAATCCGGGAGACAACACCCTTGTTCCCGTGGCGGCCGGCCATCTTGTCGCCCACGGAGACCTTCCGCTTCTGGGCGATATAGACGCGGACCACCTGATTGACCCCCGGACCCAACTCGTCGCCGGCTTCCCGGGTAAACACCTTGGCGTCTACCACAATGCCGCTTTCGCCGTGGGGTACTTTCAGGGAGGTATCCCGGACTTCCCGGGCCTTCTCGCCGAAGATCGCCCGCAGCAGCCGCTCCTCGGCGGTCAGGTCGGTCTCGCCCTTAGGCGTGACCTTGCCAACCAGAATATCGCCGGAGCGAACCTCCGCGCCGATGCGGATAATACCCCGTTCGTCCAGGTCCTTCAAGGCGTCCTCGCCCACGTTGGGGATGTCGCGGGTAATTTCCTCGGGTCCAAGCTTGGTATCCCGGGAATCAATTTCATATTCCTCAATATGAATGGAGGTATAGACGTCCTCCCGCACCATCCGCTCGTTGAGCAGGACGGCGTCCTCATAGTTATAGCCCTCCCAGGTCATAAATCCAACAAGGATGTTCCGGCCCAGGGCAATCTCGCCCTGCTCCGTGGCGGGTCCGTCGGCCAGGACGGTGGGGGAAATGCCGTTTTTGGGGTCTCCGCCGTGAACCCGCTCGCCCACGGACACGATAGGCCGCTGGTTGATGCAGGTGGTGTGGTTGGAGCGCAGGAACTTCACCAGCTTATAGTCCTTGCTCCGCCCGTTGTCATACTTGACGGAGATGGACGTGGCATCCACCTTGGTGACCTCCCCGTCCCCCTCCGCCAGGACCACGATCTCGGAGTCCATGCAGATTTTATGCTCCATGCCGGTGCCGATGACGGGCGCTTCGGGCCGCAGCAGAGGTACGGCCTGCCGCTGCATGTTCGCGCCCATGAGGGCGCGGTTGGCGTCGTCGTTGGGCAGGAAGGGAATCATGGCGGAAGCGATAGACACCATCATCCGGGGGCTGATGTCCACGAAATCCACCTTTTCCTTTTCCACGCCGATAATTTCATCTCTATGGCGGCAGGTAATACGCTCATTAATGAAGCAGCCGTTTTCATCGGTAGGCTCCGCCGCCTGGGCAACGATATACTGATCCTCCACGTCGGCGGTCATATAGACCACCTCGTCGGTAACCCGCGCGGTGGCATGGTCCACCTTCCGGAAGGGTGCTTCAATGAACCCATACTCATTAATACGGGCATAGGTGGACAGGTAGTTAATCAGGCCGATGTTCGGACCTTCGGGGGTCTCAATCGGACACATGCGGCCATAGTGGCTGTAGTGAACGTCTCGGACATCCATGCTGGCCCGCTCGCGGCTGAGACCTCCGGGGCCAAGGGCGGAAAGCCGGCGCTTATGGGTCAGTTCCGCCAGGGGGTTGGTCTGGTCCATGAACTGGCTGAGGGGGCTGGACCCGAAGAACTCCTTGATAGCTGCGGTAACAGGCCGGATGTTAATAAGGCTCTGGGGCGTCACGATATCCAAATCCTGGATCGTCATGCGCTCCCGGATGACCCGTTCCATACGGGAGAACCCGATGCGGAACTGGTTTTGCAGCAACTCGCCCACGCACCGCAGGCGGCGGTTGCCCAGATGGTCGATATCGTCCTTGGCGGCCAGCCCGCGCCCCAGGGCGTTCATATAGTTAATGGAGGCGAAGATGTCGTCCACGATGACATGCTTGGGAATCAGGTCGTCCACCCGCCGGCGGATAGCGGCCTTCAATTCGTCGCCCTCGTACTGATCCAGCAACTCTTGGAGGACGGAGAAGCGCACCCGCTCCTTAATCCCCAGTTCTTCCACGGGATCGAAGTCCACATAGCGGCTCAAATCGCACATGTGGTTGGAGAAAATCCGCAGCGGGGCGCCGTCCACGTCCACCACCACTTCGTTGACGCCGATGGCGTCCATCTCCCGCAACTCGCTGCGTGTAAGCACATGTCCCGGCTCAAAGAGCAACTCGCCGGTAGCCGGATGAACCACCGGCTCGGTCAGGGTGCGGTCTGCGGCCCGGACCCACAAAGCCAGCTTCTTATTAAACTTATACCGCCCCACGGTGCTCAGGTCATACCGCCTGGGGTCAAAGAACAGCCCGTTAATCAGGGTCTCGGCAGAATCCACCGTAGGCGGCTCGCCGGGCCGCAGCTTCCGGTAGATTTCCAGCAGCGCCTCTTCATAACTCTTGCAGGAATCCTTCTCCAAGGTAGCCCGGATCGTGGGGTCGCCGCCGAAAGCGTCCAGGATGTCCCCATCCTCCCGCAGGCCCATGGCGCGGATCAGGCAGGTAACCGGCAGCTTCCGGTTTTTATCAATCCGAACCCAAAACAGTTCGTTCGCGTCGGTCTCATATTCCAGCCATGCGCCCCGGTAAGGGATAAGCTGTGCGCTGAGGATGGGCAAATCGGTCTTAACGTCGGTCTCCTTGCCATAGTAGATGCCGGGAGAGCGGACGATCTGAGAGACCACCACCCGCTCCGCGCCGTTGACGATGAAGGTGCCGGACTTGGTCATCAGGGGGAAATCCCCCATGAAGATTTCCTGTTCCTTGATAACGTCCGTCTTTTTGTTGCGCAGGCGCACCCGGACCTTCAGGGGGGCGGCGTAGTTCACATCCCGGGCCTTGCACTCCTCCACGTCGTACTTGGGCGGCTCATCCATGCTGAAGTCGATGAAGCTCAGTTCCAGGGTATCGGCGTAGTCGCTGATAACGCCCACGTCGGCGAACACAGCCCGCAGGCCGGTGTCCAGGAACCACTGATAGGAATCCTTCTGGATTTCCAGCAGGTTGGGCATGGGCATAATCTCCTCATGCCGGGCGAAGTTTTTCCGCAGGGTTTTGCCGTAGTACTTATCCTTGGCCATTGTTCAATACTCATCTGCCTTTCCGCGCCCCGCCTGGGCGGAGGGGCGCCAAATTCCCGACACATTCGATACGCTCGGGTCAGTTGATAATTTTACTATAAAAGGCTCTTGCGTTTTTCGTGAGAAAATGCTATACTGTAGTTATCTTGGAGGGGTATACCACTCTCTCTTAAATACATAGCACTTTAGTTTACCATTTCCCGCCCCCATTGTCAAGGGGCAGAATCCAAAATATAGTATAAACGGCAAAGAAACCTGCAAGGCGGAGGAGTCCTTGCAGGTTTCTTTTGCTCTGCGTGTCAAAAAGATGCTGCGTGTCAAAAAAGATACGTTGCATCTTTTTTGACACGCAGGCCGGGGCCGCCGCAAAAGCGGCAGCCCCGGAGGGTCAATTATTCTCCAAAGAAAGCGGCTTAATTTTCCTGACCACGTCGAGGATCGTCCCATCCCGGGCTTCCAGCACGGCCACCACCTGATCCTCCCACTCCAGATCGTCCGGGGTGCCTACCAGGCTGTAGGCCTTGTCCTTGAGGGATTCGATGGACACATGGGGAATCCCCGCCCGGTCCAGGCAATCCGCCAAATCAGGCCGCAGCGGATTGACCGCGATGCCGTAGTCGGTCACCAGCACGTCTACGCAGTCGCCGGGGGTCGTCACCGTCACCACATGCTCGCAGACGGTCGCCATCCTTCCCCGGATCAGGGGCGTAACGATGATGCAGCACTTGCTCCCCGCCGCCGTATCCGGGTGTCCGCCGGGCGCGCCCCGCAGGACGCCGTCGGACCCGGTCAGCACGTTGACGTTAAAGGCGGTGTCGATTTCCAGCGCCGCCAGCACCACGAAGTCCAGCTTGTTGACAAAAGCGCCCTTGTTTGCAGGGTTGGCGTACTGGCTGGCGCTCATTTCAAAGTGTCCGGGGGTCTGGTTGATGGAGCGCACGGCGTCCAGGTCGAAATCCTGCACGTCGATAACCTTCCCTACCTTCCCCTTCTTGAGAAGCTCCACCATTGGCCCGCAGATGCCGCCGATAGACCAGCCCATCTTGATCCCCCGCTGGTCCATGTACTCCTCCAGGAACAGGTTCGCCGCCAGCGACGGCCCTCCCACGCCGGTCTGGAAGGAGAAGCCGTCCTTGAAATACGGCGTGGAAGCGATCACCTTCGCCACATTTTCCGCCATCATCAAATCTCTCGGATTCTGGGAAATCCTCGCGGCGGCGGAAGCGATTTTCCTGGGGTCGCCGATGGAATCCACCACCACCACCGCGTCCACGTCGATGGCTTCCACGCTGGCGGGCATATTGGGGAAGTCCACCAGGCAGTCGGTCACAACCACCACATGGTCGGCGTATTTGGCGTCGCTCATAGCGTAGCCCATGCTGCCGCAGTCGCTCTTACCGCCGATGCCCCGGCAGTTGCCCACACAATCGCTGGTCGGCGCGGCCACAAAGGCGATGTCAATGTGGACTTCCCCGGCTTCAATCGCCCTGGGCCGTCCGCCGTGGCTGCGGATAATCGCAGGCGTTTTCAATTTCCCGGCGGAGACCACCTCGCCCATCCGTCCCCGGATGCCGCTGGTCTGGATGCCCACCACTTTTCCCTGCTCAATATAGGCGGCCACGGGGTCGTGGGCTTCCCCCAGGCTGGTGGCGGCGATGGTCAGATCCTCCAACCCAAGCTCCTCGATTGCGGCCCGCATGACCATATTTACCACGAAGTCGCCGTTGCGGAGATGGTGGTGGAAGGAGAAGGTCATGCCGTTTTTCGCCCCGCAGTCCCGAAGGGCCTGGGCCAGGGAGGCAACAATTTTGCTTTCCTGCGGCTTCTCATACCGGCGGGTTTTCGGAGAAGCCTTCTGGATGTACTTGCCGTCCATATAATTTTTCCCCTGGTAGACCTCCCTGCCGCCGGCCAGAAGGAAGTCGGGAATCTCACGTCCTACTGCGTTTTTCATACCAAATCCCCCTCGTACATACCGCAGGCCTTCGCCAGCTTCAAAGTCCGTTCCGCCCCGGGAATAAAGGCAATGTCAATCATCTTGCCGTCCACCGTGAACACACCCACGCCGGCCGCCGACTGCTCCCGGTAAGCCCGGACAATCCGTTCGGCTTGGATGATCTCTTTTTCGGTGGGCGCGAAAAGCTGATGAACCAGCCGGATCTGCTTGGGGTTAATGAGGCTCTTGCCGTCAAATCCCATCGCCTTGTTCTGCCGGACCTCCGCTTCAAAGCCCTCCTGGTCGTCCAAATTGGTGAACACGGTATCGAAGCACTGCACCCCGGCGGCCCGGGCCGCCATCAGCATATGGCCCCGCGCCGCCAGCATATCCACTCCGTCGGGCTGGAATTTGGTCTGCATGCACTTGCGGAAATCCCCGCCGGAAATGGCCACGCCAAAAAGGCGGTCGGAAGCGCAGCAAATCTCATAGGCGTTGAGGATACCCTTGGGACTTTCCAGGGCGGCCATCAAAAGGGTCCTCCCCTTCTCCACGCCAAACTCCTCCTCGGCCATTGCCACATGCTCCTCCACCGTCTTTACGTCCTGGGCGCTCTCGCACTTGGCAATACGGATGCCGTCGGCCCCGCCGGCCACGCAGACGCGGATGTCCTCTTTCCAGTGGGGGGTGTCCAGCCCGTTGATGCGGACAATCACCTCGGTATCGCCGTAGTCAATGGATTTCAGGGCGTGGTACAAGGAAAAGCGGGCGGCGTCCTTTTGATTTTCAGCTACGGCGTCCTCCAAGTCCAACATGATGGAATCGCAGCCATAGATGTACGCGTCTTTAATGAGACCCGGCTTCTGGGCGTTCATAAACATCATGGTCCGCCGCAGGCGGAACCGTTCCGGCTTTGGACGAGGAATCATCGAATAGCACCTCCCCAGGGAATATTTTCTTCCGACCGGCCGCAGCTTCTCATGACCGCGCACTCTACCCGTGCTTTGATGGTGCAGTCTAAAGCGCCTTTGTCCACTACGGTGACTTTAGCATTCGCTACCTCCAGCCGCTCCAGGGTTTCCAGCACTGTGGCGCGGATTTGCCGGCCATATTGGTTCATCACGCTGCTGGACAGGCTCAGTTCCACGCCATTCTCTCCCGGCTCCACCGTAACTTGGGCGTCGCTGGATTCCAGCGTCCCGGCGGCGGCGGGCTTTAGAATTTCCATATTGCCTTCTCCTTCCAAAATATAGGTATCGTTTTTCTGGCGCATTCTCACGCCGTTGGTTATTATAGCACGGTTTTTTTCTCAGGACAATCATTTTTTGATTGATTTTGCCAAAATTTTAGGGTGGTATTTATCGCCGCAAATACCGCCCCGCAGGGCCGCTGAAAGAAGAATTTTCCATAGAACCTTGACAGCGCCCCTTCCATTCTCTACAATATAAAAAAGGGCCGGACGCCGCGGAATCGGGAGGATTTCTTATGCTGACGACGGAAAAAATCAACAATTATGCCGCCTGCCTAAGCAAGCGTCTCTACTATGTCGTTTTCGGCCTGAATCTCCTCCTGCTTATCTTCGCCGTAATCGCCCAGCCTAGCCTTTCCCTTCTAAAAGGCTTCTGGCTGATCCAAATCAACGAAACCGGTCTCATTACCGACCCCGTTGCCACCGGAGGCGTGGGCGCCGCCTTGCTTAACGCCGCGCTTGTCCTCCTGCTCAGCACTCTCCTGATACGGAAAATGAACCTCCCCTTTACCGGCGCGGCCTTCGCCTGCCTGTTCCTTATGAGCGGCTTTTCCCTGTTGGGCAAAAACCTTTTGAACATTACGCCCATCATCATTGGCGGCTGGCTCTATTCGCGCTACAAGGGCGACAGCTTCGCCAAATACATTTACCTTACCCTCTACGGCACCTGCCTCTCCCCTATGGTCAGCTTCCTGCTGATCCATGTGCGGCCCGGACTGCGGTGGCTGGCTATGTCCGCCTGCGGCTTGGTCATCGGCTTCCTCCTGCCCGCTATCGCCAGATTTACCACCAGAATCCATCAGGGCTACAACCTCTACAACGTGGGCTTTGCCGCCGGAATCCTGGGGCTGGGGCTGGCCAGCATTCTCAAAGGCTTTGGCGTCGAGTTCTCTGCCGGAAGCGGCTGGAGTACGGAGGGGCATCGGCTGCTGTGCGCCCTGGTGACGCTGGTCCTCCTGGGGCTGTTGGGTGCCGGGGTCCTTTTGGGATGCCGGAATTGGCTGCAATACAAGCATATCCTCCATCACTCCGGCCGTGCCGTAGCCGACTTTATCCTCTTGGACGGCCCGGCGCTTACCTTTGTCAACATGGCGATGGTGGGCAGCATCGGGTTTGGCTACCTGCAAGCGCTCTACCCTTGGGGCGTAAGGCTCAATGGGCCGCTGGTGTGCTGCATCTTCGCTATGACCGGCTTCGGCGCCTTCGGCAAGCATCCGCGAAATGTCCTGCCGGTGATGGGCGGGGCCGTGCTGGCGGCGCTGCTGCTGGTCGCGGTGCCGGTTACCTCTCCCGGCGTCCTGCTGGCTACGCTGCTGTGTACCTGTTTGGCCCCCATCGCCGGCCAGTTCGGCTGGGGCTGGGGCATTGCCGCCGGGTTCCTTCATATGACTATCGTACAAAATACCAGCATCCTCCACGGGGGGATGAATCTTTACAATAACGGCTTCGCAGCAGGCCTTGTCTGCATCCTGCTGGTCCCCATTATCAAATCTATGTCGCCGGAGCCTTTGGAGGATTAATGATGAAAAGACGTATGTACCGCGCCCGCCGCAGGATGAACCACGTTATCTCGGAACTGAGCCACGTCCTGCTCATGGCCGGCGGACAGGAAATCAACCTGCGCTTAAACCGCGAGGAGGACGGCCTGCGGCTCCACCTGGACGGCGACTTCCACCCGGAGCATCAGAGGGCGATGGAGCGTATGGCTGCGCTGTTGCAGCCTGTGGTCCGAGACCCCGCGCTGGTGGAAACCTACGGTGAGCTGACCGGCGAGGACCAGTACACTGACGAGGGGGAAATCTCCCTCGTCGGGCAGATGTTGGATGCGTCCTCTGTAACCGTGGAGCCGGGAAGAGTAAAAATGAATCTTTATCTGGCGTTTTGACCCATAATTCCATCAAAACCGCACATACTACTTCCAAGAAAGGAGGGCGGTTTTGATGGATTCTTTTTGGTCGCGGACGGCGCGTATGCCGCAGTTCGCCCCCCTCAAAGACAGCTTGCAGACCGGCGTACTGGTCATCGGAGGAGGCATGGCGGGTGTTTTGTGCGCCTGGCTGCTAAAGCAGGCGGGCGTGGACTGCGTACTTCTCGAAGCGGGGCGTATCGGCGGGGGTACAACCGGCGGGACTACCGCCAAGCTTACCGCCCAGCATGGCCTGATCTATGATAAGCTGATCCGGCGGTTCGGCCTGGACGCCGCCAAGCTTTATTGGCAGGCCAACCAGGACGCCCTGGAACGGTTCCGGCTTATGTCCCGGGAAATCGACTGCGATTTTCAAGACAAGGATAATTGGATCTATTCCTTGGATGACCGGGAGGGCCTGGAGCGGGAACGGAAAGCCCTGGAACAAACCGGCGCGCCGGTTAAGTTCTGCCAGGACCCTCCCCTCCCCTTTGACACGGTTGGGGCCGTGGGGGTACCGGGCCAGGGGCAGTTTCACCCGTTGAAGTTTTTAGCTGCAATCGCCAAAGACCTGCCTATTTATGAACACACGAGGGTGCTGGGATGGAAGCCGGGGGAAGTGCGTACGGCGTATGGCGCCGTCAGGGCTAAACAGGTGATTGTCGCAACACACTTTCCCTTTATTACAAATCATGGCTTCTATTTCCTTAAGTTATACCAGTCCAGGTCCTATGTGCTGGCGCTGCGGAATGCGTCTGCCATGGACGGCATGTATCTGGACGCTTCTGGAACGGGGCTGTCCTTCAGGGCGTATGGGGATGTGCTCCTGATGGGCGGCGGCGGCCACCGGACTGGTAAGGGCAAATGCGGCTGGCAGTCCTTAGAGGATGCGGCTAAACGGTACTATCCCAACGCGGAGCAAATTTGCCGGTGGGCCGCACAGGATTGTATGACCTTGGATGACGCGCCTTACGCAGGCCGGTACAGCCGCCGCACACCAGGGCTGTACGTCATTACCGGCTTTAACAAATGGGGCATGACTGGCTCGATGCTGTCCGCAGCAATGGTGACGGACATGATTTTAGGGCGCAAAAATCCATATGAGGATCTATTCTCCCCCTCGCGTACCATCCTCCGGCCCCAGTTGGCGGCCAACGCCCTCGAAGCTGCCGCCAGCTTGCTGACACTGCGCAAGCCCCGCTGCCCGCACATGGGCTGCGCCCTTAAGTACAATCCCGCCGAGCACTCCTGGGACTGCCCCTGCCACGGGTCGCGGTTCGCCGGGGACGATGGCGCGGTAATTGATGGACCGGCAAATGGGGGAGGTTCTTTTTCTTTATAGAGAAAAAGAACCTCCCCCCTGCGTATCAAAAAAGCCGCAAAGCACCTTTTCGAGGTACACGCTCCCGGCAAAGTGATGAAAGCTTTATTCACGCCTGCGGAGGGCTTTTTTGACAGTCCGCCGCAATGCCAGCAAGCCCACCGGCATCCACTTTACCGGAACCTCTCCCCCGCCGCGTCCATCAGCTCCACCCGCCTGACCTGGACAAAGTCCGGCGCCAGCGCCGGCAGGTAGGCTTCCACCGCCGCCGCCAGGAGCGCCGGATTCAGGCCGGGGTTCTGGGCTGAGACGGATACGTCCAGGTGCAGCGCCGCGTGGGCCGCTTCCATTTCGAGCCTATGCACCATGGGGCGGATGTCTACGTCAGCCAGGGACTTGCGCTTCGTGCGCTTTTGGATGATTAACGATTCACCGGTAAAAAGAGACCGGATTTCTTCCAGCGCATTGGCTGGTACGCCAGCATCGTATAGGAAATTTACTTTACACCTGATTTCTGCTATATCGCGGATGGGGCGGGCCGGGATGTAACAATCCAGCGCACGGATGCCCTCCGGCATGAAGGCATTCAGGGCTTGGGGCAGATCTGCGCCATCTAAATCCTGCGTGACCTCAAAGTCCAGAATTTCACAATCGCTCGCCTGCCCTACAGGCAGGGGCAGCGCAAAGGATATGACCGGGTGCGGATGGAATCCCTGAGAATGGCGCAAAACCAGGCCTTGACGTAGAAAAACGCGCTGGAAGGTGCGCAGAAGGTCCAGGTGCGATATATATACCGCACGGCCTTCCTTCACAAAAAGCAGCCGCAGCTTACCCATGATAGCACTCCCCTCCCTCTACTGCATTCGCCCCACATCCGCTGCACTGCGCGCGGCAGTCGGGGGACGCCTTCGACTGGTAGGCCAATTCCCGCTGGCGCCACAGATAATCATCTGACACATAACACGATATCATGCTCCAAGGAAGAATTTCATCGCGGGAGCGCTGGCGGCAGGCATAAAATTCGGGGTCGAGACCGCATTCCTCAAATGCATCCAGCCAGCGGTTTAGGTCAAAGCAGTCGCTCCATGCGTCAAGCTTTGCCCCTTTACGGAAGGCGGTTTCCAGGACTTTGCCCAGGCGGCGGTCGCCACGGGCCAGAACCGCTTCCAGAAAGCTGGTGTCGCCGTCGTGCCAGTTGTAGGTAACCGCTTTGGCCGTGATGGCCGAGCGGAGGAGCTTCACCCGGCGCTCGTATTCTTCACGGGAAATCTGCGGCTCCCACTGAAACGCCGTGAACGGCTTCGGGACAAACCAAGAGGTGGACACCGTGACGCGCAGGCCGCGGTTCTTGTTGGCGGCGTATTCCCGCCAGGTGTGGACGGCGTGTTTTGCAATCTCTGCAATGCCTAAAACATCCTCGTCCGTCTCGGTGGGGAGACCGAGCATGAAATATAGCTTTACCGCGTTCCAGCCGCCGGAAAAAGCCGTCTTCAGGCTCTCCATCAAATCGTCTTCCGTCACATTCTTGTTGATGGCGTCGCGGAGACGCTGGGTGCCGGCCTCAGGGGCGAAGGTCAGCCCGGCCTTCCGGCCCTTCTGGAGGCGCTGCATCAGTTCCATGGAGAAATTGTCGGCGCGGAGGGACGGCAAGGACAGGTTCACATGGTTCCGCTCGCAGAACGGCGCGAGACCGTCGCACAGTTCTACCAATTGGGGGTAGTCGCTGGTGGACAGCGAACTAAGGGTCATTTCCTGGTAGCCGGAATCCTGAATGGCTTCCTGGCCGTATTGAACCAACTGCTCCTTGCTGCGGCTGCGGACCGGGCGGTACACGTACCCCGCTTGGCAGAACCGGCAGCCCCGGATGCAGCCCCGGAACACTTCCAAAGTCACGCGGTCATGGACAATCTCCGTAGACGGCACGATGGTCTTGGCCGGATAATAAGAGCGGTCCATATCGTGGACGACGCGCTTATAGACCTTCTCCGGCGCGCCGTCTTGCGGGGTGATGGATTGGATGGTGCCATCCGGATTATAGGCAACGGCGTACAGAGACGGGACGTAGACGCCTTGCAGTTGGGACGCTTCGCGGAGAAAACGAGGCTTGTCCCAGCCTTCTTTTTTTGCCTTGCCGTACAGTTCCACTACCTCCGGAAGGAGGTCCTCCCCTTCCCCGATGAGGGCCAGGTCGATGAAATCCGCTACAGGCTCGGCGTTGTACATGGCGGTGCCGCCCGCAATGACCAGGGGCGTCAGGCCGGGCCGCTCCTCCGAACGGAGGGGCAGGCCGCTCAGATCCAGCATGTTCAGCATCGCCGGATAGGCCATCTCGTAGCCGACGGAAAAGGCTACTATGTCAAACGCCCCTACCGGGTCGCCGGACTCCAGGGCGTAGAGGGGAATCTGGTTCTTCCGCAATTCCTCCTCCATGTCGGTCCAGGGGGCGAACACCCGCTCGCACCAGACAGCGGGCATCTCGTTGAGTATCCCGTACAAGATCCGGTAGCCCAGGTTGGACATGCCAATCTCATATGTGTCCGGGAAGCAGAAGGCGAAGCGGACGTCCACCTTTTCCTTGTCCTTCATGACCGCATTGTATTCGCCGCCCACGTAGCGGGCGGGCTTTTGTACGCGGGGCAGGATGCGCTCTAATCTCTTATCCACAAATTTTCTCCTTTAGTTGATTCCTTCCAGTTCATCCAGCCACAGCCGCGCCACCGCGTCGGAAGGCATCCGCCAGTCCCCTCGGGGCGACAGGGACACGCTGCCAATCTTCGGGCCGTCGGGCAGGCAGGAACGCTTGAACTGCTGGGCAAAAAAGCGGCGGTAGAAGCTCCTCAGCCACTTCAGTATAATTTCCCGGCTGTACTGGCGGCCCAGGGCCAGTTCCGCAAGGCGCAGGACCTTTTTCGGGCCGAACCCCCAGCGAATGACGTGGTACAGGAAAAAGTCGTGCAGCTCGTAAGGGCCTACCAGGTCCTCCGTGCGCTGGGTAATCTCTCCCTGAACGGCGGGGAGAAGTTCCGGGGAAACGGGGGTATCTAAGATGTCTTCCAGAACATGGGTCAGCTCTTGGTCTTTCTTCCTGTTGTCGCGGGCCACATAGTCTACCAGGTGGCGTACCAGGGTCTTCGGAATGGAGGCGTTGACGCCGTACATGCTCATATGATCGCCGTTGTAGGTGGCCCAGCCCAGGGCTAGTTCGCTGAGGTCCCCCGTGCCAATGACCAGGCCGCCCGTCTCGTTGGCTACATCCATGAGCACCTGGGTCCGCTCGCGGGCCTGGGCGTTTTCGTAAGTGACGTCGTGGTCCTCCGGGTTGTGGCCGATGTCACAGAAATGGCTGCGCACCGTGTCGCCAATGGGGATGGTGCGCAGGGTGGCCCCCATGCGCTCGGCAAGGAGAACGGCGTTGTTCTTCGTGCGGTCCGTAGTGCCGAAGCAGGGCATGGTGATGGCTATGATATCGCTGGCGGGACGGTGGAGCATCCCCATGGCTAAAGCCGTGATGAGAAGCGCCAGGGTGCTGTCCAAGCCGCCGGAAAGGCCTACCACCGCCGTATTGGCGTTGGTGTGCCGCAGCCGCTTCTTCAGGCCCAGGGCGGCTATCGTCAGAATCTCTTCGCAGCGGTTGGCGCGGTCGGCGGCGTTCTCGGGGATGAAGGGCGTGGGCGATATATACCGCCGGATTTGGGTTGCGGTTTTGGACAGGGCGAAGGACGCGCGGCCTATGCCCAGGCCGTGGGCGGCGTCCGCAGGGTCCGCCGCAGGCGGGGTGAAGGTGTTCATGCGGCGGCGGTCGTAGACCAGGCGGCCTACGTCGATCTCGCCAATGGTCAAGCCTGTTGAAAAGCGGTGCTCTGCCAGCAGCGCGCCATTTTCCGCTATCATATTATGGCCGGTGAAGACCGCGTCGGTGGTGGACTCCCCTTCGCCCGCGTCGGCGTAGACGTAGCCGCAGCAGAGACGGCCGGACTGGCCTACGACCAGTTGGCGGCGGTAGGCGGCCTTGCCTACTACCTCGTTGGACGCAGAGAGGTTCAAAATGACGGTGGCTCCGGCCCGGGCCAGGGCCGTGGACGCCGGCTCAGGCGCCCAGACGTCCTCGCAGATTTCTACGCCTACCACCAGGCCCGGCATGGTTTCGCACTCCAAAACAACGTCAGGACTCATGTGAACCTGCCGGCCGCAGAGGTCCAGCAGCACGTCCACCCCCCTGCCGGATGCAAACCACCGCTGCTCATAAAATTCCCCGTAGTTGGGAATGTGGGTCTTGGGAACAAGGCGGAGAACCTCGCCCTTTTGAATGAGCGCGGCGCAGTTGTACAGCTTATTGTCCCAGCGGTTCCGCACCGGCAGGCCGACGGCCGTCAACACCTCCAGATGCCGGGTGGCCTCCAGAATGGTGCGCAGGCCCTCCGCCGCGCCGTCCAGCAGCGTGTCCTGCAAAAACAGGTCCCCGCAGGTGTAGCCCGTCAGGCACAGCTCAGGCAGGGCAAGGATTTTGACCCCCTGCTTTTCCGCTTCGCGCATCATCGTGAATATCCGCTCCGCGTTGAAGCGGCAGTCCGCCACCCGTATCTGCGGCGTTCCTGCCGCTACGCAGATAAATCCGTCTTTCATGGAAAAACCTCCTTGCTTGTTTTTCTGTTGGTGGTATTGTACCCCTAAAACATAAAAAAAGCAACAGGATACGTTACGGTATCCTGCCGCTCTTTGTCTTTTAATTCCCGCTGCCGGGGCCTTTGCCCTTCGGACGGCGGTAGTAGGGGCGGCGGCGGTTGTTGGGCTTGGCGGGCAGGTCGGGCTGCTGGCGGGCGGCGCGGTCCGCCGCGGCTTTTTTCTCCGCCGTAGTGTCCGTCGTGGGGCGGACAGGCAGCTTCTCTACCCGCTCCGCCGCCCTTGGCGGCTGCTTCTCCGGGCGGGGGCGTTCCGGCTTCGGCGGGCGGGGCGCGGTTTGCTCCGGACGAGGCTGGGGACGGGGCTTGGAACCCTTCTGCCGGTGGCGGCGGCGGTTGTTTTGACGGTCGTCCTCCTCCGGCAACTCCGCCGCAATCACCGACGGCACCGGTATCGGCGCACGGTTTGTACCGCCCCGGCGGACAAAGGGGGACTGCGCTTCCTCCCGCACGGACTGGCGGGAGGGCCGGTCTTTTGGCACCTCAATGCCCTCGCGGCTCCCTTTGCCGTTGCGGAGGACGCGGATTTCCGTAACCTTGTACCGCTTGGGCGTCTCCGGGGCGTTGTCCAGCCGGACTTGGACCTGCTCGCGGAGCAGGTCCACCCCGCTGACGTTGCCTATGCCGTCGGGCGTGTCTACAAAGCTTTCATTCTTCGGCATGCGGCTGGCCGCGTCCTCATATGCCTCCTGCTCGTATTTCAGGCAGCACATCAGCCGCCCGCATGCGCCGGAAATTTTGCTGGGGTTCAAGCTCAAGCTCTGGGTCTTTGCCATCTTGATGGATACGGGGATAAACTCTTCCAAAAACTGGTTGCAGCACAGGGGTCGTCCGCAGATGCCCATGCCGCCCAGCATCTTCGCCTCGTCCCGGACGCCAATCTGCCGCAGTTCGATGCGGGCGCGGAACACGCTGGCCAAATCCTTTACCAACTCGCGGAAGTCTACCCGGCCGTCGGCTGTGAAAAAGAATATAATCTTGTTGCCCTCAAAGCTGCACTCTACGCCTACCAGCTTCATGTCCAGGCCGTGGGCGGCAATCTTCTTCTCGCAGATGCCGAAGGCCTCCTTTTCCCGGCGCTGGTTGTATTCGGCGGAGCGCTGGTCGTTTTCCGTGGCAATGCGCACCACCGGGCGCAGGGGGCGGACGATGCTTTGGTCAGGCACCTCATGGTTGCCCTCCATGCAGCGGGCGTACTCCATGCCTTGGGCCGTCTCTACTACTACATATGTCTCCGGCTCTACTTGCAGGCCGCGGGGATCAAAATAGTAGTTCTTTGACCCGCCCCTAAATCGTACGGATATTACTTCTGCCATGTATTCTCCTCTTTCCTTTGATGCATATATGCCCTCCGGCATCCAGGGGCAGGCGCCCGCCCGGTCACTCCGCCAGTTCTACCGCCAAGGCTCCCGTTAAATGGCCGGCGCCTACGTTATAGCTGCATTGACGGATGTAGCGGCCCAGGACCTCCGCCCATGCGGAGAGCCTGCGCCTGCCGGCCCGCTCCGCAAGACGCGCCGCCAGCCCCTCCCCCGCCGCGCCGTAACACGCCGCCAGGCCGGATGCCAGCAGATCCCTGGCGTCGGATAACAGAAGCTTCAATTCCTCACGGGATATCTTGCTGTTCTCCAACTCCGCGCAAAATGCCGCCAAATCCTCCGCCCGGCCGCCGCAGAGGATTTCGCACATCTGCACCGCCCGGCTATCCGCGCCCGCCGCCGCCGCCGGCGACAGCTTCCACTCTGCCGTCCGGCTGCGGATGGTGGGCAGCAATACCGCGCTGTTTTCCGCGCAGAATATGAACGCCGCGTGGGACGGGCCGTCCTCTATTACTTTCAGCAGCACGTTCTGGGCCTTGCCGTCCAGAACGTTGGCGTCGGGGAAAATGTAGACCTTCCGCCTGCCCTCGTTAGGCAGGACGCTGGCGCTGGACGCCACGCCCCGCAGTACGTCTACCGCGATGTTCTTGTGGTCCGGGTCCTCTACCACCGTTACGTCCGGGTGGATGCCCTTCCCCACCTTCCGGCAGTCGGGACAGGACCCGCAGGGCTTGTCCGCTCCCCTGCACTGGAACGCCGCCGCCATGAAGCGCGCCGCCGCCGGTAAGTCGCCCCTTCCGCTGAGAATCGCCGCGTGGCCCAAGGCGTCCCGGTTTGCAGCCTCCCGGATGCGCCCGGACAGCTTCGGCTCACCGGGAATCGTTAACGGCTCCTGCGCCGCCATAGGCCGCCCCCCTTCCCTGCCCGTCCGCCAACGCCGGCGGCGCGGGTATAAAATTACTTCTATTCTATCACATCCACGGGGCAGAAATCAACAAGAATAGAAAAAAAGTATCCAGAAAACGTTGCCGGTGAAAAATTTTCCATAAAATTTCCTAGAATTTGGAGAATCCCCCTTGCATTATGCTGGATTCAATCTTATAATAGATTTGCAAAAACCTCTGATACCGAAAATTTTAATTTGTATACAGGAGGAATTTTACCCGTGAGCAAAAAGTTTGTCTATCTCTTTTCCGAGGGCAACGGAAGTATGCGTGAGCTACTGGGCGGCAAGGGCGCAAACCTGGCCGAAATGACCAGCCTGGGAATGCCCGTCCCCCGCGGCTTCACTATCACGACCGAAGCCTGCACCCAGTACTATGAGGACGGCCGCACCATCAATGCAGAAATCCAGGACGAAATCATGCGCTATATGGCCCAGTTGGAGGATATGACCGGCAAAAAGTTCGGTGATATGAACAATCCCCTGCTGGTCTCCGTCCGCTCCGGCGCCCGCGCTTCCATGCCCGGCATGATGGACACCATCCTGAACCTCGGTCTCAACGACCAGGTGGTGGAAGCCTTTGCCAAAAAAACCAAGAATCCACGCTTCGCTTACGATTCCTACCGCCGGTTTATCCAGATGTATTCCGACGTGGTCATGGAAGTGGGCAAGAAGTACTTTGAAGAGTTAATCGACGAAATGAAGGCCAAGCGCAACGTCAAGCTGGACACCGAGCTGACCGCTAAGGACCTGAAGGAACTGGCCGAACTGTTCAAGGCCGAGTACCGCGATAAGATCGGCGAGGAGTTCCCCCAGGACGCCCGGGAACAGCTTATGGGCGCAGTCCGCGCCGTGTTCCGCAGTTGGGACAACCCCCGCGCCATCTACTACCGCCGGATGAACGACATCCCCTCCTCCTGGGGTACCGCCGTTAACGTCCAGGAGATGGTCTTCGGCAACATGGGCGACACCTCCGGCACCGGCGTGGCCTTCACCCGCAACCCCGCTACCGGCGAGAAGAAGCTGTTCGGCGAGTTCCTGATGAACGCGCAGGGCGAAGACGTGGTGGCCGGCGTCCGTACCCCCCAGACCATCGACCAACTCGCCGAGGTCATGCCCGAGGCCTATCAGCAGTTCGTGGATATTTCCAGCAAGCTGGAATACCACTACCGCGATATGCAGGATATGGAGTTCACCATTGAGAACAAGAAGCTGTTCATGCTTCAGACCCGCAACGGCAAGCGCACCGCCTCCGCCGCGCTGAAAATCGCCTGCGACCTGGTGGACGAAGGTATGATCTCCGAGGAAGAAGCCGTGGCCATGATCGACCCCAAGAGCCTGGATTCCCTCCTTCACCCCACCTTCCCCAAGGAAGAGCTGGAGCGGGTGAAGCCTATCGGCCAGGGCCTTGCCGCCTCCCCCGGCGCCGCCGCCGGCCAAATCGTCTTTACCGCTGACGACGTGGTCGAATGGGTGGACAAGGGCCACAAGGTCATCCTCGTCCGCCTGGAAACCTCCCCCGAGGATATTGAGGGTATGCACTTTGCACGGGGCATCCTTACCGTCCGCGGCGGCATGACCAGCCACGCCGCCGTTGTCGCCCGTGGCATGGGTACCTGCTGCGTCTCCGGCTGCGGCGAAATCGTTATGGATGAAGCCAATAAGAAATTCACCCTGGGCGGCAAGGAGTACAAAGAGGGCGATTGGATCAGCCTGGACGGCTCCACCGGCAACATCTACGGCGAGCGCCTCCACACCGCCGAGGCGAAAATCTCCGGCGAGTTCGAGCGCATCATGAACTGGGCCGACAAGTACCGCGACCTCCAGGTCCGTACCAACGCCGACACCCCCAAGGACGCCCGTCAGGCCAAAAACTTCGGCGCGGAAGGCGTAGGCCTGTGCCGCACCGAGCATATGTTCTTTGACCCCGAGCGTATCGCCGCCATCCGTGAGATGATCGTTTCCGATACCGTGGAGCAGCGCGAGAAGGCTCTGGCAAAGATCGAGCCGATGCAGCAGAAGGACTTTGAGGAAATCTATGAGGCGATGATGGGCAAGCCCGTTACCATCCGTCTCCTGGATCCCCCCCTTCACGAGTTCCTGCCCACCGAGGAAGCCGACATTAAGGCGCTCGCCAAGGAAATGAAGATCACCGAGGAGCAGTTGCGGGCTACCATTGACAGCCTGCATGAGTTTAACCCCATGATGGGCCACCGCGGCTGCCGCCTGGATATCACTTACCCCGAAATCGCCAAGATGCAGACCGCCGCCATCATTAAGGCCGCCCTGGCCGTCCGTTCCCGCCGTCCCGCATGGCGCATCTGCCCGGAAATCATGGTTCCCCTGGTCGGCGAAGCCCGTGAGCTGGCTTATGTCAAGAAAACTATTGACAAGGTGGCGCAGAAGCTTATCAAAGACGCCGGCAGCGATATGACCTACAAGGTCGGCACCATGATCGAAATCCCCCGCGCCGCCCTTACCGCTGACGACATCGCCAAGGAAGCCGAGTTCTTCTCCTTCGGCACCAACGATTTGACCCAGATGACCTTCGGCTTCAGCCGCGACGACGCCGGTAAGTTCCTGGCCAGCTACTATGACCGGAAAATCTATGAGTCCGATCCCTTCTCCCGCTTGGATCAGGTAGGCGTGGGCCGGCTGGTCAAGATGGCCTGCGAACTGGGCCGCCAGACCCGTCCCGAAATCAAGCTGGGCATCTGCGGCGAGCAGGGCGGCGATCCCTCTACCGTCGAGTTCTGCCATAACGTGGGGCTGACGTATGTCTCCTGCTCCCCCTTCCGGGTGCCTATCGCACGGTTGGCCGCAGCGCAGGCGGCGATTAAGAATCCCAGAAAGTAAGCGGATTTTTGTCGTAGGGCAATAGTCATAATGTAAACAACCCCCGCCCCTCTTTTCACAGAGGGGCGGGGGTTCGTTAGTTTTTAGATGTTTCAACCGTTAATGTATATGGATCACCTATTCCTGGCATATTGTTCAGAAAATTAGTCACAACCAATCTTGCTTGTGCGTCTGCCTCGGTCAATAGACCGCGTTCGATAGCCTTATTCTCCATTTTGATTTTTTGGTCACTAATAAAATCATTGTAATCATCTAAAGTAACATCGTTAAAAAGGCCATCCTTTACCTCTACAACGGTAATGCTCTCCTGTGGGATTTCGTTGCTTATGATTTTGCTCGCTGGTAAATGGATGGTAATCATATGGTTTTCCTCGTCCACTTCTGGCTGCACATCCTTCAAATCAATTCCCGCTGTAATCTTACCATCATATGTTACCAATATGGTCTTTTGGCTGAAAGGTCTCTCCCATCCAAAAATCCAGGTTTGATTCCGGGCATATTTGTCTGCATTTGTGTAAATGTACTGCTGCGTAACTAAATCTTGGATGGAATTAAGTTCAGATTTCAGCTGTTCACTGGTAATCACGGGAATAGAATTTTTTGTGAAGGATTCCGTTTCTTCTTGCCGTTTTCTCAACCCATCAATAACTTGCTGCTGTAACGCAAGCTGTTCCTCATTTTGTTTAAGCTTGTCTTCCATGCTGCGTTCTCGGTCTCTGGCATTAGAAAGCCGCCAGTTTACAAATAAAAAGCCAGCAAGCAGCACAACGATAAGTATGAGCCATATCTTCTTCCCTATTTGCTTAAGGATATTTTGCACCTTATCCCATGTGTCGTTGGATTCCAGGTCTTCCAAATCCTCTAGGGGCTGCCAGTGGTTTCTGCCGTTCATTGTAAGCATCTCCTTTTCTTTAATTAGCCAATGACATATACACATCCTTGAACTTATCTATTTTTAGCTTCGTGTATTGTTCAACAAGCGTTTTCATTACCGGATGTTTAATAGAAATATATATCATTTCTTTCGCATCATACGCAATCACAATCTGCCTTTCACAACGTGAATACTTCATCTCGTACTTTTCGCGCCAATTCGCGGGCTTCTATACTCTCATCTATAGATTTTTTAACCATTCCAGCAATTTTATCAACTCTTTTTTTATCTGTTGCGATGGGAATAATTAACTCTTTTAACCGGTCACCGAGAGAATTTATAATGTCTTGAGAAAATGTTTTAGCAAAAATCTGTTGCCTAACATATTCCGAAGATAACACGGCCAAAAGATAGTATCTATCCAGGTTATACGCATTCCCCTCTGCAACCCTAATTTTGTATAAATGGCTCTGATACACCATCTTGGTGTCATATTTCGTGATCATAGCACACGTTCCTATCAAATAGGAACCATCTTTTACCATCAATATGTCGCCTTCTCGAACATCTTGTTTTTCTGCAAGGCTATTGTATATCTCTTCACTTAACAGATGCTTGGGATCTGACTTTATCCCCCAGTTGAAAATGTCTGATGTTCTTACAAATGGAATGTTGCCAGTACCGTAAGCTAACTTTCCAACCTCATTACCAGTTGTTACTTCCAGGACCTTTTCGTTGATGAGTTGTCCAATAGTTATTAACTGATGCGTTTCTTCTAATTTCGCATCATTCTGGCTATCAAATACATATGCTCGTGGAGCAAGAACGCTATTCGATATTTGGCTTCTTTTCACTACAAAGCCAAGATGATCCTTCCTAAATTCTTCGCTTTTCTGATATTTTGCATAGTTTTCAATTATGGCCGGAATATCATCCTTGGGTATTTCTCTTCCCCTGGAGTCGTGTCCACACCACTTTGCTTCTGCCATAAAAATACTGTAATCTTTTTCATCCGCCTTCTTCTTTTTTTCAAGAACCAGTAAGCACGTTTTAGTGTGGGTTCCACCCTTGCCGGATGTTTTGAACAGTTCATCCGGCATACCTATAATAGCTTTAATATAGCAAGTCCTTAAAATGTACTGTGCAACATATGAGTACTTTTTGTTTGAAATCATGCTCTCTGGCACAACTATACCAATCGCGCCTCCCGGTTTAACAAGATTAACACATTTCTCCATAAAAACAACTTGTGGAGCAACCGTCTCATTTATAACATTGGTTTTCTCAGGCAAACCATCTTTTTTCTTTCGATATTTATATGCAAGTTCAAATTTGGAAAGCGTGTCACTTGTCCCCACCTGAATATTCACCCCAAAAGGTGGATTCGTCAGGACAACATCATATTTTGCAGTACACTTCCCTAAAATTTTTTCATCCCATACAAGGCTGTCTGCACAATTGATTGTCTTTGTATTCTGTCCCATACATGCAAGATGTATTTTGGCCAAGCGCGTAAGGTACCCATCTTTATCCACGCCATACAGATTCTTACTTACATAATCTGTATTTAGCCCATTCCAATACTTAATTGATGCTACAAGGAACCCACCTGCTCCGCATGCTGGATCTATTATCTTTGCCTTTGGATCCGGTGCTACCATTTTCACAAGCGCCTCAGCAGCATTTTGCGGAGTAAAGAACTGCCCTGATTGTCCTTTAATAGCATCACCCATGAATATTTCATAAGCATCCCCAATCAGATCTCGTTCCAGATTAAACAAATCCAGATCATTAAACTTAGCATCGATGTACTTTATACTTACTGGATCTAACTCAATCTCATAAGTTTTTTCTTGATAAATATCTTCGTGAATCTCCAAAATCGTCTTAAATATCTTTCGATAAAGGCTTGCAAGTTCAACATCATCCATATCATTTGTATTTGTATCTTTAAGCTCATACTTGCAAAAGATCAGTTTTATTGTCTCATCCAAAAAGAATTCATCTCGAGTTGCCCCAAGAAATCTTCCTGCTAAGAAATTTCGAATATCCAGGAATGTATCTTTAGCCGAAAATGTGACCATGCTATTCTCCTTCCAATTTCATTTGCTGATCCAATTATAGTGCAAAACATGAAATGATTCAATCTATTTTGTATTTCATAATCTGAAATTTATTTTCTCTTTTCAGCACATGTACATTTCGACTTTTTTGTGATAGAATAGGTATATAATGTAAAACGAAGGAGAAATCTGCATGGATTTTAAACAAATAATTGATACGGCGGTAAATTCCGAACGCTTTAACATTAAAAATTGTATTGATTTTGAAGACTACCTCGAACCAACCCAAAGCCGCGAATGCAATATCATCAAACAAAAACTCTCAGAAAAAGAATTCAACGCATTTCGCCGCAGCATGGTAAGGAACTCTTTTTTAATTGAAGTGGTAAACGATGATGTTACTTCAACGAAGGTCAACGCTCATTGGAGCCATAGACTTGAAAGCGATGTACGCTATTCCTCTTACGATACATGCGTTGAAGTTTTTAACAAACTCCTCAATAAGATTGCCAATCTTTCCGCCGAAGACTTCAACATGTTAAAAGAGTTCTTTAACAACACTGTAGTTCCGTATGAAATGCCCGTGGATTACATTGACCGCTTTGCTTCTCCAATACATACGGCTCAAAATGTGGATCTGTTTTTTAATGATGAGATTAAAGATTGCGTCACAATGCGCAGATTCATACGCGATACTTGTAGAAACCCAGCAAGCGAAGTATTCCTGACAATCCTGGCTGATAAGATCAAGGTAAAAACTTATTTCACCGACCGTGCTCGTACCGGTGATTATCAAACCAATCGAGAAAAACGCTGGGAAGCACATCCTGACTCGGTACAATATGCCCTTAGACGAAATTGCATGAAAATTGAAACCAAGTTGCTCCTACAAATAGCTACGTTCGAAGGTTGTGATATAAGGTTGGTACATAACCTACAGCAAGATGGACTCCTACCTACTCTCTTTGAATACTGCAAGTGCCCTATTACTGGAGATAATATTCAGTATAACGAATTTGCTGATGATGCTTTACATCCTGTCCACGGGAAATCGAAGTTTCAAGTAGGACACCTAAACCCTTTAAAAGCATCTGACATCGATGGCGCCAATGGGCACACTGCTGGCAACATTAGCTGGATTTCCGAAAACGGAAACCGCATACAGGGCAATTTATCAATAAGCGAAGTTAACGCGCTTCTAAAACGTATATACCAAAATAGACCCGAATTACATGATTGATTCCCAAATGAGATAGGAATACATAGCTGTCTCGTTTTTTGACAATGGTTCCGTAGTCTTCCACCCACAAAACGCTGGTTATTCCGTCTTGCTTATGTAATTTTTGGCGGCATAGACCTGATCGAAAGCTAGCAGGAGCCGGTAGATGTTGTCGCTGGAAATCTTCTCCTGCCGGATGCTCCGAATTTGGGCTTGAACCTCATGGATCTGGATTTCAATTTCCTCGATTTTGCCAAAAGCACCGCACAGCCCGTGCGGTGCTTTTGCTCTATTTCCATACCCTCTGCGGCTCATACCGGTTGCAGGCGGGGCGCCGCCGGCTGCAAATCGTACACCTGGGTAAACTGCGCCTTCCGCTCCGGGGCGAGGTGGTGGCTGACCAGGATCAGCGTCAGTTCCGGGTTGGCCAACACGCTCTTTTCCACAATGTCCGCATTCTTCTGATCCAAAGCGCTGGTACCCTCGTCCACCAGGAGGATGGAGCGGTTGTGAATCAATGCCCGGGCGATGGCTACCCGCTGCTTCTGCCCGCCGGAGAGGTTTCCTCCTTCCTCGCCCACGATGGTGTCCAGACCATCGGGCATGGCGGCGAGGTCGCCCGCCAGGGCGCTGTCCCGCAGGGCCTTCTCCATCTGCTCATCGGTGAACGTCTCGCCCAGTGTGATGTTGTCCCGGATGGTGGCGTTGAACAGGAACACGTTCTGTTCAATGTAGCTCATCTGCTGCTGAAGCTGCTCCGGGGTGAAATCCTTGGCGTCCTTACCGTCAAACCGGATGGACCCGCCGTAGTCCGGCAGCCAGCCCAGCAGCAGCTTCAGCAGCGTGGACGGTAATCTTCTCAAACACCGTCCTTTCGCTTTCTGGTTGTATCATAGCAAAAGCGGCGGTTGGTTTCAAGCGACGTGTCTTTTCATAAAACCAACCGCGGGTTTCAAAGCGCAGGCAAAGAAAAAATGGAAAAATCCCCCCTTGACAACCCCGGGCCTTTCCGGTAAGATAGGAGACGTTGGCAGGCGGACCTCCGGTGGAGGCCCGCCTGCCTTATTACGAAAGCCGCATGCCGCGGCGTAAGGAGACGTGTTATGTATGAAAATCCATTTTATCCCCGTGACGGACAAAAACAGGAAGGGCGTGTTGTCCCTGCAAATCCTGCCGGAACAGCGGGGGTACATTGAAAGCGTGGAGCAGTGTTTGGCGGAAGCCGGGTGCATCCGGAACTGGCGGCCGGTGGGCGTTTACGACGGGAACCGCTTGGTGGGCTTTGCTATGTATGGGTTCTTCCTCCGGGAGTATCCGCCCTTTGGGCGGCTGTGGATGGACCGCTTCCTGATTGACCGGCGCTGCCAGGGGCAGGGCTATGGCAGGGAGTCGCTCCGGCTCCTGCTGGAACGCCTGGAGAAAGAATATCCGCTGCGGGACGTATTTTTAAGCGTTGTGGCAGGAAACGCCCCAGCCGTCCGGCTGTACCAGTCCTTCGGCTTCCGGTTTACCGGGGAAAAGGACGTCCACGGCGAGGACGTCATGCGCAGGGCGGGACGGCGGTTTTTTCAAAAAATATAAATTTTCCTCTTGCCACCAGCCGGAAACCGTGGTAGAATAACGCCAATCCATGAAACGAGGTCCCTTTTTATGAACGCCTGCCGTCTGGCCGCCGCTTACATCTATAAGTTTACCTTTATCTATACAAGTAGATAAAGGTCGTTTTGCTGCGGTGAAGTGGTGCGGGACCCATCGTTGATTCCGGGACTCACAGTGAAATGACACTGTGGGTCCCTTTTCTATTTCTGATTTTATTTTACGACAGGAGTGAGCAGTATGATCGTCATCCTCAAAAAGAACGCGGAACAGCAGCAGGTGGAGCTGTTCGACAACTGGCTCCACAGCATGGGGCTGGAGACCCATAAATCCATCGGTGAAAACCATACCATCGTAGGCCTGGTGGGCGACACCTCCCGGGTGGATATCGAGAGCATTATGGCTCTGGATATCGTGGAGACCGTCAAACGCATCCAGGAGCCTTATAAAAACGCCAACCGGAAATTTCATGAGCAGGATACCGTTATCACCCTCTCCAACGGAGCCAAAATCGGCGGGGGGCATTTCCTGGTGATGGCCGGGCCATGCTCCGTGGAAACCGAAGAACAGATCATCTCCGTGGCCCAGGCCGTCAAGGCCGCCGGGGCTGAAGTCCTCCGGGGCGGCGCGTTCAAGCCCCGCACGTCCCCTTACGCCTTCCAAGGCCTGCACGAAGAGGGCATCCGGCTGCTGCTGAAGGCCCGGGAAGCCACGGGCCTGCCAATCGTCACCGAGATCATGGACGCCAAGCACCTGCCCCTGTTCGAGGATATCGACATCATCCAGGTGGGGGCCAGGAACATGCAGAACTTTGAACTGCTCAAGGATTTGGGGAAGCTGCGCAAGCCCGTCCTCATCAAGCGAGGGATGGCCAACACCCTGCAGGAGCTGCTCATGAGCGCCGAGTACGTGATGGCCGGGGGCAACGACCAGGTCATCCTCTGCGAACGGGGCATCCGCACCTTCGAGACCGCCACCCGCAACACCATGGACTTATCGGTCATCCCGGTGCTCCACCAGTTCACCCACCTGCCGGTGGTGGTGGATCCCAGCCACGCCACGGGGCGCTGGGAGCTGGTAGCCCCCATGGCCCTGGCGGGCGCCGCCTGCGGCGCGGACGGGCTGATGATCGAGGTGCATAACGACCCCGAGCACGCCCTCTGCGATGGGCCGCAGAGCCTTCGACCCGAGAAGTTTGCCAGCATGATGGAAAAGGTCCGGGCCATCCGGCCATACGCCGACCGCTCCTTCACCACCGGAGAGGGGGCGCTGGGATGAGCCGGATCAAAACCGTTGGCATCGTCAGCCTCTCCAACGGCGGCCTGGGGGACGATTCCATCCAGTTTGAGGTGGAAATTGGCCTGCGCAGGCTGCGGGAATATGGGCTGGCGGTCAAGTTCATGCCCAACGCCCGCAAAAGCCGCGCCTACCTCAGGGAACACCCCGAGAAGCGGGCGGAAGACCTCATACAGGCTTTCCGCGACCCGGAAACCGACATGATCCTCTGCGCCATCGGCGGGGACGACACCTACCGCCTGCTGCCGTACCTGTTTGACCACGACGAACTCAGGGACGCCGTTTCCCAAAAGGTGTTCCTGGGCTTTTCCGACACCACTGACAACCACTTCATGCTGCACAAGGTTGGGCTGAACACCTTTTATGGCCAGAGCTTCCTGGCGGACGTATGCGAGCTGGGGCCGGAGATGCTCCCCTACTCCCGGAAATACTTCGAGGAACTGATTTCCACCGGCGGAATCCGGGAGATTACCCCCAGCGAAACCTGGTACGAGGAACGGAAAAGCTTTGCGCCCGACCAGGTGGGCAAGACCCCCGCCGCCCACGCCGACCGTGGCTTTGAACTGCTGCAAGGCCCGCCGGTTTTCTCCGGGAAGATTCTCGGCGGATGCATCGACTCCATGCACGATTTCTTCAACGGGGAGCGGTATGCGGATATGCCGCTGCTCTGTGCAAAGTACCAGCTATTCCCCCCTGCGGCGGATTGGCGGGGCCGCATCCTGCTCCTGGAATCCAGCGAAGAAAAAATGCCGCCGGAAAAATACCAGCGAGCCTTATCATATCTCAAGGAAGCAGGCGTATTTGACGCAGTTTCCGGCATCCTGGTAGGAAAACCTATGGATGAAGCCTACGACCAGGAATACAGGCAGCTTTTAACCCACGTCATCGGAAACCCCCAACTGCCCGTTGTTTGCAACATCAACACCGGACACGCCACGCCGCGCTGCATCGTCCCCTTCGGTGTCAACGCCGTTGTTGACGCCGGAAAGCAGGTCATTCAATTCACCCATTAACCCAAAAGGCGCAGGGAGCCACCCTCCCCGCGCCTTTTGCCATATACTTTCCCCCAAATCAGAAGCCCACCCCCGTCACCGGGCCGCAAGCCTGGCTGAGAAGAGACTACTAGTCTCGGTGCAAAAATTCTTTTTAGTACTTTTTCTTATAAGATGAAGTACTAAGCGTCACGGAGAAGCCATGCGAAGCCGTTGGGCCATAGCTGGATGCTGCGGATGCTGTCGTAGTGGTTCCCATACATCAACTCCGTATAGCCGCCCTCTCGGTCCACCCCGGCGGCGGCAAATTCGCCGCTGAAATTGAACAGGCACACCAACTCCCGCTCCCCCAGCTTCCGGCACAGGGCCAGGACATGGGCGCTGCCGCTGTCCTCCGTCCAGACCTCGGCGTCCACGTCGAAGCACGGCTCCTGGGCGCGGATCTCCTCCAAACGGCGCAGGCCATGGAACTGCTTGCCCTGGCGTGTCTCCGGGTCCGTGCGCCGCTTCGCCAAATCCCAGCGGAAATCCCCCCGGTGGATGTAGCGGCTGTCCGCCTGCTTCTCCGGGACCTCCCGGTAGCCCCAGTCGTTAAGCTGGCCCACCTCGTCGCCGCTGTAAATCACCGGGATGCCGCTCTGGGAGAGCATCCAGGCATGGAGGGTCAGGCCGCAGGCCACCGCCCGCTCCAGCTGGAAGGGGTCCCCTTCGTACTCCGCCGCTTCCACCCCGCACAGGGACGCGGTGGTGCCGCACAGGCGGGCGTCCCCCAGCCGGGGGTCGTCGTTGTATAACTCGCCCCGGCTGGCGCTGCCGGGCCATTTGCCGGTGAAGTAATCGTTGAGGTACTTCTTGTGGGCCGTCTCGTTGGTTCCAAACGCCTGGGCCAGCCACGGGTAGTCCAGGCCCCAGCCAATGTCGTCGTGGCACCGGAGGTAGTTCAAAAACAGGAAATCCTTGGGCAGGGCGCATACGGCGTCCATCTGCCGCCTGAGCAGGGAAACATCCCCGGTTGCCAGCGTGTGCCATGTGGTGGCCATGGTGGTGACGTTGTAGAGCATATGGCACTCCGGCCGCTCCTGGGTGCCGAAGTAAGGCACGACCTTGGCAGGCTCCATCACCACCTCCCCCAGCAGCAGCACGCTGGGGCAGACAATCTCGCAGGCCAGGCGCAGAAGGCGGGACAGGGTGTGTACTTGGGGCAGGTTCCGGCAGTCGGTACCCAACTCCTTCCATATGTAAGGGATAGCGTCCAGGCGCAGCACGTCTATCCCCCGGTTAGCCAGGTACAGCATGTTCTCCGTCATGTCGTTGAACACCGCCGGGTTGCCGTAGTTCAAATCCCACTGGTAGGGATAGAAGGTGGTCATGACAATCTGGCCG
This sequence comes from uncultured Clostridia bacterium, assembly GCA_947649615.1. Taxonomy (GTDB): domain Bacteria; phylum Bacillota; class Clostridia; order Oscillospirales; family Oscillospiraceae; genus Pelethomonas. The sequence goes on along the minus strand of CANSSG010000023.1, from coordinate 11,656 downwards.
TTTTCCAGTTCGGTGAAGCTCCCCGGGGCGGTGATGGGGAATACCTGCGGCACCGTCTTCTCAAATTCCCGGGGAATATCCCAGCTATCGTAGAAGAAATACCGCTCCCGGTAGCCAGGCTCCCCAGCGCGGGCCTTTTTCGCCCATTCGTGGTCCTCGCTGGTGTGGTTCATCACGAAGTCCAGGCATACGCAGATCCCCCGCCTCCGGCAGGCATCCGCAAGCTTCTCCAAGTCCTCCATCGTCCCCAGCTCCGGCTGCACCGCCCGGAAGTCGCTGACGGCGTAGCCGCCGTCGCTGCGGCCCTTGGGGCTTTCCAGCAGGGGCATCAGATGGAGGTAGTTCACCCCGCATTCCTGCAAATAGCCCAGGTTTTCCCCCACGCCCCGCAGGGTCCCCGCAAAGGCGTTCACATACAGCATCATCCCCAGCAGGCTGCGGCGGCGGTACCAGCCCGGCTGGCCCTCCCGGCGCAGGTCTTGCTTGCGCAGGGTTTCCTTCCGCGCCTGCCAGCTACGGCGGAGCATCGCTACGAAGTAGTCGAAGGCCCCCTCGTCCCCGTGGTACAGCTCCAGGTAAAGCTGGCGCAGTTCCTCCATATGCGCCGCTATGCGGCGTTCAAACGCGCTGGTTTTTGGCATAAAAATCTTCCTCCTGACAGCCGCGCAGATGAAAGGCGCGGCCTTTTGGGAACAGTATAGACCTTTTGCCCCGGCGCTGTCAAGACCGGCGGGCAAACAGGCTGGGCGGGTGCGGGGCATAAATTCCTCTTGCAGAATATGTCAAAATCCAGTATACTGAATACGCTGCCCTTCTCCAGACTGGCAACAGGAAGGAGGTGAGCACTTTGGAACATCTGATTGGATTCCTGTTAGCGGTCGCAGCAAATGTGGTCTCTGACTACATACGCAAGTGGCTTGACCGCGCCGGCAAGGGCAAGTAAGCACACCCCCAGCAAAGCGAACCCCCAGGGAGAATAGCAGTCTCCCTGGGGGTTCCTTTTTGCGTGAGCACATTGGACTGATTGGCTTCCTGTGTTGCATGCTTATTATACCACACTGTGCCGCCGTATGCAACTGCTAAAAGCAAATTTTTTTACCGGCTTCCAGCAGCGCCCCCGCCCATTCCTCCGCTGGGTCGTTCGTCCCCAGCTCCCCGCGGAACGCACGGGCTAAAATGGCCTTTTTCATGGTGTCGGTCTGGGCGAGGACGGCTTCGGCGGCTTCTTGGGCTTGCTGATGATTCACTATGATTTTATCAATAATACGGACGATCTCTCGCTGCTCTTCAAGAGAAGGGACGTTCAGCAAAACTTCCTTAATATCCCTCAAGTGCAAATTAGGGACGCCAATACCTGTTAGATGCTCATCAAATTGCAATTTGCAGATAGGGCTGTTTACAATATACAAAAGATATTCCGGCACAATTGTTTCTTTGTTGGGACGGAGGACTGCAAGTGTTACATACAAATCAAATATCTTTTCTTCTTCCACTATTGCTGCAACGCCAGTTGTACCATTTTTAGCAAGCAATATATCATCAACTTGAGGAGCAAGACGTTGATATAGTTCCTCATGCAGCTCAGGTATAATGTATCTGATATTATCCCAACATATTTTCCCAGAGGTTACATCCTTTGCCGAAATAAATGGAATGCCTTCATCCTCTTCACAATAGATAGGGGTTTTATGCGTACCGTCTGTAATCTTCATTGCGCATACTGACTGAATATTCCGCTTTTCCCAGCTATCCAGCCCCACCCCATGCTCTTTTCTCCACCGCTCCGTCAGTTCCCCCGTAAACGCCTTATGCAGAATCGCGGACTTCCGCAGTTCAAAGCCGTCCACAACAGCCTGGGCCTTTTCCTTCGCCGCGTCCAGCTTGGCGAACAGGCCTTCTATGCGGTTGACGATGCGGTGCTGCTCGGGAAGGGGCATGAACGGAAATGCTTTGTCCAGAATATCTGCTCTTGAAATGCCTGGAATCAAACCATTCCCTGCTGCGCGCAATTCATCACATACGAATTGAAGAAATAAATATGCCAATTTGTTCTTCAGAACCCGCGCAGGCCGGACAGCCATAATCTGACGGCTGATATTTACATTTTCTTCCTGCTGAACATAGAGTTTTCCAATCGTGCCTTTAACACTTAATAAGATATCGCCTTTCTTTGAGACAACCTGGGGCGCTTCAATCCATCTTTCAATCGTAAAAGCATTATTCTCAATATTGCTGGCGCCCAGAATATACGGTATCCCAAGACCTTCACTATTGCAATCTGCCAAAGCGGCATCGCGCCCAGAAATCAACTCTATTATATTGGAAAACTTTACCCAGCACCAATTCTCCGGGACCGGATACGGCTGCTCCCCTTCTGGTACGAACGGGCTTGCAGGGATATCCTTTTTCTTCGGCATTACGCCACCTCCGATGCCTGCCTGGAAGCACAAGCAAATTCTTTACCGTTTCCCCGCCGCGCCCGTTACACCGGGACCTCCTGGCCGCCGTGGAAAAAGTAAAGGATGCGCTCCTTCACCGGCAGGGATAAAATCTTCTCCAGCGCCGCGCTGTACGCCGCAAGCTGGGGGCGGTACAGCGCCGCCTTCTCCGCCAGGGTATCCGGCGTCACGAAGTCGGTCTTGAAGTCCACCACCACCACGCCGTCCTCCTCTTCCGCAAAGAGGTCCACCACGCCCTGAAGCATAATCTCCTCTTCCGGACCCAGGCCGGGAAAATACGCCGCCCCAGGCATGAGAAGGCTGAAGCGGTATTCCCGCCGGATTTCCTTAGCCCGCCGCAGCCGCGCCGCCAGGGGCGAGCGCAGAAACCGCCGGATGGCGGCCACATGCACCGCTTCCCCCTGGGCCTGGGTCAGGAAGCGGCGCGCCACCAGGCCCGCCACCACCGCGTCCACGTCCGTGTCCGCGTCCAGGGGCAGGTGCTCCATCACCAGATGGGTGGCGGTGCCGCGCTCCGCGCCGGTGAGGGCGCGGCTGTCCGACAGGAACCGGGGGGCGGTGAAATGGCGGCGGACGTAGGGCTGGACGGTCTCCCTGGCAATCTCCTTGTCCGCTTCCCGGCCCTTTAGCTGGGTGGCGGTAAGCTTGGTGGGGGCCGTGCAGGCCGCCAGGTGGGGATAGACGTAGTCCAGCGCTTCCCGGTTCACCGGCAGGGCGGCGGCTTCCTCCGTCTCCTCCGCCGGGCGCTGCATGGCCGGGGCGGTCTCGTAAACGCCCGTCTCATGGACGTCCACCACCCACAAACTGTCCTCCAACGGCGGGCAATACATGCCCTCCTGCCCTGCCAGCGCCCGGAGGGGTTCCGCTTCCGCCCGGCGCAGGAGGGGGAGCAGAATCCACTCCGACATGCTCCGTGCGCCATCCACCGTCTCCGGCGGCGTGGGCAGGCCGGACAGCGCCGCCAGCTCCTTCAGCCGCCGGGCCGCGCCCTTCATGGACGCCGTCATAATCAGCTTTTCCTTGGCACGGGTCATGCCTACATAAAGCACCCGCATCTCCTCCCCCCGGCCCTCCCGGCTGAGCAGGCTGGACACCGCTTCCCGGGCGATGGTGGGATAGCGGATGCGGCGGTCCAAATCCACATACAGCGGGCCTAGCCCCAGCTGGGGATGCACCAGCACCGGCCGCTGCAAATCCGTGCGGTTGAACCGCTTCCCCAGGTCCGCCAGGATGACAATGGGGAATTCCAGGCCCTTGGACTTGTGGATGCTCATAATCCGTACGCCGCCGGTGGGCGGGCCGGAGGCGGTCACCGGCTGCTCGCCGTTCTCCAGCAGGCGGCGCAGGTGGACCACAAAGGCGAACAGCCCCTTGTACCCCGCGCTCTCAAAGCTTCGGGCGTGTTCGTACAGGGCCGTCAGGTTCTCCCGCCGCCGCACGCCGCCGCTCATAGCCCCAAAGACCCCCAGCACGTTCATTTGATTGTAAATCCGCCAGATCAGGCGGTGGACGCTCATGTCCCGGGCAAGGCTGCGCAGCTCCGCCAGTGTCTCCAGGAAGCGGACGCTGTCCTCTCCGCCGTCTGCGGACAGCGCGTCATAAAAGTCCCCCTCCGGGCAGCCCCCCCGGATGCTGGCCAGCCGGTCCGCCGTGAACCCCGCCAGGGGCGAGCGCAGAACGGCAATCAGCGGCACGTCCTGCCGGGGGTTATCCAGGACCTCCAGCAGGGAGCACATGGCCGCCACCTCCAGGGTGGAGAAAAAATCCTCGTTCTCCTGGGTGGCGCTGGGAATGCCCCACTCCTCCAGCGCCCGGGCGTAGTGCCGCAGCCGGGGTCCGGGGGAGCGCATGAGGATCACAAAATCCTCTGTGCGGCAGGGCCGCAGCGTCCCCCCGTCCTCGCCGGTGACGGGGTAGCCCTCCTCTAGCATCTGATTAATACGCGCCGCCACGAAGCGGGCTTCCAGCAGGGCGGCGGGGACTTTTTCCCCCCCGTCCCCCTCCGCCTGGGAGGGGACCAGCAGGTGGAACTCCGTCTGGCAGTCCTCCCGGGCGGGCAGGTAGGACGCGCCGAAATACAGCCGCTCCCCCGCGCCGTAGTCCACCTCCCCCATCTCCCGGCTCATGACGTTGGAAAAGACGAAGTTCGCCCCGTCCAGCACCGGACCCCGGGAGCGGAAGTTCTGGCTGAGCAGAATCCGGCGGGGCGCCCCCTCCTCCGCGTCAGGCGCGTCCGGGTAGCGGCGGTACTGCTCCAGGAAAATGGTCGGGTCCGCCAGCCGGAAGCGGTAGATGGACTGCTTCACGTCCCCCACCGTGAACAGGGTGCGGCCCCCCTGGGAAATGGCGTCAAAGATGCAGTTCTGCACCTGGTTGGTATCCTGGTACTCGTCCACCATCACCTCCCGGTACCGCTGGCCCATCCGGGCCGCCAGGGGCGTGGGCCGCCCGTCCTCCCCCAGCAGCAGGCGCACCGCGTAATGCTCCTGGTCGGAGAAATCCGTGGCGTTGCGCCGCAGCTTCTCCCGCTGGTAGGCGTCGGAAAAGGCGGCGCACAGCGCCAGCAGCGCTTCCATGGCCGGGGCCGAGCGGCGCAAATCCTCCCCCGTCTCCCCGCCGTCCGCGTCCAGGATGGCGCAGCAGGCTCCCACCTCCTTCTTGCAGCGGTCCCAGAGGGCCTTCATCTTCTCCTTCAACGGGATGTCCTCGCATTTCCCGGCGGGGCGGAGTTTGGGGAAAACCGGGACCCTGGCCGCCGCCTGGTCCCAGCCTTCCTCCGCCGCCGACGCCAGCGCCGCAAGCTGCGCCGCGCCCTCCGCGAAGCCGGGGGCGTAGGCCTTCCCCAGCACGGCGTCATCCGCCATCTCCTCCCGGGCGGCGTCCAGCAGCCCCGCCCAATGGGCCGCCTTCCGGGCCACGCCGTCCAGCAGGGCGCGGCCAAATTCCGTCTCGCCGCCGTCCTGGGGCAGGTTGGCCCAGCGCTCCTTCTGCTCTTGCAGCCACAGCTCGGGGTAGGCGTGGCTCTGGACCTTTTCATGCAGCGTCAGCACCAGCTTCTCCAGCCCCCGGTCGTCCCGGCCAAAGCCGAAGGCGTCTGCAAGCTGGGTCTGGCCGGGGGTCATGTCCGTGTAAAACTCCTCCAGCACCCGGGGCAGCACCCGCTGCTGAAGCAGCGCCGCCTCCCCCTCGTCCAGCACCCGGAAATCCGCCGTCAGACCCCCCTGGTCCCCCAGGTCCAGCAGGTGGACGTTCTCCCGCAGGAGGGCGGTGCAGAAGGCGTCGATGGTCTTGATGTCCGTCTGGTACACCAAAAGAAGCTGCCTGCGGCAGTGGCGGGAGCCGGGATGGTCCGCCAGGCGGCGGCCCAACTCCTGGGCGATGCGCTCCCGCAGCTCGGCGGCGGCGGCGCGGGTGTAGGTGATGATGAGGAAGTCGTCCAAATCCGCCTGCTCCTCCCCCAGGACCCGGAGGAACAGCCGTTCCACCAGGACCCGGGTCTTGCCGCTTCCGGCGGCGGCGGAGACCAGCACCCGGCCCCCCCGGTCCTCTACCACCGCCCGCTGGCTTTCCGTCAGTTGGATGCTCATGCTTTCCCTCCTGTCAAAACCTTGATGTCTGTGAAAAATTCGTCCCGGCCCACCGGGCGCATGGGCCTGCTGCGGTCGCCGCCCTCCCCGTCCGTGAAGCCGCAGGCGGCGGCGAAGGGGCAGTAGGTACACGCGTTGTCGTCCTCGCTGGTGTAGCAGGGGTCGGCGTCAATGACCCCCTGGCCCAACTCCCGGGCGATTTTCTCCAGCAGCCCGTCCACGTACTGCCCCAGCCGCCCCAACTCCTCCGCGTCCGCCAGGCCACCGGCGATATCCCCCTTCCGGTTCACCGCCAGGGGCAGGAACCGGGGTTCCGTCAGGGCGCTGTGCTCCATGGCCCGGAGGACCTCCGGCTGGCTGAGGACCAGGCCGCTGCGGCGCAGTTCCCTGTCCACGGCGGCGCGGATTTCCTCCGGCGAAGCCCCACGGGGCTTGCTGACCAGCACGTCCCGGGCGGGCAGGTACAGCACCCCCGCCGGGACCACCTCCCGGCCAAAGAGCCGCTTCCCGCCCCGCTCCAGGGCGAATAGGTACAGCAGCATTTGGATGTTCAGCCCATAGCGCACGTCCGCCAGGTTGAAGGCCCGGCGGCCCGACTTGTAGTCGATGACCCGCAGGTACAGCTTCCCATCCGAGAGCCAGCCATCCACCCGGTCCACCCGGCCCGACACCGTTAACTGGGTGTCCCCGAACTGCACGGATACGGCGGGCATCTCCGCCCCGTCCCCGAAGCCCAGTTCAAAAGCCACCGGCGCGAAGTCGGAGTGGGCCAGCTCGTCGGCCACGTTGGCCACGATGGTCCCCACCGTTTTCCGCAGGCGGCGGAACAGGTACTTGAACCGCTCGTTGCGCTTGTCCAACTCCGGCAGCGCCGTCCGGGCGTACTCCTCCACGGCGGCGTTGGCCAGCCGGGCCAGGGCCTTCCCGTCCACCTGGGCGAAGCCGCCCTCCGCCATCACCGCCCGGGTGACCCGCTCCAGCACGAAGTGGAGGAAGGAACCCACCTGGGACGCGTCGAACCCCGCCGGGGTCCGCTCCCGGGCCATCAGGCCGTACTGCATGAAATAGGCGAAATGGCAGGAATTGATTTTGTCAATGCGGCTGGCGGACATGCGGCACCGGCTGCCGTAGAGCACCCTCACCGCCGCCGGGGACAGCTTCCCCCGGCGCATCTCCGCCGCCCGTGCCATGGCTTCCAGGGCGGGGCGGCAGTCCGCCTTTTCCGCAAAGTACCGCCACAGCGGCCCGCCCCGCTCCCCGCCTGCCAGCTCCAGGGCGGGCAGCGGCGCGGCAAGGCGGCAGTCCCGGGGGACGGCGGCGGTCTCCTTCACCCCCGGCAGCAAGGCCCTGGCCCGCTCCACCACGAAGGAGGGCCGCAAGGCCCCGCCGGACAGGTCCGCCGCAGGCCAGGAGACGTACAGCCGCCCGCTGGGCTGGGCCAGGGCGGCGTAGAGGTTTTGCAGCTCTATATGGAATACCTCCATGCCGCTGGGGGCCAGCTCAATGCCCAGTTCCGCCAGCTTCTCCCGGTCCTCCCGGGTAAACAGGCCCGTTCCCGTCTGGACGGCGGGCAGGACGTGGTCGTTGGCCCCCATGAGGAAGAGCACCTTAATCCGGTGGCGGTCGTTGCGGGTAATCTGGCTGGCCTGGACCTGGTCCAGGGACACGGGGATGGTGCCGACGTCGTACTGGGTCAGCACCAGCTTCAGCAGCCGGGCGAACTCCTCCCCGTCCAGGGGCATGTCCCCCAGAATGTCCGCAAACTGGTCCATGACGCCGCACAGCAGCTCCCAAAGCTGGCCGTACTCCCTGGCCCGCTGCAATTCGCCCAGCTCTTCCAGCCGGGCCGTCTGCTCCTCCAGCCGCTCTGCAAGGCCCAGTTCCTCCAAAAACCCCCACAGTACGCGCAGCTTCCCCGTGGCCCCCGGATTGGCCCGCAGGCCCTCCGCCAGGCGGCGCAGCGGCCCGCCCACCCGGCGGCGCAGTTCGTTCAATTCCGCCAAGCGCTGGGCCTGGGCCGGGGTGAACTCCTCCCGCCAGCCGTCGGGGTTGGCGGTCCAGTCCTCCTCCCGGACCCACATGGACCCGTGGATATCCCAGGCCACGGCGTAGTTTTCCAGCTTGTCCACTTCCCCGTCCGTCAGGCCCGCCAGGCCCGTCTTCAGCCAGCGGAACATATCCTCGTACTCATAGCCCCCCGTCACCGCGTCCAGCGCACCGGCCAGCAGGCTTAAAACCGGCTTTTCCAGCACGTCGCTGCGGCGGCTGAGGTACACCGGGACGCCGTAGCGTTCAAAGACGCTTTCAATGGTGGCGGCATATTCGTCCAGGTTCCGGGCGGCCACGGCGACCTCCCGGAACCGGCATTCGCCCGCCCGGACCAGCTTCAAAATTTCCGCCGCCGCGTACTCCACCTCCGCGAACATGCTCTCCGCCTTCACCAGCTCCACCCCCGCCGGGTCCCCCGGCCATGGCTCCATAGGGCCGAAGAAGCGCTCCGCCAGATGGGTCAGGGCGTCCCCCGGCACGTTGGGGGGCAGGGTCTCCGTGGTACACGGCGCACCGCAGGACGCCGCCAGCCGCTCCAGCCGCTCCCGGGCGCGGACGCCCTGCTGGAAAATCTCCCAATCCCCGCCGTCCCCCAGCAGCGTCACCGTCACCAGGGACGCTTCCCGCAGGAGGATTTCAATCAGCTTCCGTTCCTGGGCGGTGAAGTAGGTGAAGCCGTCCAGGTACACCGCCTTCCCCCTGGCGTAGCCCGATTCCTCCAGGTTGTCCAGCAGCTTCTCCATCCGGTCGCGGTGGTCCGCGCCCCCCTGGCGGAGGCGGGCGGTGTAGGCGGCGTAGATCAGCGCCGTGTCCCTGGCCTTCTCCCCGCCGGAGCCTTCCAGGAAGGCCGACGCTTCCATCAAATCCTCCGGGCGCACCTGGCAGGCGGCCAGCTCGCCGCACAGCGCCACCAATTCCTCCAGGAAGGGCGCCCGCCGGGAGGGCTTGGCGTACACCGTAAGCTGGGGCGACGCTTCCCGCAGGGCAAGCTGCATCATCAGGAGCTTCCCCCCCGCGTCCAACTCGCCGTCCGCCAGGGAGCCAGTCCGTTCCAGCACCCGCCCGGCAAGCTGCCGCAGGCTCAAGGCTTCCGCATACCCGGCCCCGGCAGGTCCGCAGAACTGGCACAAGTCCATTTCCGACCCATGGGAAGCGTGTTCCGGCACCAGCAGCAGGGCGGGCGCGCCCCTCGTCCTGATTTCCTCCAGTATGCGCCGGGACTTCCCCGTGTTGGCCCGGCCCATCCATATGCGCAGCGGCATAAAGCATCCCCCTTCGTCCGTTTTCCCTGATTATACCAGACGAAGGGGGGATCTGCAACAGATTCTTATTTCCTTCTGCCCCGCCCCTTGGGCTTAGGGGGCTTGCGGGCGTCCTGCCGCCGGGGCGGGCGGGCGGTTGGCTTCTGCCCCGCCCCCTCCGGCCGGGCGGCGCGGAGGGGCCTGACAAGGCAGTCCTTCCCATAGCCGATCAGGTCTTCCCGCCCCGCCTTGTGGAGGGCTTCCACCACCAGGCGGCGCATCTCCGGGCGCTTCCATTGCAGCAGCGCCCGCTGGAGGGCCTTCTCATGGGGTTCCCGGGCCACGTACACAGGCTCCATGGTCCGGGGGTCGATGCCCGTGTACCACATGCAGGTGGACAGGGTGCCGGGGGTGGGGTAGAAATCCTGGACCTGCTCCGGCTGCCGCCCGGTCTTGTTGAGGAACACCGCCAAATCCACCGCGTCGGACAGGGTGCAGCCCGGGTGGCTGCTCATGAGGTACGGCACCAGGTATTGCTCCAGGCCGTACCGCTGGTTGAGCCGCTGGTACTTGTCCCGGAAGCGCTGGTAGACGTCGAAATGGGGCTTGCCCATATAGTCCAGCGTTTGGGCGGAGCAGTGCTCCGGGGCCACCTTAAGCTGGCCGGAAATGTGGTGGCGCACCAGCTCGGAGAAGAACTCGCTGTTTGGCTCGCACAGCATGTAGTCATACCGGATGCCGCTGCGGATAAACACCTTCTTCACCCCCGGCACCGCCCGCACCTTCCGCAGCAGGGCCAGGTAGTCGGCGTGGCTGGGGTCGAGGTTCTTGCAGGGCGTGGGGGCCAGGCAGGAGCGGTTTTTGCACATGCCGTTCTGCAACTGCTGGCGGCAGGAGGGGTGGCGGAAGTTGGCGGACGGCCCGCCCACGTCGTGGACATAGCCCTTGAACTTGGGGTCGCGGGTAAAGCCCTCCACCTCCCGTACCACGCTCTCATGGCTGCGGGAAGTAACCATCCGCCCCTGGTGGAAGGCCAGGGAGCAGAAGTTGCACCCCCCGAAGCACCCCCGGTTGTGGGTGACGGAGAAGCGGACCTCCTCAATGGCGGCCACGCCGCCCTGGGCGTCGTACATAGGGTGTACCTCCCTGGCGTAGGGCAGCTCCGCCACCGCGTCCAGCTCCGCCCGGCCCAGGGGCATGGCGGGGGGGTTGACCACCAGTACGCGCCCGCCGTGGGGCTGGAGGACGGCCCTGCCCCGGATGGGGTCGTGCTCCTCGTACTCGGTTTTCGCGGCGGCGGCGTAGTCCCGCTTATGGGCGGCCACCGCTTCATAGGAGGGGACCGCCGCGCTGGCAAAGGCGCAGGCCGGGTCCTTGGCGGCGTAGGCGGTGCCGCGGATGTCCGTCAGGCGCTCCACCGGCTCCCCCTTGGACAGGCGGCGGGCGATTTCCCGGGTGGCCCGCTCCCCCATGCCGTACACCAGCAGGTCGGCCTGGGCGTCAAAGAGGATGGAGCGGCGCACGGCGCCGTCCCAGTAATCGTAGTGGGCGAAGCGCCGCAGGCTGGCTTCCAGCCCGCCGATAACCACCGGGACGCCTGGGAACGCTTCCCTGGCCCGGTTGGCGTAGACGATGGTGGGCCGGTCGGGCCGCAGGCCCATACGGTTCCCGGGGCTGTAGGCGTCGGCGGAGCGGCGTTTTTTGGCGGCGGTGTAGTGGGCCACCATGGAGTCGATATTGCCGCCGCCGATAAAGACCCCGTAGCGGGGCTTCCCCATGGCGAGGAAGGCGTCCGCGCTGTGCCAGTCCGGCTGGGCCAGCACCGCCGTGCGCCAGCCCTCCGCTTCCAGCACACGGGCGATAATGGCCGCGCCGAAGGACGGGTGGTCTACATAGGCGTCGGCGGTAACCACCAGAAAGTCATAGTACCACCACCCTCTCGCCTGCATGTCCTCCCGGCTGACGGGAAGGAAGCTGGATGCGTCCATAGGGGTTCCTCCTTTACTGCCCCTGGTCCGGGGCGGGAAGGCTGCCGGGCGGGGGCTGGGGGGCTTCCCCGCAGGTCCCTTCCTCCCGCAGCTTCTTCAAATATTTTTCCATCCGGGCAATGTCCGCCCTGGCGGCCACGGGATCGACCTTCGGTGTGCGGGCCATCCCTTTGGGGAAATTTTTTCTCTGCCGGGGGCGGGACGCCCCCGAAGAAATATAGTCTTTTTCTTTTTCTTCTTCTTTGTCTTGGTCTTTGTCTTCTTCTTTGTCTTGGCTTTTTAAACTGTACCCCATAAAGTGGACACACAAGGAAAAGAGGATTCCCTCAAGT
>CANSSG010000022.1 GCA_947649615.1 uncultured Clostridia bacterium | reverse complement strand
GGCCCCCCCTCCCCCCCTGGGGGCCCCCCCCGGGGGTGCGGGGGCGGGCGGGGGGGGCGCGGCCCCGGGCCACTGATGGGGGGCGGTTGGCGCCGGGGGGGGGGGTGGGGGGGGGGGGTGGGGGGGTTGTGGGGGCAGGGTCGTTCTTGCTGCCGCAGGCAGCAAGAGCAATGGTCATGACCATTGCCAGCACGAGTGCAAGTACTTTCTTCAATTTCATGTTGATCCTCCTTAACAAACGTTCTCCTAAATTCGGCAATATGGGAAATGCGATGGTTTTGCCTAGTTGCATCGTACTAAAAACTGTGCAAGAAGTCAATAGTTTTTTTGAAAGAAATTTTCAAAAAACCCTTATTTCGAATTTTTTCTCCACCTGTTCGTGATTTTGCACAACTCATTCCGGCGTTATATGTGCTTTTCCGACAACGCGTCGGCGACCTCCCTCCGCTTGGCGCGGCACCTGTCCAGGTCCCTGCGGCACACCTCGGAGAACAGCACATCCAACACGAAGATGATGGCCACCCGCGCCGCCACGGAACCCATTTGCAGAGGGCTTTCATTGGTGCCGCATTGCAGAACCACGCTGGCAAGGGCCGCGCCGGGGGATTTGGGGAAGCGGGTAATCAGAATCAGTTCCGCCCCCCGCGCCCGGGCCAGGCGGGCAATTTCCAGCAAATCCCGGGTGGCTCCGGAGTAGGAGATGTATAAAATCACGTCCCCAGGTTCCAGTTGGGCGGCGGCGATGGTCTGCATGTGGGAGTCGCATATGGAAAAATATTTGCCGAAGGCGGTGGAAAACAGATGGGACGCTTCCTGCGCCATCACCATGGAGCCGCCCTGGCCCATGCACAGCACCTTCCCGGCCCTTTCCAGCAAATCCCCGGCGGTGGTGACGGCTTCCGGCCGCAGCAGGGCCATGGTCTGCTCCATGGCGTCCAGTTCAGCGGCAAAAAGCTTCTGGCACATATCGGAGACGCTGTCCTCCGCCAGCACCTCCCCGGACAGGGGGTTGCCCACCCCGGCGCTGCGCCCGGCGATGGAGTTGGCAACCGCCAGCTTGAAGGCGTTGTAGCCCCTGCACCCCAGCCGCTTGACAAAGCGGGAGATGGTGGCTTCCGCCACACCGCAGGACTCCGCCAGTTCGGAAATGGACATGTACTGTGTGTCCCGCTGGCGGATGACCACAAAGTCGGCCACCTTTTTCTCGGCGGCGGTCAGATGGTAATAGGCGTTGCTGATTCTCTCAAAAATGTCGGTTTCCGGCATAGTCCGCTCCTTTCCGGCGCGGGCCATGCCGCGCGGTCATTTCGCCAGAATCTCCCCCAAGACCTGCTCGGCCATAACGAGGGAGCGGGGTACATGGAAGGGTCCTTTGAAGGTGGAGCCTTTGGTGGAGGGCATGGTGGGCTTGCCGTCCCGGCGGAGATAGCCGTACCACTCGCCGTACTCCGGATCGGCGAAGTGCTCCTTGCAATAGTCCTCGGTTTTCCAGAACCAGTCCAGATACTTCTCGTCCCCGGTGTCCCGGTAGAGCATGCTGGCGGCAATCAAAATCTCATTGTGGGGCCACCACAGCTTCATGTCATGCTCATAGGCTTCCGGCGGCTTGCCCAGGCAGTCGGTGAAGTACAGCAGTCCGCCGTATTCATCGTCCCATCCGGCGGCAATGGCCCAGTCGAAAATTTCGGCGGCCTTGCCTACCAGCGCCTTGTCCCCGGTGCGCTGGGCGTGTTCCAGCAGGAACCAGGCCCCTTCGATGTCGTGGCCGGGATTCACCGTGCGGCCCTCGGTGTGGTACAGGCGGGGGGAGCCGTCGGGGTCAACATTTTCCAGGACGCACTTCAACTCGGGCTTTACGTGGTACTTGAAAATCTCGTCCACGCACTGCTGGGCGCGGTCTTCATAGAGGGCGCGGCGCTCCGGGTCTACCCGCAGCAGTACGCCGGTGACGTTGAGGATAATCATCGGCCCGCCGAAGGAACGGCCGGAACGGGTTTCCGGGATGGTCTTGGGTCCCAGGCCCGTGGGGTCCGCCATGCCGTGGTTCAGGTCCCAATAGAGGTCATAAGCCCGCCGCGCCCGGGCCAGGCATTCCTTCTCACCGGTGACGCCGTAGTATTCGGCGTTGGCGAGGGAATAGAAGGCTTCCGAGAAGCAGTACCGCCGCTGGCGCAGGGGCTTTCCCCCGGCGGTGACAGTGAAGTACATCCGGCCCCCCGCCGCCTGGTTGATGCAATATTTCTCCATAAAGTCCAGACAGCTCTTGCTGGCATCCAGCCACTCCTGCCTGACACCGTAGACGTGGCACAGGTGGGCGAATATCCAGCCGCACCGGCCCTGCATCCACACGCTCTTGTCAGTGGAGTACACCTCGCCCTTCCGGTCCAGGCAGGTGTATACGCCGCCGTTCACCGGGTCCATGCCGTACTTGAGCCAGAAGGCCGTACAGCGGTCAAGCTCCTCCCGCAGCCATGCGCGGCTGCGCTCCAATTTTTCACGATCCATGGCAATCCTCACCTTTCTATTATGAAAAATTCCCGTTGTTCCCGCTTTTTCAGCGCCGTGTGTTGGTTAATTTCCACAGCTTACCGTCCCATCCTATCATAATGAAAACAATTTTTCAACAGAAAATTTTCCGAAAATTTTTTTCTCTTTTTTGACGAAAAGACGTGACATACAGCCCGTCCCGTGATATGATAACGGGGAGAGAAGCCCGCACGGCGGGATTTCAAATGATGGAGGTAAGATACTATGAACCGTTTTGGCGTTGAGGTCACTTTGAAGCACTCCCCTAAGCTGGACCCCGGCTATATCCCCCTCTATAAATTCAATCAGGCGTTTTTGAAGGACGCCAAACAGCCCATCGGCCTTGCCGTGGAACGTTCCAGCGGCGAGATGGCGGTGTGCGAGACGTTTATTCACGGCACCCCGGAAATGCGGGAAGCGGACTGCTATTATGTCAACCGGCTCATTAAAACCATCCTCTGGATGAAGGGCGGCTTCAAAATCTACGTCCGCGGCAGCGAGGATATCTGCGCCTATTTGCAGGAAGCCTATTCCGCCGGCGGATGCCAGGAATTCGACTGGGACTATATGGCCAACGTGTTTGAGCATCCCTTCGAAGTCGTCTCCTGCGACAAGCTTCCCGAGGCCAAGGACAGCCCCAAGGCCATTGGCCGCCATCTGGACGGCTGCCGCATCGGCTTCGACGCGGGCGGGTCTGACCGGAAGGTATCCGCCGTCATCGACGGCGAGAGCGTGTTCGACGAGGAAGTGGTCTGGTTCCCCAAAACCAATTCCGATCCCGACTACCATTACGACGGCATTGTGGCGGCGCTGAAATCCGCCGCGGAGCATATGCCCCGGGTGGACGCGGTGGGCGTCAGCTCGGCGGGGGTGTATATCAATGACCGCACCATGAATGCCTCCCTGTTCCTACAGGTTCCCAAGGACCTCTTTGATCAGAAGGTGAAGGATATTTACATCCGCGCCATCACCGATACCTTTGGCAATGTGCCTTACGCGGTGGCCAACGACGGCGACGTGTCCGCGCTGGCCGGGGCCATGAGCCTGGAGGAGGACAACGTGCTGGGCATCGCCATGGGTACCAGTGAAGCCGTAGGCTACGTGGACCCCCAGGGCCGGATCACCGGCTGGCTCAACGAGCTGGCGTTTGTTCCCGTGGACGCCCAAGCCGGTGCTATGCGGGACGAGTGGAGCGGCGACATCGGCTGCGGCGTGAAGTACTTCTCTCAGGACGGCATTATCAAGCTGGCGCCCCGGGCGGGCATCGAACTGGATGAAGCCCTCTCTCCCGCTGAAAAGCTGAAGGTTGTTCAGAAACTCATGGCTGAAGACGACCCCCGGGCGGCGGACGTCTACCGCTCCACCGGCGTCTATTTGGCCCACGCCCTGGCGTTCTATTTTGACCTGTACCACTTCAAGCATGTGCTGCTGCTGGGCCGTGTGATGTCCGGCAAGGGCGGGGATCTGATTCTTGCCACCTGCAAGGAAGTAATGGCGGACGAGTATCCGGAGATCGCATCCCAGATCAACCCCACCCTCCCTGATGAGAAGTTCCGCCGCGTTGGCCAGTCCGCCGCCGCCGCGTCCCTGCCGGAAATTGTAAAGTAATAGTAAAGGAGCGGCTATGAAGAAACACATTATATGCCTGGGTGATTCCAACACCCACGGCTACTGCGCGGACCCCAAGGACTGCGCGGACCCGCAGCTTGCGCGGTTTAACGAGGACGAGCGTTGGACCTGCCTGCTGCAAAAGGCCCTGGGGGAGGACTTCAAGGTCTATGAGGAAGGTCTGTCGGGCCGCACCACCGTGTTCCAGGACCCGCTGTATGAGGGGCTGGACGCCCTGCATTACCTGTGGCCATGCCTGAAAAGCCATGAGCCGGTTAGCCTTCTCATTATCATGCTTGGCACTAACGACAGCAAGGAACGCTTCCATGCCAACGCTTACGCCATCAGCCTGGGGATGCGCCGCCTGGTGCAGAAGGCCCAGACGGTGGATTGCTGGGGTCCCGGCGGCAAGCCGAACATCCTGATTATCGCGCCGCCCATCATCGGCGAGGGCGTACTGTCTTCCCCGGTAGCGGACGAAATGGGGACGCTGGGCCACGGCTGCGTGGAGAAATCCCAAAAGGTGCCAGCCCATTACCGCCGGGTGGCGGAGGAAACCGGATGCCATTTCCTGGACGCCAACGCAATCGGGGCGGAATTTAATCAGCTTGACTTTATGCACTTGACCCGGAAGGGCCACGCCGCCCTTGCGGACGCCCTGGCAAAGCTGGTTCCCACCCTGCTGTAAGATGGGAAGCCTGTTCAACCCGGACGCGTTCCTTTGGCGCTGGTGCAGCCGGATTTTGGATATCATGATCCTGAGCCTGTTCTGGCTGGTGTGCAGCCTGCCGGTGGCGACAGCCGGGGCGGCGTCCACCGCGCTGTATGACGCCGCTGTCCACGGCATACGGCGGAATGAGACGGGGGCCTACGCCCGCTTTTTCCGCACCTTCCGCCGGGAACTGAAATCCGCCGTCCCTGCGTGGCTGATTTGGGGCGGCGCAGCGGCGGTGCTGCTGTGGCTGGGACAGTTCATCGGCGTGACGGTCCAGGACCCCGGCCCGGTGCTGGCGGCAACGGCGGCGTTCGCGCTGGCGCTGTTCTTCGTCCTGGGGACGGTTTCGTGGATGTTTCCGCTGCTCAGCCGGTTTACATTTTCCTTTTCCGGGCTGAACCGGACGGCGGTGCAGTTTTGGCTGGTTCATCTGCCCTCCAGCTTTTTGCTGGTTCTGCTGCTGGCGGTGGGCGCGTGGGCGTGTTACTGGCTTTGGTACCCCATTTTCTTCGTCCCGTGTACGGAGGCGCTGCTGGCGTCCTTTGTGATTGAGCGGGCTTTTGGAAAGCACTTGCCGGAAGGCGCGGGCGGGATGTCATGACGCTATATTAAGCTTATTTTATACACGATGTATATAGAAAACGAGGGACCGTAAGATTCGGCCCCTCGTTTTTGTTAATAATGCGCCACATTTCCTGCCTTGCGGATACGTTCCAGCACCGGAGCGGCTTCCGGGCTGGCGAAATAGGCGTAGGTAGAGGGCGGCGTCAGAGGGCGGATTTCTTCTAAGCGGCCCTCTTGGAGCAGCCGCCGGACAACGCTGGCGGATACCGGTTCACCGCCCATCTCCTTCCGGGGGATGATCTCGCAGGCAATTCCCGCCTTTGGCAGTCCGGCAGACATCAGGCGGTTATAAATCCCAGTCACATGGCTGGTTGGCTCCTGGCCTGCAAAACGGATGGAGATGCCCAAGGCTTCCGCAATTTTTACAAATACCGCCAAATCCAGCCGGGCGTGGCCTTCGATGACGGCGTCTCCGTCTTCCAGGAAATAGCTGGGGAAGGTGGCGGCGCTGATGATGTACGGCCCGCCGTCATGGAGCACGACGTTGGGCAGATGGGCCGTTCCCTCCTGAACCAGCCGCTTGCGGACGCGGAAGGGAACCAGGCTGGCTTCCTCGCTGACCAGGAACAGATGCAGCGTATCACAGGCCTTGGCGGCAGTCTCCACAAGGTACTGATGCCCCAGGGTAAACGGGTTGGCGTTCATGACGATGGCGGCGGAGCGGCCTTCCCGGCGCTTCTTTCCCAATTCCCGCAGGTAACCGGAAAATCCGTCCCGGCGGTTCTCCATGAAAACCAAAGTTCCCTCCACCCGGGCGACTTCATAAAAGCCCAGGGCTTCGAAAAACTTCGCCGTGGACGCCTTGGTGCATAAAAACAGCCGGAAGTTTCCTCGGGCGTACTGCACTTCCGTCAAATGGGTCAGCACCAGGTTGAGCAGCCCCTCTCCCTGATGCCCGCGATCCACTGCAAAACACCGGAGGGTGTTTCCAAAGCAGCTTCCCGTGGCGACAGCCCGCAGCTCTTCGTCGCAGGCGGCGCAGATGTAGTCCAGGTTCCGGTCCCGCGTCAGCCCTTCCCGGGCCAGCAGCGCGTCGGCCTGCGCCAGCAGCCGTGTGTCGCGGGGGGAAACTTCAATCATGGTATAAGCCATTCAGTCCTCCTCTTCTCGCAGGAAATGAAGCATCCAGCACAGCGCCAGCAAATCGGCGCTGCCGCCGGGAGACAGGTTTCGCGCGGTAAACGCCCGGTCCAGCTCACGCAATGTCCCGGCGGAGGGGTATGGTTCCGTGTCCAGCAGCACGGCCAGCCTGGCGGCAGCTTCCCGCTGGGCATCCAGGCCGCCCCGGGCAATCATATTGGTATCGTCCGTGTGGGCCAGAACCGCCAGTAGCGCAGCGGCGCCGGCTTCGTCGGCGGTCCTGCCTTGGGCAAGCCCCTGCTCCAGCACCGGCAGCCCATAGTCCCTTACGGCGGGGAAGCCGGCTTCCGCCTGGCCCCGGACGCCGGTGACGCCGTACTGGCGGTAAAACCGCTGCCCTGCCGTCTGGGAGCCATCCCCGGCTGGAGCGGACAACTCCTGCGCGGCTATTCCTGCCGTCATGGCGGCGGTCTCCGAGAGTACCCGGCCCGGGTCGCGCCATGCCGCCCGTTCCAAGCGTCCCAAGGCCCCGCAGACCAGCCCCATAGAGAAAATCGCGCCCTTGTGGGTATTGACGCCGCCTGTGGCGGCGTACATGCCGCCCTCGGCCAGCTTCCCTGGCCAGCGCAGCGCGGCAAAGGTCTCCGGCGGCGGCTGGCCGGCGGTATCCCGCCCGGTTTGGACGCACTGGAAGAAATAGGGCCACAGCCCTGCGGCGCTGCGCTGGAACGTGAAGATGTCCATATCCCGGTGGCTCCCGCAGTTGGCGCGGTCCACCAGCCCCGGCTTCGGCGTTACGCAGACCTCGTACAGCAACGCCTGCACCGCCAGATTTGCGGCGGTCCCGCCGTCCAGGCGGCGGAGGGCGCGGTTCAGGATTTCCGTGGTCTTGGATTGCAGTTCAGGCAACGAATGGGCGCGGCTCCTGGCGCATTCCTTGGCAGGCCTGCCGCAGAGCAGGCAGCAGCGCAGGGCTGCGCGGTCCAGCTTCTCACCGCCGGGGGCCAGCACGTCCATATCAAACAGCCGCCCTGCATCTGTGCCGTCCTCCAGCGCACAGGTAAGCTCTTTCAGCGCCGCCGGGTCCGCGTCCACCACGTAAAGCCCCTCGCAGCCGGTCGCTTCATCCTGTTCCGCGCAAAATACGCACTCTGCCCCCATCCGGCCCAGCTGTTCCAGCAGCAGCCTGCGGCCCAGCCGGAACCCCCGCCGGATCAGCGGCCCGTTTTTCACCGGACCCGGGATGTTCATGGTAAAGGATACCAGCGGGAGACGGTACATCGCCAGCAGTTCCCTCTGCCGCGCGGCCCGGCGTTCCCGGGCGTCCAGCATTTCCGGCAGCGCAACCTCACGGTCCATACGGCGTACCCCCTTCTGTGAATTCGCCTACATCATACCGCAAAAAAAGCGTTTTGAAAAGGGGCTGCGGGCTGAAACCTTGCAAATTTACCAACAAAGTGATATAGTCTATCAAAACACCCAAAGGAGAACTTCTTTATGCTGTATTTTCGCAACGACTACGGCAATGGCGCCCACCCGGCCGTGTGGGAAGCCCTGCGCAAAACCAACGAAGTCCTGACGCCGGGGTACGGCACAGACCGGTACTGCCGCCAGGCAGAAGAAACCATCCGTACGCTGTGCCAAAGCCCCCAGGCGGCAGTACACTTCCTCACCGGCGGAACACAGGTGAACAAGGCCGCCATCTGCGCGTTCCTGCGCCCATACGAAGCGGTGGTGTCTGCCGCAAGCGGACATATCTGCGTCCATGAAGCCGGAGCCGTGGAGCAGGATGGGCATAAGATTCTCACCCTGCCGTCCGCCGGCGGAAAGCTCACGCCGGACATGCTCCGGGACGCTATGGGCGGGCCGTTCTACGAGTATAGCGTCATCCCCCGGCTGGCCTATATTTCCAACACCACCGAATTGGGGACGGTCTACTCTGCCCAGGAATTGCGGAGCTTAGGCGCCTGCTGCCGGGAGCTGGGGGTATATCTTTACTGCGATGGGGCGCGGCTGGGGTCCGCCATGGATGCAGGGGGGAGCCAGTTTGCCGACTATGCCGCCGCCTGCGACGCTTTTACCATCGGCGGCACGAAAAACGGCCTGCTGTTCGGAGAAGCGCTGGTAATTGTGAACCCCGCTTTGCAGCCCGGATTCCGTAACTGCATGAAGCAGCAGGGCGCGATGCTGGCCAAGGGCCGCCTTTTAGGCGTACAGTTTCAGGCGGTCCTGGAAGACGGCTTGTATTTACGCCTGGCGTCCCATGCCAACGCCCAAGCCAAGGGGCTTGCCGCAGGTTTGGAGGGGCTTGGCGTTCCTCTGCTGGTTCCGGCGGAGAGCAATCAGATTTTCCCTATCCTGCCGGACGCCGCAGTGGAGCATTTACGGGAGAGCGTGGAATTCGAGGTGGAACGCAAGGTGGACGCGGAACACACCTGCATCCGTTTCGTAACTGCGTGGCACACCGCGCCGGAGGATGTAGAGACGCTGCTGACGCTTCTGAAGGAGGCCGGCGTGTAGGCCGGAAGCGTGGAGAATAAACCCGGCGCAGTCCGTTTTGCGGAACTGCGCCGGGTAATTTATTACAGTTCTTCCACCTCTGACAGCGCCCCGTTTTGCCAGCGGCAGCGGAAGCCGCCGCCGTTAGGCGCCTGCCAGCGGTAAAACTGGCGGCTGTCTTCCAGCGCTTCCAGAAGCGTCATTATCGTACCGCCGTGGACAACGAAAGCCAGCCGTTCTTCCTCTCCATGCCCTTCCACGGCGGAAAGGAAGGCGTTCAAAACCCTGTGCCGCACCGCCGCCTTTCCCTCCCCGCCGGGCGGGGGGATTTCCCCGGCGGCGTCCAGCCACGCGCAATAGGCGGGATTGTCCTTCAGTTCGTCATAGGTTTGCCCTTCAAACGTGCCGAAGTCCGTTTCCCGCAGGCCGGGGAGGATATTTGCTTCCATCCCCGGGTAGAGGGCCGCCGCTGTCTCCCGGCAGCGCAGCATAGGGGAAACATACAGCGCATCCGCCGCTGGGGCAAGAATCCCGTCCAACGCCCTCCGCCCCTGGGGGCAAAGCGGCTCGTCGGTGGAACCAATGTAGCGGCGCTCCAGGTTTCCCTGCGTCTGTCCGTGGCGCAAAAAATACACCGTCATTTCAGCCGCACCCCCACCCCGCAGTGGACGCGGTAAACGGCTTCCGCCCGGGCCGCCAGCTCGCAGCACAGGCGGCCCACAGCTTCCCGCCACACCCGGTCGTTCCGGTCCAGGGGCGTAACGCCGCAGCCCACCTCGTCGCAAATGACCACTCCTTCTGGATGGGCCGCGCACCATGCGTATAAAACTTCCCCGCCGTTAGGGTTGTCCCGCAGGAACGCTTGCAGGCCATAAACGCACTCCTCCGCCCCCGGCTTCCCCTCGCTCCATGCGGACACGCCCAGTTCCCGCCGCGCGAAGTCCAATTTGCCCTGTCCCATGCCGCCGACGATCAGAACCATACCGCCTCCATCCTTTCCGCCAGCACCGCCGCCGCCAGCATTGCCAGCTCACAGATTTGCAGGAACCAGCCCGCTAAATCCCCAGTAAACCCGCCGAACTGCCGGAGCGCGACAGCCCGGTAGACGAAATAAAACGCCGCTGCCGCCGCCAGAGCCGCCAGCCCAGGGCGCCACGCCCCCCACAACGCCACCGCCGCCGCCCAGAGGGCCAGATAGCTCCCCAGCATCCACCAGGGGAACCGGCTGCTCCGTTTCAGTTCGGAACCCATGCCCGCCTGCGGGCCGGAAACCGGCCGGGCGGAGGGCAGGCGGTCCACGCCCGTCGCGCTGAGCGCACGGCTGAGGACAAAGCAGGCGGCAATAGTGGCCGTACTCTCCAGTTCCGTCAGTAGAGCAAAGTATGCCAGGAACCATACGCAGCACCAAATCACCGCGAAGGCCCCTGCGCTGGAATCCTTCAAAATGGCCAGCTTTTTCTCCCTGGATGCGTGGGAAGCCAAGGCGTCCACCGTGTCACAGTAGCCGTCCATATGAATCCCTCCGGTGACTGCCACAGGAACCGCCGTCAGCAGTGCGGCGCGGAGAACCGGCCCTATGTCCAGCAGTCCGCACAGCGCGGACGCCGCCCAGAACACAGCGCCTACCGCCGCCCCCACCAGCGGGAAAAAGGCCAGCATGTGCCGCATGTTTTTTTCATTCCACTCCACCTGGGGCATGGGAATGCGGGAGTAGGTGGAGAAAGCGATAACGCAGGAGGAAAGAATTTGTTTCATCATAAGCCTTCTTTATCATTTGATGGCAAGAGGATACCACATTACCAGCGCCTTTGCAAGCCATACCTGTTTTTCAAAAAGTTCTAAAACGAACAAAAACAGGGGTGACAAACCCGGCGGAGTGTGCTATACTTTCCTCCGTCGGGCATTTGGCCTTTGGAAAGGAGCGCAATCATGAACAACCAATCAAACAGCGGCGTGTCCGCCCAGCTTGGCTCTGCCCCGGTGGGACGGCTGCTGCTGAAGCTGGCCGCGCCTGCGGTGGTAGCCCAGCTTGTGAACCTGCTTTATAATATTGTAGACCGGATCTACATTGGACATATGCCGGAGGTAGGCACGACGGCGCTGACCGGAATCGGCCTGTGCTTCCCTGTGGTGTACCTTATCGGCGCATTCACCATGCTGGTGGCCCAAGGCGGCGCACCCCGGGCGGCCATCGCCATGGGCGCGGGAGACAATGAACGGGCAGAGAAAATCATGGGCGGATGTTTCACCTGCCTGGTGGGAACAGCGCTGGTGCTGACGGCGCTGTTCTGGGCGTTTGGAGAGCCGCTACTGTGGCTGTTCGGATGCAGCGAGGACACGATTCAATACGCCCTGCCCTACATGCGGATTTACTCCAGCGGCTCCCTGTTTGTGATGATGGCCCTGGGCATGAACCTGTTTGTCACCACCCAGGGCTTTGCCACCGTCAGCATGCGCACGGTGATCATCGGCGCGGTAAGCAACATTATTTTGGACCCCATCTTCATTTACGGCCTGCACATGGGTGTCCAGGGCGCGGCTCTGGCGACCGTGATTTCCCAGGCGGTTTCCGGCATATGGGTGGTGTACTTCCTGGTCGGGAAAAAGACCACCCTGCGGCTCCGCCGGAAATGCCTGTGGCCAAGCTGGAAGCTGATGGCCCCGGTGCTGGCTCTGGGAATATCCCCCTTCGTGATGCAGTCCACAGAAGCGTTGGTGAACATCTCTTTCAACTCCTCCCTCCAGCAATATGGCGGCGATATTGCCGTTGGCGCCATGGTTGTGGCCAGCACAGTCATGCAGATGGTATGGATACCCGCCCAGGGCTTAGGCCAAGGTGCGCAGCCTATTATCAGCTACAATTACGGCGCGCGGAACGCCAAGCGGGTGAAGGAAGCGTTCTTTGCCCTGCTGAAAGTAAGCTGCGCGTTCCTGGCATCCTTTTGGCTTCTGGTGCAGCTGTTCCCTGGATTTTTTATCAGTATTTTCAACGACAACGCCGCGCTGATGGAAACTGCGGTGTGGACGCTGCGGGTGTATACCGCAGTGCTGGGACTGTTCGGCATCCAGATGTCGGTGCAGCAGACCTTTATGGCCATCGGCAAGGCCAAGGCCTCCCTCTTTATTGCCTGCCTGCGGAAGGTAATTTTGCTGATCCCGCTGATTTTCCTTCTGCCCCGTTTAATCGAGAACAAGGTTCTGGCCGTATTCCTGGCGGAACCGGTCAGCGATTTTATCTCCGTCACCGCATCGGCGGTCACCTTCTATTTCGTTTTCCGCCCCGCGATGCGGGAGCTGGAGAAGGGGAAGGCGGGAGAATAGTCATTAAGCGCGGCCATTCCGCCGGTATGGAATGGCCGCTTGTTTTTTCGCGCAGCCTATTGGTTTTTTCTGCAATCTGTGCTATACTAAAGTGTCATACCCAAGATAAAGGAAAAAACTGCCATGTCGAAATCAAAACGCCGCCGGAGCCGGAAGCTTGTTAAATTCCTGCTTTTCTGCGCATTCTGCGCGGCCTTCTTCTGGTGGAGCAACTGCTCCCTGCAAATTGAACGCTTCACCTTTTCCTCTCCCCGGCTGCCCACCGGCTTTGACGGCTGTGTCATTGTCCAGCTTTCCGACCTCCACGGGGCGGAGTTTGGGGAAAACAACGAAAAACTGATTGCCCAAGTCCGGGCCGCCGCGCCGGACTATATCTTCCTCACCGGCGACCTCCAGGACCGGGGCCGTATGACTCCCCGGAGCTACTCCATAGATCTGGGCCGCGCCCTGGCCCAGATCGCCCCCACCTATTTTGTCACCGGCAACCACGAGTGGGCGTTCCCCGACGTACGGAGCCTGAAACAAGAGCTGCGGGACGCGGGGGTCACGGTGCTGACCAATGAATTTGCCACCCTTTCCCGGAATGGGGACGCCATCCTTTTGGCGGGCATCGACGACCCCAACGGCTTTGCAGGGCAGACAACGCCGGAGGAGGTGGCGGAGGACGTTCGCGCCGCCGCGCCGGAAGCCTTCTGGCTGCTGCTGGCCCACCGGAACAACTATTTTGAGCGCGAATACAGCTATTTAGGGGCCGACCTGGTCGTCTCCGGCCACGGCCACGGCGGATTGATCCGCCTGCCCTTCACAGACGGGCTGGTCAGTGTGGAGCGTTCCCTGTTCCCCTCCTACACCGCCGGGTTTTACGAAGCCAACGGTGGAAAGCTGTTTGTTTCCCGGGGGCTGGGGAACTCCGGGCGGACTTTCCGGCTCTTTAACCGGCCCGCATTTGTAATTCTGACCCTGGAAAGGGAGTGACCGCCATGAGAGAATTTTTTGCCGGGACGTATGATATCGCCGTCATTGGCGCGGGCCACGCCGGGATTGAAGCTGCCCTAGCCGCTGCGCGGCTGGGCCGGAAAACCATCTGCTTTACCATCAACCTGGACGCGGTGGGCAACATGCCCTGCAATCCCGCCATTGGCGGCACGGGGAAAGGCCACCTGGTCCGGGAGCTGGACGCCCTGGGGGGCGAAATGGCCCGGGCGGCGGACGCGGCCTGTATCCAGTACCGGCTGCTGAACCGGGGCAAAGGCCCCGCCGTACACAGTCTCCGCGCCCAGGCCGACCGCAGGCTTTACCAGCAAATCATGAAGCACACCCTGGAGCGGCAGGAAAACTTAACCGTCCGCCAGGGGGAGGTCACAGAAATCCGCCTGACCGGCGGCCGCGTCAGCCATGTAGCCCTCCACACCGGGGCGGTGTTCGCGGTAAGCGCCGCCATCGTCTGCTCCGGCACCTACCTGAACGGCAGGACGATCGTAGGCGAACGCGTCCAATCCGGCGGGCCGGACGGCATGTTTGCCGCCACAGCCCTGACGGACTGCCTGGTCAAGCTGGGGCTGTCCCTGCGGCGGTTCAAGACTGGAACGCCGCCCCGCGTCAACGCCCGAAGCGTGGACTTCTCCAAAATGGAGCGCCAGGACGGGGACGCGGAAACCATGCCCTTTTCCTTCGAGACCAAGGCCCCGCCGGTGAACCGGGCGGTGTGCTACCTGACCTACACCAACCAGGAGACCCACCGGATCATCCTGGAAAACCTGGACCGCTCCCCCTTGCACAGCGGCGTAATTGAGGGGGTAGGCCCCCGGTACTGCCCCTCCATCGAAGCCAAGGTTACCCGTTTCGCGGACAAGCCCCGGCACCAGCTTTTTATCGAGCCAATGGGGCTGGATACGGAGGAATTGTATATCCAGGGCTTTTCCTCCGCCATGCCGGAGGAGGTGCAGCTGGCTATGCTCCACACCATTGCCGGGCTGGAGCGGGCGGAGATGATGCGCCCCGCTTACGCCATTGAGTACGATTGCGTAGACCCCACGGAGCTGCGCCCCACCCTGGAGAGCAAAAAAATCCCCGGCCTGTACGGCGCAGGACAGTTCTGCGGCTCCTCGGGCTATGAAGAGGCGGCGGTTCAGGGCTTTGCGGCGGGGGTCAACGCCGCCCTGGCCCAGGCGGGGCGGGAGCCGTTTGTTTTGTCACGGGGGCAGTCCTACATTGGTACGCTAATTGACGATTTAGTCACCAAAGGCACCAACGAGCCGTACCGCATGATGACCAGCCGCAGCGAATACCGTCTCCTGCTCCGCCAGGACAACGCCGACCAGCGTCTATGCGCCATCGGCCACCGGATCGGCCTGGTTTCAGACGAGCGCCTGGCCCGGGTGGAAGCGAAATACGAAGCCGTCCGGCGGGAAATCCGCCGCCTGTCCTCCCATGGCATACCGCCCTCAGAGGAACTGAACGCTTTCCTCATAGAGCGGGGCACCACCCCGGTCAGCGATGGCGCGCCTTTGGTTGCCCTGCTCCGGCGGCCCCAGGTGCGGTATGAGGACCTGGGGCGGTTTGACCCGGATTTTCCCGGCCTGCCCCCGGAAACGGCGGAACAGGTCGAGATTTCCGTCAAATATGAGGGCTACATCCAGCGGCAGCTCCAAGAAGTGGAGGAACTCCGGCGGATGGAGCGCCGCGCCCTGCCGCCGGAAACGGACTACGCCGCCATCCAAGGCCTGCGGCTGGAGGCCAGGGAAAAGCTGAACCACCTGCGCCCCATGAACCTGGGGCAGGCGGCGCGGATTTCCGGCGTGTCGCCCGCCGACGTGGCCGCGCTGATGATCTGGCTGGAACAAGGGAAGGAGGAACAACAGCATGTCTGAACCCTTTCTGCACTTCACCAAACAGGGCGCGGGGCCGCCCCTACTGCTACTGCACGGCAACGGGGAGGACGGCAGCTATTTCGTCCACCAGATGGGCGCTTTCTCCCTGCACTACACCGTCTACGCGATTGACACCCGCGGCCACGGCCTGTCCCCCCGGGGGGACGCCCCCTTCACCATGGCCCAGTTCGCCCAGGATTTGCTGGATTTCATGGATAAGGAGCATCTGGGCCGGGCCAACATTTTGGGCTTCAGCGATGGCGCGAACATCGCCCTGACCTTCGCCCTGGCCCACCGGAACCGGGTGGACCGCCTGATTCTCAACGGGGGCAACCTGTTCCCCTCCGGGGTCAAGTTCTGGATTCAACTGCCCATTGTGCTGGGCTACTGGGCCGCGTCCCTTTTTGCCAAGGCCAGCCCCAAGGCCAGGCAGCACGCGGAAATCCTGAGCCTGATGGTAAAGGAGCCCCACATCGACCCGCAGGCCCTAAAAAAGCTGTACATACCTACGCTGGTCATTGTGGGGACCCGGGACATGATCCGGGATTCCCATACGCTGCAAATCGCGGGCAGCCTGCCTCTGGGGCGGCTGGAGATCATCGTGGGGGATCATTTTATCGCCGCGAAAAATCCCGATGCCTTCAACGAAGCCGTCGCGGCCTTTCTGGCAGATACAAGGAGTGATATATAATGCGGTTATTACTGGCAATTATCATCTGCAAGCTGCTCCGCCTGATTGGGAAGCTGGCAGGCAAAGGCAGCAGTCTCCCCGGCAAGTACGCGCTGAAAATCTGTCCCGACGTCCTGGGCCGCGTAAAGCTGCCGCCCTGCGTCATCGCCGTCACCGGCAGCAACGGCAAGACCTCCACGGTGGAGATGATTGCCGCCATCCTCCGGGCGGACGGGCGGCAGGTTGTCTACAACGAGGAAGGCTCCAACCAGATTGAGGGCGTAACCACCCTGATTCTCTGCAACAGCACCCTGGGCGGGAAAATGAGGGGAGACGTCCTGCTGCTGGAAAGCGATGAGCGGTATGCCCGCCGTTCCTTCCGGTGGTTCCACCCCACGCATTTTGTCATTACCAACCTCTACCGTGACCAGCTCACCCGCAACGGCCATCCGGAGTGGGTTTACAACGCCATCCTCCCTGCCATCCATCCGGACACGACGCTGGTGCTGAACGCGGACGACCCACTGGTCTCCTGCTTTGCCCAGGAACACGAAAAGGTCAAATGGTTCGGCCTGAACGAGTGCGCCGTCAGCACCAAGGAGCACCACGGCATATACCACGACGGCGCGCGCTGCCCGGTATGCTGCGGCCGGATGGAGTACAGCTGCTACCACTATGAACACATCGGCCACTACCACTGCGCGGACTGCGGCCATCACCGCCATGATACGGATTTCGCCGTCACCGCCCTGGACCTGGAAAATGGAAAGCTGACGCTGGATGGAGGGACGGAAATTTCCCTGGCGTTCAAGAGCATTTACAACGTATACAATATTCTGGCGGCCTGGTCCGTCTGTTCCCTGGCGGGGGTGGCTCCATCGGTCTCGGCCCAGGTCATCAACAACTATATCCTCAAAAACGGCCGCATGGTGCAGTTCACCCTGGGCGCACACCACGGGACGCTGCTGACCAGTAAGCACGAAAATTCGGTGGCCTACGACACCAACCTGGGCTATATCGCCGCCAGCAAGTCCCCCTGCGAAGTGCTGGTAATGGTGGACGCCATCAGCCGGAAGTACTTCACCGGCGAAACAAGCTGGCTGTGGGACATCGACTTCGGCCAGTTGAACCGCCCGCATGTGGAGAAGGTCATTCTCTGCGGCAAATATGTCAACGACTTAGCCCTGCGTTTTGACTATACGGACATCCCTCCGGAAAAAATCGTCTGCTGCGATACGGCGTCCCAAGCCGCCGGGCTGCTGAAAGAGGACGGGGGCAGCGCACTGTACGTGGTGACCTGTTTTTCCGACCGGGATAAGCTGCTGAGCTTGGTGAAAAAGGAGGAAGGCTGACATGGAACTGACCATAGCCCATCTGTACCCGGACGCCATGTCCCTGTACGGCGAGTACGCCAACATCTCGGTTCTCCGCCGCCACCTGGACGCCCTGGGGGTAGAAACAACCCTCCGCGCAATCACCTTCGAGGATGAGATGGAGGTATCCGGCGCGGACTTCATCTACATGGGCGCTGGCACGGAGAACCGGCAGAAGGCCGTCCTGGTCTCCGCCCCCCACTACGGTCCCAGGCTGAAAGCGGCGGCGGCGGACGGCGCGGTCATCCTCTTCACCGGCAGCGCCATGGAGACGCTGGGCGCGTCCGTCACCGATACGGCAGGCAAGGCCTGGCCGGGCTTCGGCCTGGCGGACTTCACCACCACGGAGACAGACCAGCGCACCCCCGGCGATGTAGTCGCGTCCCCAACCCTGTGGGACGCCCCGGCGGTGGGCTTCATGAACAAATGCAGCGTCACCCACGGCATTACAAAACCGCTGTTTTCAGCCCTGCCCCTGGGCTTCGGCAATGAGCGGGAGCACGGCCCGGAGGGCTACGTGGACGGCGGCGTATTTGCCACCCACCTGACCGGGCCGGTTCTGGTGAAGAACCCGGACTTTTTGGATGAGATCATCCGTCTCCTGTTTACCCGGAAGGGCTGGCCGCTCCCGGACAGGCTCCCCGTGCTTCCCCATGAGCGGGAAGCCTACGCGGTAACGCTCCGGGAGTTGCAGGCGCGGATTCATTAGGGAAAGGAATTGGCAGGAAAATGGTCGTATTGAGCGCCGTTTGCTCATTTATAGCGTATTTGTTAGGAACAGCAATTGAAATCCGTCCGACGGTAAATCTGCCGGGATTTGGTATTGCTTTAGCGTTAATTACGATGGGAAGTTTTATCATATTTCAGCTAAAAAGGAATAAAAACTAGGAGGAAGCCCATGCATTACGAACACGAGCTGGCCCGCTGGCTCCAAAGAGCGGGAGAGGATCCGGATCTGACGAAAGAACTGGAAGAAATCCAAGATGACCCCAAAGCCGTCTCCGACCGTTTTTACCGCCATTTGGCCTTCGGCACCGGCGGCCTGCGGGGCGTCATCGGCGCGGGGACCAACCGCATGAACATCTACACCGTCCGCCGCGCCACCCAGGCGTTAGCGGACTACCTCAACGCCACAGACCTGCCCAAGTCCGTGGCCATTGCCCACGACAGCCGCATCAAGGGGGAGCTGTTTTCCCGGGAAGCGGCCCGGGTCCTGGCGGCCAATGGCATCACAGCCCACGTCTACCCCCGGCTGGAGCCAACCCCGGCTCTGAGCTGGGCGGTGCGGCACCTGCACTGCGGCGCGGGCATCTGCGTCACCGCCAGCCACAACCCCGCCCAGTACAACGGCTATAAGGTCTACGGCGCGGACGGCTGCCAGATTACGCCAGAAGCGGCGGAAAAGGTGCTGGCCTTTATGGACAAAACTGACTGCTTTGACAGCGTAAAGCTGGCGGACTACGACGCCGCCCTGGCGGAAGGAAAAATCCAATGGATCGGGGACGAATGCCTGGACGCCTTTGTAGACGCTGTGCTGGCCCTGCGCCCTGGCAACGACGTCAGCCGCTTGAAGCTGGTCTACACGCCCCTCAACGGCTCCGGCCTGGAGTGCGTCCGGAAGCTGCTGGCGAAGATGGGCGTCACCGCCCTGACGGTGGTTCCCTCTCAGGAAGCCCCTGACGGCCATTTCCCCACCTGCCCCTACCCCAACCCGGAAATCCGGGAAGCCATGGAGGAGGGCTTGCGGCTGTGCGGCCAGGTTCACCCCGACCTGCTCATCGGCACGGACCCGGACTGCGACCGCATGGGCGCGGCTGTGCCAGACGGCAAGGGCGGCTACCGCCTGATTTCCGGCAACGAGATGGGCGTCCTGCTGCTGGACTACCTGTGCCGTACCAGGACTGCCCGGGGAACCATGCCGGAGCGTCCCGTGGCCGTAACTACTATCGTGTCCACAGATATGGCGGTGCCTGTGGCGGAGGCCTACGGCGTGGAGCTGCGCCGGATGCTGACGGGCTTTAAGTATATCGGCGAGCAAATCGGCCTGCTGGAAGCCGAGGGCCATAAGGAGCGGTACATTTTCGGCTTTGAGGAGAGCTACGGCTATCTCTCCGGCGCCCACGTCCGGGACAAGGACGCGGTGAACGCGGTGATGCTGGCCTGCGAGTGCGCGGCCTGGTACGCAGGCCAGGGGATGACCCTTCTGGACGCCATGAACGCGCTGTATGACAAGTTCGGCTACTACCGCAACGGCCTAATCAGCAAGGCCTTTGAGGGCCAGGACGGCATGCTGGCGATGGATGCCCTGATGAAGTCCCTGCGGGCCAATCCGCCGGCAAGCATTGCCGGGAAGCAGGTTACAGGCCGGGTAGACTACCTGGACGGCAGCACCGGCCTGATTCCCTCCGATGTCCTGGAATTCCGCCTGGAGGAGGGCGGCAAGGTAATCGTCCGCCCCTCCGGCACGGAACCGAAGCTGAAGCTCTATCTCTCCGTCCGCGGAACCAGCGAGGAAGACGCGCTGGCCCGTCTGGACGCGCTGGAAAAAGGCGCGGGGGCGCTGATTTGATTGGATAAAAATTGCCGCTGCTGAGGGCAGCGGCAATTTTTTCCGCGTGTCAAAAAAGATATTCTGTATCTTTTTTGAGAAAAGGAACTGGCCGAGTGCGGCCTGCAAAGTGCTTTTTTGAGGCATACGCCCCCGAAAAAGCGATTCAATTTTCTTCACGCCTGGGGAGGGCTATTTTGCGGGCGGCTTCCTCCATTGACATCCCCTCTCAACCATGTTACTCTAACCGCAGCTTCTTCCAACCTTATCAACAGGAGGCACGTAAATGATAACATACGGTGAAATAACCCAAAATAATTTTAATGTTGAATCCCTGGACCCGTTCATCCGCCGCCAGGATGTCCGTGAATGCTGGCGCAAGGCGGACGGCGAATGGAAGCTGCTGCCCATCGCCTACATAGAGGACTGGGATATGGAGGGCCGCAGGCGGCGGGCGGCGAATATCCTGCGGGGCATCCAGGAAGGCGGCAAGGCTTACGGCGCGTGGGCCGGGGAAGGCTTGGTTGGCTTTGCGCGCCTGGCCCCGTCTCTGTTTGGAAGCGAAAACCAGTATATTGACCTGGTTCAGCTCCACGTATCTGAGCCGTTCCGGAATCAGGGAATTGGCGGCAGGCTGTTTCGTATGGCCTGCCAGGGGGCGCGGGAAATGGGGGCGGCAAAGCTCTACATTTCCGCCCACTCCGCCAAAGAAAGTATGGCGGCATACCGGAAGTACGGCTGCGTAGACGCTGTGGAAATCTACTGGCCGCTGGCCAGGAAGGAGCCGTGCGACGTCCAGCTGGAGTTCCAATTGTAAATTTCACGCCCGGGCGCCGGGCCAGGCGTTGCTGTATTCATCAAAAACAGGCTATGATTTTTGTTGAATCTGGCTAAAATCACGAGGAAAAGAAAATTCCAGTTGTGCTAAAACAGAAAAAGTACTATAATCAATGTGTTAAGCAAGTCCGCAACAGCGGGCGCGATAAACGGAAGGAGACAAAACTCTATGGACATTCGCAACATCTGCCTGCTGGGCCACGGCGGCAGCGGAAAAACCTCCCTGGTAGAGAGTATGCTGTACCTCACCGGCGCTACCGACCGCCTGGGCAAGCCTGCGGACGGCAACACCGTTTGCGATTACGACCCGGAGGAGATCAAGCGCCAGATTTCCATTTCCCTGGCCATGACTCCGGTGGTTTACAACGGCGTGAAAATCAACGTCCTGGACACCCCGGGCAACTTCGACTTTGCCGGGGAGATGCAGTCCGGCGTCCGCGCCGCCGAGGTGGGCGTACTGGTGTGCGCTTCCAAGGACGGCCTGAGCGTGGGCGCGGAGCGCTGCTGGAAGTACCTGAAGGAGCAGCATAAGCCCTGCATCGTCTATGTATCCAAGGAGGACGAGGAAAACGCCAACTTCTCCGAAACCCTCGCCGCCCTGCGGGAGAAGCTGTCGAAGTCCATCGCCCCCGTGGTGGCCCCTATCTGGGACGGCAACAAGCGCACCATCGGCATCATCGACGTCATCAACCGCAAGGCGTACCAGATGCCTGAGAATAAGAAGGGCAAGCGCGTGGAGATTCCCATTCCCGACAGCAAGCAGGCCGTCCTGGACGAGCTGTACGGCGAGCTGATGGAGGCCGTGGCTGAGACCAGCGACGAGAAGATGGAGAAGTTCTTCGAGGGCGAGCCTTTCACCAAAGAGGAAATCATGGAAGGCCTGAAAATCGGCGTCCGGGAGGGTACGCTGGCCCCCGTGGTCTGCGGTTCCGCCCTGACGGGCCTGGGTACGGAGATGCTCATGTCCACGATTATCGACCTGGTTCCGGCTTCCACGGAAATGGCCGCTGAGAAGGCAACCGACGAGTCCGGCAGCAACAGCGTTGAGGTCAAGCGCGACCCCAACGGACCCACCGCCGCTATCGTGTTTAAGACCATCTCCGACCAGTACGGCAAGTACTCTTTGGTCAAGGTGGTTTCTGGTAAGATTACTGGCGACATGTCCCTTTATAACCCCGCCACCGGCAAGACGGAGAAGCTGGGGCGCCTGTATACCATCAAGGGCAAGAAGAATGAGGAAGTCAAGGAAATCGCCTGCGGTGACATCGGCGCGATTGCCAAGATGGACCGTCTCAAGACCGGCGAGACCCTCTGCGACCCCAAGTCCGTTGTGAAGCTGGCTCCCGTGCAGTTTGCCGAGCCGTGCTATTCCCGCGCCATCGCGCCCAAAACCCGGGGGCAGGATGAAAAGGTGGGTACTGGCCTTATCCGTCTGAACGAAGAAGACCCCACCTTCAGCGTGGTGAACAACGCCGAGACCCATCAGGTAGTGGTTTCCGGCGCGGGCGACATCCAGATTGACGTGCTGGTCAGCAAGCTGAAGAGCCGCTTCGGCGTAGAAGCCGAGTTGGATACGCCCCGGGTGGCCTACCGTGAGAAGATTCGCAAGCAAGTCCGCAAGCAGGGCCGTCATAAGAAGCAGACCGGCGGCAGCGGCCAGTTCGGCGATGTACATATCGTTTTCGAGCCTCAGGACGAGCAGGAGGATATGATCTTCGCCGAGGAGGTGTTCGGCGGCAGTGTACCCAAGAACTTCTTCCCCGCCGTAGAGAAGGGCCTGCGGGAAGCCTGCGTCCACGGCGTACTGGCAGGGTATCCCATGGTGTTCCTGAAGGCTACGCTGGTGGATGGCTCTTACCACCCTGTAGACTCCTCCGAAATCGCGTTCAAGACCGCCGCGCAGCTGGCTTACAAGGCGGCGCTGCCTGAGGCGTCCCCCGTCCTGCTGGAGCCTATTGGCGAATTGAAGGTCACCATTCCTGACAGCTACATGGGCGATATCCTGGGCGACCTGAACAAGCGCCGGGGCCGCGTCATGGGTATGAACCCCACCGGCAGCGGCGACCAGGTGGTGGAAGCCGAGGTCCCCATGGCGGAGATGATGACCTACGCTATCGACCTGCGCTCCATGACCCAGTCCCGCGGTTCCTTTACCTTCCGCTTTGTCCGCTATGAGGACTGCCCCGCCGCCGCCCAGGAGAAAGCAATTGCTGAAGCCAAGGCGCTGGCGGAGGAATAAGGTCCGGGCTTTTACGGCATACTTTATTGCAGGGAAACGGCATGGCTTCGGCTGTGCCGTTTCCTTTTTGCGGGGCGTTTTTCCCCTTGCGGGAAAGAACGGATTTTCCTGGTTGCGGTTCGCTGGAAAATATAGTATACTGGATGAAATGCCAAGGAGGAGACACAAATGGTACTGGAAACAGAGCGGCTGATCCTGCGCCGCTTTATGGAACCGGACGGCGCCGCCTGGTCGAAGGTTTTGGCCGATCCGCAGGTTATGTACGCTTACGAGCACGGTTTTTCCCCGGAGGAAGTCCGCCAGTGGATGGACCGGCAGCAGGAACGGTATGAAAAAAACGGTTTCGGCCTGTGGGCGGTGATCGAAAAAGAGAGCGGCGAACTGATCGGGGACTGCGGCATCACCATGCAGGACTGGAACGGCCGGGAGGTGCCGGAGATCGGATACCACCTCCGCCGCGACAAGTGGGGCCAGGGGTTCGCTACGGAAGGGGCTATCGCCTGCCGGGCGTACGGCTTTCAGGCATTGGGGTTTCCGGAGGTGTTTTCCATCATACGCGACAACAACTTCCCTTCCCAGCGGGTCGCCATCCGCAACGGCATGTCGGTGCGGGGGGCCTTCGTGAAGCATTACCGGGGGATGGACATGCCCCACCTGGTGTTTTCCGTAAGGAGGATGGGACGATGAACATTACCCTGCACCGCCGCACGGCGGAGACTGCGGCGGTCTATTTTGCGCGGAGCCGCGCTCCGGAAATACGGAAAACGCTGCCGCAGAAAGCGCAGACCTTGGAGGAAGCTATGGCGGAGTTCCGCAAGTCCCAGGCCCCCGGCGCCGCCAGCTATGGCCGCACGATATACGCGGACGGCCGTTATGTGGGAGACGTGTGGTGCTATGGCATCGACCGGCAGGGAGAGCCGCAGGCGATGGTCAGCTATTGCGTGTTCGAGCAAGGCTTGTGGGGCAGGGGCGCGGCCAGCGGGGCCTTACGGCTGTTCCTCGCGGAAATCCGGGAGCGGTTCGGCTTGGAGCGGGTGGGGGCCTTTACCTATGCCGCTAATACTGGGTCTGTCCGCGTACTGGAAAAAAACGGTTTCCGGCTGTCGGAGACATGGGTAGAGGAGGGCGTGGAATCCTGTTATTATGTGTATTCCGCCCCTGCTGTGTGAAATAATTGACTAATTATATAAAGGAGTATCCATCATGGCAATAGACAAAACCTACTTTGACGCTATGGAGGCAAAGATCCCCCATGGCAAAATCCGTACCCGCTTTGCGCCCTCCCCTACGGGCTATATGCACGTAGGCAACCTGCGCACCGCGCTGTATACCTGGCTCATCGCCCGCAATGGCGGCGGTACCTTTATCCTGCGCATTGAGGACACCGACCAGGGCCGGCTGGTGGAGGGCGCGACGGATGTGATTTACCGCACGATGGCCGAGTGCGGCCTGACCCACGACGAGGGTCCTGATGTGGGCGGGCCGGTGGCGCCGTACATCCAGTCGGAACGGCGGGACACCTATGGCAAGTACGCCCGGCTGCTGGTGGAGCTTGGCCACGCCTACTACTGCTTCTGCGAGAAAACCGAGAGCGAGGAGGATTCCGGCGAATTCAACCGCGCCGCCGACCCCTGCCGCGCCCTGACCCTGGCGGAAGCCCAGGCCCGGGTGGATGCGGGCGAGGCGTATGTGATCCGCCAGAGGATTCCGGAAACCGGGACGACAACCTTCCATGACGCCATTTTTGGCGATATTACGGTAGAGAACAGTACGCTGGACGACCAAGTCCTGCTGAAACGGGACGGCCTGCCTACCTATAACTTTGCCAACGTCATTGACGACCACCTCATGGGCATCACCCATGTTGTCCGGGGCAGCGAGTACCTCAGCTCCGCGCCGAAGTATGACCTCCTCTACCAGTCCTTCGGCTGGGAGGTGCCTACCTATGTCCATTGCTCCCCGGTCATGCGGGACCAGCACAACAAAATGAGCAAGCGCCACGGCGACCCCTCCTACGAGGACTTGAAGGCCCAGGGGTATCTGACGGAAGCAATCCTCAACTATGTGGCCCTTTTGGGCTGGAGCCCCCGGGGCGAACAGGCGGAGCGGGAGGTATTCTCCCTGGCGGAGCTGGCGGAGGTGTTTGACATTACGGGCATTTCAAAGTCCCCCGCTATTTTTGACATCGAGAAGCTGACCCATTTCAACGCCCTCTATCTCCGCGCCATGACGCCAGATGGGTTCCACGCCGTGGCGGAGCCGTATATCCGCCAGGCGGTGAAGAACCCGGCGATAGACACGAAAGCCATTGCCGCCTTGCTGCAAGCCCGCTGTGAGAAACTGACGGAGATTCCGGAGAAGGTGGATTTCTTTGAGACGCTGCCCCCTTATGGGACGGAACTCTTTACCAACAAAAAGTCCAAAACAGACAGCGAGGTTTCCCGCAGGATGCTGGAATCCGTCATCCCCGCCCTGGAGGAGGTGGCGGACTGGACACAGGACGCTATCCACGACTGCCTCATCGGTCTCGCGGCCAAGCTAGAGGTCAAAAACGCCACCCTTATGTGGCCTGTGCGCATTGCGGCGGCGGGCCGGGCGGTGACGCCGGGAGGCGCGGTGGAAATCTGCCTGATCCTGGGCAGGGACGAGTGCCTGCGCCGCCTGTCGGTGGGGTTGGAGATGCTGAAAGGATGAATTGGATCAAAGAACAATTTTCTCTGATGGGCGGCTTCCTGCGGGGCGGATTCCGCCGTACGCTGGGGCTGTGCGCCATAGGCCTTGCAGTGGTTGCAGTGGCAGGCTTTGCCATCGGGGTCATGCTGCCCGAGCAGGCGGTCCAGGTCATAGGGGCTTTTATGGCGCAGATAGAAGAATCCGGCGTCATCTCCGAGGAGGGGACGCTGTCTGTGGCCGGTATGCTGATGAACAACTGGCGGGCGATGCTGGTGTCCGCCGCCTATGGATTCATCCCCTTCCTGTTCCTGCCGGTCATCAGCCTGGTGATGAACGGCCTGCTGCTGGGCCTGCTGGCGGGGATATTTCAGACGGAGGGAACCTCCCTGCTGGTCTACGCGGCGGGCATTCTGCCCCACGGGATTTTTGAGCTGCCCGCGCTGATTTTCTCCATTGCCTGCGGCGTTACGCTTTGCCGGAACATGTGCCGCCTGGCCGTCAGCAGCCCGGACCGCCGTCCCATGCTGGAATTGCTGGAAGATTTGCTGCGCGTCATGGTGCTGGTTGTAGCGCCGCTGACGGTGCTTGCGGCTTTTGTAGAGTGCTATATTACGCCCGTCATCATGGGCGCGGTGATGTAATAGCTGATTTCCCGGCGCGGCCTAAAAAGCCGCGCCGGGACGCTTTCGTTAAAAACATGTCAAAACTGGGACAGAAAATCTTGACAATTCAGGCATAAAAAAGTACAATAGTAAACGGAGCCAAAGACGGTTCCGAGATTCTCCGGAATGTGGCCAAGGCGGAGGCAACAGGCACCTGTTGCCATCATTTCGCATAGCGGAATGATGAAGCCACTGATAATCTGCCGCTTTGGCATGGACAAATCCGAAAGCTAAAAACAGGTGAAGGGGGGATTGAGAGGGGAAGAAGAAAAAGGCGGGAAGTTGTTGAAGGTGGGAAGGGCGCTCCTGGCGGACGCCGCCTGCCTGGCGCGGCGGGCCGGACCTGCGCGCTCCCGTTCTGACAGCTTTGCTTCTCATGCGGCATACGGCGCATGGGTCCGCCGCATCTCTTTGCGCGAATTTATTAGAATAGGAGAAGAACATGAAAAGACAGAGCAAAAAGCGTTTGTTAGCTTTGTTCCTGGCCCTGACCATGGTCTTTACCCTCGTTCCGGGCGCGTACGCCCAGGGCGGGGAGGAAGAATCCGGCCTGACCTGGGAGCAGGTTGACAACAGCGAAGTGTCCGTTCTGCGCGGACAGGAAGAAGTACAGGAGCCGGTAGAGGTCCCCCTGTACGACGAGGACGAGGAAGTCCGTGTGTCCATCGTTTTGGAGAATGAACCTGCATTGGAGAAATATTCCCTGGCTGCTGAGACCGGGAATATGGCCAGCGCGGAGGCCTATGAGCAGGAGTTGCGCGAGTATCAGGCGTCTGCTGCGGCCTACATCTCCGAAGAGGTCCTGGACAACCAGCCCTTGGACGTGGTCTGGAACCTGACGCTGGCGGCGAACATCATCTCCGCTAACGTGGAGTACGGCCAGGTCGAGGAGATCAAGGCCCTGGAAGGCGTTGCCGACGTCGTGCTGGAGCAGCGCTATGACGTTCAGGGCTTCCAGGTGGACGCCGACCCCAACATGGTGATTTCCACCGGCATGACCAATACGTCCAATGTCTGGCGCAACGGCGCGGGCTACACCGGCGCGGGCATGCGCATCGCGATTGTGGATACCGGTCTGGACATCCAGCACCAGTCCTTTAACAACGATGCGTTCCTGTACGCGCTGAATGAGACCGCCAGCGCGAACGGCAAGACCGTGAGCAGTTACGACCTGCTGGACACTGCGGAAATCAGCAGTGTGCTGGGTACGCTGAACGCGGCCCGCCGGCTGACGGGCGTGACGGCAGACGACCTCTATTACAATGAGAAGCTGCCTTACTGCTTCAACTATGTGGACAACGGCCTGGACGTGACCCACATGAACGACACCCAGGGCGACCACGGCTCCCACGTAGCGGGTACTGCCGGCGCCAACCGTTACCTGAAGAAGGGCAATGAGTATGTTTCCGCCGTGGACGACGTCTACGTGGTGGGTAACGCGCCCGACGCCCAGGTATTGGTCATGAAGGTGTTCGGCAAGGGCGGCGGCGCGTATGACAGCGACTACATGGCCGCTATTGAGGACGCCATCCGTCTGGGCTGCGACACGGTCAACCTGTCTCTGGGTTCCGGCAACGCCGGTATGACCACTAGCGCGACCTATCAGGCGTTGCTGGACAGCCTGTCCAGCTCCAACACCATGACTGTCATGTCTGCGGGCAACAACAGCTTTTGGGCGGAGAATGCGGCTCCCGTTGGCCGACCCTACAGCGATGACGTGAACTTCCACACCGGCGGTTCCCCGGGTACCTTTACCAATACCTTCTGTGTTGCTTCCGTGGACAACAACGGCATGGTAGGCAATGGAGGCATTATTGTCGATGGTAAGGCGTATAGCTTTACGGAGAACTACGACTACTCCAACGCGCCGATTGTGAGCATGGACCCCAATAAAACCGGTACGGAGTATGACTACATCTTCATTGATGCACTTGGCAAGCCTGAGGATTTCGAGGGCCTTCCTGTTAATGGCAAGGTGGCGTTCTGCTACCGTGGTGAGACCAGCTTCTCCGAAAAGGCGAATGCTGCCGTGGGTGCTGGCGCTATTGCCACCATCATCTGCAACAACCAGCCAGGCACCATCAACATGAACCTTGCCGATTACACCGGCACAGCCCCCGCCGTCTCCATCACCCAGGCTGACGCTGCTGCCATCAAGGCTGCGTCTACCGAGGCGAGCGCGAACGGCAAGACCTACTACACCGGTAAGATTACCATCAAGAACGCCGCTACGGTGTTCCCCGGTGCTAATGACTACGAGACCATGAGCAATTTCTCCTCCTGGGGTGCTCCCGGCGACCTGAGCATGAAGCCGGAAATCACCGCCCCCGGCGGCAATATCTGGTCTCTGCTGGGTACCAGCAACAGCCACGACCAGTACCAGTCCATGAGCGGTACTTCCATGGCTTCCCCCCAGATCGCCGGTATCGGTGCGCTGGTCAGACAGCACATCGAGCAGGATATCGGGAAGGTCAGCGGCCTGACTACCCGCGCCCTGGCCCAATCCCTGATTATGTCCACCGCCACCCCCTTGAAGGATGCCAACGGCGAATACTATTCCATCCTCAACCAGGGCGCTGGTATGGTGAACACCGAGGCGGCGGTTAACGCCGACTCCTTCATCCTGATGGATTCTTCTGCCAACGACTCCTGGAAGGACGGTAAGGTGAAGGCGGAGCTTGGCGACGACCCCGCTAAGACGGGCGTTTACACCGTCAACTTCCAGATTGTCAACCTGGACGGCGTAAGCCACGCCTATCTGCTGGATGCTGACGTGTTTACCCAGCGCATCGTCGCAGACCAGTACGGCGACACCTATCTGGATACCGCTACCACGCCGCTGAGCGCCAACGTGGAGTGGACCTGGAACGGTGCGGCTTCCGGCGGCACGAAGTTCTATGACTTCAACGGCGACGGCTACGTGAATCTGGAGGACGGCAACGCCCTGCTGGATGTGGCCACCGGCGTACGTACGCTCGATTCCCTCAGCAACCAGGACTTGGTGGAAGACTTCATGGTTGATGGGAAAATCACCAGCTTCAGCGCCTATGACTTCCTCCGCATGGCGGCTGACGTGTCCGGCGGCGACGGCGCTTTGGTAGTACCTGCCATGGGTACCGCCCATGTCACCGCGACCATCCGCCTGCCCGCCAGCGAGATTGCCAACTATGACGACAACGGCTTCTATGTGGAAGCCTACATCAAGGCAACCTCTATCGCTGACGCGGAAGGCGCACTGGGTACCAGCCACTCCATCCCTGTGCTGGCCTACTGCGGCAACTGGACTGATTCCTCCATGTTCGATAAGGGCAGCCGGATTGCGTACAAGTACGGTTTGGAGGATCGCCAGCCTTACTACTACATCGACATCAACCCCAACTACAGCCTGGCTCTGAACACCAACACGCTGATTATGCAGTATGCCGGAGACAGCGGCAGCTACTACTTCGGCGGCAACCCCTACGTAGACGATGACCAGTACATCGAAGCCCGTAACGCTCTGAGCAATCAGAACGGCAATAAGCTCACCGGCATCCAGTTCGCCCCCATCCGTAATGCATCGGCTTCCCGCCTGACAATCACGGATGTAAACACGGGCGAAGTGTATGAGACCATAAAGGTGAGCCCCTACTATGCGGGCTTTTACTATCCCGCCCAGGGTCAGTGGCAGGCCACCAATTCTACCCTGAGCATGAACTGGATGGGTACCGACGCCAAGGGCAACAAGCTGCCTGAGGGTACTACGGTTGAGGTTGCGTTCACCGCAGCTCCCGAGTATTACGGTGACACGTATGACGAGATCAACTGGAACGCTCTCGGTGAAGGCGCGAGCATCAAGACCCGCCTGACCATCGACAACACCGCTCCCGTTATCCTGGATGGCGCCGACGCGCCCGCCTACGATGCTGCGGCAGGCAAGCTGACCATCAAGGCGCAGGACAACGAGTATGTGGCCGCCGCGATGCTCATCAACAGCAGCGGCACAGCGATCCTCGCCCGGGAGACCCCCAACCAGACGGTCAAGGGCGAGCAGATCAGCGTGGAACTGGATCTGGAAGGCGTAGTGGGCAAGACCTTCTACATCCAGGTCATGGACTACGCAGACAACACGGTTACTTACAAGTTCGAGCAGGGCATCCGTCCCAACATCGAGGAGTACTACACCTTCTTTGACGCGCCCTCTGCTACGCAGCAGTGGTATAGTGTCAGCAAGGATGGCACTGAGATGGCGGAACTGACCGGCAAGCTCAGTTATTCC
This sequence comes from uncultured Clostridia bacterium, assembly GCA_947649615.1. GTDB lineage: Bacteria > Bacillota > Clostridia > Oscillospirales > Oscillospiraceae > Pelethomonas. The sequence goes on along the minus strand of CANSSG010000022.1, from coordinate 22,375 downwards.
GACCCGATGCCTGAGAAAGCTGGCGCTTACGCTGGCGGCTACGTGTTCGGCTTTGACGGTAACTATAACTTGTATGCCTTTGATGCCGGCGACTTCAGCGATGCCAGCCTGGTAGCGTCTCTTGGCAGCAACGGCACGAAGGAAATCGCCTATGTGCAGGGCGGCATGGCATATAACAAGGTGGACAACCAGATGTATATGCTCTACATGCCGGCGGACAATCCCGACCCAGTACATTACGGCCAGCACTTGGGAACAGTGGACCTGACCACCGGCGAGATTACTGACCTGGGCGTGGTGACCCCGGTTGCCCAGTCCCTCGCGATTAGTGATGACGGTACGATTTATGTTTTGAACACCACCCCCAAGGCGGATGAACCCTACAGTTTGTATAAGATGAGTACGCCTGTTACGGCGGCTCCTGAACTGGTGTTCGAAAAGGTTGCCGACACAGACATCAAGGATGTTTGCGGCGGCGGCATGAGTAATGTGAATCCCATGACTTGGGACAGCAATACTAACGAATTGGTTCTCGGCCTGCGCAATAGCGGCAATGCCGGTATTGCGACCATCAATCCTCAAACGGGTGCGGTAACGAAGCAGTTTGCCATTGAATCCGGTGCAAACAACATGAGCGTTCTGTTTGCTAAGCCTGTGGGCGGCGCTACCATCCCCTCTGCCAGCGAGGCGACGGATATCATTCTGGATGCAGAGAGCCTTAGCCTGCTGAAGAACGAGAGCGTCCGTCTGAACGCCACCGTGCTTCCCTGGAACCTGGCGGACAAGAGCGTGGATTGGAGCAGTTCCGATGAGAGCGTTGCTACTGTCACCGCCGATGGCGTCGTCGTTGCTGTTGGTGTTGGTACTGCGACCATCACCGCTGCTTCCCACGTCACAAGCACTGTAACCGCTGCATGCGAGGTTGCGGTCATCAGCATTGACGAGCAGCTTCAGGCCTTGGTCTGGGATGAAAACGGTCATGTGTGGTGGTCTTCCTTCAACACCAACAACCTGCCCAACTACACCAAGCGCATGGCCAGCGACCTCCGTCTGGCATCCGCCACGATGGCTGAAGACGGCTACATCTACGGCGCGACTCTGGACGAGGACAATACGGCTGCCCCGTCTGACTTCTACCGTGTAGACCCCGAAACAATGGACACAGAGATGCTTTCCACTATGGGCGGCGGCTTCCCCGTAGCCGATGTGGCCTACAGCCCCTTGAACCCCGATAATCTGATTGTTGTCAGCCAGAAGTTCATTCTCACGCCGGGGATGAATGATGGTGCGGCAATGGGCTTTGATATGTCCTCTTATTGGGGGAACATCACGCTGGTAGGCATTGCGTACCTCGGATCGGATGTTATCGTGGATGATGACGGCGAAGTCCCGGTGGACGTATATGTTGTCATCTCCAACGCTGGCACCCTCTATCAGATTTGGGTTCCCGTGGGTGCTCAAACCCTGTGGTTCGAAACCCTGGGCAGCGTTGGCTATTCCGCGCCGTATGGCGACTATTTCAACTCCCTTGTCTACGCCTATGACGAAGACGGCGTACCCTACCTGTTCTGGAGCCGTTACAATGGCGAGAACGAGAACATCTCCGAGCTGATTGCCATTGACATCGACAACGGAACCGGCGCGCACAGCCTGGGCAACTTCGGTACGGGCGTATGGCCTGTTGCCGGTCTGATGTCCGAAGAGATTCCCGGCCTTCCCGAATCCGCGTCCGCCCTGCTGCACAGCGATGAGATGCAGATGGTGGAAGCTGTGAATCTGGAAGACGAGATGTTCGGGTCTGAGGAACCCGAGTTCGAGGAGGACGTAAACACGATCCCCGAGGATGAGGTTTCTGATGAAGAGGAAGCTCCCGTTCCCGAAGAGACTCCCGAGGAGCCGCCTGTGGACGAAGAGATTCCCGAGGAACCCCCTGTTGACGACCTGGAGACTGTGAGCATGAGCACGAACAGCTATTCCGGCACGGCCACAGTACGTGGCACCGGCCGCGTATCTGTGAGCGTGAACCTTGACACGGCCAGCACCAACGGTATGGTCAAGGTGGACTACAACGCCAGCGACCTCCGTCTGGTGAGCGTCAACGGCAAGGCAGTGCTCAACAGCGCCAACACCAGCAAGGACGGCGAGATCATCCTTGCGTACGCGTACAGAGGTCAGGCTGCGGCAGGCACTACGGTCGCCGAACTGATCTTCACCACCCGCAATGAGGAAGACACGGTCATCACGCTGACTCAGCTTGAGGATGGCAAGACGAACCCGGGTACTGTGACGGAAGTTCCCGTCATTCTGCCCGACACGGATACTAACTATCCTGGCTATCCCGGCGGCGGCAGCGGTGGCGGCACTGGCGGCGGCAACAAGCCCAGCAAGCCCACCGAGCCTGAGAAACCCACCGAGCCGACCGAACCCACTGAGCCTACTGAACCCAGCGAACCCAGCAAGCCCACCAATCCCGGCAGCAACCAGTTTGCTGACCTGACGGAAGGCTCCTGGTACGATGAATATGTGGACTACGTGGTAGACAACGGCCTGATGACTGGTACCAGCGACAGCGAGTTCTCTCCCAACGCGTCTCTGACCAGAGGCATGCTGGTAACGATCCTGCACCGTGCGGCCAACCTGCCCACCTCTTCCGGCGGCGCTTCGTTCAACGACGTGCAGAACGGCAGTTGGTATGCGGCAGGCGTCCAGTGGGCTGCGGCCAACGGTCTGGTGACTGGCTATGACGACGGTACTTTCCGTCCCAACGGAAACATCAGCCGTCAGGAATTGGCAGTGATCCTGTGGCGCTACGCGCAGATGCTTGGCATCAACGTTGCGACGGATGGCACTACCCTGCCTGACTTTGCAGACCGCGGCGAGATGGCGTCCTGGGCGGCTGAGGCGATGGCCTGGGCCTACCGCATGGGCATCATCAGCGGCCGTGACGGCACCCACCTGGCACCCACCGACGGCGCGACCCGTATTGAAGCCGCCGCGATGCTGGTACGGTTCCTGAAGCTGGTGGAGAACAACCAGAACCTCTCTCTCTGATAGTTTCCATGGGCGGGACCGCGTAAACGGGCCTATGCCCAAGGCATTTGACAGCGAAAGATAGCAAATCCCAAAAGCCGGCGCAGCGTCAAGCTGCGCCGGCTCCTTTTTGTCCATTGCATGGAAAAAATAGTTGCCAATCCCATTACAGTCTGGTAAAATAAGCACGAAAAATCCAAGGAGCAAGAAGGAGCGAGAAATCATGGAAAACAACCGACCCAGAAGCCGGGAGAAAAATGTAACCGGTCCCGGCAAAAAGGTGGAGAAGCATGGCAAAGGCCTGGGGACCGGCCCGGTAGGCGAGTCCAGCGGCTATGCGGACCGCAAGCAGGGCCAGAGCCAGGGCGGTGGCAACCGGGCCGCCGGAAGCAGAAGCGGCGGTGGAATGAAGCTGATCCTGCTGCTGCTGGCGGTACTGTTAGGCGGCGGCGGGGGGCTGACAGCCCTGCTGGGCGGGCAGCAAAGCGTCCCGGGAGCGCCCAGCCAGACGCCCCCGGCCAGCCAGCAGCAGGCACAGGGCGGCGGCGTTAACCTGGCAGGCATACTCGGCGGGCTAAACGGCGGCAGCGTCTCTTCCGGCTGGCAAAGCCAGCCGAATACGGGCAAACTGAACACAGCCGTAGCCCCCGGCGCACGGGAGAAGTACACGAAGCTGCTGGGGAGCGGCCGGGACACGGCTACGATCATGATCTACATGTGCGGCACGGACTTGGAGTCCCGCAGCAGCATGGGTACCTACGACCTCCAAGAAATGCTGAACGCCCAATTTGGCGAAAAGATCAATCTTCTGATCTACACCGGCGGCTGCAAAGGCTGGAAAAACAGCGTAGTCAGCAGTTCCGTCAACCAAATCTGGCAGATTAAGGGCGGGAAGATGGTCTGCCTTGAGGATGATTTAGGCAGCGTTCCCATGACGGACCCAACGGTATTGTCCGGGTACATCCAGTACTGCGCAGCCAACTATCCGGCCAGCCGGTACGAGCTGATTCTTTGGGACCACGGCGGCGGCTCGGTCAGCGGCTACGGCTACGACGAGAAATTCGCGTCCAGCGGCTCCATGAACCTGGCGGGCCTGGACGCGGCGCTCAAGGCGGGCGGGGTCAAGTTCGACTTCATCGGCTATGACGCGTGCCTGATGGCCACGGCAGAGACGGCGCTGACGATGGCCCCATACGCCGATTATCTGATTGCTTCGGAGGAAACCGAGCCTGGGGTAGGCTGGTACTATACGGACTGGCTGACGGCCTTCGGCGCGGACCCCTCCATGCCCACCGTCCAGGTCGGGCAGAAAATCGTGGACAGCTTTGTAGAGGTCTGCGCCCAGAAGTGCCGGGGCCAGTCCACCACGCTGTCCGTAGTAGACCTGGCGGAGCTGGAGCGCACCTTGCCCGACGCGCTGTCGGACTTTTCCCAATCCACCGCCAAGCTGCTCCAGGACAAGCAGTATCAGACGGTCTCCAACGCCCGCAGCGGCGCGCGGGAGTTTGCCCAGAGCAAAATTGACCAGGTAGACCTGGTCCACCTGGCCCAAAACCTGAACACCCCGGAGGGCAAGGCCCTGACGGAAGTTCTCCTCAACGCGGTAAAGTACAACCGCACGTCCGCCAGCATGACTAACGCCTATGGCCTGTCCATTTACTTCCCCTACCGCAAGCTTTCCACCGTGGACCAGGCGGTCACAACCTACCAGCAGATTGGCATGGATGCGGGCTATACCCGCTGCATCCGCCAGTTTGCGGGGGTAGCGGCCAGCGGCCAGGCGGCGTCCGGTGGCACCTCCTCTCCGCTGTCCGCCCTGACGGGCGCGTCTGGGAGCGGTATAGGCGCAGATATGGCCGCCGCATTGCTGGGGGAGTTTTTGAGTGGCAGCTTTGGCCGTGTATCCGGCCTGACAGACGGCAACACCGATTTTCTGAGCGACCGCGCCATGAGTGAAGCGGATACCGCCCAATACCTGATGGACCACCGTTTTCCTGCCGAAGCGCTGGTGTGGCAGTCCGGAGCGGACGGCGTACCGTCGCTGCGCCTGACAGAGGAGCAGTGGGGGCTGGTGCAGTCTTTGGAACTGAATCTGTTCTACGATGATGGGGAAGGCTACATCGACCTGGGTCTTGACAACGTATTTTCATTCAGCGACGCCGGAGAACTTCTTGGCAAAAACGAAGGCACATGGTTAGCCATCAACGGCCAGCCTGTTGCCTACTACCACACCGGTACGGTAGACGACGGCGCCAACTACGCCATAACCGGCCGCGTCCCGGTGCTGTACAACGGCGTCCGTTCGGAATTGATTTTGGTATTTGACAGCGAGAACCCCAATGGCTTTGTAGCAGGCATCCAGTCTGTATATCTGAATGGCGAGACCGGCACGGCGGCAAAGAGCCAGTCCGAGCTACAGCCCGGCGACACGCTGGAATTCCTGTGCGACTACTACAGCTACGCCGGGGACTATCAAGACAGCTACCTGCTGGGCGAACCCCTGACGGTGGCAGAGGAAGCCCTGGTCATCAGCGACGTGCTGCTGGAAGGCAGCACCCAGGCCACCTACCGCTTCACCGACCTTTACGGCCAGCACTATTGGACGCCGCCGGTTCCGGAGGAGTAAGCATATACACAAGCAGAGCAGGAAACCGCAGGAGTTATGAGGCACCTGTGGTTTCCTGCTTTGTGCAGCTTTAACAAAGGGAAGGGCGGATTCTTTGACACCTACGGTTTTTCTGACAGAATCCACCCAAGAATCTCAGAATTGTCCCATTCCGCTTTTGGGGAAAACCATCTATAATACTATCATGGAAGATAACCCCGGCAAGCATTCGCAAATATAAATTGATGAAAAGGAGACAACATGATGAAAAGAACACTTGCTATTCTGCTGGCGCTGATGATGGTACTGGCTCTGGCGGCTTGCGGCAGCAAGAGCGATCCCCCCGCAGAGGACGCGCCCCCCGCAGGATCGGAACCCGCGCCCGAGGACAAGACCCCTGATGTGGAGCCAGATGCCGGTGCGGACTATTCTGACTACACCATCCGCATTTATTCCAACTCCAATTCCACCGAACGTACCACATGGCTCATCAACGAAGCCCGTGACGCCGGCTTCAACATTTCCATTGACGACAACTCTGTCATTTCCGGCGATACCGCCGCCATTCAGGCGGCCAATGAGAACAAGGACGGCGACATCCTGTTCGGCCTGAACGAGACCCGCTGGAGCCAAGTGGTGGGCGGCGAGTATGAGAACCTGAAGCTGATCGACTGGACGCCCACCTGGTCCGGCGACGTGGGCGAGTACGTCTATCCCGGCCAAGCCTATGGCCTGGTCATCCAGAACGTGCTGATGCTCTACCGCAACGATGAGCTGGGTACCAACGGCACGGAGCTTCACTTCGACCACTGGGCCGACATCGTGGACTGCGGCTACACCTGGTACCGCCAGAACAAGGTAGGCGGCACCACAAACGCCAACATCAACTCCGCTATGCTGTACGCCTTTGTAGACCCTGCCTCTCCCGCCGGCGGTATTTCCGTAGACGGCTGGAAGACGCTTTGGAAGTACTGCGCCGAGGGCAAGAGCGGCGGCGATGACTACAAGTACGGTTTTGACCCCTTGAACAAGGGTGACGTCCAGGTATCCACTTTCTACTCCTCCTCCTTGTACGGCAAGATCGACGCCGCCGCTGAAAGTTCCGAGAATCCCCTGCGCGGCGCGCTGGAGCCTGAGAACTGGGCGCTGGTAGATATCAAGGACGGCACCTACTATATTGCCGAGTACATCGGCATCCTGGACAAGGCCGGCCGTTCCGAGGAAGAGACCGCCGCTGTCAAGGCCTTTGCCGAGTGGTTTGGTTCCGCCGACGTGCAGGCGGCCTGGGGCGAGGAATTTGACTCCTATCCCTGCAACACCGCCGCCGCCAGCATTCTCTATCCCGACGGCGTACCTGAGATTTACACCCTCAAGAACTTTGCCCTGAGCCAGGTAGAGGGCGCGGGTATGACCTATGCCGAGTACGTCTCCGCCCACTCCGGCGACTGGACCAACATCATGACCAACCTGGGCTTCTACTGGGCCGACGCCAGCGGCGCGGTATCCGAGCCTGATTGGGACAACTTGGACTGGGCCACGCTGACCCAGAGCGCCGAGTAAAAAACACCCCACCCCTGTGGCGAGCCGGACCTCCGGCTCGCCACAGGTTTAACAGGTGAAATCCCCAAACCGGCCATAAAATATTGAGAGAGAGGGAGCGCGTCTATGATTCGGCTCAACGACATTGTCGTCAAATTTGGCGATTTTACAGCCCTGCACAACATCAACGTCCATGTAAGGGAGGGGGAATTTTTTACCTTCCTAGGCCCTTCCGGCTGCGGCAAGACAACGACGCTGCGGACGCTCACCGGATTTATTGAGCCGGCGTCCGGCTCGGTGGTAGTGAAGGACAAGGACATCACCCATGTCCCCATCGAGGAGAGAAACATTGGCATTGTGTTCCAGTCCTACGCGCTGTTCCCCACCATGACGGTGTATGACAACATTGCATTTGGCCTGAAGCTGAAGAAGCTGAAAAAGAAGGAAATTGACCAAAAGGTCCGGGATATTGCCCAAAAGGTGGACCTCAGCAGCGAGCAGCTTGCCAAAGCGGTGAGCCAGCTTTCCGGCGGGCAGCAGCAGCGCGTAGCCATAGCCCGTGCCTTAGTGACAAGCCCTGCGATCATCTGTATGGACGAGCCTTTGTCCAACCTGGATGCGAAGCTTCGCGTCCAGCTCCGCAACGAGCTGAAAAAGATGCAGAAGGACTTCGGCATCACCACGATTTACGTCACCCACGACCAGGAAGAGGCGCTGACCCTCTCCGACCGCATCGCGGTATTCAACAAAGGCGTCATTGAACAGACCGGTACGCCCAACGAGGTCTACAACCATTCGCAAACGGAGTTCGTGTGCAACTTTATTGGCGACATCAACCGCCTGTCCAATGAAACAGTCCGTGCGCTGAACCAGGCGGGAGGCAGCGTAGACGTGCGCGCCCACAACTACATCCGTTTGGAGCGCATCCATGTCAACATAGAACCCAAGCCCGGCTGTGCGGTGTTGGACGGCGCGGTAGAGAGCCGGGAGTATTACGGACTATATATCAAGTATTATATCAATTTAGGAAGCCAGACCATCAAGGTAATCGAGAAAAACGATGGCGTGAACATCTACGAGCCTGGACAGAAGGTAAAGGTTGTAATGGACCCCAAGGACGTGATGGCCTATCCGGCGGAGGGGGCGCAATGAGTGTTTTAGGATGTGAGGCGTTTTATGACAAGACGGCCCCCCGCTGGGCGGAGAAGGGCTATGCTGATGAAGCGGAGCCGGTATGTATGGACCGCTTTTGCGCCCTGCTTCCTGCCGGAGGGCGGGTTTTGGATTTGTGCTGCGGTACGGGGTATGAAAGCTTCCGCCTGCGCAGGCGCGGCTTTGTGCCGGTGGGGTTGGATTTCAGCGGCGGAAGCCTTGCGATCGCCCGTGAGAAAAACCCCGGCGTCAGCTTTTACCGCGGCAACATGCTGGAGGGCTATCCCCAAGTAGGCGTGGTAGACGGCATCATCTGCATAGCCGGACTGGTTCATGTGGAGACGCCGGATTTGCCGCTGGCCTTCCAAAGGATGGCCGAGGTGTTGAAGCCCGGCGGATACCTGCTGGCGTCCGTCCGCTATGGAACCGGAAGAATGGAGGAACGCAGCGTCGCCGAGATTGACGGCCAGGCTTACGACCGCAACTTCATCGCCCACAACGAGGAAGAACTACGCGCCGCCATGGGTCCGGCGTTCGCTTTTGTGGAAGAGCTGCCCTCCGACTTAAAGATTTGGGCCTATTATTTATTTCAAAAGCTTGAGGAGGTGCGCCTATGACGAGGCTCCGCCATGAACGCTTTGGGCCGAAGCTGCTGGCAAAGGTATTTGGCCTTGCCTTTTTTGCCTATTTATTTTTAGGTTTCATGCTTCTGCCGTGCCTGAACACGCTGGCGAGCATATTCAACACCGCTAACGCATCCGGAGAGCGGGACCCGCTGGCAGTAATCCGCTTTTTCTTTGCGGGCAGCATGGGTTCATACGTGTGGAATTCCCTGAAGCTGGCCGTCTGCCTGGTAGTGACGGTAAACATCGTCGGCGTATCCATCGTCCTTTTGACGGAATATTTTGACATCAAGGGCGCGGGGATTCTGCGCATGGGCTATATGACCACGCTGATTTACTCCGGCGTAGCACTGGTGACCGGGTATTTGTTCCTGTACGACAGCAACGGCATTCTCACCACGCTGCTGGTAAACGCTTTTCCCGGGATGGATGCCAACTGGTTTTCCGGCTTCAACGCGGTGTTGTTCACGATGACCTTTGCCTGTACCAGCAACCATATGCTGTTCCTGCGCAACGCCATCCGGGGCATCGACTACAACACAGTAGAGGCCGCCCGCAATATGGGGGCGAAGCCCTTCAAGGTCCTCTGGAAGGTGGTTTTCCCCACTTTGATTCCCACCATGTTTTCCCTGACGGTCATGACCTTTATCACGGGCCTGTGCGCCATGTCTGCGCCGACCTTGCTGGGCTATGATTCCATCAACCCGGAGATTGTCCGCCTGGCCGGCTCCTCCACGGCGGACGAAGCGTTTCCACAAGCCCGCGCGGCGCTGCTGTCGGTGATTCTGGCTATGTTCACCATCATACTGCTGACCATTCTCTCCTCTTACGAGCGGAAGGGCCACTACCTGTCGGTGTCCAAGACCAAGGCCAAGCTGCAAAAGCAGAAGATTACCAATCCCGCAGCCAACGTCCTGGCGCACATCTATGCGTACGTGCTGTTTATCATCTACATGATTCCGGTCATCATGATTATCATTTTCTCCTTCCAGACCTACGGCGCGATACGGATGAAGAAGCTGGACCTGGGAAGCTGGACGCTGGTGAACTTCTTTGGCTCGGAGGACTACCAGTATCTCACCAGCCGGGGGACCTACAAGACCCGGAAAGGGTCTATATCCGGCCTGTTCGCCAACGAAGCCACTTTAGGCGGCATCAAGCTGAGTTTCATCCTGTCCGCCATTGCGGCGGCGCTGGCCTGCGTGATTGTGGTGGTGGCCTGCAACTACATATTCAAAAACCGCAACAAAAAATCCGGCACGGTGCTGGAATACAGCCTTTTGTTCCCCTGGCTTCTGCCCACGATTCTGATTTGTTACAGCTACCGCGTGTACTTCAACTCTGAGGATGTATGGTATGTAGGCGGCAACAATCTATATTACGGTGAGCATGTCCGTCTGTTGATCATCATCGCGTACACGGTAGTTAAACTGCCCTTCTCCCTGCGCATGATAAAAGCCGCCTTCTACGCCATCGACGAAGAATTGGAGGACGCGGCCCGGAACCTGGGAGCCAGCGGCCTGGCGACATTCCTGAAGGTAAAGCTGCCCATCATCCTGCCTTCGGTCCTGGCGGTATTTGCGTTAAACTTCAACGCGCTGTTTACGGAGTACGACATGTCCGCCACCTTCGCCAGTTCTTACGGCACATCCTATGCCATGGTCATCCAGTCCATGTGCGCAGAGGAGGGGCTATACGGCTATAACGTCAACGCCTCCGGCCGCCGCTGCGCGTCCACGGTGTTTATCATGATTGTTTCCGGCATCATTTTGTACTTAGTGTACGGCGTAGGCGCCCGGGATCTAGGCGAGCGCCTGGAAATCAGGGACCGCCGCCGGAAGCGTTTGGAGCGCATCCAAAGCAGGTTCAAAAAGCGTCCCACCCCGAAAACAGACCCATGAGGTAACAAGCCGTGATAAAGAACATCATATTTGACATGGGCGGCGTCTTAGTCCATTATAACCCGAAGGAGATCATCTCCCACCTGTGTCTCCCCCCAGAGGACGAGTCCCTGCTTCTGCGGGAAGTCTTCGGCTCAGTAGAGTGGGTCCGCCTGGACCGCGGTACCATCAGTGAAGCGGACGCGGCAGCAGCCATGAAGGCAAATCTCCCGCCCCGTCTCCACGCCGCCGCAGACCGTCTGCTGGCCTGGTGGGAGTTGGAGCTGCGCCCCATGGAGGGAATGCCGGAGCTGCTGTCGGAACTGAAAGCGGCTGGCTGTAAATTATACCTTCTCTCCAACGCCACCACCCGCCAGCCTGCATATTTCCGGCATATTCCCGGGAACCAGCTATTCGACGGCAAGATCGTCTCCGGGTTCTACAAGTTGCTGAAGCCGCAGCACGAAATTTTCGAGCTGCTTTTGGAAGAATTTTCCTTGACGGCAGAGGAGTGCTTCTTCATAGACGACAACAACGGCAACGTGGAGAGCGCCCTATACGCAGGCCTGCGAGGCACGGTATTTGACGGAGATATGGCCCGTCTGCGACGCACCCTATCCGCCGCAGGGATTCCCGTGGCCGAAAACCAGCCGTAACCCCGCGCATCAAAAAAGCACCGCACAATTCCGTTGGGAATTGTGCGGTGCTTTTGGTATTAAGAGAAATCTGCATTTACTGCCCGGCTTCAAAATCCTTCACCAGCGGCGGAATCTGCGCAATCATATTGTCCATATCCTCAAACATGGCGCTCTTAGTAGTACCCAAGCGGCTGGCTGCGTCAATATGCCGCACGACCTCCTGATACTGGTCCTTAATCTGGTCAAAGAACTGGCAAATGGACTGCAAGTCCTGCTGAGAACCGCTGATTACGCTGGAAATCTCCTTCTGCACGGCCACCGCGCCCTCGGCGGCTTCCGTGATTTTATGGAAGCTATCCGTAGTCTGCTCCACAATGCCGACGCCTTGCCCGAGGGTTTGCTGGGATGAGGAAATACTGCTGCTAAGCTGGCCCGCGCTGCTTTCCACATCGCTGATGCCGGAGTCCACCTCGTTGGCCAGCACTTTGATTTCCTTCGCCAACTCTTTCACCTGTGCGGCGACCACCGCGAAGCCCCGGCCCTCGGCGCCAGCCCGTGCGGCTTCAATAGACGCGTTAATAGCCAGAATATTGGTTTGGTCGGCGATGGCGACGATTTTGCCCATGCACTGCTGAATCTCCTTAATGGCGGACTCCAACAGGGCAAACGTCCCAGCCATTTCCTCATAAGAACGCTGTACTTGCTCCGAGGTATGGCCCAACTCTTCCATCTGGCCCTGTGCATCCGCCACATTTTGGGCAATCTCGGCGCGGACCTGGTCAAACTGCTCTGCGGTCATATTGATGTTGGAGAAGGAGTCCCCCAATTCCTGAAGCTTTGCCTGAAACCGGTTGGTACCTTCCAGTACGCCGGAGAAGGAGTTTCCCACCATGCTCAATTCCCAGAGGGACGCAACTTCCTTCTGCACCAACTCCTTCTGGTATGCCTGCAAGCTGCCTGCCATATGGACGATAGGGGCGAGGCTTTTTTCTTCCTGTACCGGCTTTTTCCGGCCTTTTCCTGCAAATAACATCTTCAAGCCCCCTTATTCAAATACCACGCAGGTCATGGACTGATTGACGAACCGGTTGTTATAGTGCTCGCCATATCCGATAAAGCCGGCGTGACAGCCCAGCGCGGCCATGTCCCGCAGATATGCCTGCATATAGTTATGCTCCGAGAACAGTTTGTACCGGAACAGGCAGTTAACGGAAAAAATAGCGGAACGGCGCGGGAAGTCCTGACATATCTGCTGGATGGTCTCCCGCACAATGGCCTGATAATCTCCCAGCTCCAACAGGATGAGCACATCGGAGTCATTCACCTGGCGGAAGCAGGCGAGGGCGTTGCCATTGACCTCTTTAATTGAAATAATGCAGGTATCGTCGCCATTGACTTTGCCGAAGGGATTCTGGAAAGTACGGGTAAGGATTTCCTCATCGGAAACATGGAGGATGCTCTTATAGACCTGCTTGGCGGGCTTGCCGTTGAGCGCGCCAAGTATGTAGTTTGACCGGTCGGTATTGGAAGCGATAAAGCGGTAATCGCCCAACTGGTGGTAAATATTTTCCTTGTAGGTTTTCACGCGGCCATTCAGGTTGCGTACGATGCCGTAGACAACCGCGTCCTGGTAAACTCTTCCATTGGCGGAGACCCTTCCCTCGCCGCCGGTGCCGCCCACCAGGGAGATGCCCCGCTGTTGGAGGACGGTGTACATGGTGGTGAGGACGCAGGCGTCGTTGCCGGTGCAGAAGTCGATGCACACGGTATTGCGGCTACCGCCGCCCACCTGCTGGATATCCTTTTCCAGGCGGCGGATATATTTAACCGGCATGGTGGAGACCTGCTCTAAAACGTTTGCGGCGGCGCTGACGCCGTCTGTAAAAGCAATCACGCCCACGCCATTTTCCACGATTCCCGTTTGATAACTCATGCCAATACACCCGATGCTGGGGACGCCGGGAAAGCGTTTTTCAAGTTCGTTGACATGCGCTTCGAATTGAGCGTCATTAGACAGCAGCATGATAAATTCGGGACGGTGAAGGCCCTGAACCGCAGCCGCCAAGTCGCCCCTTTGATTCATACCAAAAAACTGCTTCACTTCGGTTGCTCCCTTCTGATTTTTATCAACTTACTATTATACTGGAAAGTTATGCCGGTGTCAATAGGAACGCTTAAAGCTTAACATTTACCCTTGTAGGAGTACAATACCTGTTGGAAGTGGAGGGAGGGCGGCGCGCTGGTGGGCCACAAGCCTATTGATTGAAAAAGCGGTCATGCCGGAGGGCGTGACCGCTGTAATCAAATTATGTCCAACTGCTGGATTTTTTTAACAGACTGCCAAAAAAGCTGCGGGTCTGTCGTGGGATAAAATGCGTCAAGGCAGCCGCTATATATCAAGTCGCCGGAATATAGGTATCTCCGCTCCGGTTCATAGAAGCAGCAATGGTCGGGGGAATGGCCAGGAGTATGAACAACCGTTATTCTTCGCCCTCCCAAGTCCAAGCAATCACCGTCATGTAAAATTTGTTGCGGCGTATTTTGAGGGAGCCGATAGTTTTCAATGGAAAAATCCAACAAAATTCAGTTTAGCGGTCTGTCCCCAAAACGCCCGCGCCTTTGGAAAAGGCGCGGGCGTCGATTATAGTAGTATGGAATTAAGCAGGACCACATCGCCATTCCGGGGATGGGATGCCACATGGGTGGTCTGTGAACTATTTGACGGTCAGTTCCACAGGCTGCACAGAAGGTCGGTGTAACCAGAGGGGTCGTCGATGGGGAGACCGGCGATCAGTTTGGCTTGGTTCATCAGGACTTGGGCGTACTTTTTGGCCTTCTCGGGGTCGTTAGCGCGGGCTGCTTCCAGGGTGGCGTAGGCGGGGTGGTCTACGTTTACCTCTAGAATGCGCTTCGCCTTCATCCCCATTTCGGGCTGGACGGCGTTGAAATAACGCTCCATCTCAAAGCTCATGCCCTCGCCGGAGGTCAGGCAGACAGGATGGGTTTTCAGCTTGCGGGAAATACGGACTTCGTCGATGCCCTCGCCCAGGGCTTCCTTGATGAAGTCCAGGGATTCCTTATAGTCATCCGCTTTCTTCTCCTCGGGCATGCCGTCTAAGTCCAGGTCGCCGTCAATGGCGGAACGGAAGGTCTTTTCCTTGTACTCCCGCAAAACCTCCGCCAGCATTTGATCCATTTGGTCGGTAAGATACAAAATCTCAATATTCCGGTCGCGGAGCAGTTCCGTCTGCGGCAGATTGTCCATGACGGCGGCGTTTTCGCCGGTGGCGTAGTAAATATACTTCTGGCTCTCAGGCATGCGGTCTACATATTCCGCCAAGGTTACCAGCTTCTTTTCCGTGGAGGAGTAGAACAGAAGAAGTTCCTGAAGCAGTTCCTTCTTGGCGCCGTAGTTGTTGAGACAGCCAATTTTAAGCTGGCGGCCAAAGTTTTTGAAGAATTTTTCGTAGCCCTCGCGGTCATCCTTCAGCATCCGCTCTAATTCGCCTTTGACCTTCTTCTCAATGTTGTTGGCAATCAGGCGGAGCTGGCGGTCGTGTTGGAGCAGCTCCCGGGAAATGTTCAGGCTCAGGTCCGGGGAGTCTACCACGCCCTTGACAAAGCCAAAGTGGTCGCCGATCAAATCCTGGCACTTGTCCATAATCATGACGCCGGCGGAATAAAGCTGCAAGCCCCGCTCATAGTCGGCGCTGTAGTAGTCGTACGGGGGACGGGAGGGGATATACAGCAGGGCCTTGTAGGATACCTGGCCTTCGGCGGAGACGGTAATAACGGACTGGGGAGCGGTGAAGTCGTTGAACTTCTCCTGGTAGAATTTGTCGTATTCCTCGCGGGTCACGTCCGCCTTTTTCCGCTGCCAGAGGGGGACCATGCTGTTGAGGGTTTCCTCCTCCTTGTAGCTCTCCCACTCGGGCTTGTCCTCGGGGGAGTCCTCCTTCTTCCGGGATTTGGTGACTTCCATGCGGATGGGCCAGCGGATGTAGTCAGAATACTTCTTGACCAGGTCGCGGAGGGTGTACTCTTGCAGGTAATCCGAATACTTCTCCTCCTCGCCGTCTTCTTTAATGTGCATGATGATATCCGTGCCGGCCGTATCACGCCCGCAGGGGGTGATGGTGTAGCCGTCGGCGCCGTCGCTCTCCCAGCAGTAGGCTTGCGCTTCGCCATATTTTTTGGTCACCACGGAGATGTGATCCGCCACCATGAAAGCGGAGTAGAAGCCTACGCCGAACTGGCCGATGATGTCGAGGTCCTCGTTGTCCTTGCCGGCCTCCTGGCGGAACTGGTAGGTGCCGCTGGAAGCGATGACGCCCAGGTTGTTCTCCAGCTCCTCCTCGCTCATGCCGATGCCGTTGTCGCTGACCGTCAGGGTGCGGGCTTCCGGGTCGGCGTGGAGGGTGATGCGGAAGTCTTCCCGCTTCAGGCCTACATTTTCGTCGGTCAGGGAGCGGTAGCACAGCTTGTCGATGGCGTCGCTGGCGTTGGAGATAATCTCCCGGAGGAATATCTCCTTGTGGGTGTAAATCGAATTGATCATCAGGTCTAACAGGCGCTTGGATTCCGCTTTGAATTCTTTCTTTGCCATGGTTTTTCTGTTCCTCCTAAGCGGGGCCGCCTGGGCGGCCCTTTGTTTTTTCACGCTTATCATGAAGGGTAATTGTGAACAGAGTATGGCTAATTTGTAAACATTAGCACTCTGGTTGAAAGAGTGCTAACAACCCGGGCCAAGACGGGCGCGGAGCATGGCGATTTCTTCCCCATGGCCTTTGTCATCGGTGGGGGTTTCCAGCAGGAAGGGCAAACCCTTCAGCGCCGGGTGGGTGATTATGCGGAGGATGGCCTCTGTGCCGAGCGTTCCTTCGCCAATCAGGGCGTGGCGGTCCTTGTGGGAGCCAAGGGGGTTCATGCTGTCGTTGATGTGTACCGCTTTCAGGCGGGAAAGGCCGATCACGCGGTCAAATTCCGTTAAGACGCCGTCCAGGCCGTTTACCAAGTCATAGCCGCCGTCATTGACGTGGCAGGTGTCCAGGCATACGCCCAGACGGTCCCCGCAGGCGGACAGGTCTATGATTTGGCGCAGCTCTTCAAACCTGCCGCCGATTTCGCTGCCCTTGCCTGCCATGGTCTCCAGGAGGACGGTGGTTTGCAGGCCGGGGGTGACGGCTTCGTCCAGCATGGACGCGATTTGGCGGCAGCCGGTTTCCAAGCCCTGGCCTACGTGGCTGCCGGGGTGGAAGTTGTAGTAGTTTCCGGGCAGGTGCTCCAGAAGGGCCAAGTCCTCCGCCATCATCCGTGCCGCCAGTTCCCGGATGCCCTCATCCTTGGAGCAGGGGTTCATGATGTAGGGGGCGTGGGCCACGAAGGGGCCGAAGGCCTGTTCCGCCAGCAGGGTGCGGAGTTTTGACAAATCGGCGGGGTCAATGGCCTTTGCCTTCGCCCCCCGGGGGTTGCGGACGAAGCATTGGAACGTATTGGCCCCGATGGACAGGGCCGTTTGGCCCATTTTGTAAAAGCCCTTCGATGCAGACAGGTGTGCGCCGAGATAGATCATAGCAGTTTCTCCTTTACATATTCCATAAGAATGCCGCGGTCATTGGGAAGCTTTTCCTCCATGACTTGCTCCAAAAGCTCGTTCAGCGCGCCGCCTACGGCGGGGCCGCGCAGGCCCAGGGCGGTCAGGTCGCCGCCTTTTACCGCCAACTGGCGCAGGGTGAAACACGCGCCGCTTTCCAGGGTCAGATCCAAAAGGCTGGCCCATTGGGTGAGAAGCGTCTGGCGGTCACGGTAGGCCTCCGCCTGGGCCAGGTTGTCCGCGCGTTTGACCTCCAGCAGCAGGCGGAGGGTTTCCTCGCCGTAGCGGGACAGGTTCCGGCGAACCGCTTTCTCGCTGAGGGGCAGGGGGGCGTCGTGGCGCTCTACTAAGGTAAGGATGGTTTCGCGGCTGCGGCGGTCTGCCCGGAGACGGTCCAATATCCCCTCTGCCAGCGTTACGCTGCGCCGCCAGTGGCCGTAAAAATGGCCGCGGCCTTCGGCGTCCAGGGTGAAGGTCTCCGGTTTGCCCAGGTCGTGGAGCAGCATCGTCAGGCGGAGGATGGGGGTGGGCTTTACCGCCGCTACGGCGTGGGCGGTGTGGCTCCAGACATCGTAGCAGTGGTAGACGCTGTGCTGGTCAAAACCGGTGCAGGGGAGGATTTCCGGGAGGACCACCCCCAGAACGTCCGGGTATTCCAGCAAAATATGCAGGACGTGGGGTCCGCAGAGGATGCCCGTCAACTCCACAAGAATCCGCTCCGGCGCGATGTCCCGAAGCAGCGGGGCGCAGCGGCGGAGGGCGGCGGCGGTGTTTGGCTCTATCGCAAACCCCAGGCGGGAGGCGAACCGCAGGCCCCGGAGGATGCGGAGGGCGTCTTCCTGGAACCGCCGTTCCGGCTCGCCTACGGCCCGGAGCACACGGGCGGACAGGTCCTCACGGCCGTGGAAGGGGTCGGCGCATTCGCCGCGAAGGTTGACGGCGATGGCGTTGACAGTGAAGTCGCGGCGGGCAAGGTCCTCGGGGAGGGAGCGGGTGAAGGACACCGACTCCGGGCGGCGGTGGTCCAGGTAGACGCCGTCGCGGCGGAAGGTGGTTACCTCCACGCCCTTGCCGCCGCCGACGGTGACGGTGCCGTGCTTCAGGCCCGTGGGCAGGGCGTGGGGGGAGAATAGGGACAAAACCTCCTCCGGCTCCGCGCTGGAGGCAACGTCCCAGTCCCCAGGCTCCAGGCCCAGCAGGGCGTCGCGCACCGCGCCGCCTACGCACCACGCTTCATGGCCCGCGCCCTCCAGGCGGTGCAAGATTTCTTTTACATGTTCCGGCAGTTGGATCACCAGCGTCACCCCATTTTTTGCGGGAATTTTTCATTCCCGGTTATTTTTCGCTGAAAATAGGCATAGTATTAATGGCGGGAATATCCATTTCGCCGCCGGTGGGAAAACGGAACCGTTTTCCTGTGAAAAAAGTGTTGCGCAGGATACTATCTTATAGTATAATACATTTTTGCGAAAAAGGCAAATACCGGCAATCTTCTGCCGTTCGGGAAGGAAGCAGATTCCATGACCCATATTGATACAAAAATCCAGCACTATATCGCGCCCGGACGCCGGGTCCATCTGGCAGGCATTGGCGGCGTATCCATGAGCCCGCTGGCGGAGGTCCTCCATGGCATGGGCCTGCATGTCCAGGGCAGCGACCAGGCGGACGGACCCGCTGTGGAGCATCTGCGGGGGCTTGGTATTTCCATCCATACGGGCCATGATGCGGGCGGTATTGAGGGGGCGGAATTCGTTATCCGCACCGCCGCCATCCATGACGATAATCCTGAAATCGCCGCCGCGCGGCAGAAGGGCATCCCTGTGTTCGAACGGGCGGAAGCCTGGGGCGCGATTATGCAGCAGTATGAAAACGCGGTGTGCATCGCCGGGACGCACGGGAAAACGACCACGACCTCTATGACGACACATATCTTTATGGCGGCGAAGGCTGACCCAACCGTGATGATCGGCGGGACGCTGCCCATGCTCCACAGCGGATACCGGGTGGGGAAGGGCGATACCATTATTCTGGAGTCCTGCGAGTACTGCAACAGCTTTCTGCACTTTTTCCCCACTGTGGCGGTGGTGCTGAATGTGGAATCAGACCATCTGGATTTCTTTAAGGACTTGGCGGATATTAAAAATTCCTTCCGTAAGTTCGCCGAACTGACGCCCCCGGATGGGTTCGTTGTGGCAAACGCGGATGATGAGAACGCGATGGACGCGCTGAAAGGGTTGCGGATGTTTACCTTCGGCTGCCGCGAGGGGGTGGATTGCAGGGCGGAGAACCTGACGTGGAACCATGGGCGGCCCTCCTTTGACGTGGTGGCCGGAGGGGAGGTCTACGCCCACCTGAACCTGCGGGTGGCGGGGATGCACAATGTATACAACGCCCTGGCCGCCGCCGCCGCTTCGTATGTGCTGAAAATCCCTGGTAAGGCCGTGCGGCAGGGGTTGGAGGGCTTTTTTGGCGCGGGCAGGCGGTTTGAAGCCAAGGGGCGGTTTAATGGGGCGATGGTTTACGATGACTACGCCCACCATCCGGCGGAGCTTCGCGCACTGCTGGATATGGCGAAAAGCCTGGGATATGACCGGGTGGTCTGCGCGTTCCAGCCCCATACCTACACCCGCACAAAAGCGCTGTTCGACGACTTCGTGGAGACGCTCCGGATGGCGGATCTGGTGGTGCTCACCGACATCTATGCCGCGCGGGAAAAAAATACCGTGGGGGTATCCTCCGGGGACTTGGCGGAGCGGATTCCAGGGGCGGTATACTGCCCGTCCCTGGCGGAAGCGGCGGATAAGCTGCGGGAAATCGCCCAGCCGGGAGATTTGATTATTACTGCCGGCGCAGGGGATATCTATACCGTGGGGGAGATGCTGGTGTCCTGATACGGGATGTATAGAATGCAAAGCGCGGGAGCTGCATGCAGCTCCCGCGCTTTGCGTGTCAAAAAGATGCTTCGCATCTTGTTTGCTTATTTTTTCTTGCTGAGGGACTTTTCCAGCCAGTCCTTGCCGTCTACGAACCGGGAGACAATGAAGGATACCACGTAGTCGCCGGCGGCGTTGATCATGGTGGCGGGCGGGTCCACCAAGTTGCCGATGGCGACCAGGATCGGATAGGCCAGCTCCATCTGGTTGGGGAAGAAGATGGAACAGATAATGTATTCCCCTATGTAGCCGCCGCCGGGGACCCCGCTCATGCCGACTGAGCTGAGCACCGCTACCAGAACCACCTTGACTAACATGCCAACACCCTCAAAGGGAACGCCGAACACCCCAAGGACAAAGGCGATTTTTAAGACGCAGGAGAAACAGGAGCCGTCCATGTGCATGGTCGCGCCCAGGGGGACTACCATGTCGCTGACGTCCTTGGAAATGCCTGTATCAGCCGCTTCCTCCATGTTGGTGGGGATGGTGGCGACGGAGGAACAGGTACCCAGGGAGACAATGGCGGGCTTGGCAATGTGGCGGAGCATTACGCCGGGGCCGCGGCGGCCGCCGCCAAACCATGCGAACAGCGGGAATGCCGTGAACACATAGACCAGGCACAGGGGATAGTATACCAGCAGGGCGCGGCCATAGTTTTCTGTGATCTGGGGACCGTAGGTGGCTACCAGGTCGGCAAAAATGCCGAAGAAAGCGATGGGGGCGTAGTAGGTTACGATCTTGACCACCTTCAGCATCACACTGGACAGGTCCTCCAGGAAGCGGCCTACCGGGGTGCTCCTGCCGCCGTTGAGGTTTACGCCGAAACCAAACAGCAGGGAAAAAACAATCAGCGGCAGCATGGCGCGGCGGGAAAGCAGGCTCACAAAGTCCTCGGCGGTGAAGAAATTGACGACCATCTGGGCCATGGTGGCGTGTTCGCCCATCTCCTCGGCGGGAATCTCCGTCCAGGGAACCAGAACCGGCGGGAACAGGCGCATTAGGAAATACATGATGACCGCCGCAATGGCCCCGGTGACGACAAAGGTGAGAACGGTGACGCCCATGATCTTGCCGGCGCGGGTGCGGCTCTCCATGTTGGCTACCGCGCTGGCGATGGATGAAAACACCATGGGTACCACGATGCAGAACATCAGGTTGATGAAAACGGTTCCCAGGGGCTTGAGGGCCGTGGCACCGGGCCACAGCCAGCCTGTGATACATCCCAGCACCATGGCCGCCAGCATGACGCCTAGAAACAGGTAGTTTTTTGCGATGGATTTCTTGTTGAGTTCAGCACTCATTTTTTCTTCCTCCTAAAATTTATGATATATGAAGGTCCTCGTCCCGCACCTCGCCCTGACAGACGATGTTGGTGGGTCCGGTGAGCCAGATGGCCTTGACTGTCCCGCCCTCCCGGCTAATGGTGACCCGCAGCTTGCCGCCGGGGACTGCAACCGCTACATCCTCGCCGCTGACCTTGCCCATCAGGGTCAGGGCCAGAACTACGGCGCCGGTGCCTGTGCCGCAGGCGTAGGTGAAGTCCTCCACGCCGCGCTCGAAGGTCAGCTCCGTAATTTGGCCGGGGCCGGTGACGTCGTAGAAATTGACGTTGGCCCCCTTGGGGAAGGCGGGGCTCCAGCGGAGGGCGCGGCCCAGGTCCCGCAGGTCCGCCATGGTTTTTTCGCTTAGCCCGGGGCAGGGAACGGCCGCGTGAGGCAGGCCGGGGGTTCCTAACTCTATATAAGAGCAGGGCCAGAATTTGCCTTGGGCTTCCGCAGGGTAGTCCAGGCGGATGACGCTGGGGTCTGTGAGACGGATGCGGTAATTCCGCTGGTCAATCCGGGCGCCGGTGACGATGCCAGAGGGGGATTCTACGGTTTGGCGCTCTCCGGCCAGGCCGTTTTCAAAGCCGTAGCGGCAGATACAGCGGGCGCCGTTGCCGCACATTTCCCCCTCGGAACCGTCGGAGTTGTAAAACAGCATCCGGTAGTCGCCGCCCTGGCGGGGCGCGTCTACTACCATCAGGCCGTCGGCTCCAATGGAGAGATGCCGGTGGCATAGGGTGCGGGCAATGGCGGGGAAGACATCCTGGGGGAGTTTTTCGATGAGATTGTTGAGGATGATGAAGTCGTTTCCGGCTCCGTTCATCTTGGTGAAGCGCATGGCGGGGGCCTCCTTTCGCGGACAGGTTGTCTCTATATAATAAGTATAGCGCTTTGGTGGGTATTGTAAATCCTATATCCTGCGGAAAAGTATGCGATTTGTGCGGTATAAACTGGCGGAATTAGGCGATTCGTGCCAACACGACAAGTTTTTACAAAAAAAGGAAAAAGGTATTGACAAGGGGGGAAGAATCTGATATATTAAGCGAGCTGTCGCCGA
>CANSSG010000021.1 GCA_947649615.1 uncultured Clostridia bacterium | reverse complement strand
TCAAAATATTCTACTATCTTCTTTCTCATATTTCCTATTTTATCTCTTTGGATCCAATTTTGCATCTTATTCACCGTCTACTTGACGGGGCGCAATTCAGAAAGCCCGGATAAGGGATATCGAAGGCTCAGTGACGATCTTCGCCACGACCATGGTATCCATGTCAATGACAAGCGGATGCTGCGTATCTGCCGGAGCAGAGATATACGTTCCACGGTGAAATACAATAATCATGGCTGCACCAGGCGGGCAAAGAATCCCCAATATACTGCTGAAAACCTTTTAGACCGCCAGTTCCATGCGGACAAGCCGGAGGTGTACGGGAAGTGACGGTGAACCCGGCGAACGCCATCAAGGATACCATGTGGACGTTCCTAATGGACAAGGGGCAAAAGGTGAATATTCCGGCTTTGAAAGGCTACGTCTACGACCTGATCGAGATGGCCACCCAAAAGACGGCAGGGCAGGAAAAGTACGCTACCAAGGGCCACATCGACTGGAGCGAACTGGACATGACGCTGATGAGTATCGCCATCGAAGCGACCGCCCTGGTGCTTTCCGGGGAATTGGACAAAATCGAACCAAAGGAGATGGAAAACGATGGATGAGGAACTGCTGACCTGTCCGTACTGCGGAAGGGAACAGTACACGCACGAACCAGACGATATTTCCGCCCTCATGTGCCTTACGACTTGCGAACACTGCGACCGGGAATTTTGGTATTCCGTCACCGTCACGCGGGAATACGAATCCAGGCCCTACGATTGAAGCGAACAGCACAGCAGGGCAGAAGAAGGAGACAGGCATGAATTTAGCACTACGGCACATTGGCAGGGATTCCCACGACAGACCCGTGTACGAGGATGCAGACGGGAACTTGTGGAAGGACACGGACCCACTGGCAGACCGCCCAGCAAAGCTGTACAGCTCCCTGCATAACGCATTTGATGGAGATCCGGACACTCCGATGATATACATGGAGCGATACCGGGATGCGGAAATCCGCTTTGTCCCCAAAAGGGATACATGGTAAACAAAGAGAGGTGACAACAATGGCTTACTACCGGGAATGACCGACCTGCGGGGCGCACCTGGATCCTGGAGAGCGATGCACAGAGTGCGCATACCGGGCAAAGGAGCATGGCGCAGAGAAGATAACGCTGGCCTGGAAGCACACGCCCGTGAAAGCACCAGGGATGATTCGGAAGATTTGCCCCTACGGATAAGAGAAAGCGCTGCCAGCAGACAGACGCTGGCAGCGCTTCACTTTTACAGGAACGCCCACTCGATGCCAACGTGTTCGCCATCGAGCGTAATGCGCCGGATGAGAGAGGTGATGACTTGCCGCTTTTCCTCCGGCCCTGCGGCTTCCCAGACCGTGGCGCAATCCGCAAGCAGAGCATCAAAGGAATCATCGTCAAAGTCCCGCTTGGGCGGCGGTTCGATAGCCGCCAGGTGTTCCTCCAGACCGACCTTATCCCGATGTAGCTTGTCGATGCGATCGGACATCGACACGAAATCAACGCCGTTTGGAAGAAAGACATCTTCAATGAGATGCAGGGTATCCCGCTGCGACCGGGACAGGCGGTCGAGTTTCATAACCAGCACCAGGTCGAAGGATGCCACCTCTGCCACCAGCTTCTGGATGCCAGGGCGGTCAAGGTTGGAGCCGGAGTAGCCGCCGTCCACATAGCACTCCGCGACAGCCCAATCGTGGGCTTTACAGAACGCCAGAAGCCGCTCCTTCTGCGCCCCGATAGAATACCCCTCCTGCGCCTGTTCCAACGTAGACACCCGGATATAAGAGGGCGGTGCGCTTCATTCCAGAACACCTCTCATCCCAACAAACTTGGCAAAATCCAAAGGTCTTGCAAGTAACCGTCCAAATTAATCGGAAGTATGGTTTGATTCGCAACACCAAGAATCGTATCCGAATCCAAAGTGAAGCTGATGACCTTCCCCTCGCTGCCGTCCGCCATATCAGCCACCGCCCAGTATTGTAGTTCCCGACACGAATCGAAGCCATGATCTGTGATTAGTTCGCAAATAGAGTGATAATTTTGCTGGATGGTCATCTTATTTGTCAGGTTCGGCGTTATTTTTGCTTTCACCACAACCACACCGTCCCCACCATAGGTGACATCCAAAAGTTCCCCGAATTTAAGTTCCAGATTTCCAGTATCCAGTTTACCAATATCGCTGGTAGTCAACGAATTGAAATCCAGAGCAAAATCCTGCGCAGGTGAAGATGACGGCTCGCTCTCAGCGGACGGATTGGCGGATGTTTCGGATTGGATGGGCTTCCGGGATTCGGCATGGGCGGCTTCCTCAGCTTCCTTACGAGCGGCTTCTTCTGCAATCCGCTCCTGTTCAGCTTTCTCAGCTGCAATCCGCTCCTGTTCAGCTTTCTCCTCGGCCTTTTGTCTCTCCCGAGCTTTCTTCTCCGCAGCCTTTTCAGCCGCGATGCGTTCCCGCTCGGCAATTTGCTCCGGCGTGGGATGGTACGTCAGGCCAACGCCCACAAAAGAAACCAGAAGGAGAACCACAGAAACAGCAGCCATAACCGCAGAGGGCTTCTTGGACTCCTTCTTTACAGCGGAAATAACCAGCCGCACGACAGCTACAACTAGGGCAATAATGGACACAACTAACAGGAAACTGAAAACACCTACCATGAGCAACACTTCCCTTCCAATTCCACAGCACAGCCAAGGCTTGTCTCAACAGCGACAACCGCATCCGTGTCCCCGCCAGACACAGGGGACAGTGACACGGCAACAGGGCCGGATACCGGAGCATCGCCGAAAACGGCGAACAAGGTGTGCGAGACATCATCGACCGCAATGCGCCGGCACCCATGCGCCGGCAGGCTATCCCGCACCACAGAGAGCCAGGACGAACAAGGGCCACGCAGCCGGACACTGCGTTCGACAGTTTCAGATACGACCATGAAAACACCTCCAAGTCAATTTTGCTTCGCAGGGCTTCTCCCTTTTTCCAAGTCGAAAGCGGCGTTCAGCAGGGAGATGCGCTGCTTGATGCCGAGGGATTCATAGATGCGGACAAGTTCGGCGCACTCATTGGACAAGACACGTTCACCCCCATTCCGAACGATGAGCGTCCCGTAGTGCTGGCCCAGATTGCTGGAGACAGAGCCGTTATTCACGAACGCAGTGTGCGGGCGTTCTTTCCCTGTCAAAAGCCACTCGACGGAAACGCCGAAAAACTCCGCAATTTGAAATGCCAGCTTTGCGGGTGGGTCCGTCCCCCGGCTTTTCCACGTTGCAATGTTCCGCTCATTCAGCTCCAAGAAGTTGGCTAATTCTTTCTGCTTCCGCTTTTGGTCGATGAGAAGCTGGAATACGCGCCCGTTTATAGTCAATGCTGCCACTTCCTCTCGCAAAATTTGTTTAGTTTTGCAAAACGAACGCAGTTAGCACACATCAAATGATGTACTATACTTGAGCCGCAGCCGAACAAAGTCGTGGAAACACTGATTTTCGGTTTTGCGTAGCACAACAGCATTATAGCAAAGCAGCACGACAAAAGAAAGAGCGAATTTGCGAAAGGAGGTACAGTAATGGCAGTACAGGAGCGTCAGGCCAGGGGGCCAGTTATCAGAGTTTTTCCTCACGGTTACAGGTCAGCGTTTACAACTTCGTGAACGACTGGGCCTGGGAGCGCAGGATGACCTTTGCGAAAGCCTGTTCCGTCCTGCTCCAAAAAGCGATCGCCGCAGAGATGAGCGGCGAATACATCCCGGAAACGGCAAAGCACCAGAGCGGGGACGCGGCGGTTTAATCCCTCGCCATCTGCAACCATTATCCCACAACAAAGAGACGAAAACCATGAGCAACAACTGCGAGAATCTCTACAAAGTGTGCAGAGTTTCTGCTGGTTTGACGCAGGAACAAGCAGCCGAACTGCTGGCCATAGCACCGCAGACGCTGTCGGACTACGAACGAGATCAAGCAAGGGTGCCGGACGATACCGTGGCAAAGATGGCGGAGACATACAATGCCCCGCTGATCGCGTACTACTATCTGCGCCGGTTCAGTCCCTTGGGTAAGTATCTCCCAGACCTACAGGAACCGCAGACCCACGGAGACATGGCATTCCAGGCGATTATCGCCAGAGACGAACTTGGCCCCGCCGTGGACTGCATCAAGCGGCTGGTGGCAGATGGTGCAATCGACAGCGATGAGCAGAGGCAATTTTCGGAGTGCATCACCGCACTATGGAGAGTGTACGGAAAAATACTGTTAGTGGTAGCCTACGTGGAAAGAATCGGTGAAAAATCAAAAGAGCCCTGCAAATAAAAGTCACCCCCCAATGGAAAAATAGAGAAAAATTTCGAGGGGGCTAAAAGGGTACAACAAACCAAGCCTGCAAAATAGGAGTTTTTTGCAGACCAGAATATGTAGTTCCGCGATGCCAGTTACGGATGTACGGAAACCTTGGAATCAGCGGCGTTGAGACACTCCTTGACCCTGGCGCAGTAGATGCGCAGGAATTTGTTCTGAGCGGCGGTCATGTAGACAAAATATGGCTTGCCCTCGGCCCGCTTTTATCCAAGAACTGATACACCAGCTGGTCAGCAGGCGCTTTTCTCAGATAGGTGCAGATGACCTGGTAGAGTGTCTTACGCAGATGGGGCGAACCACGCTTGGTGGTGGGATTGCTTTTGGAAATGTGCTTTCCGGACTCATCCATCGCCGGGTCGACGCCTGCGAAGCTCACGATGGAGCTGCGGCGTGGAAAACGGCGGACATCGCCAATCTCATTGCACCACTTGCAGTAGCGCTCAGTAAAAGCGGTCTCGCTGACCAGATTGATACACTCGCAGTGCCAAGATGTTATGACGAAATCCACCCATTTTGGGCTGCCGTCAGCACGATCCGGGCTGGAGAACAGCTCGTTCACGCCTGGAAAGACTTTGCCGGTGAGAGAAATGAGATTATTTTGCAGTGCCACAGCATTCTTCATGTAGAGAGTATACTGGCGGGGAATACAGCTTCAGTTGTTCTCGATTTGCTTCCATAGGGGTATACTCCCGCAGATCCACCCAGTTATCAAGAGCGTATTTAGCGATCTTCCTTGCATCCGCCTTGCCGGTTTTGACCTTACGGATGGAGCTGCCGCCGCTTTGCTTGATGAACAGCGGATTCATTACTGTGACGCGGATGCCGTACTCATGCAGCGCCGCCACTGGCTCATGATACCGGCCCGTGGTCTCCATGACCACACGGGTATCTTCCCCCAGTGCAAGAATATCCAGCGCCATCCGCTCCAGGCCCACCTCATCATTAGTATATTCCCTTGGTTTGAGAACGACTTCACCCATTGGCCGCAGGGCTGCCATCATGCTGTTCCCTTTCGATATGTCGATTCCTACTGCGTTCATTTGTCTCCTCCTGTATGATTGGATATGGCGGCTGCCGTCTCTGTTTCTCGCCGCTTGTCCAATCTCCTGGCTGACGCGAACGCACCGAATCGTTCAATGGTTCTACCTGCGCAAATCGAATACTGCAAATGAGGGAGACGGCTGACGGACTCCCATGCGGGCCTATTAGCCCAAGGAATGGGGCGTCAGGCCATTTACTCCCCCATTCTACAACTTCAGCTTTGAGGTGACAAAAGACACGGCTGGCTGCCGTGCCGTTCGCCGTAATATATATTGTAAGAGGAATGGGCCTGCAAAAGCTGGGGCGTGAGCCAGAACCGGGTCTTGCTGATGTTAAAATCGAAATACGGGACTATTCTGATGAAAACGGGGTAGAACGGCTTCTGACAGAATTGGCATTAGGCTGGGTTCCTGACATCATGGAAATGTACCGACTTGGCGGTCGAGTTGCCGACCGAAGGGGTTCCGATGTTCAGTATAATTTTTATCATTACAAAGACCATCAAACAGATAATTACTGGATGCCCTACCGCCAGATGGCACAAAAAGGATACTTGGAAAATCTTTGGCCTTATATTGAAAACGACCCAGATTTAGGGTTGGATGGAGTCCTTCTACCGCCGCTGAAAGCCTCTGAGACTAGCGGTGGTCTTTATTTGCTCTTTGGCGAGGTGGCTATTACTACTTTGATGGGGGCAGAACACATCGTAGGCAATAGGTCTGGCTGGACGCTGGATGAACTTCTGGCAACCTATTCCTCTATGCCGCCGGAATCTACTATTCTGCGTTATAATAATACCAGAAGCGACGCGTTTTTTAGGTTGCTCTCTGCTCAGCTTGACCAGTTTGTAGACTGGAATACTGGCGAAACCTCCTTTGGCTGTGAGAAATTTTATGAACTAGTGGCATTTTTGGAAACCTTTCCTGAAAAGTTTGAAACATCTCTGACCCGCCAGCAAAGATATGAAGAATGCGCCCGGCAAATGCTGGAAGGAGAGCAGATGTTGGAAATTGCCTATGTATCTATGGTGCCTGATATACCTAGAAATGACACTTTTTTTATGGACCGTTCTATTTACATCGGTTATCCAACAGTGGACGGTAGCTTAGGCAGCATGTTCACCCTCCACGGAGACATATTGTCTATGTCCGCGAACTGTCAGAATAAGGAGGCCGCATGGGAATTTATGCGGCCTATACTTACTCAAGTGTATACACCCGAAGAAGTGACGTATAAACACCAATATGTGTTAATGAATATTCCAATTAATCTGAAAAACTACCATGCTGGAAATGAAGCCGATTTGCACAATCCTCACATATATACGTACGGTCCCAGCGGTGTTTATTATCCTGATGATGTTCAGCTTGGACCCATTGAAGACCCAGAATACATCACCCGCTTCGACGAAGTCGTCCAAAATACCACCCAGATTTACTGGCCGGACGATGAGCTGGCGAATATCGTTTGGGAATGCCTTGGGCCGTACTTCGCCGGGGACAGAACCATGGAGGATACCGTGCGGATGCTGGACAGCCGCGTGGGGCTGTATGTCAGTGAGATGAGGTGATGGCGCGCCCCCTTGTCCCAGGGCTTTGCCTTGGGGCGAGGGGGCGCGGCTGTCCCCCCTCCTCTTCACCTCCTAAACCTGCCGGCAATCAAAATCCCCGCCAGCAGCACCGCCACGGACACTCCCAGCAACAGCACCGCTGGCTGCCGGGTTTCCGCGTCCGGCTGCCCATCGGGCGAAAAGGCCAGGCCGCCCTGTTCCTTGAAGGGAAACTCCTTCTGCGCGTCCGGCCCCGATGGAGCGGCATCCACTGCGTCAGATGCCCCGCCAGCTTCATCTTCCGCCGGAGGGTGCGCCTGGCCGTCCCTGCCGCCAGGCGTCTCAAATCCACCCGGCCCTCCGCCTATGCCGCCATTGCTCATAGTCCCCATATCGGACAAGTTCAGATGGTCCGCGTTGACTAAGGCGTCCTGCTCCGCCGCCTGCTGTTCGCTGGTTGAGGGAATCGTTCCGGCCAATTGTCCTTGGACGCTCTCCCGCCGCAGGGTGCAGAAAGCCCGCATTGTCTGCACACCGGTCTCAAATTCCTCATAGGTGCAGAATTTTGTAGGGTCCTCCTCCACATAGCCTGCAATCAGCACATAGGCATCATCTATTATTTTTTCTATATCTATCGTATTGAGAAACTCGGCATATAGCGCATGATACCGCCGCGTATAGGCCTCATCAGAAAAAATCCACGCCTGCATAGGCCGGTCAGAGAGTACATCATCAATGGCAGCATTGACTGCCGAAACCGCCGCGCCGCCGGTGAAGGTTCCAAACGCCAGGTTATAGTCCCACGGAATCATGGAGAGCCTGCCGTCTTCTTCGTACAGATAGTAGTTGTGAACCATATCCCCCGTGTAACTGTCCCCATTGACAACAAAGTTGTGGACGGCAAAATAACGGAGCACCGTCTCTATATTCAAAACCCCGTCCAAATCCGTATAGCTGGAAAGAGCTTCCAGAGAGTTTATCAGCCGCTCCCGGCCGCTGTCGGAGACGTCCGTTTTCGCGTTATCGAAAATGTTGGGGTAGCTGGCCGGGTCATCGTCAATGTACTGCAATTTCACATCGGACGAACCGCCCATCTCCCCCCTGCCGCCGCCCCTAAACATGGAGGACGGGTCAAAATTGTCTAAGTCCGGCGTCTGGGCCGGGCGGGCAGGCATATCTCCGCCCTCCTGGCCTGGTGGAATCGCAAGGCCGTTTATATCAAAATCCCGGCCATTGCCGCGCCCGCCGCCAAAACTCATGCTGTCCGGTTTATAGAGTTCGCCGTAATCGCTGCCATAGCTGCGCTGTAGGAAGGCCTCCTCGACGGCTTCTACCGCCAGATACAGCCCCCAATCCTCGCCGTTTACCGTGATATATGCAAAGCTGCTCAGGGAACTTGGCACACCAAACGCGTTCATCATCTGATAGGTCAAATAGTCCTTCATCATGGTATTGTCCTGGATCAGATTATTGAGACTGATTTTATCCAGCCCATGGTAGCTTTTCGTGCTGTCATACTGGTCAAACTCGATTTTAAAGCTATACCGGCTACTCCCCATGGCGGCAACGGAGGTGAGGGACGTGTTCCCTTTTGCGCGTATCCCCACGTTTTTATAATGCTCGCCGTCAATGACCACGCTGCAAGGGCTGTATTCCTCGTTCTGGCAGGTTTCGATAAAAGCGTCCCAATCGTCCATCACGATTTCGATGGTATGCACCCTGGAAGAATCGAACAGCCGGTTTTCATACCCAGCCTCCTTGCCGGCAGCTTGCAGGCCCAGGGCTTCGCCATTCATAAAAAGCAGCGTCAGGAGCAGCGACAGGACAACGGCGGCAATGCAGACGCGGTCTATATACTTGCGCGTTGACATGATGCCTCCCCCTTAGCCCATGCAGCCGCCGTCATAGCTTACCAGCACTGCGCTGCGCACCCCTTTTATCTCGGAAAGCGTATTGATGAAATCTGTATTGCCGTCTTTGAGACGAACTTCCAGGTTCAGTTCAACCACCCCCTTCTGCGCCGACTTGCTCTTTACTACACAGCGCCGGGTTTGGGCTTCAAGATATTGCACCGCCTGCTGTTCCGCTTCATGGCCGTTGCATTGCAGAACGGCTATATACGGATTATACGCACTTTTTTTGTTGACAAAGACCAGTAAAAGCAAGCCGATGACAACGCCGCCGATCACAGCCAGCGGAATCATCCCCGCCGCCAGCACAATGCCCTCGGCAATGGCCCAGAAAAGAAAGGCAATGTCCAGCGGCTCCTTGATGGCGGTGCGGAAACGGACGATGGACAGTGCGCCCACCATGCCGAGGGACAGCACTACATTGCTGGTAACCGCCAGAATGACGACCGTGGTTATCATGACCAGGGCAATCAGGGTCACCCCAAAGCCGGAAGAATACATCACGCCCTGATAGGTCTTTTTGTAAACGAAGAAAATAAACAGCCCAAGGCCAAAGGCCAGCGCAAGGGCCAGCATCATGTCAAAAATGCTGACGCTGCTGATGTTTTCCAGGAAACTGGATTTGAAAATGTCATTGAAGGTCATTGAAATTACTCCTTTTGATTTTTGTTCAGCCGTAAATCCGGCATTGGGCGTATTTGGAGAAGGATGTGGCCCGCCGTCCCTCCAACTGGACTGCATCGCGAATGACGGAGGGCAGAAAGGCGTCCCACTTGACTTCCAGAATCATGGGGGCGTCTCCTGCGGGAACCGTCACGCCTGGCTGCAAAAAGTCTGCGCAATGCAGGCTGGTGCGAATATTGTAGTCCAGCGTGACCCGGACGTTCCCGGCTGGATATACATACGGCTCCCGCGTATAGTCCACGATTGTCCGCGGCCGGAGCAGCTCCGTCCGCATTTTGCTATAAAGCTCCTGCACCAGCGGCCTGCCGCTGTCCAGCATCCACGTCAGGCCGCCTTGCAGAATCGCAGACGCCTCCTGGGCAGAAAGCAAAGCGCGCTGCTTGCTCCCCAGTCCGCCCACCTTGCTCTTTTTTTCCAGGTAAATGACGCCGGTGTCTCCGTTGTAATAGCGAATCCGGAACTTTTCCCGGCGGCTGACGCCGTTCAGCTTATCGTGCAGCGCCTTATCCGAGGGGGTGTCAAAGTATAAGCTGCGAATCAGATATTTTCCGCCGGCTGCATTCCGGTCTGTCTGCGCAACGGCCCGCAGCCGCTGCCGCAGCGCCAGCATATCCAGGTATGAAATCTCATGCTTCCACTCGTGCCGAAAATCCATGCCGCTTAAGCCTCCTTCCTGTCAGAACGGGGCTATTATAAATCGGGAACTTAAAACCAAGTTAAAAGAAACGCACCGGCGGAAAAACTTTTATAATTGTTCATAATTTTGCTCTTGCTTTTTCCTGCCTGCATCCATAAAGTATAGGCAGCGCTGCTGCGCTGCCTATACGGCTTCGGCGGAAGCATGCCAAGGAGGAAGATACTATGCGGATTTTAATTGCTGATGACGAACTGGAGATGACGCTGGCCCTGGAAGCCTTGCTCAGGCGGGAGCATTATTCCGCCGACGTGGTCTACAACGGGCAGGATGCGCTGGATTATGGCCTTGCGGGCAATTATGACTGCATTATCCTGGACGTCATGATGCCCAAGCTGGACGGCATCCAGGTTTTGCAGGCCATGCGGGCCAGGAACATCGCCACGCCGGTGCTGCTGCTGACGGCAAAAAGCCAAATCGAAGACCGTGTAGCCGGGCTTGACAGCGGAGCGGACGACTACCTGCCCAAGCCCTTTGACAACCGGGAGTTTACCGCCAGGGTCCGCGCCCTGACCCGCAGGGGCGGCGGGTACACGCCGACAGTCCTCACTGCCGGAAACGTGGCGCTGGACTGCTCCACGTTTGAACTGAAATGCGGCTCTACCTGCGTCCGGCTGGGCAATCGGGAATACCAAATGCTGGAACTGCTCATGCGGCACGCAGGGCGGCCAATCTCCACGGAGCAGTTCATGGCGCAAATCTGGGGGTACGACAGCGACGCGGAGATCAACGTAGTCTGGGCCTACATCTCCTACCTACGGCGGAAGCTGGAAGCGGCAGGCGCAAACGTCCGTATTGCAGCCCGCCGCGGGCAGGGGTACGTGCTGGAGGGGACGCTATGATCCGTTCACTGCGCCGGAAGTTCATTCTGACCGCCATGGCGTCTTTGGTTGGGACGATGGTCGTCCTCTGCACGGCGATTGGCATCGGGAACCACTGCATTACCACCAGCCGGGCAGACCGCGTCATCGCCCTCCTGCATCAAAACGGCGGGGTCTTCTTCCCGCCAGGACCCCGTTCCGACCCGGCGGGCTTCGATTTTCAGGTCACACCGGAAACGCCCTTTGAAACACGCTACCTGATTGTCAAGCTTACCGCGCAAAATAAAATCAAATCCGCTGACTTTGACCACATTGCCGCACTGGACCGCCAGTCTGTGGCCGGGACAGTCCGTCAAATCATAGAAACCGGCGCGGCGCACGGATATGTCAGCCACTACCGCTTCGGCGTATTCCCGGAAAGGGACGGCGGAAGCACCATCGTCGTTTTAGACTGCTTCCTCCAGCTTCAATCCTCCAACAATATGCTGCGCGTTACGGGCGCTATATTTCTGGCGTGTGTCGCGGCCGTCTTTATCCTGCTGCTTTTCTTATCCAAGCGGGCCATACGGCCTTTTGCAGATAACCTGGAACGGCAGCGGCAGTTTATTACAGACGCATCCCACGAACTAAAAACGCCCCTGGCCATCCTATCGGCAGACCTGGGGCTGTTGGAGGACGCCTACGGAAACGACAAATGGCTAAAAAGCGCACGTTCCCAAATCGTCCGGTTAGATAAGCTTATAAAAAATCTGGTAGAACTCTCACGCACCGAAGAAACCGTCAATGAAGACGCTATGGCGTATTTTTCCGTCAGCGAAGCCGCCCAGGCCAGCGCAGACACATTCCAGCCATTGGCCGAAGCAGATGGAAAGTCGCTGTCGGCGGAGATTGGCGAGGGCATCAAGCTAAAAGGCGTCCAGGATAATTTCTTCCGCCTGTTTTCCATATTGCTGGACAATGCGGTCAAATACAGCGATCCCGGAGGGGTGATCCGGTTTTCTGTAGCCCAGCGGAGGCGGAATATATATATTACCACATCAAACCCCTGCGCTGGCGTAAACGCGGCGCAGCTCCCCAGGTATTTCGACCGTTTCTACCGCGCCGATTCCTCCCGCGCCCGCGCCACCGGTGGCTACGGGATCGGGCTTTCTACCGCTAAAGCCATTGCCGTCCGGCACCGGGGCCAGATCCACAATCATTACAAGAATGGCGTCATTACCTTCACCGTGGTCATTCCACAGGCCGGCTGATGTTCCGGCGTCCTGGATGGAAGCTGCCAGGCGCAGGAAACCAGGCGCAGAAATCCCCCGCCCTGCCGTCAAATCGAGACAGGGCGGGGGATTTTTATTCATCCGTCCAACTTTGGCCGCGGGCGGTTGGTCACTCCGCAAGCTTATTGCATGCGGCAGCCCACTCCGCTTCCCGGAAGCCCACCAGCACAAAACCTTCCCCCACCAGGATGGGGCGCTTTACCAGCATTCCGTCAGAAGCCAGCAGGGCGATCTGCTCATCTTCACTCATGCCAGGCAGCTTGTCTTTCAGACCCAGTTCCTTGTATTTCAGGCCGCTCGTGTTGAAGAATTTCTTCAGCGGCAGGCCGCTACGCACATACCAGGCTTTCAGCTCTGCGGCATTGGGGGCGTCTTCTTTGATATGCCGGGACTGAAAGCCCGTCCCATTGGCTTCCAACCACTTCCGGGCTTTTTGGCAGGTCGTGCATTTGGGATATTCTATAAACAGCATCTTAATACTCCCCCTCCTAGACATGGTTATTATGCCGGTTTTGCAGCGGGCCAGCGCCCTGCGGATATATCATCTTGATATTGTGCTGCTCAAATTTGCTCTTATAGGGATGCGGAGGCTCCCGGTCTGTTACAATGCAGTGTACATCTTGAATCTCCCCGTAGGAAAACAACGCCGTCCGGTCAAATTTTCCCGAATCCACCAACAGCATCACCTGTTTTTTACTGTGCTTGAGCACATGCTGCTTGATAGGTTCCTCGGAAAACCCGCCCGTCATCAGGCCGCCTTCCAAGGAAATGCCCGTCGCGCCCAGAACCGCAATATCAAATGCCAGCCGGTTCAGGTTATCCAAAACGGTAATCCCCACAAAGCCGGATATGTCGCTGCTGTAAAATCCGCCAAGTACAAACAGGTTAATATTGGGATACTGCACCATCCGCTCTACTACGCGCACACTGTTGGTCACAATCGTCAAATTCTGCTTTTCTACCAGGAAGGGTACAATCTCGCTCACCGTCGTCCCCGTATCCAGGTACAGCGTGGCATTGTCCGGAATCTGCTCCGCCGCAAGCTGGGCAATGGCCCGCTTCTCCTCCATGCACACCTGCTCCCGCTGGGAAATCAAAATCTGCTGCTTGGCAGGCGTGGTGGCCGCAACGCCGCCGTATACCTTTTTGATCGTACCGTGGGTCAGAAGAACCCGGATGTCCCGCCGGACGGTATTGATGGATACATCAAAATGCTCGGATAAATCTTGCAGCGACGCGTTCCCCTTCTGGTAAATATAATGCTCCATTTCATTCAGTCTGTCTAATCGCATATCGCCTTCTCCTCCTAAAATATTCACCTCCATTGTACAACACTTCCTCAATATTTCAACCCCTTTTTAGGGATTTTTTCCATCAATTGATAAATTTTACCATATCAGGACGGACCCAGCCCCGTCTGCGGGCGCGCAGGACGGGGCTGGACGGATTCATCTGTGCTATTTCTCCGCCTGTTTCCTTTTTATCTCCTCCGCTAGTTTTTTGCGGTCAACCGGCAGCCGGTTGATCCGGACGCCTACCGCATTGTATACCGCGTTAAGTATGGCCGGGGCGGTGGCGTTCAGCGGCAGTTCTCCCATCCCCTTCGCGCCAAATGGCCCGTAGGGATGGCCTTCCTCCACCATCACCGGCTCAATGTGCATGGGAACGTCTGTGGAATGGGGGACGCGCAGGCTGGCAAGGTCTTTGGTAACCACAAGGGCGTCCTTCTGCACAAACTGTTCGCTCAGCGCCATGCCAATACCCATGGCCACACCGCCCTCAATCTGCCCCTCTACCAGCGCCGGGTTCACCGCCCGGCCTACGTCGTTGGCGGCGTATACCCGCAGGACGGTTATCTCGCCTGTCAGCTCGTCTACCTCCACCACCACGCACTGCGCGCAAAAACAGTACGCAAAATGCAGGCGGTTTTCCACCATCTTATTGTCAAAATTATCGGAGCAGGCATGGTACGGATGGGTTTCCGGCGCGTTGTAGAAGAATTTTTCGTAGACCTCCGCCCCAGCCTGTTCCACCTTCTCCGCCAATTCGCGGAATGTCATAGTAAAAGAATGGCCCTTGCCGGCGCTGTGAATCCCGTTCTTATCCAAATCAAGCAGCCCCTCAGAAATGCCGCACAGGGACGAAGCCTGCCGCAGAAGGCTCTGGCGGAACACAGACGCCACGCCCTTGCAGGCGTTCCCGGAAACAAAGGTCTGGCGGGACGCAGTCGTGATGCCCGCTTCCATAGTGTAGCTGCTGTCTACGGGAAGGATGGCGATATTTTGCGGGGATACGCCCAAGGCTTCGGCGGCAATCTGCACCACGACGGTGTCATGCCCCTGGCCGCACTCCACGCCGCCCGCCATCAGCTCAAACCGCCCATCCTTCGTCAGGCGCATCTGCGCCCAGGCATTGTCCGGACAGCCGGAACCAAGGCCTACGTTTTTCATGCTGGACGCCACGCCCCAGCCTACCTTCTTGTGGGGGCCGGAGGGCGCGGGCAGCCCATCCCGCTTCAGCCGCGCTTCCACCTCGTTGAGACACTCCACATAGCCGCACGAATAGTCGATCACATGGCCTGTGATTGTCTGCTTGCCGGGGGCAAGGGCGTTGATTCTGCGGATCTCAAAGGGGTCTATTTGCAGCTTTTCTGCCAACTGGTCCACCAGGGATTCCAGCGGAACCGCCGGCTGGGTGCTGCCAAAGCCCCGCATGGAGCCTGCGGTGGTGTTATTGGTATAGACCGCGTAGGTGTCCATGCAGGCGTTGGGAATCGCGTAGCAGCCCGCGCCGAACACACAGGCCCGGAACAGCACGAAGGCGCCCGATGACGCGTATGCGCCGGTGTCCCCCACAGTCTGCACTTGGATTGCCTGAATTTTTCCGTCCTTTGCCGCGCCCAGCTTATAGCGCAGGCGCATCCCATGGCGTTTGGTGGTGAAGAAATTGACCTCCTCGCGGGTAAAGACAATCCGGACCGGACGGCCAGTCATCAAGGTACCCAGCGCGGCCTGGATGTGTACGGACGGCTCCTCCCGCCCGCCGAACGCACCGCCGTTGGGATGGTTCAGCACCCGTACCTTTTCCTCATCCAGCCCCAGGCATTCCGCCAGTTCCCGGCGCAGGCCGAGGGGGTTCTGCACGGAGCCATGGACTGTCAGCCTGCCGTCTTCATCGTAGTGGGCCAATGCGGCGTCCGGCTCCATGTAGGCGTGGTCGATGGGGGCTGTCTCATATTCGCCCTCCACAATGACGTCGGAGATGGCAAAGCCGCGCTCTACGCTGCCCTTGTGGGTGTGGTCGTGGGAGCAGATGTTTCCGTCCTCGTACTCCGGGTAAATACGCATGGCATCCGGCTTCATCGCCTCATCCATGTCCGTCAGGACCGGCAGCGGCTCATATTCCACATGAACCTTCTGGACTGCCGCCAGGGCTTCCTCCTCCGTCTCGGCGTATACCACGGCCACCGGGTCGCCTACAAAGCGGACGATGTCCTTTGCGATGATTGGCTGCTGCGGAAAATAGCCCTGGCCGAACAGCTTTCTTCCCGGAATGTCGTCATAGACCGCCACCGCCGCCACGCCGGGCATCCTGCGGGCTTCCGAAATGTCTACCGACAGGACCTTGGCGTGGGGATAAGCGGGCCAGACAAACTTACCCTGCAAAGGCTTGACAAGCTTGTAGTCATCGGTATAGACCGGCTTGCCAGTCACCTTGGCGTAGCCGTCCGTGCGGACGCAGCGGGAACCCATTGCGCCGTCATCCTCATAGAGGTTGATGGCCGTCTCCCCCCTGAGGACGCTGGCCGCCAGCAATACCGCTTCCACTATCTTCTTATAGCCGGTGCAGCGGCAGATGTTCGGCTTCAGCCCTTGGCGCACTTCCTCTACAGTGGGGGCGGGGTTGTTGTCCAACAGCCATTTGGCCCGCATGATCATTCCAGGGGTGCAGAAGCCGCATTGGTAGGCGCTCAGCTTC
Source organism: uncultured Clostridia bacterium (assembly GCA_947649615.1). Taxonomy (GTDB): domain Bacteria; phylum Bacillota; class Clostridia; order Oscillospirales; family Oscillospiraceae; genus Pelethomonas. The sequence goes on along the minus strand of CANSSG010000021.1, from coordinate 38,319 downwards.
AGAAACGCCTGCTGGAGGGGATGGAGGACGCCGTCTTTCTCCAGGCCCTCGATGGTCTCTACCTCCGCGCCATCCAAATCCTTCATCTTTTTCAGGCAGCTCCGGACCGATTGGCCGTTTACAATCACCGTACACGCGCCGCACTGGCCCCGGCTGCATCCATCCTTTGCGCCCACCAGCCCCAGGCCGTCGCGCAGGAAGGACAGAAGCGTCTGCTCCGGGCGCTGGGCGGTCACGGTTTTGCCGTTTACTTTCAGTTGCATCACATTCGCCATATTGGCCTCCTTATCCGCCAGCCGCTTTTACAGCGCCGTCTCAAAGCCGTTTTCCGCCGCAACGCCGGCGTACCACCGTCCGCTGTCCTTAACAATGCGCTCCTGCGTACCGAAGTCAACGTACACGAGACCGAACCGCTTGGAAAAGCCCAGCGCCCATTCCACATTGTCCGTAAAGCAAAAGGCGTAGTAGGCGGTCACCCGGACGCCGCTGCCGATTGCCTCCCGCAGCACCGCCAGATGGCGGTGCATATAGTCGATGCGGCCGTCATCTACAACCCGGTGTTCCCGGTTGACAAGGTCTGTCTGGCAGGAGCCGTTTTCTGTAATCTGGATTTCAATATCGCCGTAGTCCTCTTTGACGCGGCGCAGGATATTGCCCAGCGCCTCCGGCACGATTTCCCAACCGATGTCATTGACGGGATGCCCTACTTTTACGGACGCCGCGCCTACCGGCCAGTTTTTTTCATCGCTGACAAAGAAATGGGGGGAATAGTAGTTCAGGCCCAAAAAATCCTGCCGCTCCGACATGATTTCCAGATCCTCCTCCCGGATTTCCGGCAAGGCCACGCCCTTTTCCCGGTACAGCCGCAGCATATCCTCCGGAAAATATCCCTTGTAGAGCGGGTCCAGGAACCAGCGGTTCCGGTAGCCGTCCGCGCGGCGGGCCGCTCCGGCGTCCTCCGGGCGGGCCGTGGCGGGTTTGCAGTCGGAGAGATTCAGCGCGATGCCGATTTTGGCCCCGGGGAGCATCTCATGGCAGGCACGGGCCGCCTTGCCGTGGGCCAGCAGCATGTGGTAGCTGGCTTGCAGGGCGGTGCTGAAATCACGCAAACCAGGCGCGTAGGTTCCCAGGTAGTTGCCAATAAATGCGCAGCAGAACGGCTCATCGAAGGTGACCCATGTGGATACCTCTTTGCCGTACTCCTGAAAGAGTATCCGTGCATATTGCGCGAAGCAGTCCGCCGTCTCGCGGTTGGCCCAGCCGCCTGCGTCTTGCAATTTCTGGGGCAAGTCCCACATGTAGAGGGTCACCATAGGTTCTATGCCGTACTTTTCCAGCTCCGCGAACACATTGTGGTAGAAGGCGATCCCCTTCGGATTGACCGCGCCCCTGCCGTCCGGAAGAATCCTTGTCCAGGCAATGGACATGCGGAAGTGGCGGATGCCCAGGCTGGCCAGCAGGGCGATATCTTCCTTGTAGCGGTGGTAGAAATCCGTGGTAACGTCCCCATTCTCGCCGTTCCATACGTTGCCGGGGATATGTCCGTAGCGGTCCCAGATGGACTCGCCCTTACCGTCCTCGTTCCAGGCCCCCTCGGACTGATACGCCCCGTTGCCAATCCCCCAGATGAAATTTTCCGGGAATGTAATCTTTTTCATAAAATTTCCTCAGCTTCTCCAATATGGCCGCGTCCTGCCCCAGGGAGCGTTCAGCAGCTTGGCTGTATCGTCGTTGGACGCGCCCGCCGTCAGTTCGCCGGCACAGCGTACGGCGTCCCGCAGGACGGCTTCCTCGTTCATGGTCTTGACCACCCAGTCTTCCATTACGATTTTGCCGTCAATAATGGTGGTGCGCACGTCGCCTCCATTGGCGCTGTAGACCAGCTTCGGGGTGTAACGGTTGACGGGAAGCAGGTGGGGGCGGTTCATGTCCACCAGAATGACGTCCGCCTTTTTCCCTTCCTCAAGAGAGCCGAGCTGATTCTCCATGTTCAGTACCCGCGCGCCGTTGATGGTAGCCATTTCAATGGCCTGCTCCGCTGTGAGGAGGTCGGCGGACAGATGCTTCTGCTTTTGCAGGTAGCCTGCCAGCCGCATGACCTCGAACATGTCGTAGGTATAGCTGGCCGCGCCGTCCGTGCCAAGCCCCACCGCCATGCCCTGGGCCAGCATTTCGCTGACGGGGGCGACGCCGTAGGCAAGCTGGGCGTTCGCCACCGGGCAGTGGGCGATCTTCGTCCCCGTGTCCGCCGCGATGCGGACTTCCTCCGGCGTCAGCCATACGGCGTGGACGTAGACCATGTTGGGTCCTGTGTAGCCGTTTTTTGCCAGGTACTCCACATCCCGCATCCGGTATTCCCGGTAGCAGTTGGCAATCAGGTCGCTCCACCCCGCTACATGGAAGTTGTTTTGCAGGCCGTTGGCCAGGCAGTATTCCTGGGACAGCTTGAGCAGCTCAGGAGAAGCGTCCTGGGTAGTGCCTACGCCAAGGGCCACTGTAGTCCGGCGGACATTGTGCCATTGGGCGGTGAACTTCTCTACATCGGCCATCAAATCTTCCTTGGTGTGAACCATGGTCATCTCGTTTCCGCCGGTGCTCTCCCCCGCGAAGGAACGGTCCAGCAGGCCGTAAACGATGCAGGAGCGCATTCCGCTCTCGTCCAGAGCGGTTGTCAGACGGCGTACGTTGTCGAAGTAGGTGTGCATGTACCAGTGGTCGCAGACCGTGGTCGTACCGCTCTTAATCATTTCCAGCGCCGCCACCTGCGCACTGACATAGGCGTGTTCGGGCGTCATCCGGCTGACGATAGGAAACAAAAACCGCCAGTTCCATGGCTCAAAGTGCATGTCGTAGCCGATGCCCTCAATGAGCGCCTGGTAAATGTGGGTGTGGGTGTTGATCATTCCCGGCATTACCGCGCAGCCGATGGCGTCAATCACCTTGTCCGCCGCTATGCCGGTGCAATCGCCTACCTTGACAATCCGGCCCTGGTCGATGGCAACGTCTGCCTTTACAACGTCCCGGGTCTGGTTCACCGTAATGACCGTGCCGTTTTTTATCAGTAAATCCATTTTTTGAAACCTCGCAATTCCTCTCCGGCCAGCGTCACTTGCCTACGCGAACCGCGCGCTTGGGGCAAACCGTCTGGCATACGCCGCATCCGCTGCAATACTCATAATTGACCTGGGCTTTGCCGTCCGCCATGGACAGCGCGCCGCAATAGCAGGACTTGGTACACAGGCCGCAGCCGACGCACAGGCTTTCGTCCACCCTGGCCCGTAAGTCCGTACGCTCGGCGCCGTGGATGTAGGGCAGGGCGCAGCCCCGGATTTCATCGAAGGAGCGTACATTGTGTTCCGCCATCCAGGTACGCAGGCCGGATTCGATTTTGTCGAACACCTCCAAGCCCTTCAGAACCGGCGTACCCACCATGCCCACGCAGGTGGCGCCCGCCATAATCATCTTGATAACGTCCTCTGTCTTGGAAACGCCGCCTACGCCCAGGACGGGTACAGACACGTTGGCGGCAATCTCCGCGATGTACGCCAGTGTCAGCGGGAAAATCGGTGCGGCGGACAGGTAGCCGAACGCGCCGTTGCAGCCCAATACAGGCCGGCGGGTCTCGGGGTCGATATCCATAGCGGGTCCTACCGCGTCCATGGCGGCAATCATGCTGACGCCGGCATCCTCCAGGCGGCGGCAGAGATCCCCGATGTTTTTGACAAAGGGGGGCAGCTTCACCATAATCGGCACCTTCACGTTCTTTCGGGCGTACCGGACAGTCTCCACCAGGTTTTCAGGCTCGTAGTCGGAAAAGCTGACAAAGGTTGCGCCGTGCTGTTCCAGTACGTCCGCCAGCTCGGCAGCCTTCTGGGGCGGCGTATAATTGGTGCCTACATTGGTCATCAGCGGCTTGCTGAGGTGCAGCTTGTCCAGCTCCTTCAGCCATGCGTCAAACCCAATGCTTGTCCAATCCGCGTTGATCAGCCCGCCGTTGGCGGCAATCATGTAGGGATTTGCCGATACGGCGGCATCCTGGCGGATGCTTTTCGTGCAGATGCCGCCCAGCTTGTGGGACGCGGCGCGCTCAATCAGCCGCGCATCGCCAGTCAGGGGGCCTTCGGACAGGATCAGGGGATTTTCAAAAATAACGCCGGATACTTTTACCGACAAATCTACTTCGTGGGTCATGATGACTCTCCTATCTTTACATGCAAAGTTCTTCAATCATATGGCAGAATACTTCAGCAACCCGGCATACATCATCCACATCGACTTCCTCATGGGCGGTGTGGGCCATGCTGCCGTCACCCGAGCCGTATACCAAGGTGGGGATGCCTAAATCATTGACCAGAAAGTCCATGTCGTTGTAGCCGTTGCAGAATTTCTTTGGCACATCCGGCAGGCCGGTGCGGCAGGCCGCGCGGTTCAGAACGTTGTAAAGCTCACAATCCGCCGGCGTACAGGTTGGGTTCAGGCCCCGGGCGCGGATTTCAGGCCAGTGCCAGTCCGGGCGGGCGATTTCCGCTTCCGCCTGAAGGCCGGGGATTTTTTTCTTTGCTTCCGCAATCACGTCCCGCACTTGCCCCAGGGCAAGCTGGGAATCCTCTCCCGGCACCGTCCGGCGGTCCATCCAGATCACGGCTTCACCGGGAACGTTGTTGTACGCTGTCCCCGCGTCCAGCTTGCTGACGCAGATGGTACCCTGGTATTTGCCGAACTCGCCCAGGTCCACCTCGGGGAACTTCATGGCAAACAGGCCCTCTAAAATGGGCATCGCTTTTTCAATCGCGTTGACGCCAATCCAGGGGTTGCTGGCATGGGCGGTAAGCCCTTTTACGGTGATGCGGATGGGCGTCGTGCCTTTGCAGCCAAACTCGCAGTTTCCGTTCGTCGGCTCCGTCACAATGGCCCAATCGGCTTTTACGCCTGTCTGCGCCAGGGCGTAGCTGCCACGATGCTCAGATTCCTCGTCTACCACGCAGGCAATGCACAGCGGCTTTTTCAGCGTCCTTCCGGTGCGTTTCACGGCTATTGCCGCGCATAAGGCCGCAACCAGGCCGCTTTTTTGATCCACGATGCCGCGGCCGCACATTTTGTTGCCCACGACCTCGGTATTGTAGGGGTCCGGCATGTCCAGCACGGGAACCGTGTCATAGTGTCCATGGAGCAGAAGGCCGTTCTTCTTCTCCAAAAAGCTGTCCGCGCCTACGGTGATCATGACATTGAACCGGTCTTCTGCGCTGGTGGGCGTGATCTCAACCATCAGCCCGTTTTCCGCCGCAATCTTGGTCAGAAGCCTGCCGCAGTCGCCTTCCCGGCCAAAGGTGCTGTCGCATTTCACCACATCGGACAAAATTTGACACAATTCTTCGTTTGTCAGCAATTTGCCGTCGCCAATGTACGCGCCGTTAAACTTTGGTTCGTATGTACCCATGAATCTTTTCCTTCTTCCTTTTTCGATTTCCCTTCCGCACGGTCAGGGCGTGGGCCAGTTATTACGCTTCCAGAAGTCTACCGCCTGCTCCTGGCACTTTGCGCGGACCTCTTCCTCGTCCATCAGGAGGTATTCGCCGCCTTCCACCACCTTGTTCCCGTCGATGATGACGGTGTCTACATGGGCGGCGTCCGCCACTGTGACCACGAAGTTCATCACGTTGTTCTCGAATACGGGAACCGGGCTGTTGTTTTTGAGCAGAACGATGTCCGCCTTTTTCCCAACCTCCAATGTACCAATCTGGTCCTCCATGTGCAGGGAGCGGGCGCCGTTGATCGTTGCCATCTCGAACATCTGCTTATCCGGAAGCAATTCCAGTTCCTCGTAGCGGATGCGGTGGATCATCTGCGCCGCGCGCATGTTTTCAAACATGGACTGCGTCTGGCCGTCCGTACCCAGGGAAACGTTGACGCCCGCCTTGATGAACGGGATCATATTGGGCCAGAAGCCAAAGCTGGCGTTGGACACAGGCTGGTGGGAAATATTGCAGCCGTAGTGCTTCATGATTTCCGGGTCCAGAAGCTCATTCATGTAGCTGCAATGGAAAAACAGCACGTCCGGCCCCAGGAAGCCTAAATCTTCCAGCCACTTCAGGCAGCGTTTGCCGTATTTCAGCGTGGAATCAAAGCTATGCCAGCGGTCGTCGGCCAGATGCATCTGTAAACCGGCTTTCAGGCGCGTGGCTTCCGCGCGACACTCTTGAATCAGATCGCCGGAGCAGGTGTAGGTGGTGTGGACGCCGATAACGCCCTGAATACGGCCGTCCGGGTCGTTTTTGCGGCAGTGCTCGATGAAATCGACGTTTTCCTTCAAGCCCAGCTTCGCGTTCTCCGGGCTGATGCGGCCCGTGGTCTCAAAGGACATGACGCCGCGGATGCCGGATTCCTTCGCCGCCCGCCCGGCTTCAAACAACGCGCCGGGAAGGGCGTAAGACCCTTCGGTGGTGTCGGAGGTCGTGGTGTAGCCGTGCTTGATGTTCTCAATGCAGTTGATTAAGGTTCCGGCGTAAACGTCCTTGGGATTGACCTTGTCTTCCAGCATTTTGAACCAAAAGCGGTCCATCCAGGATACGAAGGAGAAATCTACATCGTCGTATCCCGCATGGGGAAGGCTGCGCACCACCGCGCTGTAAAGATGGCTGTGGGTGGAAACGAAACCGGGAATGGCGATTTTGCCCTTGGCGTCAATGATTTCCGCTCCCGCCTGCTTCTCCGGCGTCAGCTTGTCCATCGTATCAATTTCTGCAATGCGGCCTCCGTCAATCCGGATGTAGCCGCTGCGGATCAGTCCATTGTGACCTTCCGGTACAACGATCATGGCATTTTTAATAAGTTTCATAGTATCCTCCTGATAGATTTTTGTTGTTGTATGTCTCAAAATATTATCACTAATCGCTCAATTTTTGAAAGCACTTTACGGTTTATCTGCCATTTTTGTAAAAAGCGTCAGCAAAATCCACAATTTTTGCGTTTTTGGATGCAAAAAGTTTTGCCCCCAGGTGTTTTTTGCCACCCCGAGCATGATGCAACTATTATTTAACCACGGATTTTCCTGATTTCTGGTTGATTTCCGTCCAAAGATGTCGTATACTCTTATCATATTTAGAGCATGTTATGCTCTTGATTTGATAGGAGGTCACCATGAAAGAAATCAACAGTTGTTCATTTGGAGCAAATCTCAAATTTGCCGTGACGGCCGCCGCAAAGGCGCTGCCCAACACGCCGGTGCTGCTGCGCGACCAGCCCTACCGGCAGCTCTTCCATCAGGCCAAACAGCTTGGCTGCGACGGCCTTGAACTGCACCTGCGTACGCCCGAGGACGCTCCCGCAGAAGAACTGACGGCGCTGGAAGCGGAATTTGGCTTAGGCATCTCCGCCGTTGCTACGGGGCAGGCCAGGGGGCTTGACCATCTCTGCCTCATCGACCCGGACCCCTGCGTCCGGCGCAAAGCCGTGGAGCGGATGCGGCAGTTCATCGACTGGGCCTCCGCTGTGGGCTGCGCCGTCATCCTGGGCAACCTGCGGGGCGATCTTCCCCTGGGCGCGCAGCGGGAAGCATCCAGGAAATGGCTGAGCGAAGCACTGGATGAACTTCTTCCCTACGCGGAAAGCCGGAAAACCACGATTTTCCTGGAAGTCATCAACCGCTATGAGAACAACTATCTCAACACGGCCCTGGAAGCCAACCAGTATGTCGCTTCCTTCCAGAGCGGGTATCTGAAAACCCATCTGGACACCTTCCATATGAACATCGAGGAAGCCGATATGCTCCGCGCCATCCGGGAGAGCGGGCCGTATCTGGGCTACATCCACTTTGCCGGCAATACCCGGCGGGCCTGCGGCAGCGGCGCCCTGGACTTCCGCGCCATCCTCGGCGCACTGCGGGACGCCCAGTACAGCGGCTATATTACCATCGAATGCCTGCCCATACCGGACGGGCCGGAAGCTGCCTTCGCCAGTTTGCAGCACATCAAGGCGCTTTTGCCCTGACGTTGGATGGATTCCCAAAATGCTCCCCGTGTCCCTGAAGGGCGCGGGGAGCATTTCCGCATCCCCGTCAGTTGATTTCCGCCAGCATGCGGGCGGTGGAAAAGGCATTGGCCCTCTTGGTGGTTCCATACATAATGCCGCTTACACCGCACTCCTGCGCCAGGTACGCCGCCGCTTCCCGCATTCCCCCGGCCAGCCCGCCGCAGGCGAACGCCATAAAGGCCGTCACAGGCTTCTTCGCCGCCTTTACCGCCGCTGCCGCCGGGCCATGCTCCAAAAAAGCCCAGCTCTTGTTGATTGCCGCAAAATAGCCATCAACCGGCAGAGCAAGCGCATCGGCCTTTGGCAGAACCGTGGACGTGTAGTGGCACAGCAGGTAGGGACGCTTCCCCAGCGCACGGACAATCTCGCACATGCGCACGATGATATCTTCACGCCCCAAGGTAAACAGCCAATCCGCGTCCGTTCCGCCAACCAAGACCCTGGACGCCGCGCCAAGCTCATGCAGGCGGCGGAGATAGGCGTCTTCGTCCAGCGCAATCGCGCTGATTTCCTTGTCGCTGAGGGGCTGCGCGTCCAGGTCATAGCCAAACAGCATGCACGTATTTTCCCGAAGCTCCTTTTTCAGCCTCGGCACGAAAGATTCCGGCAGATACCCAGGCCGTTCCGCGAAGGTTTTCAACACGCGGCTCCGGCAGAATTGCAGCGGCGTCCCGTCCAGATGCACCCCTTGCAGGTAAGTGGGGTTGGCATAGCCTGTCAACTCCTCCCCTACGGCTGCCTCCAGCCGTAGAAACATCTCCTGTACCGGGCCGAAGGACAGCTCATAGCTGCGGCAGCCGCCGTCATAGGCGCCGCGCATTACGGATACGCAGTAATCGGGATTTGTTAGATCCCAATATTTGTGCAGGTCGTACGTCCCGCGAAATACGTCGCAGAACGGGTCCCCGCCTAAAATCACTTGCATTTTAATCATTCCTCCTGTCGAACCGGCGGTTGGGTCCATGCCGCGCCGCCGGTAGACGCGAGGAGCCTTTTAACAGATTTCAGCGGATAAATCTGCCAAAAGGCCCCTGCTCGTTGGACGCCGGAGCGTCAGGGCGCAGGGTTATTGCGGCGACGGCTCGTCGCCCTCCACCTCCGCCTGACCAGGCAGTTCCTTCCAATACAAATTTCTCTTGACCACGCGAGGCAGAAGCAGCTTGACGGCAATGGGCGTCAGCACCACGTTGATGGGGATGTTGCAGGCCCAGACGGCGACGCACATGACCCAGAATTGGTTGATGTTCATAATTTGCTGCCAGCCGCCGATGCAGATGCCGCAGAGTATGGACGCAATGCAGGACCAAAGGGAAATGGGCAGCCACTTGCGGGGATCACGAACCAGCAGGCCGGGCAGGAATCCCATAATGAAATTGCCCACAAATCCGCCCACGCCTCCGATGCCGAACCAGCCGGACAGCACGTCCGAAATGAAGGTGTTGCCGATTGCGGCCGCAGCGCCGCCGACCCATGGCCCAAACAGGATGCCCCAGGCGCAGGATATAAACGCCGCAGGGCGGAAGGTGATCGTCCCGATGACAATGTTCATCGTCGCGAAGCAGCCGACGCCGTACAGGACGGCCCCCACGACAATCAGCGCGATCGTCATAACCGGACTCCTCTTTTTTGTTTGCAACATAAGCCTCTTTCCTCCTAAAATATTGTCTCAATAGCGCCCGGGCGCATCATTCCGTCGGCGCCCGCGCACTAATAGAGCCGGATCAAATGTGGAGATCAAAGCCGCCCAGCACCTTGACCTTTCCCCAGACGGCAAACGCCACCAGGGCCAGGGACATCAGCACAAACAGCAAATCTCCAATGCCAAAGCTGTAAACCGTGTAATAGGTCCGTTTCTTTTTGCTCCCGTAGGCCCGCAGCAGCATCGCGGACGCGATATTCTGCGCCTTGCCCAGGGAGGTGTCGATAAGCGGGATGAACAGAGGGATAAAATTTTTCAACCTTTGCAGCAGCGAGCCTTTGTCCAACTGGAACGCACGGGCGCGGAAGGACTCGGAAATGGTGGAATAGGTGCCGAGAAATTCCGGCAGGAATTTGAAGGACGTGGTAATCATAAAGGGGGCCGTATAGGAAATGCCCACTTTTTGCAGCGCGCGCCCCAGCACGGAGGAAAGGTCGATAATCTCCGTGACCATGACGAAATACATGCACCCCGTAATCGCCACCGCGATGCGCAGGGCTTGGGCCACGGCGAAGAAAAGCCCTTCCAGCGTAATGTGGATTACGCCAAAATGAACCAGCACATGCTCGCCATGCGGATAGAAAAAGGGCCAGATAATCAGCAGCAGAATCAGCATGGTGGGATACAGCTTGATCATCGTGGGGTAGAAAATATCCTGTAGCTTCGCGGGGAGCGGCAGAATCCACAGCACCGCCAGCAGAATCAGCGACACATATGGGTTAATCGTAATAATCGGAATCGCGATCATGCAGATACAGAAAATCATTTTGCTCAGGGGGTTCAGGCGGTGGATGCAGGAATCCCGCTTTGCCGCCTCCATCATTGTCAGTACGCCCATCTACGCTCCCTCCTTCCTTTTGGCGCAAATCGCGTCCGCAACGCCTTGTATGCTGTAGTCCTCCGGGCGGATTTCCGGGAACAGAGACAACAGGCGGTATACCTGGGGCGCCTTGATGTACGCGCTCTTGAGTTTTTCCGACTCCGCGAACACCTCGTCCACCGGCCCGTCCAGTATTTTCTCCCCCAGCCGCAGCACTACCGCCCGCTTCGCATAGAGCGAGACCAGGTTCATGTTGTGGGTGGTCATAATGATGGTGTGGCCGGACTCATTCAGCTTTTTAACCAGCTCCAATACCCGGATGCACTCCCGCCAGTCCAGGCCGGTGGTTGGCTCGTCGATAATCAAAAGCTGGGGGTTCATGGAGAGAATCGACGCGATGGCCAGCCGTTGAAGCTGCCCCCGCCCCAAGACAATGGGAGATTCCTTCCGGAACTCGGACAGCCCTACATCTTCCAACGCCTTCGTTACGGCGGCTTCCGTCTCTTCCCGGCTAAACCCCAGGTTTTTCGGCCCGAAGGCTACCTCGTCTTCCACAGTCTCCGAGAAAATCTGATGGGCCGGATTTTGGAACACATAGCCAATGTCGTGGGCCAGGTCCGACACCACCCGGGAAGTGCTGGGTACGCCGCCGAGAATCACTTCGCCCTTGGTGGCCTTGTGCAGGCCAATCATATGCTTGATGAGCGTGGTTTTCCCGGAGCCGTTTTGCCCAATCAGGGCAAGAAACTCGCCATGGCGGATGGTCAGGTTGATGTCTTTCAAGGCAGTGAAGCCCATAGGCTGGTAGGTATACCAAAGGTGCTTGATCTCCACTGCGTATTCCGAATCTCGGTTAAACGCCATCTTTACTCACTTCCTTTCCCCAGGAGCCGGGCCAACTGCCGCTGGGCGTCTTCCAGGTTGATGGGAATTTCATCCGGCAGCGGCACCCCCCGCTTTTTCAACTCGGAGAAAAGCTGTGTGACCTCCGGCGGGAACATGTCCAGACGCCGCAGCAGCTCCATGTCGCTCAACACGCCCCGGGTCGTGCCTTGGGCAACCAGCTTCCCCTGGTCCAGCACGACAATCTGGTCCGCGAACTTCGCCACTTCCTCCATATTGTGTTCAATAAATACAATCGTTTTCCCGATGGCGTTCAATTCCTTTGCCACGGTAGTAATCTCCTCCGCCCCGAGCGGGTCGATTTCTGACACGGATTCATCTAAAATCAGCACCTCCGGATCCATGGCCAGCGCCGTGGCAAGCACTACCCGCTGCCGCTGCCCGCCGGACAGATAGTAGGGGTGGCGGCTGCGGTAGTCCTCCAGATGCACCAGCTCCAAGGCCCGGTTCACGCGCTCTTTCATTTCCTTCCGGGGGATTCCCATATTTTCCAGCGGGAAGGCTATTTCCTTCTCCACGTTGGTCATCAAAATCTGGCTCTCCGCGTCCTGGTGTACGTACCCTACGAAGCTGGATATATCCGCAGGCTTGTACGAAGAAACGTCCTTGCCCTTGATGCGGATGCTGCCCCAGCTTTTTCCATCGTAAATCTCAGGAATCAGCCGCATGATGCTGCGGCATACAGTCGTTTTTCCCGCGCCTGTAGGGCCGATGACCGCTAGAAATTCGCCCCTGTGTACATCAAAGCTTACGTGCTCCACCGCCAGGGTTTTGGCGTTTTGATAGCGAAAGCTATAATCATCAATTTCAATGAGCTTTTCCATTCACATCCTCCTGCCACAAAAAGTTACGCTTTGGGCATGGCGGCCCGCAAAAAGCGTCCGCCGCCCTTCTGGGCGGATACGATACCGTTTTCCATTACCGTCCTGCCGCCCTTGATCGTACGGGTGCAGCGCCCCCGCAGCCGAAGCCCCTCATAAATAGAGTAGTCCGCCGCGCCTGCCTGCGTGTCCGTGCCGTATGTCCAGGAGCCTTCCGGATCAAAAAACACCAGGTCTGCGTCGCTGCCTACGGCGATGGACCCCTTGCGGGGGTACAGGCCATAGAACTTGGCGGCATTAGTGGATGTCAGCCGGATAAACGCATCCATGGACAGCCCCCGCTTCAGCACCGCTTCTGAAAAATAGTAGGGAAGCCGGATCTGTACGCCGTCCACGCCGCAGGGAACGGTATCATAAGTTTTCCCCAGCTTATGGGATTTCAAAAACGGACAGTGGTCTGTGGACAAAATCGAAATTTCCTCCCCCAGCACCGCATCCATCAGCCGGTCCGCGTCAGCCCTGCTCCGTAGGGGCGGATTCATCGTATAGAGCGCCCCCTCCGGTCCCGACAGCTTTTCACTGGTAAACTGCATGTAGTGGGGACAGGATTCCAGAATAAAATCCCGGTTCCCCGCCCTGCGCTCCCGCGCCAGAATTTCCACGGTTTCCTTGCAGCTTACATGGGCAATGCAAATTTTTGCTCCGGCCAATTTAGCGGCGGCGGCCGCCGCCTCCACCGCCATCTGTTCCGACAGATTGGGCCGCGTCAGCGCCAGGGCGGTCATGTCCTCTTTCCCGGTTCGATACCGCTCCTTCATGCATTCAATGAGACTGTTCTCCTCCGCGTGAACCAGCAGAGTCCCCCTGCCGGCAACCGCTTCCATAATGCAGTAGAGGTCCCCCGGCTGTAGGGTCATGTTGGGATACACCGTATAGACCTTAAAAGCAGAAATCCCCGCCGCCAAAATTTCCGGAATCCTGGGCAGTTCTTGGCGGTAATTCTCCGTGAAAGAGTAATGAAGCGCATAATCCACGGCAGAATCCTTCGCAAACGCCTTTCGCCCCTCAATGCAGGCCAGAGGGTCCGCACCGGGCGGCGGCTCGCAGAAATCAACCACCGTCGTAGTCCCCCCGGCCAGCGCCGCCAGGGAACCAGTAAAAAAATCGTCCGCAATGGGAACCTCGTCCGTATTTCCAAAGTGGACATGCCCGTCCACGCCGCCAGGAAGGACGTATTGCCCGGCGGCATCAATAATCCGGCATCCGGGATATAGGCGGGACGGGTCGGCGCCGGGGTCCAGTATGGCCTGGATTTTTCCGCCGCCGAGAATCAGGATCGCCTTTTCCATCCTGTCCCCAGCGGCAACTATGCCGTGGATGATGGCAGTTTTCTCCATTCGCTCTCCTCCCTTTTACTACCGGAGAAGCGCCTTCATCACCGCGTAATAACCCTCGCAGGCCTTAATTAGCTGCTCCAGTTCGATATACTCGTCGTCTGTGTGGGCCAAGTCCTCACGGGATGGCCCTAAGCCTATGGTCTTGATACCCGCTTCCCCGGCATAATGGCTGCCGTTGGTGCAAAAGCTGTACTGCGTAACCTCCGGTTCCTGGCCGATGGCATGGAGTTCTGTCAGAATGGCTTGGACAAACGCTTCCTTTTCGCTGTAGAGCCAGCCGGGGAAAAACCGCTCGCCCTGAATCCTGACGCCGGTGTAGCATAATTCCTCGCCCTCGGCGTAGGATACCCGCGCCTTGATGGACGGTTCCTCCGCCGACAGCCTGTCCACCAACTGCTGCAAGGGCTGCAAGACGCTCTCTTTGGTCTCCCCCACCAGAAGCCGGCGGTCATAGGTCGCGCGGCAGTAGGACGGAACCACGGAAGCGCCGGGATACGGCGTGGATTTGATATCTGTCAGCTCCAAAATCCCCTTGCCCAGCACCGGATGCTCCGGCGGCTCCAACGCACGGATGGCATCCACGATTTTGCACATGCCGTACACGGCGTTTACGCCCTTCTGCGGGTTGGCGGAGTGGGCCGGGACGCCAAAGGTCTCCACTACGATTTCCGCCCTGCCCCGCTGTCCGGTTTTAAGGTTGCACTGGGACGCCTCGCCGATAACCACATAGTCCGGCTTCACCAGTTCGCTGACGCTGCGCGCCGCCACGCCCTCAAAACACTCCTCATGCACCACGCCGGCCACAAAAAGTTCTCCCGCAAAATCCTTATTCCGGTCGGCGGCGAAGAAGCCGGCCGCCGCAGTAAAAGCGGCAACAGCGCCCTTCATATCGGAAGCGCCCCGGCCATACAGCTTTCCATCCGCTATCTCAGGCTCGAACGGCTCATGGTCCCAAGCGGCGCGGTTTGCCACAGGCACGGTGTCGATGTGTCCGTCAAAAAGGACCCTGGGTCCGGGCCGTTTCCCGGTGATTTTTCCTATCACGTTTCCATACCGGTCCGCCACCACCTCGTCGAAGCCGTTTTCCCGCATATACCGCTCCAGCTCCTTGGCCGCGCCTTCTTCCTGTCCGGAATAACTCTGTTGTGAGATCAGCGCCGCAGCCAGATTGACCGCAGCATCCTTTCTCTCCGTATTCAGCATCCCAACGTACTCCTTTCCCGCATATCGTTTTCTCTCACGTCCCCAGGTTTGTTTGGGAACGCACAATAGCATCATATCATATGCGCAATTACTTGTCAACAAATAACCATAATTAAATCATAAGTTGACCATCAATTTTGTATACCCCGCTAACAGACCAGGTATCCGCCATCCACCGGTATGACCGCGCCGTTCACATAGTCCGACGCATGAGACGCCAGAAAGATGGCAATGCCCTTCATATCCTCCGGCCCGCCCCAGCGGTGCGCGGGAATCCGCGCGGTGATGGACTGATAGCGCGGATTCCTGGGGTCTGCCGTCAATGCCGTATTTAATTCAGTGTCCATATATCCCGGCGCAATGCAGTTTATATTGATCCCCCGCCCCGCCAATTCGTTGCACATCCCCTTGCTGAACTGCACCACGCCGCCCTTGGAAGCGGCATAGGCAGGAATCGTAAATCCGCCGAAAAAGGACATCAGGGATGCAACATTAATAATTTTCCCGTAAGGCAATTCTTTCTTCAAAAATTCCCGCACCGCCATCTGGCTGAGGTGGAACGGGGCGGTGAGATTGACCTCCAGCACCCGGTCCCACTCCTCCTGCGGAAATTCCTCGCAGGGATAGCGCCGCTGGATTCCCGCCGCGTTGACCATGATGTCCAGCCCGCCCAGCAGGCCCACCGCGTTGTGGAAGGCGGCTTCCCGCTCTTCCCGCCGGGAGAGGTCGGCGCGGACCGCGTGGCAGCGAAGCCCCCTTTCCCGGAATCCGGCCGCCGCCTCATCCGTCCTTGCCGACGAACCCATGATTACGACGGACGCGCCTTCCTCCAGAAACGCTTCCGCCATGCCATACCCCAGGCCCCGGGAGCCGCCTGTCACAACGGCCCGCTGCCCGTTCAAATCAAAAATGCCCTGCATTGCACACCCTCCTTACTTTTTCACTGGCTGCACCGGCCCAGGACGGCCCGCAGCCGCTCCGCCAAATCCCGCGCCATGCCCAGCCGGTTGTCCAGCGTTGACGCGCCCAAATGGGGCGTCAGCACAATGTTGTCCAATTCCAGCAGCTCCGGCAGAACCTTCGGCTCCTCCTCAAAGACGTCCAGCGCAGCCCCCGCAATCACACGCTCCCGCAGCGCCCAGGCCAGCGCCGGTTCATCCACCAGACGCCCCCGGCCTGTGTTGATGAGATACGCGCCCGGCTTCATCTGCAAAAGCTCGCTGCGCCCAATAATATGCTCCGTTTCCTTCGACAGCTTGCAGTGCAGGCAGAGGAAGTCCGACTGCCGCAGCAATTCATCCTTGGAGACAAATTGGCAGCCTAATTCCCTCTCCGCTTCCGGCTTAGGGCCATGGAGGGCCGTGTATAATACACGCATCCCAAATCCCCGCCCGCGGCGGGCGACGGCGCTGCCGATCCGGCCAAGGCCCAGGATGCCCAAAGTCTTGCCGTAAATATCTCCGCCCAGCAGCCCCGCAGGCTCCCAGCGGCCATACCGGCCCTCACGGACATAGCGGTCGGCTTCCGGAATCCGCCGCGCCGTAGCCATCAGCAGGGCAAAGGTGAGATCCGCCGTATTCTCATAGATTTCCCCCATGGCAGTGCAGACTTCAATTCCCTTTTTCTCTGCGTACGCTGTATCAATGTTATATGTGCTGCCGGCAAACAGTGCGATGGCCTTCAGCTTCGGGGCGGCATCCATCATCTCGCGGTCAAAAACATCGTCCAGGTTGATAACCACCGCTGCGGCGTCCGCCAGATGCGCCTTCATCGCCTCCCGGGAGACCGGGCGGCCGCTGCGGTCCACATCCAGCACAATGCCATCGTCCCAGCCCGTCATCAAAGGCTCTGGGAACTCGGCGGGCATGTATATTTTCATCATCCCCGCCCTCACTGTTCGGTGAAGCCGCCATCCGCCACAATGGAAGCCCCCGTCATAAACGCCGTCTCATCCGATGCCAGGAATACCGCCGCGTTGGCGATTTCCACCGGTTCCCCAAAGCGGCCCAGGGGCCTGGCCGTGCGGTACCACTCCCGGTACTCCTCCGGATTTGGTTTGGACTGAATAATTTTCTCCGTCATCTCCGTCAGGATCACCCCGGGACAGATATAATTGGCGCGAATGTTATAGGGGGCGTAATCAATCGCGATGCTCCGCGTCAGCGCGGGAACCGCCCCCTTAGACGCGCAGTAGGCGGAAATCCCCCGCAGCCCGACCAGCGCCCCCGGGGACGCGGTGTTGATGATGGAGCCGTGGTTTTGCGCCATCATCACCGGAAGCACCTGGCGGCACATCAGGAACATGCCCTTGATATTCACGTCAAACACGCGCTCCCAATCTTCCAGCGTGGTTTCATGCAGCAGGCCCGCGTGGTTCAGCCCTGCATTGTTGAACAGCACGTCCACCGTG
The DNA here is from genome assembly GCA_947649615.1 of uncultured Clostridia bacterium. Lineage (GTDB taxonomy): Bacteria > Bacillota > Clostridia > Oscillospirales > Oscillospiraceae > Pelethomonas. The sequence continues at coordinate 21,038 of CANSSG010000021.1, read as the reverse complement.
CCAAAGGTCTCCACCGCCCGGTCTACCACGCGCTTTGCATCCGATTCTTTGGTAACATCCGTTTGTACGCCGGTAACGCGGGGGCTGATCTTCTCCGCTTCCTCCACGGCGGCGCGCAGGACATGCCCATTGATTTCCGCAATCACCACATTCGCCCCCTCTTCCAAAAAGCGGAGGACCGATGCCCGGCCCATGCCGGCGCCGCCGCCTGTGATAATCGCCGTTTTCCCTTCTAACCGTCTGCCCATAACCAATTTCCCTTTCTTTATGTCCTCTGAACGGCCCCTGCTTACTGCGCCAGATATCCGCCGTCCGCCACCAGGCTCGCGCCGGTCATGAACCCCGTCTCATCCGACGCCAGGTATACCGCCGCCATGGCAATCTCCTGCTCCTGGCCAAAGCGGTGGAGCAGATTGTTGGTCCGCATGCTTTCCGCATAGGCTTCCGGCTCCTCCTGGGCGTCAATGACCATCTGGGTCATTTTTGTCAGAATAACCCCCGGAATCAGGTAGTTTGCCCGGATATTATAGGGGGCATAGTCCACCGCGATGCTCCTGGTAAGGGAAATCACAGCCCCCTTGGACGCGCTGTAGGCCGCAAGCCCCTTCAGCGCCGCCGCACCCCCGGCGGAAGCAGTGTTGATGACCGCTCCCCGTTTCTGGGCCATCATCAGCGGGAGCGTATACTTGCACATGAGAAACATGGCGCGCACATTCACCGCGAATACTTTATCCCACTGTTCGACGGAAGTCTCGCAGACCTCCGCAGACAAATTGATCCCCAGATTGTTAAACAGCACATCCACGCCGCCGAAATGCGCCGCCGTCTGCTCCACCACCCGCTTGCAGGCGGCTTCTTCCGTCAGGTCGGCGGAAATCCCCAAAATCTCCGGTGAAATTTCCCGGGCTTCCCGCAGCGTCTCCCCGACCGCCTGGGCGTTTATGTCGGCAAAAGCCACCTTCGCTCCCTGCCGCAGAAATTCCATCACCGCAGCGCACCCCATGCCGGACGCACCCCCCGTAATAATTGCCGTTTTACCAGCAAGACGCATATCTCGTCCCTCCTGTTTATTGCAGCGTCCCTGCCCGCAGCAGGTCCTCCCCGAAGGCCGTGCGCTTGAGCACATTTTCAAGCTGCCGGCTGCTTTCTTCTTTGATTTTCTTCTCGTCCAGCGCAGTGAACCGCCGGTCCTGATAGAGAATCCGCCCATCCACTATGGTCGTATCTACGTCCGTCCCCTTGAGACTGTACACAATTTTTGAGGACAGCGGCGCCCCCGCCATGGGGCTGCAATGGAGGCCGTCATGCCGCAGGAGGATGACGTCTCCCCGCTTTCCCACCTCCAGGCTGCCGGTTTCCTTCTCAATCCCCAGGCACCGCGCCCCCTCGATGGTCGCCATCTCCAGCATCCGATAGGCGGGCAGGGCGGTGGGGCCGCAGCGGGGCTTATGGATCAAAGCGGCCAGCCGCACCTCCGTCAGCATATCCATATTATTGTTGCAGGGCGCACCGTCGGCCCCAAGGCCAACCGTAACGCCGCGTTCCAGCAGCTCCGGGATTTTGGCGAAGCCGGAAGCCAATTTCAGATTCGCCGAAGGGCAGTGGGCGATTTTTACGCCCCGGCGGCGGACGATCTCCATATCTCCCTCACTCAGCCATACCCCGTGGGCGATCACCAGGCGCTCCGCAGCGGCCTGCTGCCGTTCCAGCAATTCCATATCCGTCAGCCCCGTCTCCTGCTTCAAGCGTCGGGAGAGCGGGCCGTTTTCGGAAACATGGGTGTGCATGAGCAGCCCGTTGTCCAGGGCGAACCGCCGGGAACGCTCCACCAATTCACCAGAGCAGTTCCGCGCTCCTCTCGGCATGACCGCGAAGCGAATCCGCCCCTGGTCCTTTCCATGCCAGCAGTCAAACAGCCGCCGGGTCTCCCGAAAGCTGGCTTCCGTATCCAGCGCCCGCATTTCCGTACCCGGTTCCACCACATCCATCATGGCGTTTCCCGTAAATACCCGCAGCCCCGTTTCCTCAACCGCTTGGAAAACCGCATCTGTATGGAGGGCGGTTTCCATCGTCAGCGCCGCCGTCGTGCCGCCCGCAAGCATTTCCGCCGCCGCCAGCCGCGCGGACGCGTGGATGGATGCGCCGTCATGGGCGGACTCCAGCGGCCAAATCCGGCCGCGAAGCCAATCCACCACATCCACATCGTCCGCCAGCCCCCGGAACAACGCCTGGCATAAGTGTACATGGGTCTGGATGAAACCGGGAAGCACCAGCTTGCCCGCAGCGTCCACTACATGGGCGGCGCAGCCCCGCGTCGTCCCGATTTCCGTAATCACGCCGTTTTCAATCAAGATGTCCCCTTGAAAAATCTCTTTTTTGGCATTCATGGTGAAAATGACGCCGTTTTTAATCAAAATAGAGTCCCGTTTCATTTTACCGCCTTTCTTCCGCCCCACGGCTTGGTCAATCTTTTATATAGGGCTTCCCAACCTGCCTGGGGCTGACCGCCTTGCCAACAAAGCAGGCCAGCGCCGCCACCGTCAGAAGATACGGGGCGCAGAGGAGGAAGTCCGTAGGAATCTGGGACCCGCCCGCCTGCAAGACCATTTGCAGGGCGTCTGAGCAGCCAAACAGCAGCGCCGCCAGCAGCACCCCCCACGGGTTCCATTTCCCAAATATCATCGCAGCCATAGCCATAAAGCCGCGTCCGTTGGTCATCCCCTTGACAAACATGGAAACCTGGCACAGCGACAGGTACGCGCCCCCAAGCCCGGCCAGCATCCCGCACAGCGCCACCGATATGTACTGATGCCTATAGACATGGACGCCCATAGTGTCCGCCGCCCTCGGGTGCTCCCCCACCGCCCGGACCCGCAGGCCGAACCGCGTCCGGAAGAGCACAAATGACGAGACCGGCACCAGCAGCAGCGCCAGATAGGTCAGCGGGCTGTGGGTTCCCAGCACAGCGCCAAGGAATGGTATATCCCGCAGGAAGGGAACAGACCAGGCTTCCAGCGTCGGCGTTGCAGGAGACGCCGCCCCGCTGTCATACAAGGTTTGCAGCACCAGAGGCGTGATGCCCGTGGCAAGGATATTGACCCCGGTCCCCACCACCGTCTGGTTGGCGTGGAACCGGATGCAGATGAAGGCGTGAAGCAGCCCCATCAGCCCGCCGGAAAGCAGCGCGCCCAATACGCCCAGCCATGCGTTCCCGGTGGCTATGCCCACCACTGCCGCCGCGCAGGCGCCTACGAGCATTTCCCCCTCGATGCCAAGATTCATGATGCCCGCCCGCTCGGAAAAGACGCCCCCGGTTCCACCCAGTATCAACGGCGTTGCCATGCGGAAGGTAGCCGCCAGCATGCTGCCGTTCAGCAATTGCGTCAACACATCCATTTATCCATCCTCCTCCCTGGCTTCACCGCCGCCGTCCTTGCCCGCCGCGCCCCATTTGTATGCAAGCAGCTTCGCAATGCTCCACCGGCAGGCGATAAAGAAAATCACCAACGCCTGCAGCACCTTTACCAGCTCGGCATTGGCGCCCGCTTGAATCTGCATGGCGGACGCGCCGTTTTTCAGCGCGCCGAACAGGACGGCGGAAAGCAGAATCCCAAAGGGATGGTTCGCCCCCAGCATACTGACCGCGATGCCTTCAAAACCGTAGCCGGAGGAAAATTCCGCGTAGAACCGGCTGTGGACGCCGGCAATCTCGATGGCGCCCCCCATGCCCGCCAGCGCGCCGGCAATAATCATAGTCGTAACCGCGCAGCGCGTAGTAGGGATTCCGCCGCACTCCGCCGCCTGGGCGTTCAGCCCCGCCGCCCGCAGCTTGTAGCCCGCCCGGGTCTTCCACATGAAAATATACAGAGCCATCCCGCAGAACACCGCAATCAGAATCCCGCTGGACAGCCGGGTCCCCGCTATCAACTTGCTCAGCCGCGCGGTATCCTGAATCACCGGCGTTGCCGGGAGCGTACTGCCGCCCCGCAGCGGCCCGCGGGTGTTGACCAGATAATTGGTCACATTGATGGCGATATAATTGAGCATAATGCAGGTAATGACCTCATTCACGCCCCGCTTCGCCTTCAGCACCGCCGGCGCCGCGCCCCAAAGCCCGCCGCCAACCGCGCCCGCCAGAAGGACAAGGACGATGTGCGCCGTATGTCCCAGCCCTGTCACGGCGTACCCAGCCCAGGCGGCAAGAACCGCGCCAATATACATCTGCCCCTCCGCGCCAAGGTTAAACACCCCGGCCCGGTAGGCTACTGCAAAGGCGAAAGCCATAAACATCAGCGGCACGGCATACAAAAGCGTGTTTGCCAGTGCGTTTGCATCGCCAAAAGCCCCCTGCCACAGCGCCCGGTATGCCAGCCCGGCGTCGATCCCCAGCGCCCAGATCATCACCGCCCCGGCAGCCAGCGCCAGTAAAATAGACACAACCGGGTCCAACAGCAGGAAAAGGGCCTTCTGCCCGTCGAAAAACACTAACTTCCCCTTATTTCTCACACCGCGTCCCCCGCTTTCTTCTCTGGCACGTCCTGCCCAGTCCGCTCCGCTGCCCGGAATCCTGCCATCGCAAGCCCAATCTGCTCGCTCGTGACTTGCCCGGCCTGGTATTCCGCCGTAATTTCACCGTTGTAAATCGTCAAAATCCGGTCGCTCAGTTCCATAATCTCGTCCAGTTCATAGGAGATCAGGAGAATCGCGCACCCTCGTTTCCGCTGTTCCAGAATTTGCGCGTGGATGTACTCAATCGCGCCCACGTCCAGCCCGCGCGTAGGCTGGCATACGATCATAAATTGCGGGTCCCGCGCAATCTCCCGGGCCAGGATCACCTTCTGCTGATTTCCGCCTGAAAGGGACTGCGCCTCCTGGCCCACGCCGGTGCAGCGGATATCGTACCGCGTACGCATTTCCTCTGCAAACGCCGTAATTTCTTTTTGCTTCTGAAACGGACCCCACTTGAAACGCGCCCAGTCCTCCATGCCAAGAATCATATTCTCCCGGATGGACATCCCCAGCACCAGCCCGCTTTTCTGCCGGTCCTCCGGGATGTGGGACACGCCGCTGTCAATGAGCCGCTGGACGCTTGCGCCCTTTCCGTAACTGCGCCCCTGATAGCGCACCTCTCCCTTGGAAAAAGGCGCCAGCCCCTTGAGCACCATAGCAATCTCCGACTGGCCGTTCCCCTCCACGCCGGCAATGCCCACAATCTCCCCGGACCGGACTTGCAGGGACAGCCCCCGCAGCGCCGGAAGCCCGCGCGGGTCTTTGGCGTGGACGTCCCGCATTTCCAGCACCACTTCTCCGGCCTCCCGCCGCTCCTTGGATGGGCGGAGACGCACAGCGCGTCCTACCATCATCTCCGCCAGCCTGCCCTCGTCTACCTTGCTGGTTTCCACCGTCGCGATATTTTTCCCGCTGCGAATCACAGTGACCCGGTCGCTGATCTGGCTGATTTCCTTGAGCTTGTGGGTGATGATGATGATGGTGTGTCCCCGGCGCTGAAGCACCCGGCAGATTTCAAAAAAGTCCTGGATTTCCTGGGGCGTCAGCGTGGCGGTCGGCTCGTCAAAAATCAGGATTTCCGCCCCCATGAGCAGAATTTTCAATATCTCAACCCGCTGCTGCATCCCCACCGAAATGTCGGCGGCCCGCGCGTCCGGGTCAATCTCAAAATGGTACTCCTCGGAAACCTGCCGGATGCGCCGCTTCGCTGCCGCCATATCCAGGCGCAAGCCCCGCACCGGCTCCTTGCCCAGAATTAGATTTTCCGCCACGGTAAAGGGCTGCACCAGCATGAAGTGCTGATGAACCATGCCGATATTCAGCGCCATGGCGTCTCCCGGCTCCCGGATATGTGCCAGCTTCCCCTTGCAGTAAATCTCCCCGGCGTCCTGGCGGTACAATCCGTAGAGAATGTTCATCAACGTGCTCTTTCCCGCGCCGTTCTCTCCAAGGAGGGCATGTATCTCCCCTTCCCGGACCAAGAGGTCAATATGGTCATTCGCTGTAAAATTCCCGAACCGTTTGACTATGCCCCGCATTTCAATGATATTTTTCATATTCCCTCCCGTACTAAAACAGCGGCAGGCCCCCTGCGCGCAAAGGGCCTGCCGCACCCAAAAGAGTTCATATTTTGCCCGCCGGCCAGACTCCGTCAGCTCAGCACAGGGGGAATGTAGGCGTCCATCTCCTCATTTGTGCGCGGGACCTCGATCTCACCGGTGAGGATTTTCTGCTTTAGGCCTTCGATAAAGTCCGCCGCATCCTTGCCGTACAGTTCCTCCGTATAATCCGGCAGCCCGAACACGCCGTCCTTCATGGTCAAATTCATGATGCCGGGCTTCGCCGTCCCCTCCTTTAGCTGCCTGGCGGCGTTATAAACCGCCATGTCGCGGCCCGCCAGGGCGGCAGTCAGTTCGCATCCAGGCGCTTGGCTGTCTTTGGATTTATCGGTTGCGATAAACTTCTTCCCCGCTTCCTTAGCGGCTTCAATGACGCCGATCGCACCGCCGGAGGAAATTTCCATAACGACCTCCGCCCCCTGGTTGAATTGGGCCAGCGCCAGTTCCTTGGCGATGCCGGGGTCCACGAAGGAGCCGACATAGGAGCGCAGAACCTTTGCCTCCGGTTTCACTGCCAGAACGCCGGCCTGATATCCGTTTGCCCACGCAATCACGTCAGGGATTTCCATACCGCCCACCGTGCCGAAGGTATTGCAATCCGGCAGAACGTATGCTGCCAGCGCGCCGGCCAGAAAACTGGTTTCCTCCATGCTGTATACGAAGGAATAGACGTTATCCCCTTCCACGGAACCGTCAATAATCATAAAGCTGACATCCGGATACTGGGGCGCCATTTCTGCCAGCGCATCCGCCAGCAAATATCCCACACATAAAATCACATTGTACCCCTGGCTGGCGGCTGCGGCAATATTCGCCGCGTACTGGGACGCTTCTGTGGACTCAATCAACCCTATCTCGAATCCCAGTTCATCCCGGGCCATCTCCATACCGGCCCACGCCATATCGTTAAAACCGTTGTCGCCCAGTCCGCCAGTATCCGTGATCATCGCCATTTTCCAGGCGGCGTTTCCACTGCCGGAACCATCTCCTGGCTTTGCATTCTCCCCGCAGGCGCTCAGCATGCCCAGAACCAGGCATGCCGCCAAAAGCATCGCAAATAGCTTCTTCATTTTCATTCCTGCCGTACCTTTCCGTCCCGCAGGCTTCTCCGTCCCGGCGGGACTGTCTCGCGCTTATCGGGATACGCGGGTTTTCAATCCGCCGGCGGCTTCTCCGTACAGGGAAACCGGCCGGGAAAGCTTCTCGCATACAGTGACGCGGCCCTCTCCTGCACAAAAGCAAAGACTTCCTCCTCGTCAATCGTCCGCAGGACGCCGTTATCCATCAGCACACGTCCGTTGCAGACCGTGGTGATTACATCGGAAGCCCTTGCCGAATAGACAAGCTGCTCCACAATATTGCTGGGATTTTCGTAGTAAATAGGCCAAAGATGGGGCTTCTTCAAGCTTACCGCAATCACATCCGCGCACTTCCCGGCTTCCAGGGACCCGATTTTATCCTCCATCTTCAGCGCCGCCGCGCTGCCCCGGGTAGCCAGCCGCAGCATTTGGCCGCAGGGCATGATGGTTGCGTCATGGTTAAACGTCTTTTGCATATACCCGCCAATGCGCATTTCATTGAACATGTCCAAACCGTTGTTGGATAGGTTGGAGTCCGTCCCCAGCCCGACGGTGCAGCCCGCCTTCAGCCACTCCGGCACCCTGGCGATGCCATCGGCCAGCTTCAGGTTGCTGATGGGATTATACACCAGCGCCGCCGTGTCCCGCTTTTCCGCCAGAAGGCGGATGTTGCTGTCCGTCAGATAGATGCAGTGCGCCAGCACACACGGCACATCCAATACGCCGGCTTCCTGCATCATAGCCACCGGGTCCATGCCATACCGCTGGCGAACCGTCCTGACCTCATCCTCTGTCTCGCACAGGTGCGTGTGAATGCCGGCACCCAGCTTCCCCGCAAGCTCCGCCGCCCGCCGGTACCGCTCCGGTGAAACACTGTAGGGCGCGTGGGGTCCGAACCATACGCTGACCCTGCCGTCCTCCGTGCCGTGATACGTTTTAATCAGTTCCACCGTGCGGTCGATGCTCTCCAAGGTATCTTCCGTAGCATCAAAGAACTGCGGCGTAAAAATGCCCCGCAGCCCGGTCTGCCGGACGGCGCGGATGGCTTCGCCGGCAAAGCGGAAAATGTCGATAAATGTTGTCACACCCCCGCGAATCAGTTCCGCCTGGGTCATCAGGGCGGCGGCATAGAGGTCCTCCGGGCAATACTGCCCTTCAATAGGATAACAGACCTCCTCCAGCCAGCGCATCAGCGGCAAGTCCTCATGCAGCCCCCGCGTCAGCGTCTCATGGGTGTGGGCATCCACCAGGCCGGGCATGATGACGGAATCCTCATGCCATATGGTCTCCGCCGGCGCATAGGCCTTCTTCAGCCTCTCAAAGCTTCCGGCCTCCAAAATCCTGCCGCCGCGGACTGCCACAGCGCCATTGCGTATACGGGTATCTCCATCGTCCATTGCCAGAAGATAGCTGCCGCCCAGCAGCAGGTCACATGTCTCCATATTTACCGCCTGCCTTTCATAATGATTTGTATGGATGGGTGTTCTAAGCAAATGATATCGACACATACTCAAAAAGTCAACAAGAAAGCCACAAGTTTTTCATATTTACAACAATATTTGTTGATATTCTACACTTTACACGCAGAGAATATATGCAGAATCACAAAAGAATTATCAACTCTTGACCTTTTTCGCTCATTAAACCCCAATAGTCTCCGATTGCTTAGGCCAAACGGCCTGTCTCCTCAATTTCCGCAATCATTTGCACTCGCTTTTGATGAACCCCGCCCAAAAATTGGTTGCTTAAAAAGGATTTGACAATCATTTTTGCCAGTTCCGTCCCCACTACGCGGGTCCCCATAGCCAGCATATTGGCATCGTTGTGCTGCCGCGCCATTGCCGCCGAATACGGCTCCGAGCAGACCACGCACCGGATTCCTTTCACCTTGTTCGCCGCCAGGGAAATCCCCACGCCCGTTCCGCAGAACAGCAGCCCCAGCTCGCACCGCCCCGTCCTTACCGCTTCCGCCGCCGCCAGCGCGTAGACGGGATAGTCGCAGTTGTCCGTGGTATGCGTACCAAAATCCTCATAGGCGATACCCTCCCCATCCAAGTATTCCTTTACGGCGTTTTTGAGGGCCAAGCCCACGAAATCACAGCCAAGCGCCAATTTCATATCCTTTTTAACCTGCCTTTCCTCATTTTTGTTTTGCACCGCAGCATCCTATCTCTGCACTCTTCCGGAGCCGTTCCCCCCGGCCAGCAGCGCGGCCTCTTCCACGGACACAAGGTTGAAGTCATGTTCTATGCTGTGCTTCAGGCAGGATGCGGCAGCGGCAAAATTCACTGCGGCCTGCCCGTCATAGCCTGACAGAAGCGCATAGATCAGCCCGCCGCTGAAGCTATCCCCTCCGCCGACGCGGTCCACAATCCTCATGCGGTATTTGGGGGAAAAATACGCCTGTCCGCCGCTGTAAAGCATTCCCGCCCAATCGTTTTCCGATGCAGAAATGCTGCCGCGCAGCGTGATGGCCGTCTTTTGAAACCCGAACCGGGCGGCAAGCTGTTCCGCGACGGCTGTATAGCCCTCCTCATGGATAACGCCCTGTTCCAATGCCGTCCCGGCGGCGGCGATCCCAAAAACATCCTTGGCGTCCTCTTCATTCGCAATGCAAACATCCACATACGGCATCAATCCAGTCATCACACGGCAGGCGTCCTCACGAGGCCACAGCTTTTTCCGGTAATTCAAATCGCAGCTGACCATAACGCCCTGTTTTTTCGCCTCCCGGCATGCGGCCATACAGATTGACGGCAAATTTCCCCCCAGCGCCGGCGTAATGCCCGTAAAATGGAACCAATCTGCACCATAGAATATCCGCTCCCAGTCGAAATCATCCTCAGACGCCTGCGTAATAGCCGACCCAGCCCGGTCATAAATCACCTTGGAAGGCCGCTGCGACGCTCCCTTTTCAACAAAATAGATGCCCAGCCTGTCGCCGCCCCGGACGATCCCGCTGGTGTCCACTCCGTAGCGCCGCAGCGCGTTGACCGCCGCCTGCCCCAGTTCGTGGGTTGGCAGTTTAGTCACAAACGCGGCATCCATGCCGTAATTTGCCAAGGAAACCGCCACATTGGCCTCTCCCCCGGCGTAGGTGGCTTCCAGCCGCTCCGCCTGCACGAACCGCCGGTACCCTTCCGGGTTCAAGCGGAGCATCAATTCGCCAAATGTAACCACGCGCTTCACGCCGTCCCTCCTTTCCCAAGAGATGCGCTTTGAACCGCCTCCGTCAGTCTCCGTGCGGCGCCGGCAATTTTTTCAAACGCGCCGGCTTCGATCCACTGCCTGTTGGCCAGATTGCCGCCAACGCCTGCTCCTGCCGCGCCCGCCTGAAGGAATCCGGCTACGTTCTCCTCGTCAACGCCGCCCACCGCCAGCAGCTTCACATGCCCCAGCGGAGCGCGTACCGCCTTAAGATAGCCGCAGCCCAATGCCGCAGCGGGGAACAGCTTGACAAAATCCGCCCCGGCCCGGTGCGCGGCCAGAATCTCCGTTGGCGTTGCAGCGCCCGGAATGGAGACAATGCCAAGTTCCCTTGTACGCCGTATCACCTCTGGGTTTACATCTGGGGAGATGATATATTTGGCCCCCGCCGCCGCGGCAAGCTCCGCCTGCTCTATTGTGGCGACCGTCCCCGCACCAATCAGCATTCTGCCTTGATACGCCCGCGATACCGAAGCGATCGCCGCCGCCGTCTCTCGCCCACTGCCCGGTTCCTTCTGGCTGAAGGTGATTTCCATCAGGCGGATTCCCCCCTGGTACAAGGCTTCCGCCGTCTGGATGCACCGTTCTCCCGTCACGCCCCGCAGAATGGCAATGATCCGCTCCCGCTCAATGCAGGCGATTGTCTGATCCCGCATGACCTACCTCTTTTCCATATTATGGAATTAACATCCGTATAATGAAATCATGTGACTATTGTACTATAAGTCAATTTGCTTGTCAATTGTTGGTACCTTCCGAACATTTTCTCTCATTTTTGTGCAAATACTCTATTGTATTTTTATCAACTGTATGGTATATTTAATAATTAGACCCTTTGCTGCTCATATTACGCATTTTCTCATCTTTTACTCAAGATAAAACCAAGGCTCTTCCTAGAAAGGTTATGTATTATGTGTGCTGCAATCAACTCCGTGCAATCTGTTGATCGTGTTTTGGACATTTTGGAAGCGCTCTCCGCCAATCCCGGCGGAATGGCCTTAACAGAGCTATCCTCTTTCGTGAAATTGCCGGGAAGCACCACCCACCGTCTCGTCAACGCGTTGGTCGAGCGGGGCTACGCCCTCAAGGATGCTTCCCTGGGAAGATACCGTCTTTCATTGCGGGCCTTTGAAATAGGGTGCCGGGTGTCGAATGTATGGGACATGCTCTCCGCCGCCAAGCCCTACCTGGATGAACTGGTCTCCGTCTCTCAGGAGGTCGTCCATCTGGTAGAGCGGGACGGGACAGGGATCGTTTACCTGTACAAAGCCGAGCCATTCCAGCCGCTTGTCCGCATGTCCTCCTATGTCGGCCTCCGGAATCCCATGTACTGCACCGGCGTCGGCAAAAGCATCCTCGCCCTCCTTCCTCCCAGTGAGGTGGAAGAAATCTGGAACGCAGAAGAGATTAAACAATTTTCCAAGCACACCATCACCGACTTGCCCGCCATGTGGGAGGAACTGGCCCGCACCCGCGCCAGGGGTTACGCGATTGATGATGAGGAACACGAAGCTGGCGTTCGCTGCATCGCCGCAGCCATTCGGAACTGGGAAGGGCGTCCCATTGCGGCCATCAGCGTTTCCGCCCCTGTTTCAAGAATGACCCCCGCAATTATCCAGCCGCTCCTCCCCCATCTGTTCCGCGCGGCGGAAGCGGTCAGCCGCATACTCGGCTATGTCCCAACCTGACCCCCACCCCATCAGATAAAAGGAGCACCCATCAATGCAAACATTGATGGGTGCTTTGCGCATCAAAAGATGCTATGCACCTTTTTTGACGCATGCTGCGCTATTTATCGCGGCCAGCACCGCCTCCGTTTGAAAAGAACGGACGCAGCCTGGCGTAGTTATATTCCGTATTCTGCTTTAAATACTTGACCGCCTGGCCGGCGTTCCTTGCGGCCATGGCCTGGTAAATCTTCTGATGCAGGCTGATTCCCCATTCCCTGCTGTCGTTCAGCCTGTTCATCTCCCGCAGGCAGAAGATAATTGGCTCCCGGCAGGCGTCCATTGTCCGGCAGAAAATCCGGTTGTGAGACGCCCGGACGATGGCGTAATGGAATCCATAGTCCGCCTGCGTGAACTGCTCCAGGTTATCCGCCGCTTCCATCTGTTCCAGGGCGGTTCGGATGTCCGCCAAATCCCCGTCTGACGCCGCAGCCGCCGCCAGTTCAATGGCGCGGAACTCGATACACCGCCTAAGTTCCATCAATTCTTGAAAATCCTGCTCCCCCAGTGCCGCCGGAGGGGATAGGAAGTTATTGGGATTGGACACAAACGAACCTGCGCCGTGCCTGGTAATGATCCACCTTTCCGTGCGCAGGGTTTGCAGCGCCTCCCGCACAACCACGCGGCTGACGGAAAACTGCTCCGCCAACTTGTGCTCGGACGGGATGCGCCCGCCCTCCTCCCAGGCCTTTGATTGAATCAATTCCCGCATCCGCCTGCATACTGTAGACACACAGCTTTCCTTATCCTGTCTCTCTTTTGCCGGTTCCATCCAGTCCATCCCTCCCTGCCGCCGGGCAAAGCCGCCATTTTTTCCATAATACCCCGCCGCTCCTCCGCCTGTCAATCCGCCCCATACAATTTTCCATTTTCCCCAAGATACGGGCCTGCTCTTTGTTCAGTATGCGCATTGCCCTATGCGTCCCGCCGTGCTATAGTAAAACTTGTAGGACAACTTTGCTTTTATCCGTGAAAGGAGCGCACATGAAAATCACAAACATGCAGCTATATCTAGTCCGTCCCAGGTGGTGCTTCCTGGAAATAAGTACCGACGAAGGCTATACCGGCTGGGGAGAGCCTGTCCTGGAGGGCCACTGCGGCGCGGTAAAGGCCTGCGCAGAGGAAATGAAGGATTATTTAATAGGCGAGGACCCCTCCCGCATTGAGGACATTTGGAGCAAGCTGTACCGGGCCGGATTTTACCGAGGCGGCGGCGTAATGATGAGCGCGTTGTCCGGTATTGACCAAGCCCTGTGGGACATCAAGGGGAAAGTGTTTGGCGCACCCGCCTATGAACTGATGGGCGGACGGTGCCGGGAGCAGATGCGGGTATATTCATGGATCGGCGGGGACCGCCCCGCCGACGTAGGCCATGCCGCCAAGGAGCGGATGGGCCAAGGCTTTACCGCCGTAAAAATGAACGCTACGGAAGAATTGCAAATGATCGACACCTATGAAAAAATCGACCAGGTTTTAGCGCGTGTCGCCTGTATCCGCGAGACCTGCGGGAAACACTTCGGCATTGCCATCGACTTCCATGGCCGGGTTCACAAGCCCATGGCAAAAATCCTGGCAAAAAAGCTGGAGGAATTCGACCCTATGTTCATCGAGGAACCCGTCTTATGCGAAAACATGGAGTATTTCCCCGAAATCGCCGCCGCCTGCAACATCCCCATTGCCACCGGCGAGCGCCTGTTCAGCCGTTGGGACTTCAAGCGGCTCCTGGCAACCGGCGGCATAGACATTATTCAGCCGGACCTATCCCACGCAGGCGGGCTGACGGAGGTGAAGAAAATCGCCGCCATGGCGGAAGCCCATGACATCGCCTTAGCGCCCCACTGCCCGCTGGGTCCGATCGCCCTATCCGCCTGCCTGAATGTGGACGCTTCCTGCTACAACGCCGTCATCCAGGAACAGAGCATCGGGATTCATTACAACGTAGGAAAGAGCGTTTTAGATTATGTGACCAACCCATCTGACTTTCAGTTCACAAACGGAATGGCCGCACTGCCCAGCAAGCCAGGCCTGGGCATAGAAGTGAACCGCCAACTGGTTTTAGAGGAATCCCAAAAACCGCACCACTGGAAAAACCCCGTCTGGCGGCATGAGGACGGCTCCATCGCGGAGTGGTGATGGCGAGCAGATTATTTAGACCTCCTTATATAACAGCCAAAAGCACGGACATGGTCTTGGCTGCATATTTTCGTCTCTGTCGCAAGGGTCCTCGGTACACGCTTTTACCTTTGTTGTAAAACCAAGCCGCTTATATAAGCGAATATTGGCCATATCCGTAGTGTCAACACCAATGGATATCCTCTGATATCCCAAATCCTTTATGTGCTCCATCACATGGCAGATCAGCCTTGTCCCTAAGCCCTGACCACGGAAATCTGCTCTAACCCTAAATGCACAAAGATATGCCGTTCTTTTGCCGTCTGCAAAATCCTTGTCCTCAAGGTCATAGAAAGCATACAGCTCTCCAACCAATTCTCCATCATAGTCGAGCGTCCAAAATTCGGCGTTCCCACTTTTTATATTGCCGCAAAAGAATTTTGCATTGGGAGAGGCCGTATGAATACTTTCATATCCCCACAATTCCAACAGCTCATGCTCTGCTGCTTTTCTAATCTTCATGAGTGGCATCCTCCAAATACCGATTTGTAATTCTATTTCGCATTATCATTGTAGCACATAGGGTTATTTTATTCTACCTGTTTTCTCTTTCATTTTGCGGAATAGTGGGGTACGTGTCTATTTTGTTAATTACTGCTTTGTCTCTCCTGAGCATCTGTGCAGTTTTTGATGCCCGCTTTTAGAGGGGATGCGGCTGGGGGCGGACCGCCCGCGCCCGGCCAGGGTGTGTTTGACAAATTGGAAGACTTCCAGTCTTGGAAATTTCCAAAACTTACGCCTTGCCCCAGCGGCAGGGTTCCGGTATACTGTCGGATGGGAGACAAACCTCCCATTTTTACGGAAAGGAGCAGACGACAACGTGATAGGAAAAAAACTGCTGGGGGCGCTTCTGACGGCGCTGCTGCTGGCTTCGGCGGCTGGGGCCGTCGAGACGGAGGTAATGGTAACGGTGGACGGCACAGCCATACCCGCGTACGCAGAGGACGGGGTGACTTATGTGCAGCTTTCCTCTCTGCTGGATGCCCTGGGGGGCTGGGAGACCCAATGGAACCACAGCGCCCGGATGGCAACGGCGGAGACGGACCTGTTTACGCTGGACGTGCCAGCCCAGCGCAGCTATGTGCTGGCCGACGGCTTTACCTACGGCATCAGCCGGGGCAGCGTCATGCGCGGGGAACGTACTTATGTACCCCTGCGCAGTATGGCGAACCTGCTGGGCGCTCAAGTCGATTTTTACGGCTGGGACAGCCCGGTGGCCGTACGGGAAATTGAGACGGCGGAGTGGACGGAGGATGACCTCTACTGGCTCAGCCGCATCATCAGCGCCGAAAGCAGGGGCGAGAGCCTGACCGGACAGATCGCGGTGGGAAACGTCATCTGCAACCGGGTGGATGTATCGGAATTCCCCAACACCATCCGGGGCGTCATCTTTGATAGGAAAAACGGCGTACAGTTTGAGCCGGTATCCAACCAGACGATTTATAACGAGCCGTCCGCCCAGAGCGTTCTGGCAGCAAGGCTGGTGCTGGCCGGCGTAGACGCGGCGGGAGACAGTCTCTACTTTTTCAACCCCGCCCTGTCCAAAGGAAGCTGGATAAGAGCCAACCGCCCCTACTATACTACCATTGGATGCCACATGTTCTTCCGGTAAGAAAAAGTGCCGCCGCGTGAGCAAAGCCACGAGGCGGCGCTTCTTTTTACTTTAATTCCTGAACCGACATCACCGCACGGTGCTCGATCGGCTTCCACTCCACCTTGCCAAACAGCGCACAGATGGTAATGGGTACATAGGTTGCCATGAAAATCGGGAACGTCAGGGTATACAGCACCTTTTTCCAGGCGGAGGTTCGGATTTTCTTCCACTGGGTAGCGGTGGTAATGGCTCCCGCCAGCAGCAGAAGCAGGTACGGCACCGCGAAACTCAGTGCGGCAGTCCCCAGCATGGGGAGAATCCGTCCTCCGCTGAGCAGTTCCAGGACGGTCGCCAGCGCACCGACGGCTACGCCGCACACCGTAAGAATGATCGCCGGGGCCATGGAGAGCAGCAGATCCAGGCAGCTCAGGCCGTTTTTCCGGACAATATGGCCAGTCAGGCGGCCGCCTTGCCGGAGAAGCACCAGCATGTTGCCCCGGACCCAGCGCATGCGCTGGCGGATGGATTGGCGGAGCTGGGTGGGCTGTTCATCGTATAACTCCGCGCTACCGCAGTAGCCGATTTTTTCGCCCGCCAGGATGCTGTGGATGGTAAATTCCGTGTCCTCGCTGAGGGAGTGGAAGGGCCAGCCGTTGCAGCGCAGCATAATCTCCCGGCTGAACATGTAGCCGGTGCCGGACACCATAGCGCTCAGCCCCAGCCGCGTCCTCGGCTCGTTCAAAAACGCCGCGTCCCGCAGGAACCACAGGCCGTACCCGGCGGAAATCCAGTTGTCGCCGTAGTTTTTAGAGTTGCGGTAGCTGGTGACAATGGGGTACTCCTCCCCGAACACCTCGTTCATCCGGGAGACGTAATCGGACGCCAGCAGATTGTCCGCGTCAAATACGAAATAGCCGTCATAGTATTGGTCCCCGCGCTCCTCCCGGATCCGGGTGAGCAGGAAGTTCAAGGCGTAGCCCTTCCCTACCCGGCAGGTGTCCTGGCGGCGGTAGACGATGGCCCCCGCTTCCCGGGCGGCATTGGCGGTGTTGTCGGTGCAGTTGTCCGCAACCACGTAGACGTCCAGGTAATCCTGGGGATAGTCCTGGCGGCGGATGCTGTCGATAAGCTGGGCGATGACCGCTTCCTCATTCCGGGCGGAAATCAGCACCGCATAGCGGCGGACAGGCGCGCTCCCGGCTACCCGGTGCCTGCGCCACAGGGCCACCGGCACATATAACAATTGGTAGAAATAGCACAGCAGGAACATCAGCCCGATGATCCGGTTCATATTTTGTAAAACAATCAATGCGCTCATATGTCGCTCCTTTCCCGCGTCCGGCAGACCTTGTGATAGACCAGCAGCCCTGCGCCGCTGACCGCCATTGTGAGTACGAACACCAATGCGGCGAAGGCGTAGTTCCCCATGCCCAGCGCATCGCCCCCAATCGTGGAAGTGACGATGGAGGGGAAGGGGGCGATGGCGCTGATAACCAGCCAGCTTCGCAGCGGCAAATCCGTCAGCCCCACCATGTAGCACAATACGTCCTTCGGCGTTCCCGGAAGAAAGAACAGGAAAAATACCCAGAGGGTAAGCTTCTGTTTGTTTTGCAGGACCGGCAGGTCGTTAAGCTTCTCCAATGGGAAGAAGACTTCCACCGCCCTGGTCCCGAACCGCCGCACCAGCAGAAACACAGCCACCCGCCCCACAAATGCGCCCAGCAGGCACAGCAGCGTACCTTCCACTGCGCCGAAAGCGTAACCGGCGGCAATTTCCAGCGGCTCGCCGGGTATGACGGCCACCACGATTTGCAGGACGATCATGCCCAGGAAGGCGATGGGCGCCAGGACGCCCTGTTCATCCACCCAGGCGCGGAATCGTTCCGGCTCCTGGACAAATTGAATCAATGGCCGCCCCGCAAAGATGCAGACCAGGATGGAGAGAACCACAAATAGGAATATCCCCGTTCCGGCAATCCAGCGTTTTTGTTTCTGTGTTAGCTGCTTGTGCTCGCTCATAGCGGTTTCCTTTCTCGGGAGGTTTTCTGATGCTTATTGTACTCGGATTCCCATTAAATTGAAAGAAGGGAAATCTATAAGATTTTTTTAAGGGCTGCGGGGCATGGAAGGCATTTGGAGCCGGGGGAAATTCCGCACAAAAAAACTTGCAAAAACTGAAAAGCTATGGTATAATAAGAATAATAATATAAACATATTATACTAAGTAAAGTAGGAGACACCCAAACAACTGACTGGGGGCTGTAAAATAAGCCTGCAAGCAGTATGTTAAAAATATATATATGCAGCGGTATCGAAGAGATCATAACGGGGCTGACTTGAAATGGTGTTATCTGCCTGAAAACTAAATAATTATAATATGGAGACGTATCGAAGTGGTCATAACGAGCCTGACTCGAAATCAGGTAGTCCGCAAGGGCTCGTGGGTTCGAATCCCACCGTCTCCGCCACAAAGCCTTGAAAACGTTATGTTTTCAAGGCTTTTTTCTTACGTCTTGTAGTGCCCTGTTTTGCCGGGGGCCCTAAAATGGTGCCCTTGGTGCCCCGATTTGTGGTGCCCATCAAATGCCACCGTATGCAATCCATTTTGCAAAAGTGTATGCTATGGTGCCCCAATAGTGCCCAGATTCCCTAAAAACATATAAAAAGCAGCGTGGAGCTGTAAGGAGATACGTCCCTCATAGCTCCATTTCGCTGCTTCTCTTGGGGGTGTCTTTACTGGCTGCGTCCTTTTCAGGCGCGGCCTTTTGTGGGTGTAGGGTCTTGTGGTAGGTTTCCAGCACGGCCTTTTTCCTTTCCAGCCGCACATCAACGTACTGTGCCATTACCGCTTCAAGGTTGGTGGAGATACCCAGTGACATACCAATGCCTTTGAGTGCATGCCCCAAAATCTTGCCTACGGTATAGAAGTCGCCTGTGAGCTGGTGCATATTGGTTGCTGCGGTGTGCCCTTATAGCATAATAAGGACAAATCAGAAAACCCTTGCGGTGCAACGGGTTGGCTGGTTTGTCCTTATTCTTTTTCCACTAAAAACGGCCCTTAAATGGGGTCTATGAGAGGGGGTGAAAAACCAGAGCTGCACTTAAAGGACAAATTTTTCAAACCGAGAAGGAGGTTAAAAATGGGAGTCTAAGGCGTTACAATGAGACACAACGATTATAAATTGAGTGTGTAGGATTAGGGCTTGTTTGAAAAATAGGGAAGGATGAGCTAAATCAACAAAATAGCGATAGCGGCAATATAAACGCAAGCGAGAAAAGACGCGTCCAATTTGTCATATCTGGCGGCAATTCTGCGAAACCATTTGAACTTTTGGAAGAAGCATTCAACCAAATGCCGTTCTTTATATAAGCACCAGTCTACAGGCCACGGATCAGAAACATTGCTCTGTGGCGGGATCACATAGCTGGCTCCCTGCTCCAAGATGTAATCTCGGATCGTCTTTGCCCCATAAGCCTGGTCTGCTAATACATTGCTTCCGCGGATTTCTACCCTTTCCAGCAGTCCAACAGTGTGGACTGAACCATGGTCATTCCCCGCAGACAGCATGAATTCAACCGGGTTCCCCAGTCCATCCACGATAGTGTGCAGCTTTGTATTTAACCCGCCACTAGTCCGCCCAACTGCCTTATCCGCTGTTCCCCCCCCCTCCGTTGGCACTTTCGTGAACCTTGATGCAGGTAGAATCCAAACTCAGGTTTTCCATATCCGCATTTGCGGACAATGCGCGAAATATGGCTTCCAATGTACCATCGTCCCGTCATTTGGCAAATCGGGCATACACAGACTGCCAGGGTCCATACGTCTCCGGCAATTCCCGCCACTGCGCTCCGCTGCGGACGATCCAAAGCATCCCATTGAGCATGTTTCGATCATCTTTCCGAGACCGGACCCGTTTCCCCGCCCTTTCCGGCGGTAACAGCCCTTTTATGCGCTCCCGTTGTCCTTTTGTCAATTCATATCGCTTCATGACCCTATTTTCGCACTTTTATTTGATTTGTGCAATATTTATTTTTCAAACAAGCCCTAATTGCTTGTAGAAATACAGACTCTTTAAGATATTTCAATCAAACCATGAAATGTACTCAGTGTCATTTTTTCCCAATAATCTCTATATCTCGTTTTCGAAAACTATACAAAGAGGTTTCACCACATCGTTTTATACAATCATTGGGAGTCCAATAGTTTTATAAATAATTGCTAAAAGCATATATCTGAGCACTCTATTTGCCGCAGAAATTTCCTGAAAAGAAGGTTCTTTGTATCTTGTCCTATTATAGTGGGTAAAAAAATTTCTGGCATTACTAATTGCAACTGATAGAGACTTGATGCTAAGCCTATCAATGGAAAGGTATGTGTTCAGATATTGTATGATATCCTCAAAACGATACTTTAGCGGTATATCTTTTTTCCTACATCCATCAGCTTTCGCAATATTATGTGCTTCTTTTTCGCGATAATAGTTTGAATATACCTCAATAGCCTGTGACAGATTTAGAAAACAGTTAATGTGAGTCGATCTGTTGCAAATGATCTCGTAAAAAAGGGTTGGAATATATTTAATTCCGTTATAGAATTGAAGCCAATTTTTCCATATTGCAGAAAAATTATTGCCGAAATCCTTTGTTGAAATCAGAAATGGTTTTGGAGAAACATCAATATTATCTTTCCAATTCATGTATAGTTTGCAGTCACCTATGTTTGGGAAACCCTCAATTTTAGCAGTTTCCTCATCTGCAAATGTGAGGTTTTCCAATGGAATATAATATAGTAAAAACAGTTGAAAAAGGTAAGGCAACGAGTAGAATAAGAACATGAGCTATTCAAAAAGATATAGGGAACGCACAATAGAATACCGGCAGGCAGGACATAGCTTGGAAGCGACCCACCAAGTCTTCAAGGTTTCCAAATCGACGATACAAAAATGGGAAAAGCAGCTGAAAGAAACAGGGAATTTGGAAAAGAAAGATCTGCACCGAAGTTTCCGAAAGATCGATCCAGAAAAACTGAAGGCATATGTTGCGGCCCACCCAGACGCATACCAATCAGAAATGGCTGAGGCATTTGGATGCAGTGAAAGCGGCATTCGAGACGCATTGCGGCGGCATAAGA
>CANSSG010000020.1 GCA_947649615.1 uncultured Clostridia bacterium | reverse complement strand
GCGCCACCTTGCCAAGGTGGAGGTAGCGGGTTCGAGCCCCGTCGCCCGCTCCATTACAAAGGAGAAACAGGAGCAAGCATCGTTGCTCCTGTTCTCTATATGGCGACATAGCCAAGTGGTAAGGCATGGGTCTGCAAAACCCTGATTCCCCGGTTCAAATCCGGGTGTCGCCTCCAAAAAAGATGCATCGCTGCGCGGTGCATCTTTTTTTGTTTTGGAAGCCAAAGGCCGCCGGAACAAAAAATGGATGGTCTCTCCGCCAGGGGGCGCCTTGCCCGAAGAAAAACTATCCCGCCCAGGGCTATCCTGCCGTTTGTCAAACAAGACATAGCATTACAAAAATATTAATTTCCCGCCAAAGGCCTTTTCTTTACCAGGCGGATGTGGTAAAATACTGTCGAATTTTTCATATCCACCCCAAGAAAGTGAGAGATTTATGAAGAAAAGGAAAACTTCCCTGAAAAAACGGCTGGCTTTCTGCCTGTGCCTGATCCTGACGCTGACCATGCTGCCGGGGGCTGCTTTTGCGGTGGAGACCTTTACTACCAGCGACGAATGCGTGGAAATGATAAAGGAACTGGAGGGCTACCGTGAAATGCCCTATGTGGGTACGGACGGAAGGTGGTATATAGGCTACGGCCTGGCCTGCGACCCTGCGGCCTATCCCGGCGGCATTACGCCGGAGGAAGCAGAGACGCTTCTCCGGATGCACCTGGTCCAGGACGAGCAGTGGGTCAACGACTTCCTGCTCCAGTACGGGATAGCCGTCACCCAGTATCAGTTCGACGCGCTGATCAGCCTGACGTATACCCTGGGGACCCAGTGGATTAACCCGGACTACCGCCTGTGCGCGTATTTAATCAACGGCATCGAGCGGTATTCGGAAGCGGAGGTGGTTAACGCCATTGCTACCTGGTGCCATTCGGGAACCACGGTGCTGGAGCATCTGGTGACCCGCCGCCTGCGGGAAGCCTATCTCTTCCTCTACGGGCAGTATCAGAATGAAGGCCCGGAGCGGTACGGCTACATACACTATGAACCCAACGGCGGCAAGATGGAAAACCGGACCGTTTTCTACCCCCTGGGGGAAGCCTACGGCTACCTGCCGGTGCCGGAGCTTGCAGCCCAGAGCTTTCTCGGCTGGTACACCGCCGGGGGAACCCTTGTCACGGGGGAGGAGCCTGCGGCGGAGTCCTTGGTGCTGAACGCCCGCTGGAGCGGCGGAGGCAGTACGCCGGTAACGCCCCCGAAGGAAAAGCCCGACTACTCCTCCTGGGTAAATCCCTACAAGGATGTCAAAAGCAGTGATTGGTTCTATACCTATGTCCGGGAGCTGAGTTATGAAAAGGTCATTGGCGGCTATCTGGACGGCACCTTCCAGCCCAATAACCAGTTGACTGCCGGGGAAGCATTGAAGCTGCTCCTGGTGGCCGCCACGCAGACCGACCCGGGCAACGCCCCCAGCGGGCATTGGGCGGGCAGCTATCTGGCCTTGGCGGAGTCCCTGGGCTGTGTGGTCCCCGGGGAATTGGGCAATCTGGATTTGCCCATTGACCGCCTGTCCATTGCCCGCATTGCGGCTATCGCCATGGGGCTGCCCCCGGCATCCGGCGTGTCGCCCTTTGTGGATGTGGACGACGGCTACGCCCTGGCCCTCTATGAAGCGGGCATTATCACCGGCGACACCAATGGCAGCCAGCGGTTCTACAACCCCGCCAGCAGCATCACGCGGGCGGAAATGAGCGCCATCGTATCACGGGTCCGGAACTACGCCCCGGCCAACGACCCGTCTGTGTCGGGCTACATCTCCTATGGCAACAAACTATACCCCGTCCTGCCGTTGGTTCCGGTCTGCCCGTATAACAAGGACCTGTTCGTCCGCAGCGGAAGCTGGATGTACTATAACGACCCCGCCTTTACCACCGCCATCGGTATCGACGTATCCTCCCATCAGAAGGAGATTGATTGGCAGAAGGTGGCGGGCGCGGGCGTAGAGTTCGCGATGATCCGCCTGGGCTACCGTGGCTACGGCTCGGAAGGGACGATGAACCTGGACCCCTATTTTCAGCAAAACCTGCTGGGCGCCATGAGCGTGGGCATTAAGGTTGGCGTTTATTTCTTCTCCCAGGCCATCACTACCGAGGAAGCGGCGGAGGAAGCCCAATTTGTTCTCAACGCCTTGGGCGGCATTCCGCTGGACTACCCGGTGGTTTACGACTGGGAAACGGTCAGCGCCGCCGGCGCGCGGACGAAGGGGCTGGACAACACCACTCTGACGGACTGCGCCATCACCTTCTGCGAGACGGTGGCTTTGGCGGGCTACCATCCGATGATTTATTACAACCTCCCGGTGGGCTATACCCACTATCAGCTTGACCGGCTGACGCCCTACGACAAATGGTTTGCGCAGTACACCAGCAAGAACCAGCCGGATATGTACTACGACTATCGGATATGGCAGTACACCGACAGCGGCAGCATACCGGGTATTGACGGCAAAGTAGATATGGACATCATCTTTATGCCTTATTAAAAAAAGACGGCAAGGCTTCCCGGCCCTGCCGTCTTTTTTCCCTAATCAAACACAAAGATTTCCTCGATTGGCGCTTCCACCGCCCGGGAGATGTCTACCGCCAGCTTCAGCGAGGGATTATACTGCGCTTTTTCCAGGCGCATGATGGTTTCCCGTCTCACGCCCACGATATCCGCCAGTTCCCCCTGGGTCATGCCCTTGCGCACCCGGTAGGTTTTCAGGTTGCAGGTAAAGCCGTCCATTACTCCTCCTCCAAGGCTGCGGCATCGTCGTGGTCGTAGCGGTAGAGCAGGTACTCTGAGAGGAATAAGGTCAGCGCCACCGCCAGCGCGATGCCGGCAACCAGGATGGGGGCAACCAGTTCCACTGTGAGCCTTCCGGCCTGCCCTGCAAAGAGCAGCAGGACGAAAATAATGCCGAAGCCGGTCCGCATCGCCTTCCGCTCCGCCTTGGCGGCGTTTTCCTTGAACCGCTCGTCCATCAGGGTGTTGGACATCTTTCCTTCAAAGAAAAACCCAAAGAATCCAAAGAAAGCGAAAAATATAAAGCCTGACAGGTCGCCCAAAGCCCCGTAGATCCAAAACCCGGCAAATCCCAGGAACCCGCAAAATCCCAAAAAGCCTAATTTCGGGCTTAGCCGCCGGGTGCGGCCTGTTTTTATTACATGCTCCTTCTGCGCCCTGCTCCACCGGACTATCAGGTACGCCAGGTACAGCACATACAGGACGTCCAGCGCAACCGCCGCCAGCATAGGAATATCCGTGGTTCGGAAGGCATAAGAATGCATCGGGTAGACGAGCCTTCCCCCGTTGTACGTCAGGTCGTACCATACTGCCGCCCCGGTCAGCGCCGCGCAGGCCGCGCCGCCCGCCGCCCGTTTCAGCCACAGGGGAAATTTGGAAGCCGGTTTCATTTCTGTATCCATGGTCAATTCCTCCTAAAGATATTGAAGTGATATATTTATCTCTTGACAAGACAAATATATCACTTTCCGCGCCAGGTGTCAAGAGGGGAAGAGACAAATTTATCACTTTTTTCATTCCCCTGGCCGCTGCACAAACGCGCCGCCCGGTGTGGCCGGGACCCCAGCAGGGGGAAAAGACGGTAAACAGGGGAAAACGCCCGCTGCCGCCGTTTTGCGGCGGCGGGGAAATGTAGAAAAATAAAATATCTTCCCTTGACGAAGAAAACTTTGCCGTGTATTATAGATAAATGTAGAATTGTGTCCATTTGCAGAAGAAGCGAAGGATATCGGGAAAGGGTACGCAAAACAGAATGATACGTTTGACAGATGTAGTAAAGGAATATCCCAACGGCACCCATGCCTTGAACGGCCTGTCCATGGAAATCCAGGACGGGGAGTTTGTCTTTATGGTGGGTCCGTCCGGCAGTGGAAAATCTACGGTAATAAAGCTGCTCATTGGGGAGATAGAACCCACGGAGGGCCGGGTTATGGTGAACGGCTTTTCCCTGCGGAATATCAAGGAATGGCAGGTGCCGCACCTGCGCCGGACCGTCGGCGTTATTTTTCAGGATTTCCGGCTGATTGAGCATAAATCTGTATATGATAATATGGTGTTCGCCATGCGGGCCGTAGGCGCGGGGCCAAAGGAAATTCGGAAACGGATTCCCTACTGTCTGAACCTGGTGGGCCTGGAAAACAAGGGCCGCCGCCTGCCCTCGGAGCTGTCCGGCGGCGAACAGCAGCGCGTCGCCATCGCCCGCGCCCTGCTCAACAACCCCAACACCATCATCGCCGACGAGCCGACCGGCAACCTGGACCCGGCCCGGTCCCTGGAAATCATGCGCCTGTTGGAGCGCATCAACGCATTAGGCACCACCGTGCTGGTGGTGACGCACGAAAAGGATTTAGTCAACCGCTTTGACAAGCGGGTGGTCATGCTGGAACGGGGCCGTGTGGTCAGCGACGGCCATGGGTACTACGGGAGGAAGCAGATGTGAATAACAGCCACAATTTTTTCTACTTTATGAAAGAGGGCGCGGTGAACATGTTCAGCCACGGCTTCATGTCCTTCGCCGCCGTAGGCATCACCGTGGCATGCCTGTTGATTATGGGGACCTTCACCCTGGTGGCAATAAATGCCAATGCCATGCTGGTGGATATGGAGTCCCAAAACCAGATGTTGGCCTTTGTGGATAAATCCCTGTCGGATGAGGAAGCCCAGGCCTTAAAGGGGGACATCCTGGCGATCGAAAACGTATCTGGCGCGACCTTTATATCCAATGAGGATGCGGCGGCGGCTTTCCGGGACAAGTATGAGGATGACGAGCTGTTCCAGGGCTTGCCCGACGACAATTTCCGCCACCGCTACGCGATTGATCTGAAGGACATCGGCTTTATGCGCCAGACAAAGGAAGCATTGGAGGCCGTTCCCGGCATTGGCAGGGGCAACGTCAGCGCCTATGAGGACGAAGCGGCGGGCTTTATCACGATCCGCAACGTGGCGAGCATCGTGTGCGTGGTTTTGATTGCGGTGCTGTTCGTGGTGTCCGTGTTTATCATTGCCAACACGATCAAGCTGACCACCTTCGACCGCCGGGACGAAATTGCCATCATGAAGATGGTGGGCGCGACGAACGGCTTCATCCGCTGGCCCTTTGTGTATGAGGGCTTTCTGCTGGGGCTGTTCTCGGCGGTGATTGGCTTCTTCCTCCAATGGGGCCTGTACGAAGCGGTAGCCCGGTCCGTAGCGGCTAACGATACGATCAATCTGATTACCATGGTGTCCTTTGAAAGCATGTGGACCTATGTAGCGGCCATCTTCGCCGGAGCGGGTATGCTCATCGGCGTAGGCGGCAGTCTGAGCGCTATCCGGAAATTCTTGCAGGTATGACCTAACGCCGCGAGCGCCAATAGCTCGCGGCGTTTCTTCGCGCCCAAAAAGAGACGGGAGAATTAAAAAAATTTTTGGAACCAGCCCGCGCCAGGCTTGACAATTCCTGCCGGCGGGGTTATGATACATACTTAATTTTTGCTTCCGGAGCATGCCTCCGGCGGCGAACGGAGGGAAAAACATGCCTGTCAAATATATTTTTGTCACCGGCGGCGTGGTGTCCGGCTTAGGCAAGGGCATTACCGCCGCATCCCTGGGCCGGCTGCTGAAGCAGCGGGGCCTGCGGGTGAAGGTTCAAAAGCTGGACCCCTACCTTAACGTAGACCCCGGCACCATGAACCCCTACCAACACGGCGAGGTCTTCGTCACCGACGACGGTGCGGAAACGGACCTGGACCTGGGCCACTATGAGCGGTTCATCGACGAAAATCTGGACGTGAACTCTTCCGTGTCCTCCGGCAAGGTGTACTGGGACGTCCTCAACCGGGAACGCCGGGGGGACTACCTGGGCGGCACGGTGCAGATCATCCCCCACATCACCGGAGAGATCAAACGCCGCATCTACCAGCTCGACACACCGGACACGGACGTGGCTATTGTGGAGATCGGCGGTACGGTGGGGGACATCGAGAGCCAGCCCTTCCTGGAATCCATCCGGCAGGTGGCGGCGGAGCGGGGGCGGCATAACGTCATGTTTATCCATGTCTCCCTGATTGTCTCCATCCCCGGCACCGGGGAACTGAAAAGTAAGCCCACCCAGCATTCCGCCAAGGAACTGCTGAGCCTGGGGATACAGCCGGACGTCATCATGTGCCGCTCCGATACGGCGGTTCCCCAGGAGATTCTGGAAAAAATATCCCTTTTCTGCAACATTCCTGTGGAAAACGCCATTCCCAACCTGACCGCTGGCCTACTGTACGAGGTGCCGCTGATGCTGGAGCGGGAGGGGCTGGCGGACGTGGTGGTCCGGCGGCTGGGGCTGATCTGCCACATGCCGGATCTGACCGAATGGGCCACCATGGTTCATCGGGCGAAGCATCCCTCCGGAACGGTGGAAATCGCCCTGGTGGGCAAATATGTGGCCCTGCACGACGCGTACCTCTCCGTCGTGGAAGCCCTGACCCACGGCGGCATTGCCAATGGCGTGAAGGTGGACATCCGCTGGGTTGACAGCGAGACGGCAACGGACGAAAACGCCGCCAGGCTCCTCTCCGGCTGCGCCGGGGTTTTGGTTCCCGGCGGCTTCGGAAGCCGGGGCGTAGAAGGGAAAATCAGCGCCATCCGGTATGCCAGGGAAAGCAAAATCCCCTTCCTGGGCATCTGTCTGGGGATGCAGATGGCTGTGGTGGAACTGGCCCGCCACGCGGGGCTGGCCGGGGCGCATTCCAGTGAACTGGACCCCCGCACCCCCTATCCGGTTATTGATCTGATGCCGGACCAGGCCGGGGTCACGGAGAAAGGCGGCACCATGCGGCTGGGCAGCTATCCCTGCGTCCTGACGGCGGGGAGCAGGGCCGCCGCAGCCTATGGGGCAGAGCACATTGACGAGCGGCACCGCCACCGTTACGAGTTCAACAACGCCTACCGCCAGGCCTTGGCGGACGCGGGGCTGCGGCTGTCCGGCCTGTCCCCGGACGGGCGGCTGGTGGAAATCGTGGAACTGCCGGATCATCCCTGGTTTGTGGGCGTCCAGTTCCATCCGGAGCTGAAAAGCCGTCCCAACCGCGCCCACCCGCTGTTCCGGGAGTTCATCGCCGCCGCCTGCCGGGCGAAAGGCGGGGAGCCTACCCAAGGCAGCCTGTGAGATACGCTTCTGTCCGCCGGTCTCTGGGCATGGAGAAAAGGCGTTCCGTAGGGCCGCGCTCCACCACCTCGCCGTTCAGGAAAAAGGCTGTCCGGCTGCTGACCCGCGCCGCCTGCCGCATATTGTGGGTCACCAGGACGATTGTGTAGCGGTCCTTCAGCGTTCCCAGCAGCGTCTCGATCCGCCCGGTGGAGATGGGGTCCAGGGCGCTGGTGGCTTCGTCCATCAGCAGCACCTCCGGCTCCACCGCCAAGGCCCGGGCGATGCACAGCCGCTGCTGCTGCCCGCCGGAAAGGCCCAGGGCGGGACGCTTGAGCCGGTTGGCCACCTCCTCCCAGATGGCGGCGGCCCGAAGGGACCGCTCCACCGTCTCGTCCAGGGCGCTGCGGCTCCGGATGCCGTGGAGACGGGGACCGTAAGCTACGTTGTCATAGATGGACATGGGGAAGAGATTGGGCTTTTGAAACACCATCCCAATCCGGCGGCGCAGCGCCGCCACATCCCGCCCTTTTTGATAGATTTCCTCCCCGTGGAAGGTCAGGGAGCCTTCTGCCCTGGCTCCGGGGATGAGGTCATTCATCCGGTTCAGGCACCGCAGAAAGGTGGATTTTCCGCACCCGGACGGCCCGATCAGGGCCGTCACTTTTTTTGCCGGAATGTCCAGGTGGATGCTCCGCAGGGCTTGAGCCGGGCCGTAATAAAAATCCAGGCCCCGGGCTGAGAGAATAATTTGCTCAGACACGCCGCACCCTCCTTCCGACCGCCGCCGCGAGGGAATTGATTGCGGCGGTGAGAAACAGCAGCACGGTCGCCACGGCAAAGGCCGCGCCGAAATCCGCCCGCTCCTTGGCGTAGACGTACAGCGCCGTTGACAGGGTTGCGCCGGAGGCGTCCAGGGCGCTTTGTAGGCTGGAGAAATCCTGCATTACCATGGAAAGCCCGGCGGTATACATCAGCACGGCGGTTTCCCCCACCACCCGGCCCGCCGCTAAAATGCAACCGGTGACGATGCCGTCTACCGATGCAGGGAGGATAAGCGTACGGATCATGGGCCACTTGCCGGCGCCCAGGCCCAAAGCGCCCTCCCGGTAGGAGAGCGGCGCGGCCTTCAGGCTCTCCTGGGTGGTGCGCAGTACGGTAGGTAGGGTCATGATGGATAAGGTCAAAGACCCTGCCAGCAGCGTCTTTTGCAGGCCCAGCTTGTCACAGAACACCAGCGCGCCAATCATGGCGTAGAGAATGGATGGAACGCCGGAGAGGACCCCGGCGGCAAAGGCTGCGCCCTCCACAAACAGGCGGTTCCGGGCGTATTCCGTCAGATAGACCGCCGCGCCCACGCCCACAGGCAGCACCACCGCCAGGGACACGGCGATTACCACCAAGGTATTGACAACGCTGGGCAGAATGCCCGCCGTCCCCCCCAGGATACTCTCCTGTCCTGTCAGAAACCGCCAGCTCAGTTCCGGCGCACCCCGGAAACCGGCATACCCCGCCAGGGCCAGCAGAAGCGCCGACACCGCGCCCGCGCTGAGCCACAGCAGGGCCTTGGCGGCGAAGTCACGGATATGCCTGGGGTTCATGGCCGCCCCCCTTTCCGGCGGGCCAGGTGGGGCAGGGCGTTCATGAGAACCACCAGCACAAACAGCACCAGGCCGATGGACAGCAGCGCCCGCTGCCGCAGGCTCCCGGCGGCGGCATAGCCAAACTCCATGGCGATGCCGGTGGTCAGAAGCCGGACGCTTCCCAGCAGGGTGGGCATGTTAGCCACGTTGCCTGCCACCATCAGGACGGCCATCGCCTCCCCAACGGCGCGGCCAATACCCAGCGCCACCGCCGCCAAAACACCGCTTCCGGCGGCGGGCAGGGTGACTTGAAACCAGGTCTCCGTCTCCGTTGCCCCCAAGGCGAAGCTGGCTTCCTCATACGCCGCAGGCACCGCCGCCAGGGCGTCCTCCGCCAGCTCTACCACCGGCGGCAGGATCATGACCGCCAGCACCAGCACCGCCGCCAGCAGGCTGTCCCCCGCCGGGAGATCCAGCCATTCCCGCAGAAAAGGGACCAGCACTGTCATGCCCACCAATCCACAGACCACCGACGGCACCCCCGCCAGCAGCCGCACTAACTGCCGCACACACGCCGCTACGCCTTTCGGCGCCGCCCTTGCCAAAAACAGGGCGGTCAGCAGCCCCAGCGGTACTGCCAGCGCCGCCGCCCCCGCCGCGCCATAAATGGAAGCCAGCAGCAGCGGCAGGATGCCGAATTGGGGGGCGGCCCGGTCCGCCGAATCCCACACCCGGCCCAGCAGGAATTCCTTCCAGCCTATTTCCCGGATGGCAGGCAGGCCGGAGGACAGGAAAAACGCCGTTAACAGCAGCAGCAGCGCCACCGCCGCCAGGGCGCAGAGGAAAAGCACCGCCTGCGCCGCCCGCTCACCCGCCCGGCTCATGGTCTCCCCTCCCACGCCGGCGCGACGCCGGACAGGGGGAGGTACTTTGCCCCCTCTTCGCCTGTGGCAAATTCCAGAAAAGCGGCGGCGGCTTCGCTGAGGGGATTGTCCCGGCAGGTGACCAGGAGGAAGGGCCTGCGCAGCAGGCAGTCCAGCGGAACAACCGCCACGGTCTCATCCACTGCGCTCCTGGAAACATAGCCGATGGCGTTGGGGTTGCCCGCCACATTGCCCAGCACGTCGCCGGTGGAGCCGTATTCGTTGGTATAGGCGCACTGGCCGGCGATTCCCAAGGTTCCTTCAAAAGCGTCCCGCGTACCGGAGCCTGCCTCCCGGCCATAGACGGCGATGGGCCGGTCCTCCCCGCCAAGCCCGC
Source organism: uncultured Clostridia bacterium (assembly GCA_947649615.1). Lineage (GTDB taxonomy): Bacteria > Bacillota > Clostridia > Oscillospirales > Oscillospiraceae > Pelethomonas. The sequence continues at coordinate 45,333 of CANSSG010000020.1, read as the reverse complement.
TCCACCGGCGGAGCCTTCCAGTAAATATGTCCACCAGGGTTCCGGCGGACATCGTCTGCACAGGATTGTCCGGGTGGACGGCAACCACGATTTCATCCCAGGCCAACAGATGGCCTTCCGCTCCCCGGGCAATTTCCTCTGCTGTCAAGGCGCGGCTGGACAGGCCGATGTCACAAACCCCGGACAACGCCCCCTCGATTCCCGCCCCGGAGCCGGAACCGGAGCAGTTGACCCGGATGCCGGGCCGTTTTTCCGTAAACGCTTCCCGCAATACGGAAACCGTCTCGCCCATGGCGCTGGAGCCGTCCAGATTCACCGTACCCGCCGCCCTGCCGCCGCAGGCGGCCAGCACCGCCGCCAGCAGCAGGAACCCAAAGGCATATCCTCTTTTCACCCGCCCATCTCCTTTTTCTTCAAATAGCAACCGCAGCCGGGAGTGTCCGGCTGCGGTTTTCGCAGGTCCCTTATGGTATTGTATCGGTTCCTGCCTTGTCCTATGACGGAAAGGCGGTCAGCGGTTTTCCGCCGCCGTGATCTTGTCGATGCGCCGCTGATGGCGGCCGCCTTCAAATGCGAAGGTCAAAAACGCCGTTACAATCTGCCGCGCCATCAGCGGGCCTACCACTCCAGCCCCTAGGCCCAGGACGTTGGCGTCATTGTGCCGCCGGGTCATTTCCGCGCTCCACGGCTCGCTGCACAGGGCGCAGCGGACGCCCTTGACCTTGTTGGCGGTAATGGACGCGCCGATGCCGGTGGTACAGATGACAATGCCCCGCTCGCATTTCCCCTCCGCCACCGCACGGGCGGCGGGTTCGCAAAAATCCGCGTAGTCGCAGCTCTCTGGGCCGCGGCACCCAAAATCCTCCACCTCATGGCCCTCTTTTGCAAGCCACTGAGACAAATCCTGTTTCAGCGCATAGCCGCCGTGGTCGGACGCAATGGCAATTTTCATGATGATTCCTCCCCCTGTTTTTCGTCAATTCTTAAAGCGGTCAAACCAGCTTTTACGCTCCTTGTAGTTCTGCTCTTTCAAGGTCTCGCTAAACTTGCGGAGGGCTTCCTTCTGCTCCCGGTTGAGACCCCGGGGGGTTTCGATGTGTACCGTGACGAACTGGTCGCCCCGGCCCCGGCCGTTGACGTTGGGGATGCCCTTCCCCTTCAGGCGGAAGGTGCTACCGGTCTGGGTTCCCTCGGGCAGGGTATAGGAGACCTTGCCGTCAATAGTGGGAATCTCCATCTCGCCGCCCAGCACCGCCTGGGTAAAGGTGATGGGCGCATCGCAGTACACGTCGGACCCGTCCCGGCGGAAAAGCTGGTGGGGCTGGACGGTAATGACAATCTGCAAATCCCCCGCAGGCCCGCCGTTTTTCCCTGCGTTGCCCTGGCCCCGCAGGGAGATAATCTGCCGGTCGTCGATGCCAGCGGGGATGGAGACCTTGACGGTCTTTTTCTTCCTGGTCTGGCCGGAGCCGCCGCAGGCCTTGCAGGGATTGCTGATGATTTTCCCCTTGCCGCCGCAGCGGGGGCATGGCCCGGTGGTGGCAAATACGCCCATAGGTGTCTGCCGCCGCTGCTGGACCGTACCGGAGCCGCCGCAGTTGGTGCAGGTCTCAGGGCTGGTGCCGGGGGCTGCGCCGGCGCCCTTGCAGGTCTCGCACTGCTCCACCCGCTCCAGGGTAACCTCTTTCTCACAGCCAAAGGCGGCCTCTTCAAATGTAACCGTCAGCCCCATGCGCAGGCTCTCGCCCCGCTGGGGTCCGTTGCGGGTTCTGGACCCGCCGCCGAAGCCTCCCCCGAAAAAGCTGCCGAAGATGTCCCCTAAATCCCCAAAATCGAAACCACCGTCGAACCCGCCGCCATAGCCGCCGTTCTGGGCGGCATAGTTGGGGTCTACGCCGGCGAAGCCGAACTGGTCGTACCGGGAGCGTTTATCGCTGTTGCTGAGGATTTCGTAGGCCTCGTTGACCTCCTTGAACCGGGCTTCGGCGGCCTTATCGCCGGGGTGCAGGTCGGGATGGTTCTCCTTGGCCAGCTTGCGGTAGGCTTTTTTGATATCTGCGTCCGCAGCGGTCTTGGACACGCCCAGGACTTCGTAATAATCTCGTTTCTGATCTGCCATGCTCTCTCACATCCAATCTGTCACAAAACACTCCAAATGGGGCGGGGAGCTTTCCCCGTCCCATTGGCTGAACGACCTTACGCATAGCCAAGGAAGTTCCAAATAGTATCCGTGTATTTTTTTGCTTCTTCAATTCTTGGAAAATGCCCGCTGTTTTCAAAAACCGCCTGCTGCACATTTTGCGCATGATTCATAATATACTCTATTTGGTTCTTTGTACATGCAGGATCATACTTTCCGTTCACCAGCAACATCGGGGCAGCAATCTCTGGGATGACCGGCAAAAGATTATCGGTCATCCGCGCCTTTTGGGGCAAAGAGCCGTCTGGCGCCGGTGGTTTTTCCAGCAATTTTGTCAAATGCCGCTCTCCCTTTGACCACATTTCATCTGTAATATCAGAGGTGTCCATACACATGTGGTATTCTTCAAAGGAAATGCCATGTAGATAAAACCGCAGTTCCATATCCGTGACATAGCCGAGCAGGGCTGATAAATCCCACACCACTTCCGCCTTATCTGGATAGTCTGCCAATTTAATTTTTTCACACAGCCCGACTGCCTCTTGGTTGTGCAGGCTATTGATGTGCCCGCTTAAATATTCAACGGTTGACTTTGCAGAGTCCTCAAACCACATGGAAGGGCATTCCAGGATCATCTTATGGATGGACTTTGGATAGGCGTGTGCGTACAAAACGGCAAGCATACCGCCATAAGAATGGCCAAGGATGCTCCATTTTTCTATGCCCAGAAGCTTCCGCATTTCCTCAATCATTTCGATCTGATATTCCATGCTGTAGCTTTCCTTTTCGGCAATAGCTTCGGAGCGCAGAACCCCCAGCTGGTCGAATATGACCACCTTCATTTTCTCGCCTAACGCCCTTGCCTGGTTCACGAAATCCAGACAGCTTGCGCCCGGGCCGCCATGAAGGTACAGCAGCGTATCGTCATATTCTGCGCCATATATTTCATACCAGATTTTTTTGCCCCAAATATCCATAAACATATGGGCGCCCTTCCTTTCAAGAGGTTTGGCCGTTTTAATATTTCTCAAACATGCCCCGGCAGTCCGCCAGGCCAGGAATTGCAAATTGCGCCTGGGAAAGGATTTTGGCAGGGTTTGGCAGACTGCTGGGCATGCCAGTTCTTATTTGTTCTCGCCGTCCTCTTCCACGACCTTGTAATCCGCATCGTAGAACTGCTGGCCGTCCTGGCCGCCGGGCTGGCCGCCCATGTCCGGCCCAGGGCCTGCCTGGGGACCGCCCGCCTGCTGGTAGAGCTTCTCGCTGACGGCGAAGAAGGCCTGTTGGAGGGCTTCCGTATCGGCCTTGATGGCGGCGGTGTCCTCGCCCTTCAGGGTCTCCTTCAGCTTGTCGATGGCGCTCTGGACGCCGGCCTTGTCGCCCTCGGGAATCTTGTCGCCCATTTCACCCAGGGTCTTTTCCGCCTGATAGACCATCTGGTCGGCACTGTTGCGGACCTCCACGGACTCCTTGATCCGGGCATCCTCGGCGGCATACTGCTCCGCTTCCTTGACGGCCTTTTCAATGTCGTCCTTGCTCATGTTGGTGGAAGAGGTGATGGTGATGTGCTGTTCCTTGCCGGTACCCAGGTCCTTGGCGGAGACGTTGACAATGCCGTTGGCGTCAATGTCAAAGGTGACTTCGATCTGGGGGACGCCTCTCCGGGCCGGGGCGATGCCGTCCAGGTGGAAGTGGCCCAGGCTCTTGTTGGCCGCGGCCATCTCCCGCTCGCCCTGGAGGACGTTGACTTCCACGGAAGTCTGATTGTCGGCGGCGGTGGAGAAAATCTGGCTCTTGCGCACAGGAATGGTGGTGTTGCGCTCAATGAGACGGGTGCATACGCCACCCATGGTCTCGATGCCCAGGGACAGGGGGGTCACGTCCAGCAGCAGCAGGCCTTCCACATCGCCGGTGAGGACGCCCGCCTGGATGGCCGCGCCCATGGCGACGCACTCATCGGGGTTGATGCCCTTGAAACCGTCCTTGCCGGTGATCTTTTTCACCGCTTCCTGCACGGCGGGAATACGGCTGGAGCCGCCCACCAGCAGGACCTTGGCAATATCGCTGCCGGAGAGGCCCGCGTCGCTCATGGCCTGCCGCACGGGACCCATGGTGGCTTCCACCAGATGGGCGGTCAGCTCGTTGAACTTCGCCCGGGTGAGGGTCACGTCCAGGTGCTTGGGACCGGTGGCGTCGGCGGTGATATAGGGCAGGTTGATATTGGAGGTGGTGACGCCGGACAGTTCGATTTTGGCCTTCTCGGCGGCCTCCTTAAGCCGCTGCATGGCCACCTTGTCGCCGGAGAGGTCAATGCCTTCGGCCTTCTTGAACTCGGCCACCAGGTATTTCATGACGCACTCGTCAAAGTCGTCGCCGCCCAGGCGGTTGTTGCCGGCGGTAGCCAGGACTTCGATAATGCCGTCGCCAATCTCCAATACGGACACATCGAAGGTGCCGCCGCCCAGGTCGTAAACCATGATCTTCTGATCCACTTCCTTGTCCAGGCCATAGGCCAGGGCCGCTGCGGTAGGCTCGTTGATAATGCGCTTGACCTCCAGGCCGGCAATCTTACCGGCGTCCTTGGTGGCCTGGCGCTGGGAGTCGGTGAAGTAGGCGGGGACGGTAATGACCGCCTCCGTGACGGTGTGGCCCAGATAGCCCTCGGCGTCCGCCTTCAGCTTTTGCAGGATCATAGCGGAGATTTCCTGAGGGGTGGAGCTTTTGCCATCAATATTGACGCGGTAATCGCTGCCCATTTCCCGCTTGATGGAGGAGATGGTGCGGTCGGGGTTGGTGATAGCCTGGCGTTTGGCAACCTGGCCCACCATGCGCTCGCCGGTTTTGGAGAAAGCCACCACCGACGGGGTGGTACGGTTGCCCTCGGCGTTAGCGATGACAACGGCTTCGCCGCCTTCCATAACGGCCACGCAGGAGTTGGTCGTACCTAAATCGATACCGATTACTTTAGACATAGTGTTTGTCCTCCTAAATATATAGAAAAATTTTTATTAACGGAATTTAATTCGCCACCTGCACCGCAGCGAAGCGGATGACTTTATCCCCCAGCAGGAAGCCTTTCTGGAACACCTGGCTGACAATATTCTCTCCCAAGTCCTCGCTTTCAATGTGCATCACCGCGCTGTGCCGCTCCGGGTCAAAGGCTTCCCCAATGGGATCCACAATGGTGACACCCATCTTTTCCAGCACAGCCACAAGCTGGTGGAAGATCATCTCCATACCCTTTTTGTGGGGATTTTCCTCGTCTCCCGGCTGGGATGCGGCCCGCTCCAGGTTGTCGTAAACCTCCAGGAATTTGGAGATGGTGTCGGTCTTGGCGTCCTGGTAAATGGATTCCTTTTCCTTGGCGGTGCGCTTGCGGTAGTTATCGTATTCCGCCGCCAAGCGGAGATACTTGTCATTCTGCGCCGCAAGCTGTTCCGCAAGCCCCTCCATCTTTTCCATTTGCTCCTTGGTGAGGGTGAAGGACTCTTCCTGCCCCTGCGGGGCTTCCGGGGCGGCCTCTCCGGCGGGAGCCGCCTGCTGCGCCTTTTCCTCGTCCAGGGGCGCGGCTTTTTCTTTTTTACTCACGATATATTGTCCTCCTTCGGGGGTAACTGATTATTTTTCCCAAACATTTTCGTTAAACTCTCGGCAAAGTAGCTCAATCGCGCAGCTACGGCGGCGTAATCCATCCGGGTGGGTCCGACTACGCCGATCAGGCCCCGCATGTTCTCGCCAATGTCGTAGCTGGCCACCACCACGCTGGCGTCCTTGAGCGCTTCGTTGACGTTCTCCGGGCCGATCAATATCTGCATGGGCGTGTTCTCGTCCAGCACCGGCAGATCCGCCTTCTTGTCCGTCAGCAGGCTCATCAGTTCGTTAGCCCGTGCGGGGTCCTGAAACTCAGGTTGGAGCAGCAATTGGGTCTGCCCGGTGGTAAAGACCTGGTTTTTCGCGCTCTGGTCCATCACCTCACGGGTGTACTCGATGGTCAGGGACAGTGGCATGAACAGTTCCGGCGGAAGCTGGGCGGTCAGGCCCATCAGCTTCTCCCCGGTCTCCTCGGGTCCTACGCCGGTGAAATGGGTGTTCAGCAGGTTTGCCAGGGCGGTAAGCTGTTCCGCGTCTACGGGAAGTTCGGTGCGCAGAATTTGGCTTTTTACCCGGCTGTCGGCAGTCATCACCACGGCGATAAAGCTGTTGGCGTCCACCGGCAGCAGGTCGAAGCGCCGCACGGTAACGGCGCCCTTCCCCGCCGCCACCGCGTAAGCGGGGTAGCTGACGATGGAAGATACCATCTGGCCCGCCTGGGCAATGACGCTGTCCAGGCCCCGCATCCTGCCGCCCAGGGCGGCGTTGATCTGGCTGGCTTCCTGGTCGGACACGGCGCGTTGTTCCATCAGCTCATTGACATACAGCCGGTAGCCCTTCGGAGAAGGCACCCGCCCCGCCGAAGTGTGGGGCTGCTCCAAGTAGCCAAGCTCCACCAGATCCGCCAATTCATTGCGGATGGTAGCGGAACTGACCGCGCCGCCCATGGCCTGGGCGATATACTTGGAGCCAACCGGTTCAGCGGCGTCAATATACCGCTCGGTGACCACCTTCAGTATTTGCTTCTTGCGGGCGGTCAATTCCATGATCGTCACTCCTTTAGCACTCCCTTGCCTTGAGTGCTAAAGGCAGTTTATCACTATTACATTCTCCTGTCAATATGATTTGCGCATTCCAATTTGAACAAATTGTAAATAAAGAGCGCAGCCCAAAGGCTGCGCTCCCATTTCCCGCTATGCCGCCCCGTTCCGGGGCAAAGGGTCACTCTGCCGGCGCAATGGCGGCGGGGTCAAAGGTAGTGGATACCACTTCGCTGGAATCGCCGCGCAATGAGGATAACTCCAACTCCACCAAGGCCGTATCGCTGGTCATCACATAGGCGAACTGCACATCAATAGAGGTTCCCGGGCGCACGGCCCGCAGACTCATCTCCTGGTCGTAGACCTCCGCGTCAATAATCATGGCGGCATCCAGTTCCACGCCATTCTGGAAGGCCTTGCCCTTCAGGGCGGTGGCCGCGCTGAGCGTGTCGCCGCTGTTGTTGGTCCAGGCGCAGGTCACGACAATAGCGGGACGCCCCTCATAGTCCACAGCCGGGGCCGCGCCCTTGATTTCCACATGGTAGCTGCCCAAATCGCCGGAGACATTTTCCACCGGGGCTTCGTCCTCAGGCGCGGGGGCGGGTGGCTCTTCCGTATCCACCGGAGGGTTCACAGGGTCCATATAGCCCCAGGACAGCTTTTCCGCCTCGATCTTAGTGGTCACGCCCAGGACGCTGGCGGAGTAAGTAAGCTTCCCGTTCTTATAGGTGAACTCCTTCACGCTGTCTCCGGACGCCAGCAGGGCGGCGGAGGTGCGGCGGGTGTCGTTATGGGATTCCCAGGTATACGGCTCCTGGCCGTCCACAGGCGGTTCATATGTACCGGCCCAGTAAAGCGTCCTGGATTTTCCACCGTCAGATACCCAGTAAATTTCAATCACATCGTCAAAAATATAAATGCCGTGGTAGGAATCCGCCTTACTGTCCACGACTTCCTTCCACTCTCCCACCAGATTAGGCGGAACGGTCTTATCTTTGGTAATAAATTCCAAAAATTTTACGCCCCCCACCTCCGGGTCAGTCCGGGAGTAAAGGAAGCCGCTGCCCAAGAAAAGGGCCAGCGCCAGAACGAAAGCCACCAGAGGCACCACGCAGGGCTTCCCCCGCATAGCGGCGGCAATAATAAGAATAATAAAAATAATGCAGGCCAGAAAACCCACACCGCCTGTAATCAGATACATGAAGAATCCTCCTTCTATCTCATCCGCCCGCAGGCGGCGCATATGCGGCAGGTGCGCCATTGCATTTAGGCGCGGTTGGCTCTTTCATTTTACTATAGTTATTAGAAAAGTGCAAGGGTAAAAAAGAAATCCCCTGTGAAATACTTGCAGGAGTACAATACATATTGGGCAGCGCCACAGGAAAAGTTAAGAGACAGGGCCTTATAAGCGGATAAAATATATGCGGCAAGCATCCCCAAAATGAAAAGACAAAGGTGCAATCATCCACTTTGCGCCATCCCGCCATTGCAGCAGCCAACCGCTGTTTGCATTGATAAAAAAGATCCAGACGATCATCATGCACCCAAACCCAACTCGAAGCCCAGCGCAGCGGGTTCGAGTTGGAAAGGAGGAGCAAAGGAGCGGAACGCAGTTTTAAGGCGGCCCCAAAAGGGACCGCCTTGAAACGGAGTGGAGCGGATTTCGCTCCGACGTGGTGCGGGTATGGGGACTCGAACCCCAACGCGGTGAAGCACGAGAACCTAAATCTCGCATGTCTACCAATTCCATCATACCCGCTTATGGCAAGCCATCCACGGGGCGGAACCTCCGCTTGGAAGCGGAGGTCCCGCAGGCTGCGCCGGGACACTTCCCAGCCGCGCCGTAGCCCCGATTCTGGCTTAAAAATACAGTTTCAATTGTACCAGGGAACTATCGCCGTCCCCCGCCAAATCCGCCGCCGCGGGAGCCGCCTCCACCGAAGCCACCACTGCGGCCACTTCCGCCGAAGCCGCCACTGCGGCCGCTTCCAAAGCCGCCGCGGGTGCTTCCGCCGAAACCGCCGCCCCGACCGCTTCCAAAGCCGCGCGGCGGGGAAGAAGGACGGGAGCCGCCTGGCCTGCCGCCCACCGGCGGACGGGGACTTCCCATTGGCGGACGCGGTCCGCCGCCCCGGCCGCTTCCGAAACCACGCGGCGGGGAAGAGGGACGGGAGCCGCCCATTGGGGGACGCGGCCCCCTGCCGAAACCGCCTGGGCCTCCCGGCGGAGGGGGCGGGGGCGGCATACGCCGTCTCCGGTACCAACGGCTGCCGGGACGGTGCCACCAGAAAATCGGGCGGTAAACCACCGGCGGCGCCGGCATGGCGCCATAGCGGCCATACCAACTGCTATAACGAATGCCGTCAATTATGTTGAACAGGACAATCAGCACGGCCAGCAAAATGATAATAGGTATAACGGCCATAAAGACGCCCAATATGCCTGCGCTGCCACCGGAGAAAAAGCCGTCCTCCTGGTAGCCTGACCCGGCGATGGACACATGGAGCTGGCCCAGCAGGGCCAGCATTGCTTCGTCATAGCGTCCCGCCTGCACATCGTCGTATAGGCAGGCGTCCAGGAAGCTGTCCGGCTGGCCGGACAGGCAGAGGTCGAAATTCCCGCTGGGGAGAAGGTAGTAATCCGCTCCGCCTACGTCCAAGATAAAGATAGCGTCGTTTGCCCCAAGCTCCAGCCGCTCCGCCCAGTCCCAGGCGGCGTCCAGAATATCCCCCTCCACGTTTTTCAAGGTGACTACGCTCAGGATGCCGTTGATCCATTGGTCCCAGTTGGCCCCATACAAGCAGATGCTTTTTTCCGTGCTGGCGGAGAGGACGCGGGCGTCGTCCACCACATAGGGGCTGACGTACCCGGCGCTGATGGAGGTGTTCAGGGGCGCTGTGCCGTCCGGGACTTCTATGGACGGCTTTTTCGACAGCCCGTAGAGGGAGGAGAGGGCAATGGCCGCAATCAGCACAACGGCGGCAAACGCCCGGTTTTTCAATAGCTTCATATTGTCTCCTTGCCTGCCCGGCCCCGGGCGGGCATTGAAAATACGTCAGGAGCGCAGCTCCATCAACTTCTGCTTCAACTCGCCTTCAATGCGGCCAAGTTCTACTTCCGCTTCCTTCCGCTTCTGCGCGCCCTCCCGCTGGATCTGAATCACTTCGTCCAGCGTGGAAATTAATTGCTGGTTGGTATGCTGGAGGGTTTCGATGTCAATGATGCTCCGTTCCGCTTCCTTGGCGGTGGCGATCGTACCCATTTTCAGCATCTCCGCGTTCTTCCGCAGCAGTTCGTTGGTGGCGTTGGTAACGGCGGTCTGGGCGGCGGTGGCCTTGCGGCTGTTTTCCAGGCCCAGCGCCAGCACCATTTGGCTCTTCCACAGGGGGATGGTATTGACCAGGGAGGACTGTATCTTCTCTACCATCAGCGTGTCGTTATTTTGCAGCATCCGGGTCTGAGGACCCATCTGAATAGACACCATCCGGGTCAGTTCCAGGTCATGGAGCTTCTTCTCAAACCGGTTGCACATCTGGGACAGGTCATTATATGCCTGGGCGTCCTCTTGGGCGCCGGTGCGCTCCGCTTTCTGACGCAGCTCCGCAAGCTGGCCGGACTGAATCTCCGCCAGACGCTTTTTCCCGGCGATGATGTACATAGTCAGCTCTTTGTAATATTTCAGGTTCAGCTCATACATCTGGTCAAACATGGCGATATCCTTCATCAGGACCCGCTGGTGCTGTTCCAGATCCCGGGCGATTTTGTCCACATTGGCTTCCGCCTTGGTGTACTGGACCTTCATGCTCTCGACCCTGTTGCCGGCCTTTTTGAAAAAGCCGAACAGCCCCTTTTCCTCCTCCTCCTGGCCCAGGCCCTTCAGTTCCACCGTCAGGCTGGTGAGGGTGTCGCCAATTTCGCCCAAATCCTTGTTGCGCACGTTGTTCAGGGTGCTCTCAGAGAAGGACGCCACGCTTTTCTGGGCCGCTGCGCCGTATTGCAGCACCAATTGGGAGTCGGAGATGTCGATTTTCTTGGAAAACTCATCCACCATCTTCTTCTCCGCCTCATTGAGCATGCTGTCATCAACCACCACCGGCTTGACCTCAGGTTTGGCCGGTTCGGCGGCGGCGGGCGCTGGTTCGGGTTCCAGCGACAGGGTCAGGGCGGGGGCTTCCACCTTGGCCGCGTCGGCGTTCAGGGTCAGTTCGGGCATCATGCCCTCCATATCGCTCATCTTGGTTTGTCCTCCCTTGTTTTACGGTCTTTCATTTGTACCGGCCTATAAGCCCGTTTCACTTACCAGTCTTCGCCGGCCTCCGCGGCCTTCCGCTCCGCCCGTTCCTCCCGGATGCGCCGCATACCGATGTCGATGTGCAGGAAGGAGCAGACAAAAAAGCCCATGCTGATAATCCAATTCAGCAGCTCTGGCCCATCGTCTTCTCTGGACAGATAGCCGCATATGCCGCTGACCATTCCTTCCAGGAATCCGAGAAATACAAAAATTGATCCGCCCACTTTTTTCATCATAAAACCCTCCTCATAATTCCAGCTTCAAATCTGTACCGTCCGCGTTTTTAGTGGTTTGCGCTTCCATCTTCTCGCCCGCCAGCCCCTCCCGGGCCAGCATGGCCTCCAGCACGGAAATGTCGGTGGAGATATCCAGCGCATCCGCGCCGAAGAGACCGTCCAACTGCTTTTCGAAAGCGGTAACGATGGTGCCTAAAATGTCCTCCACCTTTTCCTTGGTGCCGGAGATGTTCTCCCCCACCACGCCAGTGGAATCCATCCGGTCATATGCGTTGAGCAGCTTCAGGGTGGTAGGCAGGTAGTAGTCCATAAACTGGCGGATTTGGGGCAGCTTGCCGGGGTCCGCCTTTACCTGGTCAAAAATCTTCTGGCAGACTGTTTCCAGGCGGCGGATGTCCTGGGAGATTTTTTCATCCTCAATAGCCTCGTCCAGGCGCTTCATTTCGCTGATTGCCTTCCCGCCGTCGCTGACCATCTTGTCCAGCGCAGGGTTTCCGGTGGGCTTTTCCTCCTCTTTAGGCGGATCGGGAACGACAGTCTCCACCACCTCGTCCTTGCACACCGCCCGCAGCAGCAGGAACGCCCCCAGGGAGAGGATGGCCACAAAGGCGAAGTGGCCAGGCTTATACAGGTCCCGCAGCGCCGCCCAGGCGATCCAGACGGCGGCCGCGCCATAATATGGGACGGCGGACTTATGCACTTTTTGCACGGTAGCCATATAGGGCCTCCTAATGATATGATGCAGCATAGCGATTCAAATCCTAGTATACCCCTAAATTATGGCTGGGTCAAGGGGAATAGGCGTTACATTTTTGTTAATTCCTATTCCGCAGGCCTGTCCGGCGCTGGAGCGCTCCCGCGCAGCGAAAAACGCCGCCGGAATGGCAGCGTTTTCGATAGCTTCTATTTCACCAAATCCTGAGCCAAAATATATTTTTTCAGCGGTACGTACAGCAATGCGGAGATCACCAGGGCCAAAATGGTGTTCGCCAGCATATAAGAGCCGTTATAAACCAGGGAGTACAGGTGTGGGTTGGTAAAGGAAATCCCCAGTACCTCAGTGGGAACCAGGATCCGGTAGATGGTCACACCACTGATGTAGTGAACCACAAACCGGCAGAAACAGCCAACAACCGTCCCTACATAGATGCCCCAGCGTTTCCTTCGGAACAACCCGGCCAATCCTAATGGCGTGAAAGCCACCAGGTAATCCAACAGCATGGACTGCCATCCCCAGGCGTAGGCCCCATCGAAAATGAGCTGGAGCGTCCCAAAGGTAAAGCAGGCCAGTAATCCCGGCTTCAAGCCCCACCGGACAGCAAAGAGGATCAGCGGAAACATGGCAACGGTAACGGATCCGCCGTTGGGAAACTCGTAGACCTTGATATAGCTGAGGATTTGGGCAAGGGCTACCAGCACCGCCGCTTCGGCAAGGCAGCGGGTGCTGAAAGCCATGGTTTTGTGCTGCTTGACATGGGGTTTTCTTTCTTCGGACATAAAACTTCCTCCTTTTAGTGGCGGGAAGTGCCTGTGGACAAAAAAATCGTATGTCCACAAGGCGCGGACATACGACAAGGGCATACTTTATAGTAATCGCATTCCTACGCCGGCATTACCCGGATCAGGTTCGAGGGACCGGACGGCAATGCGTCCCATCTCAGCCGGCGTGCGCCAGCGCCCCTTGGATTGTAATTGCACTATAGCAGAAATATGGGCGGCTGTCAAGAGGGGGGGGGGGGGATGGGCGTCCCTTTTAAAATAAGTGTTCCTGAAATATAACTCCAGCGCTTTTTACAGAGGAACATTGATGTGACAAGCACCCTGTGCTATAATTGGCTCAACAAATTGAGATTTAAGGAGAGATATTAGAATGGATCAAATTTTATTAATAGAGCCTCAAAGGATGTATGCAGATGAAATATGGAAATTTCGTCAAGAAATCTTGGAATGCGACGCAGAAAATGAAGATCAATTTGCAGGTTGTATGTCGCTTGATGTAAGTAAGTCTTCTGAAGAGTGGATAAAAATATGTGAACTTAGAAAAAGTGAAGAAACGTGTGGTGATACGGGAGCGACGGTTCCTTCTCATACATACTTAGCTGTACGCAGGAGAGATGACAAGGTTGTAGGCGTGATAGATTTGCGTCATCACATAAATCATCCTATTCTTGGAATGTGGGGAGGGCATTGTGGGTATTCAGTGCGTCCTTCTGAACGCGGCAAAGGTTATGCAAAGGAAATGCTTCGGTTGAATATACAAAATGCAAAATCAATGGGAATAGAAAAACTTCTTGTCACTTGTAATAGTGAGAATGCAGCAAGTGAAAATGTAATAATTGCCAATGGTGGGGTTTATGAGAAAATCATAGATGTTGATGGATGTAAGATGAAAAGATATTGGATTACAGTATAAGAAGTAAATAACCTCCAGTTTATCGGGCAGTCATCCACTGGTGGATGACTGCCCGCTTTGAATATTTTGACGAACAGTTTAGCAAATCCGCTTTCAGCAACACTAATCTGTCAAGAGAGGGATGGCCCTGCGGCCGCGCCTGGCTCCGACTGCGCCGGCCATACAGCCGTCATCCCTGCAAATCCAGCCGCCGCCGCTCGATGACCTTCCGGAACAGCTCCCGGAGCTGGGCGGATTCGGCGCGCGGGTCCTCCATCTGCTTTTTGGGGAGGATCCAGGCCTGGCTTCCGGATATAAATAAATAAAATGCTTTTTTGGTTTCACGGACCCGCACCAGGTCCCCAAAACCCATTTTCGCCCGATCCGTCCCCACCGTTACATGGACGCCGAAGCCGTTGATCTCCGTTTCCTGGACGTAGGAATCCCGGCGGGAACGGGCAACCTGCGCCTTCACCTTCCAGCGCGTGGAAGCCGCTACCGCCAGCGCGGCGGCCGCCGCGCCCAGCAGCGCCGCCAGCAGGATAATGCCGGAGCGCAGGAGCGTGGGCAGAGGCGCGGCGCCGGTGTAGAGGACGCCCGCCAGTGCGCCTGCCGCGCCGAAGCCCAGGATGCCCTTCCACCAGCGGCCCAGGGCCAGCATCAGGTAAAAATCCTGGGTTTCCCGCAGGCCTATGGTAAAATCACGGCGGTATGTCATGTACGCGCTCCTTTCTAGCGGCAGAGGAAGCTGACCCAGCCTTCGCTGGCGTTGGCTTCCACTACGGCGAGACCCGCCGCTTCCAATGCGGCGCGGACCTCGTCCCCGCGGCTGTCAATGATGCCGGAGGAGAGAAACAGGCCGTCAGGGGCCATCATGCTCCTGACCGCAGGGGCCAGGGAGATAATCACGTCGGATACGATATTGGCGGCGACGATGTCATAGCCGCCGCCCATCTCCACGCGGAGCTTCCAGTTGCTCAGCACATTCCCCGCCCGCACGGTGTAGCGGTCCCTGCCTATGCCGTTAAGGGCGGCGTTTTCATAGGCGATGTCAACCGCCTTCTCGTCTATGTCGCAGGCAAAGGCGGTCTCCGCGCCCAGCAGCAGGGACGCGATGGATAAAATGCCGCTGCCGCAGCCCAGGTCCAGGACCCGCATTCCCTTCCGCACGTATTTTTCCAGGGCGGTCAGGCACAGGCGGGTGGTGGCGTGGCTTCCCGTGCCGAAGGCCAGGCCGGGGTTCAGCCGCAGGGCGGTCCGGCCGTTGGCGTCCGCTTCCTCCCAGTCGGGGATGACGGTCAGGCGCTTGCCAATCTCCATGGGCTTGTAAAAGGCCTTCCAGTTGTTCTCCCAGTCAGCGTCCTCAATGTCGTCCATGGTCAGCAGCAGGGGCGCATACTCCGGGTGTTCCTCCTTCAAGCGGGCCAGGGCCATGCGGACGGCGGCCACCTGGCCGAAGCCTGGCTCGCTTTTTTCCACATAGAACGTAATCCGGCACTTCCCCGCCATGGAGCGGTCCAGTTCTTCGTCTACATAGTCCCAATACTGCTTGTTTTGCGCCAGGAAGCGGCGGAAATCCTCCTCGTCCTCTATCACAAGGCCGTCAATCCCCAGGGCGCTCAGGGCGGCTTCCACCGGCTCTAAGCCGGAGGGCGCCGTGTCAATGTGCAGGGCCAGCCATTTCATTACATGGCCTCCTTTCGTGAATACAGAAAATAGCGTCCGTTTTATACCAGCAGCCCCACGCCCAGTCCCAGCAGGACCCCCATGAGGACCTGCTGCGGCGTGTGGCCCATGACCTCCCGGAGGCCGTCGGCGAAGTCCTCCGCTGCCAGCTTCTCCACGCGGGCCAGAAGTTGAATTTCTGGCCATCCGAAGCAAAAGAAATGTACATTTTCTTTTCCTCCGCTCAAAGTATACAAAGGGCCACGGGCCGGGAGGTCACTTCTGCTCGCTGAGGTACAGCCCCACCCGGTTGTCCAGCAGGCTGACCGTCTCGTCCAGAGGCTTGTCCCCGGAGAAGTAGGGGGCGCAGACCTCCATGACAAGGTTGAACAGGTCTTGTTCCCCTATCAGCTCGATCTTGTCGATGCTGTTGATGAAGTCCTCAAACCGCCGGACCTCCTCCACCGCCAGCGGCGGCACGGTGACGATCTGCTGCTGCGTCAAGAGGAACGGAACGATTTCCTGCTCGGTACGCATGAGCGTATCCTTCTGCTTGCCGTAGAGGACCTTCCAAATTGGAATGGCGGAGTTGTTGTCCGGAGTTCCATCCTTTGGTTCCGTATAGACCGTCCGCATGAACTCCCAGGCCGCCTCCTTGTTCTTGCAGGTGGAGGACATGGCGATGCACTGCCCAGTAAGCCGGAAGATGCTGCCCGTGCTGCCATCCTCCACGGGATAACCAATGAAGGCGCACCGGCCGCCGTGCCGCGCGTTTAGCTTCTGAAGGCTTGTCAGCGCAACGTACTGGCTGTTATCCAGCATTTGCAGGCCGCTCACGAACCGCTCTTCGGCCTCCTTCCACTTTGCGAAGTCGTCCGCAAAGACGGCGGTCTCCTCCTCCACTTCCTTCTGGGTGGGGAAACGGCTCACAAACTCCAGCATGGAGCGGAAGCCGGGGCTGTCGAAGGAACAGGTCCCCGCCTCCTGATCCACATAGTTTTCCAGGGAGAGATGCATCAGTATACCGGCAACCATCTCCCGGCTGGCATCGAACTGCAGGAGCGTGGCGCCCTCCGGCATGGCGTCGAAGGCATCCTGGATATCCTGGAAGGTCCAGCTGATCCGGTCGCCCACCTGGCTCGCCGTGCCGAGCAGCGTATCGACCGTCACGGCCCCGAAGGCCGCGTAAAGTCCCCCGTTCACCTCGGCGGCCTTCAGCGGAGCCTCCAGCACGCCGTCCCGGCCCAGGTCCGGGTCGTTCTCGATGTAAGGCCACAGGTCCTCCAGATAGCCCTTCTGGATCGCCTGATAGTAGGAGACCCCTGCCAGATCGATGATGTCGGGGACCTGCCCGGCGGCCATCTCTGAGCGCAGCCGCTCATATCCCTGCGCCTTGTCTTCCTCCGAGCCGTAGTAGTCCTTGACGAGGATCTGGATATCGTCGTGGGACCGGTTAAACTCGTCCACCGCCTGCCGGTTGAACCAGGCGCCGTCGTTGCGAGAGGTCCTGGCATAGATCAGAATCTCCTTGTCAGGATCGATCTCCTGGTTCAGCGTCGGGTCCAGCTCGTCCGGCGTGATCTGCCGCTTTTGGCTGTCCGCAGAGCAGGCGGCAAGCAGAAGGGTCAGAACAGCACAGAGCAGAATGATATACTTTTTGTATTTTTTCATAGCTAATTCTCCTTTCGTATCGTTTCAAGGCACTTTTCATCAAAGCGTACACAGAACTACCGGTTTCTTACGCGGTGGAGCAGTTGGAAAATCGCCGTAGGAAACAGCATCCCCACCGCTATGGCGACCGCCAGCAGGACGGTTGTCAAGCCCTGGCGGGAAAAGGCGTCCAGGTCGTTCTGCATAAAATGCTGCATGGTTCTGTATAGGGAGCCGCCGGGGATTAAGGGGATCGACGCGGTCACGATGAATAGCGTCGCAGGGCATTTTACAGCCCGCGCAAGGATTTCCGCGTAAACCGTCAGGACGACCGACGCCACAAAATAGCGGATTACGTCCTGGCTGGTGGCCATGCCCATCAATAAGTATACGCCCCACGCCAGGAAGCCCCCCAGGCTGGCCAGCAGGAGCCGCTCCCGGCGCACCTGAAACAGCAGGGCGAACCCCAGGGAGCCGAGAAAAGCGGTAAAAAGCTGCATAATAATCAAATCCGTCATTTCCAGCCCCCCTTATATCAGCGCCGCCACCAGGGCAAAGCCGAAGGCTATGGTAAGCGCCAGCAGCACCGCCTCGATGAACCGCATAAGCCCGGATATCGTATTGCCGCTGAACATATCGCGCAGGGAGTTGGTCAGGGCGATGCCGGGGATCAGCAGCATGATGTTGCCGATGGAAATCATGTCCACATTGTCGCCCAAGTGGAACCTCACCGCCAGGCCCGCCAGCAGGCCGCCCAGGCAGGCGCACAGCAGGGAGGACAAAAAGGCGTTGGCTTCCGTTTTGCGGATGAGACCGTCCAGGCATTTAAGCACGATGCCAATCACGCCGGATGCCGCCGCGTCCAGGGCGCTGCCTCCGAAAAACAAGGAAAACGACGAGGAAATCAGCGCGTAAGTGAGCACCTGCATGCCAAAGCCCCGCTGGGGGGTGGCGAGGATTTTCCCCAGGGCTTGCTCGGTCTCCTCCAGGTTCAGATGCTCCGCGCAGATGCGGCGGCTGAGCTGGTTGAGCAGTTCCAGGCGGCGCAGGTCGTAAGCGCTGCCGGTGATGCGGCGGGTTTGGGTCACCGCCCCGAAGCGGTGGGCATAGATGGTAACGACGATGCTGGAGGTAATGGTAAATACGTCGGCGCGTTCCGCGCCGAAGGACAGGCAGAGGCGGCGGATGCTGTCTTCTACGCGGCTGACCTCGCCGCCGCACTGGAGCATATGCTGGCCGATGTCCAGCACCCGGTAGAGGTATTCGTTGGCCCGGTCCGCTTCCTCCATGCGGGAAAGCTGGTTGATCTCATCCGGGGAGAAAAAATGAAATGGCGTATCTTCCATAGGGTTCTCCTGTCGGTATCTTTCCGTAATTGGTTATCCTGAGATGTATTGTGTAAGGGGTGGTTTCACCATCCAAATACACATTGGCTGACGGTTCATTTGTGGCAAAGTGACACAGGCTGGAAAGGCGGTGATCGGCCAGCAGGAAGGAACCGAAGCGGGAGCGTCCGGGGATGACCTGGGCGCTCCGTTTCCTTCGTACGCCCTCCGGGGGAAACGGGTCCGGGACGGCTCCGCTATCAACTTTCCCCTGCCAGTATACATAGCAGACGCCGCCGGCGGCTTGCGCATCGGGCGCAGCCGCGCCGATCACCGGGGGCTTGGGGGCTGTCGGCCACCAACAAGCGGCACAGGGTATATACCTGCGCATTGCTTGCTACTACTATCAGAGCCAAAAAGGAATTGACATCGTTCGGTTTTGTAGTATACTTGCTGATGTCAGTTCGGTAAAGTACCATTTTCAAAAACTGAACAAATCGGGGCTTGATAGAACGCAATAACTTCCGTTTTTCGGAATCTAAAAAGGAGGAAGGTTACAATAAATATACAGCATCCACAGGAAAATATTATTAAAACTTATGACTATAACGGGATTACTGTTGATTTGATTGAATGGAGCGACACTATCTGGTGTGGAAAAGTCGGTTATGCAGACAATAATATTGATGAACCGAATGTAGAAAAAATTATGGAAGATTTTATGTCTGTTTCCACCTTACCAAACAGCCGTGAAGATAATTGGGATATTTGCATGAGCTTGAATTATCTTTCATGCGAACGACCCAGTGGCGTAATGTTTGGATTTCTTGTCACAACTGATGTTCAGCCGGATTCATACGATATTTGTAAAATACCCGCTGCAAAATTTTTGAGGATAAGAATGTGTGACGAAACTGCAAAAGTACTCGGACATAAACCGTGGGAGGGCGGCATTCCTCCATATCAATGGATTGGAGAGCAAATAGCCCCTAAACTCGGCTATACATATGGCAATGACACACTTCCAATCATTGAATACTATGGTTTTTTCAAACCAGAAGAGGGAACTCACGAGTATTGTTACTTGTATGTTCCAGTAAAGAAAAATAGTGCTGTGACAAAATAAGGTCCGGTTTGGGGGGATTTCACTTGGGTGAAATCCCCCTTGACAAATGTTATCCTGGAAATTATACCACAACAAAATCAACTTTGCAAGAAAATTTTGCCCCTTGCCGGCGGTTCCGGCCCGGCGCGGCTCAGGCCGCGCCCCAAACCGCCAGCGCATTCACAGCCCCATGGAGGAGAATGCTCCCCCACAAGCTGCCCGACTGCTCAAAGGCCCATGCCATGACCGCCCCAGGCACGAGATATTGTACCATTGCGGCCAGGCAGGCGGAATCCCAGCTTCCGGCAAAATAGGGCCAGACATGCACGAGCGCAAACAAAATGCAGGAGGCCAGGTATGCCGCCCAGCGGCTATAGCTGCGGAGGTTTCCAAAGATATAGCCCCGAAAGACCGTTTCCTCGATAACGGGGGACAAAAAAACAAGAATCAGGGCCGTGCGCTGGGGCGCGGAAGCAAGGCGGGCCAATACAGCCTGGTCGTTCAGGTTTGGCTGGCTGGCAGAGAACGCCCGCAAGAGACGGAAAAGGATTTCATTGCACCCATAAAGTGCAATGGCGCCAACCCCTATGGCGCGCAGCGCGGCCCCTGCGCAGCAGGAAAGCGCCCTGCCCTCCCGGACCAGGTAGTTCCAGAAGAAGAGGATGGTCAGTCCAAATAAAATATAATAATAAAGCGCGTCCGCCAGGGATTCGCTGATGGAAACGGAAAATGCCCGCTGAATGAAGCCAAAGAGGGGCGCCGCCGCCAGGGGGAGGATGAAAAAGTATACGATAACGCCTATGCCGCCCAGGATCTTTTCCGGATTGGTCATGCCGGGCATGCTTTTCCGCTTTGGCATGGACAGGCCCTCCTATGCGGGAAGTTACAGTAGCTTCTGCTTTAATTCGTACAGCAGCCCCATGGCTTCTATAGGGGTCAAGGCATCCGGCTGGGCGCGGCGGAGACGGTCGATAACCTCCGCTTCCCGCAGGGCTTCCATGGATACCTGCTCTTCCTGGGGCGCGGCCAGCAGGGGCGGCGTACGGCCCGCCTGGTTTTCCAGGTCCCGGAGGATGGCCCGGGCCTTCTTGACCACCGTGTCGGGGAGGCCGGCCAGCTTGGCCACCTCGATGCCGTAGCTCCGGTCCGCCCCGCCGGGGAGGATTTTACGCAAAAAGATGATGTCGTCGCCCCGGCTTTTGATGGCGATGTTGTAGTTCTTGACGCCGGGGAGCGTGTTCTCCAGCTCTGTCAGCTCATGGTAGTGGGTGGCGAACAGCGTCTTTGCGCCCAGCTTCCTCCGGTCGGCGCAGTGCTCCAACACCGCCTGGGCGATGCTCATACCGTCAAAGGTGCTGGTACCCCGGCCGATTTCGTCCAGGATCAGAAGGCTGCGGCTGGTGGCGTGTTTCAAAATGCCGGCCACCTCCGTCATCTCCACCATGAAGGTCGATTGGCCCGCGCTCAGGTCGTCGCTGGCGCCGATGCGGGTGAATATCCGGTCTACGATCCCAATCCGCGCCGCGCGGGCCGGGACGAAGGAGCCTACCTGGGCCATCAGCGTAATGAGCGCAACCTGGCGCATGTAGGTAGATTTGCCCGCCATGTTCGGACCCGTGATAATCGCGACCCGGTCCTCTTTTTCTCCCATGTAGGTGTCGTTGGGAACGAACATCTCCGCGCCCTTCAGGACTCGTTCCACTACCGGGTGGCGGCCGTCGTGTATCTCTATCACGCCGCTCTCGTCCATCACCGGGCAGCAATAGCCGTTTTTGGCCGCCGCAGCGGCAAAGGAGCAATACACGTCCAGCTCCCCGATGATGCCGGCGGCTTCCTGGATGCGGCCCATCTGGCCGCTGATTTGCTCCCGCAGCCGGCTGAACAGTTCGTATTCCAACGCCGTTAAGCGGTCGTTGGCCGTGAGGATGGTATGTTCCAGGTCCTTCAATTCCTGGGTGATGAACCGCTCGCAGTTGGCCAAGGTCTGCTTGCGGATGTAGGAATCCGGCACCAGGCTGTAATAGCTCTTGCTGACCTCGATATAATAGCCGAATACCTTGTTATAGCCTACTTTCAGGCTTTTAATGCCGGTTTTTTCTTTTTCCCGGGCCTCTACCTCCGCAATCACGCCCTTGCCGCCGCTGAGGATGCCGCGCAGGCGGTCGACTTCCTCGTGATAGCCCGGGCGGATGAAGCCCCCCTCGCGGACGGAAAAGGGCGGTTCGTCCACAATGGCCTGGCACAGCAGGCCGTGTACGTCCTCCAGCGCGTCCAGGTCACGGGACAGCTCCCCCAGGCGCCCGGAGGGGAAGGGGGCCAGCTTTTCCTTTAAGCCAGGCAGCTTCTCTAAGGCCCCGCGCAGGCTGGCCATATCGCGCCCGCCTCCGGTGCCGTAGACGATGCGGCCTATGGTGCGCTCCATGTCGCCGATCCCCTGCAAGGCGAAAACAACCTCGCCGCGGCCCATGGCGTCCTTCACCAGGGCTTCCACTGCGTTCAGCCGGCGGTCGATGGCGGCGGCGTTCAGCAGCGGGCGTTCCAGCCAGGACCGCAGCAGGCGCCCGCCCATAGGCGTCTTTGTCTTGTCCAGCACCCACAGAAGGCTCCCCCGCTTCTCCTTGCCCCGCAGGGTGGCCGTCAGTTCCAGGTTCCGGCGGGTGTTTAGGTCAAGCTCCATAAAGCGGCCCTGCTCATAATACTCTAACTCGTTGATGTGGCTCAGGTCCGTTTTCTGGGTCTCATATAAATACCCCAGCAGGCCGCCTAAGGCCAGCAGGGCCGCCGGATTGTCCTGGGGCAGGCGGGCGGCGGCTTCCTTGCCGTACTGGCCCTCTACCGCGCGGCGGGCTTCCTCCGGCCGGAAGCGGTCCGCGCCGCCTTTTTCCGTGCGGCAGTTGAATTTATCCTTTAACAAGGCCGGCAGCGCCCCATGCTCCCATGCGCCGGGGCTGAGGAGCGCCTCGGCGGGGGAGAAGCGGCCCAGTTCGTTCATCACATGGCTGACCCGTTCCGGGCCGGTGAAGGAGGTGGCGTGGGTCTTGCCTGTGGTTACGTCGCAGAAGCACAGGCCCGCGTTTTCGCCCTCTATGTAGACGCCGCAGATATAGTTGGCCTGGTTCCCCTCCAGCATGGAAGCGTCCACCGTGCCGGGGGTGACGACGCGGATGATGTCGCGCTTTACAATGCCCTTGGCGGCGGCGGGGTCCTCCATCTGCTCGCAGATGGCCACCTTGTAGCCTTTGGCGATTAACCGCGCGATGTACCCGTCGCAGGAGTGGTAGGGGACCCCGCACATCGGCGTACGTTCCTCCTCCGGCTTTGCGCGGTCGCGGCTGGTCAGCGTCAGGTCTAATTCCTGGCTGGCGATCACCGCGTCCTCGTTGAACATTTCGTAAAAGTCGCCCAGCCGGAAAAACAGGATGGCGTCCGGGTTCTCCTCCTTGATTTTAAGATACTGCTGCATCATGGGCGTCGATTCGGGGGGCATGGGCGTCATCCTTTCTTTGCCGCGCAATCCCGCTTTTTAGGGCCAGTAGGCGCAGCGGCGTGTAATGCCTGTGGACACAGGCCCTTAAAAATCCGGAAATAGTACTATAGAGGAAACCGTCACCGGTCCCGGTGGCGGTTTTAGCAGCACCATTATACCCTGCGCAAAAGGGTTTGTCAATGCAATGGGGGCGGAGAATGGTTGCCCGGCGTTTTTCTATCCGCTTCCGCCGTCATAACTCCCCCCGCCCCCGCATACACTGGAACCACCACAAAGGAGGAATCAACATGACGGAAGAATACGCCGCCTCCCGCTATGAGGAGGCATGCAGCCTGCTGCCGCTGCGCCTGCGGAGCGCAGCCCTGGCCCTACCCCTGGCGCGCAAGGCCGCGGCGGAGGAACTGCGCCTGCGCATTGAGCGCCCCTTATCGCTTACATACCCCGAAGGGGAGACGCCCCTTCCGCAAACCCGGGTATTACGCAGCGACCTGGAGCAAGTTTTGGACAAGGCGTCGGAATATTCCCGCTACGCCGCCGCCGAAACCATCCGGCGGGGCTATATCACCGCATCCGGCGGCTTTCGGATAGGCCTGTGCGGCACCGCGCTGCCATCCGGCGGGAGCAACGAGGGCCTGCGGGACCCGTCGTCCCTGTCCATCCGCATCCCCCGGGTACACGAAGGCGCGGCCCTGCCGGTCCTTCCGGAAATTCTGGAAGGAGGCCGCCCCCTCAGCGTCCTGATCCTCTCCCCGCCCGGCGGGGGGAAGACGACCCTGCTACGGGACCTGGTCCGCCTGCTCAGCCAAGGGACGCCCATCAACCCGCCCTGCCGCGTCGCCCTGGCGGACGAGCGCGGGGAGCTTGCCGCCGTCCACCGGGGCCGCCCGCAGCTGGAGGTCGGGCCGCTTACCGACATAATGGACGGCTGTCCCAAGAGCCTTGCCGTCCCCATGCTTTTGCGGGCCATGTCCCCCCAGGTCATCGCGCTGGACGAGATCGCCCTGGACGCGGATGTGGAAGCGGTCCGCGCCGCCGCCGGGTGCGGGGTGGCCCTGCTGTCCACCGTCCACGCCTCGTCCCTGGAGGAGTTGGACGCCCGGCCCATAGGCCGCGCCCTGCTGTCCTGCGGCGTCTTCCGCCGCGCGGTGTCGATAGAGGGCGGCGGCGCAGGCCGCCGGTGCCGTACGGTGCGGCTGCCATGAAGCTGTTGGGCGCGGCGCTGCTGCTGGCCAGCGCGGGCCTGTGGAGCCTCCTCCGCCGCCGGGAGCGCATGCTGCCGCTGGAAATCGGACGGGCCTTGCTGGAGGACCTGGCGGTCCTCCGCTATCAGATCCAGATCTGCCGCACCCCCCTGCTGGAGGTTTTAGCGGACCGCCTGCCGGACGGGCCGGGCCGCCGCTGGCTGTGGAAGCCGCTGTCGGACCTTCTGGCATGCGAGGGGGCGGCTCTGCCCGCCTGCTGGCAGGCGGCGGCGGACGGCCTGCCCGGGCCGCTGGACAGGCTCCTGGCCCCCATAGGACCCCTGCTCCCGGCCGGCGGCGAGATTTTCGCCCGGGCCGTAGAGGAAACAAGAGAGGAGTTGACCGGATACATACAGGCCGAAACCGCCCGCCAAGCGGCCCAGGGCCGTATCACCATGGCGCTGAGCCTTGCGGGGGCGGGCCTGGCCATACTGGTCTTACTGTAACGATGGACATTGATCTGATTTTTCGCATTGCGGCGATAGGCATCGTGGTAGCGGTGCTCAACCAACTGCTGGTTCGTTCCGGCCGTGAGGAGCAGGCGCTCATGACCACCCTGGCGGGGCTGGTGGTGGTCATGATGATGCTGGTACGGGAGATCAGCGACCTGTTCCAGCTCATCAAGACGCTGTTCGGGTTCTAAGCCATGGAGATATTGAAGCTGGCGGGCCTGTGCGTCGTATGCCTCCTCCCCGTCGTCCTGCTGCGCAGGCAGTCCCCGGAGCAGGCCTTGCTGCTGACCTTGGCGGTCCTGCTGGCCGTAACGGCCCGGAGCCTGCAAACGGCGGCGCCTCTTCTGGAAGAAATCCGCGCCCTGTTCCAGCGGGCGGGCATCGAGCCGCTTTACGTCTCCGTCCTGCTGCGCACCACGGCGGCGGCGGTAGTGACCCGGCTCTGCGCCGGCCTTTGCAAGGACGGCGGCTCCCAGGCGTTGGCCTTCGCGGTAGAGGCGGTAGGCTCCATCGCCGCCCTGGCCATCGCCCTGCCCTTATTGCAGGCGGTCGTTGGGCTGCTGATGGAATTTTTCTAAAGGAACCACATCCACGACAGGAGAAGCCACATGAAACGCATCCTACTTTTACTTTCCATCCTCTTCCTGCTCGGCGGACGAGCCTATGCCTCCGGCCTGCCCCCGGATTTGGTAGAGGCCGCGCCGGACGCGTCGGCGCTAGTCAGCGAGGACCCGGAGGAGGGCTTCGGCCTGTCCGCCGGCGTCCGGGCCATTGTGGGGGAGGCTTTCGCGGACTGGAAATCCACCCTGTTTTCCGGCTTGCGCACCACAGCGGCGCTCATGGCGGGCGTAATCCTGCTGGGCGTGGCGGAGAGCGCCGCCCCGGCGGGCAGCGGGACCCTCTCCCGCTACAGCACCGCCGCAGGAGCCCTATGGATTACCGCCGCAGCGGCGGGGGATTTGAACGCCCTCATTGGCCTTGGCCGCGAGACCGTCACGGAAATCGGGCTTCTGGCCAAGACCATCCTCCCCGCGCTGGCCGCCGCCGAGGCGGCTTCCGGCGGCATTGCGGCGGCGGCGGCGCGGCAGGCGGCGGCGATTTTTTTCGCCAACCTGCTTTTAGCGGTTATCGAGCATTTCCTCATCCCCGCCGTGTATCTCTATACGGGCATTGCCGCCGCCGGGGCGGTGATGGAGGGCGGTGTGCTGGACCGGCTGGGGGAGTTGTTGAAGAAGGCGGTAGGCTGGACGCTGAGCGGCCTGCTGGCGCTCTATGTGACGTACCTCACCGTCAGCGGGTCCATCGCCGGTTCTGCGGACGCCCAGGCGGTAAAGCTGGCGAAAAGCGCGGTTTCCGCCGCCGTCCCTGTCGTAGGGGGCATTCTCTCCGACGCGGCGGAGAGTGTCCTGGCGGGGGCGGGCCTGCTGCGGGGGATGACCGGCACGGCGGGGGTCCTGGCGCTGCTGGGGGTGTGCCTGACGCCCTTCCTGCGCCTGGGCTGCCAGTATTTGTTTTACCAGGCCGCGTCCCTGGTATCGGCGGCGGCGGGTCCGGAAAAGCTGACGAAGCTGATCGCCATGCTGGGGGACGCCTTCGCCCTGATGCTGGCCATGACCGGGGCGGCGGCGGTGCTGCTGCTGGCGGCGCTGCTCTCGTCGGTGACGGCGGCCGTGCCGGGTTAGGAGGGGGGAAATGAAATCCTGGCTTTTAGGCATTGTCCTGACCTCCCTGGCGGGGGGGCTGGCCCGGCAGCTCGCGCCCCAGGGCCGCGAGCAGTCCATGGTACGGCTGGTATGCGGCCTGCTGCTGGCCCTGGCGATCCTGCGGCCCCTTGGGGGCCGGGACTGGGAGCGGCTGGACCTGGATATGGCGGGCCTGGCGGTCCAGAGCGGGGAGTTGGCGGAGACCTACCGGAAAAACCAGCAAAAATCCCTATCGGCAATCATAGAGGAGAAGACGGAAACATATATATGTGACAAAGCGAATCAGCTCGGGCTTGCCTGTACGGCGGAGGTGGCGGTGGCTGTGGGAGCGGGGGGCGTCCCCCTCCCGGACAGCGCCGTCATCCACGGCCCATACAGCGAGGCGCTGGCAGGAATCATAGAGGAGGAGGTGGGGATTCCCGCCGAAAAACAAATCTGGCTGGAGGAAGAAGCATGGCAAACGAAGAAGGAAAGCGAAAGCTGACGGCCCCCCTGGCTGCGGTGGGAAAGTACAAATACGTGCTGCTGGTGGCCGCCTTAGGCGCGGTGCTGCTGCTGTGGCCCATGGAGCGGAAGGCGGACGGCGCGGTCCCGGCGGAGGCGGCCCCGGCGTACGGTGGGACGGACCTGGAAAAGACGGAGAAGGCCATGGAGGAAATCCTGGGCAAAATCAGCGGCGTAGGGAAGGTGGACGTGATGCTCACCCTCCACAGCGGCGGCGAGCGGGTTTTAGCCCAGGACAGCTCCCTGCGCTACAGCGGCCCGGCCCAATCGCCGGACAGCTACGAGCGCACGTCCCAGCCCGTAACGGACGGCGGCGGCGTAGTTGTGACCCAGGAAAAGTATCCTCAGTACCGGGGGGCGCTGGTGGTCTGCGAGGGCGGCGGGAACGACGCGGTGCGGCTCCAGGTGGTTGCGTCGGTATCGGCGCTGACGGGGCTGGGGAGCGACCGGATCGCGGTAGTGAAGTGGCAGAACGCCCCGTCCGGGGGCGCGGCGGATCAGGGATGACGCGAAATTTAATTGAGGAATCGTATGAATAAATTGGTAATCGTAGGAGGAAGCAAAACCATGAAGGAGCAATGGAAACGAAACGCGGTAGTAGCCACGGTGCTGCTGTTCGTATGCGCGGCGGTATATCTGAACTGGCGGTACGCAGGCGGCACGGCGGACAACGCCGCCCCTGCCGGGACCCAAAACCTGAGCACGTCCCAGGATTCGAAAACCGGCGGGGAAGCCCCTGACGGCACAACGACCAAGGTCCTGGGCGACGCAGCCCTGGTAGGGGGCGTCCCCACCGCCCTGGACGAGGCCGCCGGCGAGGGGGAGACCGGCGCGGCCCCCACCGGCAGCTACTTTGACACGGCCCGTCTCAGCCGCCAGCAGTCCCGGGACAATGCGCTGAGCCTGCTGCGGGAAGCGTCCGCCCAGGAGAACATTGACCAGACGGCCCTGGACGACGCCAACCGGGCCATCCAGACCTTGGCGGGCTATACGATGCTGGAGGGCCAGATTGAGAACCTGGTCATTGCCAAGGGCTACGCCGACTGCGTCGCATTCATGGGGGAAAACAGCATCAGCGTCGTCGTCTCCGCAGCGGAGGACGGCCTGCAAACAGAGGACGTAGCGAAGATCAAGGACATCGTCCTGAGCGAGACGGACTACACCACGGAGCAGATCAAGATTATGGAAGCGGAATAACCCAAAGCCGCCCCGGCCATCACCCGGGGCGGTTTTTTGTATAGTTGCACAAAATTTGCTTGACGGAAGGCGTAGAAATAAGGTATTATTTAAGCGGCGTGGTAATTTTTGAAGGGAGAGGAGAGGAAATATGAGACACGCTGAAAGACGGCTGATTTTGCTGATGGTAGGTATGCTTTTTTTAACAGCCTGCGGCGACAGGGTACGCCCTCCTAAGGCGGAAGAGGGAGTGCTGACATACGCGGCGCTAAACCCAGTAACGGAGGAACTTAATCTATACATAGATGATTTTAATAACTCACATTCTGATGTAAAAATCGAAATACGGGACTATTCTGACGAAAACGGTGTAGAGCAGCTTCTTACTGAGCTTGCATTGGGATGGGTTCCGGACATTATGGAAATGTATCGAACCGGTGGCGGTGACGTTTCTTTTGATTTTTATTTCAACGTAGACAATTCAATAGATGACTATTGGATGCCTTACCGTCAGATGGCACAGGAAGGATATTTAGAAAACCTCTGGCCCTACATTGATAATGATCCCCAATTGGGATTGAATGGAGTACTTCTACCGCCGCTAAAAGCCTCTGAGGTAAGCGGTGGTCTTTATATGCTCTTTGGTGAAGTAGCTGTTATTACGCTAATGGGGGCGGAACACATTGTGGGGGACAGGTCTGGCTGGACGCTGGACGAACTTCTGGAGACCTTTTCCTCTATGCCGCCGGAGTCCACCGTTCTGCGTTACAATACCACCAGAGATGCAGCGTTTTTCAGACTGCTTTCCGCCCAAGTTGACCAGTTTGTCGATTGGAATACAGGCAAAGTCTCCTTTGACAGTGAGGAATTTTACAAAATGGTGGCGTTTTTAGAAACAATTCCCGAAAAATTTGAAACATCCTTGACTAAACAGCAAGTATATGAGGAATGCGCCCGGCGGATGCTGGAAGGGGAACAGTTACTTGAAATTGCCGCTTTAGAGATGGTGCCTGATATAGCTAGAAATGATACTTATTTTATGGATCATTCTATTTATGTCGGCTATCCAACAGTAGATGGCAGTTTGGGCAGTATGTTTACCCTTCATGGGGAAATACTCTCTATGTCTGCTACATGTCAGAACAAAGAGACCGCATGGGAATTTATGCGTCCCATACTTACTAAAGTATACGAAGGCGAAGAAGTGTCGTACGAACACCAGTATGTGAGGATGAAAATTCCTGTCAACCGATTAAACTACATTGCCGGGAATGAAGCTGATTTGGAAAATCCGCATATGTATACACATGGTCCCAGCGGTGTTTATTATCCTAATTATGTTCAGCTTGGCCCCATTGAGGACGAAGAGTACATCGAACGGTTCGACGAGGTCGTCCAAAATACCACCCAGATTTACTGGCCGGACGATGAGCTGGCGAATATCGTTTGGGAATGCCTTGGGCCGTACTTCGCCGGGGACAGAACCATGGAGGATACCGTGCGGATGCTGGACAGCCGCGTGGGGCTGTATGTCAGTGAGATGAGGTGAATGGCGCGCCCCCTTGTCCCAGGGATTTGCCTTGGGGCGAGGGGGCGCGGCTGCTCTGCGCTTCCGGAATTTTCCGGAAAATTCTTGCATTAGGCTGAAAAGTGCGGTATACTGAAACTGTTGAGCAAACTCCACTGAAAAAGGAGGAACACAAATGACCCCTGAAGAAAAGAAAGCCCTACAGCAGACCGCCGTCAGCGTACGGGAAGGCATCCTCACCAGCACCCACGGCGCAAAAGCCGGACACCCCGGCGGCAGTCTCTCCGCCGCCGAGGTTTTTACGTACCTGTATGGCAAAGAAATGCGCGTTGACCCGAAAAACCCCCGCTGGGAGGACCGCGACCGTTTTGTCCTGTCGAAGGGCCACACCGCCCCCGGCCTATACGCGGCCCTGGCGCTCCGGGGCTATTTTCCTGTGGAGGAGCTGCCCCGCCTGCGGCATATTGACTCCTTCCTCCAGGGCCACCCCAACATGAACACGGTCCCCGGCGTAGACATGTCCACCGGCTCCCTGGGCCAAGGCCTTTCCGCCGCCGCCGGCATGGCAAAGGGCGCGAAATACCTGGCCAAGGACATAAACGTCTATGCCCTGCTGGGCGACGGCGAGCTGGCCGAGGGCCAGATATGGGAAGCGGCCATGTTCGCCGCCCACTACAAGCTGGACAACCTGTGCATCATCGTGGACATCAACGGCCTGCAAATTGACGGCCGCACCTGCGACGTGATGAACACCGAGCCGGTAGACGCCAAATTCGCCGCCTTCGGCTGCGATGTGGTAAAGGCGGACGGCCACGACTTTGAAGCGTTGGAGGCGGCTTTTGCGCGGTTCCACGGGAACAAGGGCAGCGGCAAGCCCACCTGCATCCTCCTGAAGACCATCAAGGGCAAGGGCATATCCTATATGGAGGACAACGCCGGCTGGCACGGCAAGGCGCCCAACGATGAAGAATACGCCAAGGGCATGGCCGAGCTGGCCGAAGCCCGCAAGGCATTGGAGGTGTGACCATGGCGGAAGTAAAGAAAGTCGCCACCCGCGACAGCTACGGCAACGCCCTCAAGGCGTTAGGCGCGGAGAAGGAGAACCTGGTGGTATTGGACGCCGACCTGGCCGGGGCCACCAAGACCAATATTTTCCAGAAGGCGTATCCCCACCGCCACTTTGACTGCGGCATAGCGGAAGCCAACATGATAGACGTAGCGGCGGGCCTGTCCACCATGGGGCTGGTGCCTTTTGCCGCCACCTTTGCCATGTTTGCCGCAGGCCGGGCCTATGAACAGGTTCGCAACACCGTGGGCTATCCCCATCTGAACGTCAAGATCGGCGCCACCCACGGCGGCATTTCCGTAGGCGAGGACGGCGCGTCCCACCAGTGCTGCGAGGACTTTGCCCTCATGCGCACCATCCCCGGCATGACCGTCATGTGTCCCGCCGATGATGTAGAAGCCCGCCAGATGGTACGGGCGGCCTATGAGATGGAAGGCCCGGTCTACATGCGTTTTGGCCGCGCCGCCACCCCGGTGTTCCATGAGGAGGGCTACCGGTTTGAAATCGGCAAAGGCGAAGTCCTCCAGGACGGCGGCGACGTAGCCATTATCGCCACGGGCATCATGGTTCCCGAGGCCATCGAAGCCGGGAAGGCCCTGGCGGAAGCGGGCATATCCGCCAGGATTATCAACATGGCGACCATCAAGCCTTTAGACGAAGCCCTGGTGCTGCAAGCCGCCAAGGAGTGCGGCAGGATCGTAACGGTAGAGGAACACAGTGTTATCGGCGGCCTGGGCGAAGCGGTCTGCTCCCTTCTGAGCGAGCAGTACCCCGTGCCGGTAAAGCGCATCGGCGTCAACGATGCATTTGGCCATTCCGGCCCCGCCGCCGCGCTGCTGGAGCAGTTCGGCCTGTGTGCCGGGAACATCGTGGCCCAGGCCAAGGCGCTGTTGGGCAAGTAAAAAACCAGTAAGCATAGAAAGCACCGGCGCGGCAGACAGCCGCGCCGGTGCTTTCTGAGTCCACAGGTTTGCCGCCCGGTTATTTTTTAAAGCGGCGTTGGCCGTTAAAGAATTCCTGGGTGGTTTTAATGACAACCGGGCAAAGCGCAATCAAAGCGATCAGGTTGGGAATCGCCATCAGGCCGTTGAAGGTGTCGGCGATATCCCACGCCAGGGACAGATTCATAGTAGCGCTGATGATGACCACCAGCGTATAGAGGACCTGATAAGGCCGCACAGCCTTCTCGCCCAGCAGGAACTCCCAGCAGCGGGTACCGTACAGGCCCCAACTCAGGGCGGTGGACAGGGCGAACAGGCTCAGGCCGATAGCGATAATCAGCGCGCCCGCCTTATTGCCGAACACGGAACCCAGCGCCATGGCGTTCAGGGAGGTATCGCCTGCCACGCCGTAATTCAGGGTGCTGGAATCCAGGGCCAGCAGGATGGTCAGACCGGACAGGGTGCAGATGACGATGGTGTCCATGAACACCTCGAAGATGCCGTAAAGGCCCTGCTTAACGGGGTTGCTCTCGGAGGAAGCGGCATGCGCGATAGGCGCGGAACCGAGACCGGCCTCGTTGGAGAACACGCCGCGCTTAACGCCCCACTCAATACACATCTTGACGCCCACGCCGGCAGCGCCGCCGGTGACAGCCTGGGGGGAGAAAGCGCCCTGGAAGATCATGCCGAATACGGCGGGGACCTTGGTGATGTTGGCGATCACGACGATCAGGCAGGCCACGATATAAATGACGGACATAATAGGCACCAGGAACTCGGTGACTTCACCGATGCGCTTGATGCCGCCCACCAGGACGATGCCAATAATAGCCATGAGGATAAGGGCCACCACAATGTTAATCGCCATCTTATGGTCAGCGGCGGCGGGGACAAAGGCCTGGATAGCGTTGTTGATGGAACTGGTGATGTTGCCCACCTGCACCGCGTTGCCGATGCCGAAGGAGGCAATGCCGCCCAGGACGCAGAACACCGCGCCCAACCATTTCCAGTTCTTGCCGAGGCCGTTTTTGATATAGTACATGGGGCCGCCCACCCAGTCGCCCAGGGCGTTGCGCTCACGGTACTTGATGGACAGCAGGACTTCGGAATACTTGGTGGCCATGCCCAGCAGGGCGGACACCCACAGCCAGAAGATGGAGCCTGCGCCGCCCAGGGTGATGGCGGTGGTGATACCGGCAATATTACCGGTGCCAACGGTAGCGGCCAGGGCTGTGGTCAAAGCTTGGATGGGGGTAACCTCACCGGCCTTGGCCTCCTGTTTTGTGAACATCTTGCCCAGGGTGTTCTTCATGGCATAGCCAAACTTCCGGAACTGGAAGCCCTTCAGGCCCACCGTCAGGATAATGCCCGCGCCCATGAGCAGCACCAGGGCGGGAATACCCCATACGATCTCGTTGAGCCAGCTATTGCCGGCCGCGACTGCGTTGTAAATCTGTTCCATGCTCTTCTCTCCTTTTCCTATTCTCCATTTACACATCGAAAGAAGCAGAGGGAGACGCCGGCACGTCTCCCTCTGCTTACGGAAAAAAGCGAACACTTCCCCCTGGGCGTCCGCTCGGGGGGCGTATCCGGCCTTCTGTCCTTTCGCCTGAGAGATTGCGGCACCGCCGCTTGCACCTTCGGCATCCGCCTAACGCGGAGTTCTCCAGAATCTCGTCCGCCCGCAGTCCCGCCTGACGGCACCTGCGCGATTTACGCCTTCGGTGGGAGACCGCTCCCTTTCCCAACGGTCTCCGCTCTCCTGCGGACATCTTCCGATATGTATATGATAACCATATTGTACCAGACCTTGACCCGCAACGCAAGTGGAATTTTACAAAAACTTCACATTTTTTATCTTGACATCCCAGCATATTGGCACAAGAATAAGGGGACGGGAAAAAACATCATTTCGCGGCCCAGGCTGCGGAAAGGGGGCAGCATGACGCTGTTGGAAGCAATATCCGCCCGGACCTCCTGCCGGGCGTTTTTACCGGAAGCCCTGTCCGCCGGACAGCGGGAGCAGCTAGAGAAGGCGGTGGAGCAGTGCGCTTGCCGCTCGGGCCTAAGCCTGCGCCTGGTCTGCGGGGAGGAGGACGCCTTCACCGCCGTCCCCAAAAGCTGGGGGCATATCCGGGGCGCCTGCAACTATTTCCTGCTGGCAGGCTCCGCCGGAGATGGGGATTTGGAGGAAAAGTGCGGCTATTACGGCGAGGAACTGGCGCTGACGGCTGAATCCATGGGCCTGCGCACCTGCTGGGCAGGGGGAACCTACCGTCCGGAAGCCTGCCGGCGCCACCTGCCGGAAGGCGGGGCGCTAGTCTGTGTGATCGCGGTAGGCCGTCCCGCCCCGGGCTGGGTGCGGGCGGAACGGGCGCTGAAGCCCTTGGAGGAGTTGGCGCAGGGCAGCGACGGTGGGCCGGATTGGTTTTTAGGGGGCATGGAGGCAGTCCGCCGCGCCCCGTCGGCCATGAACCGGCAGGGCTATCGTTTCACCTGCCGCCATGACGGCACGGTCCGGGTGCGGCTCAGCGGCGCAGGCTCTTTTGCCTTGGTAGACCTGGGCATAGCCAAGCGGCATTTTGAGCTGGGCGCCCACGGGGGCGAGTGGGCCTGGGGCGACGGCGGCATATTCCGGAAATCCCGGGAAGAAAAGTCCTGCGGCGCGGTGGTCTGGCGGCGGGAAAACGGCCGGCGGCAATACCTGCTTGTCCGGCACAACGCCGGGCATTGGAGTTTCCCCAAGGGCCATGTGGAGGGCGGGGAAACGGAACCTGAGACCGCCGCCCGTGAGATATGGGAGGAAACCGGCCTGGCTGCGGCAATCGACGCCGGCTTCCGGAAGGTTGTGACCTACGCCCCGAAGCCCGGGACGGTAAAGGACGTGGTTTTCTTCACCGCCGTCCCCACCGGCGGGCGGGAGCGCCCCCAAGAGGAGGAGATTTCCCAGCTTGGCTGGTACGCCTTCCAGGACGCGGCGCGGCAGATCACCTACGCCACCGACGAAGAAATCCTCTTGGCGGCGGAAGCCTACCTGGAGGGGAAATAGGGTGCGCGGCTTCTCTGGCGGCGGCCGGGGAGCCGCGTTTTCACACCTGAGTGGACAAGCGGGAAAAAATGTGGTATACTAAGGGACAATCCCCAATTTGGGCAGAGACAGAAAGGAGGCCGCCTATGCGAATCGACGTATTGGGCATTGGCTTTGACAATATAACGATGGACCAGGCCGTAGCGGAGGGCGTCCGCCTGATGCAGACCCCCGGGGCACACTACGCGGTAACGCCGAACCCTGAGATCGTTGAGGTCTGCCGGGAAGACGGGGATGCCCTGGAAGCTGTAAACGGCGCGGATTTAGTCCTTGCTGACGGCATCGGTGTGATATACGGCGCGAAGATTTTGGGGACACCCCTAAAGGGACGCGTCACTGGCATCGGCTTTGCCCAGGCATTGATGGAACGGATGGCAGGCAGCGGCAAGAGCCTGTATCTTCTTGGCGCAAAGCCCGGCATAGCCGAAAAAGCCGCCTCCAATCTGCAAGTCCAGTATCCCGGCCTAAAAATCGCCGGGACGCACGATGGGTATTTCCAAGAGGACGGCCCGGTAACCAGCGCCATTCGCGCCAGCGGCGCGGACGTGGTATTCGTATGCCTGGGCGCGCCCAAGCAGGAAAAATGGATGCGCGACCACGGCGAAGCCACCGGGGCGCATTTGCTGGTCGGCCTGGGCGGCTGTCTGGATGTCTTTTCCGGTGAAGTCCAGCGCGCGCCGGAAGTATTCCAAAAGCTGGGCCTGGAGTGGCTCCACCGGCTGGCAAAGAACCCCGGCCGCATCGGCCGGATGATGAAGCTGCCCCTGTTCCTGGTCCACGCGGCGGGGGAGAAGCGGAAATGAGGGGAAAGCTGATTGTAATAGAAGGCACGGACGGCACGGGAAAAACCACCCAGGCCCGTCTCATGGCCCGGCGGCTGGAAGAGGAGGGCCTGTCCTTCCGGGAGGTGGACTTTCCCCGCTACGGCAGCGGCTTCGCCAAGCCTGTGGAGCTGTATCTGGGGGGCGCGCTGGGGAAGAACCCCGGGGATGTCAGCGCCTACGCCGCCACCATCTTATACGCCATAGACCGCTACGCCTCCTACAAGGAGGACTGGGGCGCGGCCTATGAGAGCGGCGGGCTTATCCTGGCCAACCGCTACGCCACCTCCAACGCCGTCCACCAAGCCCCCAAGCTTCCGGCGGAGGAGCGCTGGGCCTACCTGGACTGGCTGTTTGATTTGGAATACAACCGCCTGGCCCTGCCGGAGCCGGATCTGGTCATTTACCTGGACCTCCCCCCGGCCCTTTCGGCGGAAATGCTCCGCCGCCGCCAAGAGGCTACCCACACCAAGGCGGACATCCACGAGCAGGACGCCGCCTACCTCCGCCAGTGCCGCGAGGCGTCCCAGGAGATCGTCCGACGCCTGGGCTGGCAGCGGGTAGACTGCTCCCGGGACGGCGCGGTCCGTTCCCCGGAGGACATCCACCGGGAGCTGTGGGCGCTTGTGCGCCCCCTGGCAGGGAATTGACCACGAAAAAAAGGCCGAGGGCGCGTTTCCGCGCCCCCGTCCCCGCTATGTAGCTTAGCAGCAGCAATTACAGTTGTTGTTGTGATTGCCGCAGTTGCAGCCACACCCGCAGCTACAGCAATTGCAGCAGCAATTGCAGCAGCCGTTGCCGCCGCTTACGCCGCCGTTGCCGCAGCCGCAGCAGCACAGCAGGATGACGATGAGAATGATCCACAGGCAGCCGCAGTCGTTCCCGTTGTTCCACATGTTTTGTTTCACCTCACTTATCAGTCTGAAACATACTATGAGGGAGGACGGGCCGATGCAGCTTGGCCGCGAAAAATTTTTCGCCCGGCGCACCGCGCCAAACCACACAGGAAGAAAGGACTGAACCCATGAGCCAGGACGACCGCTATAGAACCACAAGCTGGAACGGCGGCGAGGTATCCCGCCGCGCCTCCGGCGAGCCGGAGCGCCCCCGCCCCGCCCCCGAGCGCCAGCCGGAGCGCACCGCGCCGAAAAAGAAAAAGAAACGCCGGAAAAAGCGCACCAACCCCCTGCTGGCGCTTCTGCTGTGGCTGGCGATTGTAGCCGCCAGCTCCGCCATATTCGCCGGCGTAGGCTGGATGCTGGCCAACGATTTCGCCGCGCTGAACAAGCCCCCCATGGAGGTAGCCTTCCAGGTTACGGAAGACTTCGTCCTGGAGGTCGTCCAGGAGAAGCAGGAAAACGGCGAGATGAAGGAAGTAACCTACTACGACATGGAGAAGGTGGCGGCCGCGCTGAAGGAAGCGGGGCTGATCGAATACGACTGGTTTTTCCGCCTGTTCGCCCGTTTCTACCATGCCGGCACTAAGCTGACCCAGGGTACGTTCCTGCTAAACACGGAGATGGACTATATGGCCCTGGTCCGCAGCATGCGCACCACCGGCGGCAAGACGGAGACGGTAGACGTCACCATTCCCGAGGGCTACAACGTCAAGCAGATTATCGAGCTTCTTGCGGAGAACGGCGTCGGCACGGTGGAGGATTTGACGGAGACCGCGTCCAACTACGAGTTTGACGAGTACGTTTTCGTTGACAACAAGAACCTTGGCTCCGTCAGCCGGCTGGAAGGCTATCTGTTCCCGGACACCTACCAGTTCTATGTGGGCGCCCGCACGGAGCTGGCCTTTGACTCCATGCTCAGCAACTTCAATAAGAAGGTATACGGCAACGACGAGCTGGAAGAGCTGCTCGCAGCGTCCTCTTACAAGTTTGAGGAGATCGTCGCCATCGCCTCCCTGATTGAAAAGGAGACGGACGGTTCCGACCGCTCCAACATTTCCTCTGTCATTTACAACCGGTTGGAGAACGACGGCGAGACGGGCCGCCTGCTGCAAATCGACGCAGCCCTGGTCTACGCCGCCGGCCGCCCCATCACCCAGGAGGACTACGTCTCCCTGGACAGCCCCTACAACCTCTACCAGCATACGGGCCTGCCCCCCACGCCCATTGCCAACCCCGGCCTTGCCTCCATCAAGGCGGCGCTTAGCCCGGCGGATACCAACTACTATTTCTACGTGCTCAACCCCGAGAGCAAGAAGCACGTATTCAGCGAGACCCTGGCCCAGCATAACAAGGCTGTGGCAGCGGCGGCGGAAGCCGCCTCCCGGATGGAAGCGCCGGAGGGCTAAGGGCGGTATGGAAGCAAGAGAGAAACCCGAGCTGCTCTCCCCCGCCGGGGACATGGAGCGGCTGCGGATGGCGGTATTATACGGCGCGGACGCGGTCTACCTGGCAGGCGAAAGCTTCGGCATGCGCTCCTTTGCCGGGAACTTCACCGGCGAAGCCCTGCCGGAAGCGGTGCGCTTTGCCCACGCCCACGGCGTCCGGGTTCATGTAACGGTAAACACCATGCCCCGCAGCGGGGAAGTGGACCGGCTTCCGGCATGGCTGGAACTGGTAAACGACGCGGGCGTGGACGCCCTGATTGCGGCGGACCTGGGGACCTTCACCCTGGCAGGCCGCTACGCCCCCCGCTGCCAGCGCCACGTCTCCACCCAGGTCAGCGTAGCCAACTACGCCGCCGCCCAGGCCTGGTACGACCTGGGGGCGAAGCGGGTGATCCTGGCCCGGGAGCTGAGCCTGGAAGAGATTCGCGAGATCCGCGCCCGCACCCCCCGGGACCTGGAACTGGAAGCCTTCGTTCACGGCGCGATGTGCGTCAGCTACAGCGGCCGCTGCCTGCTGTCGAACTATATGACGGGCCGGGACAGCAACCGCGGGGCCTGCGCCCAGCCCTGCCGGTATCAATACTATTTGATGGAGGAAAAGCGTCCCGGCGAATATTTCCCTGTCTTTGAGGACGAAAAGGGTACGTATATCATGAATTCCCGGGACATGTGCATGATCGACCACGTAGACGACCTGATTGGCGCGGGCCTGTCCAGCCTGAAAATTGAAGGCCGGGCCAAAAGCGCCTATTACGCCGCCATCGTCACCGGCGCGTACCGCCACGTCATCGACGACGTATGGGCAGGCCGCGCCCCGGACCCCGTCTGGCGGGACGAGGTGGAGAAGGTGAGCCACCGCCGCTACGCCACCGGCTTCTACTACGGCCCGCCGGGCCAATACCTGGAAAACGCCCGGTATGTCCGGGAGTGGCAGGTGGTGGCCCTGGTAACCGCCTGCGACGAAACGGGCCTGGCCACCCTGACCCTGCGCAACAAATTCCGTACCGGCGACACGGTGGAGGCGGTCGGCCCCGGCAGGAAGCCGGCTGCATTTGAAGTCCCGGTTATGCAGGACGAGGAGGGCCGGCCGCTGACGGAGCCGAAGAACCCGCAGATGGTATTCCGGATGCAGCTTCCCTGGCCGGTCCCCGCGTGGAGCATCCTGCGGATTGCCCGGGACCTGTCCGCCAAATCCTGATACATGCCAACCGGCAGAAAGGAGCGGAAATCAGTATGAAAAAGATCAAGCTGCCGCTGAAAATCCTCTTAGGGGTGGTCATACTCCTGCTGGCGGTAATCATAGGCTATGTCATCTACGTCTTCGCGGCCTACTACCGCGTAGAGGACAATCAGATTCTCCCCATAACCGCCGCCGGGGGCGCCGCGCAGGCGGAGGCGTCTGCCGGGGAGCTGTACCGGGTTGCCTCCTACAATATCGGGTTTGGCGCATACAGCAACGATTACAGCTTTTTCATGGACGGGGGCCGGGAGAGCCGCGCCCGTTCGCCGGAAGCGGTAAGGGAAAACGTGGCCGGCGCGATGGAGACGGTAAAGGCCATCGAACCGGACGTGCTCTTCCTCCAGGAGGTAGACGTGGACGGCACCCGCAGCTACCATATCAACGAGCTTGACCTGATAAACGAGGCCCTGGCGGGCCAATTTGCAAGCTGGACTTTCGCCCAAAACTACGACAGCCCCTATCTCTTCTGGCCCCTGCTGGAACCGCACGGGGCCAACCGGGCGGGCCAGGCCACCTATTCGGCCTTCCCCATCGCCTCGGCCCTCCGCCGCCAGCTTCCCATAGAAGACGGCTTTATGAAGCTGGTGGACTGCGACCGCTGCTACTCGGTCCAGCGCGTCCCGGCCGGGGGCCGCGAGCTGGTACTGTACAACCTGCATCTGTCCGCCTACACCTCCGACGGCGTCATTGCGGAGGAGCAGTTGGCCATGCTGTTCGCCGACATGCTCGCGGAGTACAACCAAGGCAACTACGCCATTGCCGGCGGGGATTTCAACAAGGATCTGCTGGGCAATTCGTCGGAGGTATTCGGTGTTTCCGGCCCGGCCTACACCTGGGCGCAGCCCATCCCGGCGTCCCTGGTACCCGAGGGGCTGTCCATCATCGCGCCCTTTGACGAAGAGAAGCCCACCGCTTCCTGCCGCAACGCGGACCGGCCCTACGGCCCGGACAACTACCGCGTCACGGTGGACGGCTTTGTCGTCTCCGCCAACATAGACGTCCGCAAGGCCCAGGTCTGGGAGACTGGCTTCCGTTGGAGCGACCACAACCCTGTGTTCATGGATTTCATCTTACAGTAACCTCCGCCGCGCCGCCTGAAAAGGCAGCGCGGCTTTTTCCTAATTTGGGGACGCAGAATGACAAAATCCCCCCAAGGACAGGTATTATACTATCCCTGTCCAAAGGGGGTAACGCCATGGTGGTCTATTTAGACATCGCATTCATTCTGAACTGTCTTTCCGATGCGGCCGCGCTGTATGCCGCCGGCCGTCTTTCCGGCCTGACGCTGGAAAAAAAACGCCTGCTGGCCGCGTCGCTGCTGGGGGGTACATACGGCGCGCTGTGCGCGCTTCCGGGTTTCGTCTCCGCGTCGTCCTTCATCGTACAGATCGCGGCGGCGGCAGTCCTGGTCCGGCTTGCCTTCGGCAGGCGGGAAATCTTTTTGCGGCTGGTGCTGCTGTTTTTCATCCTATCCTGCGCCCTGGCGGGGTCCTTGGTAGCGGCGGGGCGCCTATTGCAGGAAAACGGCGGCCTGCCAGCTTTAGCCGCCCTGAACTGGAAGGTGTTTTTCCTGGCAGGCGGCGGCTGCTTTGTGATCTTATCGGTAGTTTTCCGCAGCGGCGCCCGCCATGGCGCGTCTGGCCAACTATACCGCTGTAAGCTGACCCGCCAGGGCCGCACCGCGTCCTTCACGGCCCTGCTGGACACCGGCAGCACCCTCGCCGACGGCCTGACGGGCCGCCCGGTGCTGACGGTCCACTGGACGGCCCTGTCGCCGCTGTGGACGCCGGAGGAACAGGAAGCCCTTTCCCGCCTGGAGGTGGAGGGCGCGGCCAACTGCCTGGAGAAGCTGGGCAAAGGCTTCCGTCTGCTGCCCTACCAGGCGGTAGGGGTCCGCAGCGGCCTGCTGCTGTGCTTCCGCCCGGACAGCGCGTCCCTGGACGGCAAGCCCTTAGGCCCCATCACGGCAGCCCTGTCCCCCACGCCCGTCTCCGACGGCGGCGGCTACGCCGCCCTGTGGGGCGGAGAAACCGGAAGGGAGGGCGGATGCCATGCGGCATAAGCTGCGGGCGGCACTGACCCGCCTATTAGCCCGTCTCGGGCTGGTTTTACCCGGGAAGCTGCAATACATCGGCGGCAGCGACACCCTCCCCCCGCCGCTGACCCGGGAGGAGGAAGCGGAAGTCCTGGCCCGCCTGGACGCGGGGGAGGAGGAATCCCGTCAAATCCTCATCGAGCGCAACCTCCGCCTGGTCGTCTACATTGCCCGCCGGTTTGAGAACACGGGCATCAACATAGAGGACCTCATTTCCATTGGGGCCATTGGCCTGATCAAGTCGGTAAACACCTACCGCACGGATAAGAACATCAAGCTGGCCACCTACGCGTCCCGCTGCATAGAGAACGAAATCCTGATGTACCTCCGCAAAAACGCGTCCCAGCGGGGCGAAGTGAGCCTGGACGAACCGCTCAACACCGACTGGGACGGCAACGAGCTGCTGCTCAGCGACGTGTTAGGCACCGACGCGGACACCGTCATGCGGCCCATCGAGGACGACGTAGACCGCCAGCTTCTCACCGCCGCCATTGCCAAGCTGAGCCAGCGGGAACGTGAAATCATCACCCTCCGTTTTGGCCTGGGCGGGGGCCGGGAGCAGACCCAGAAGGAGGTAGCCGACAAGCTGGGCATCTCCCAATCCTACATCTCCCGCCTTGAAAAGCGCATCATCAACCGTCTCAAACGGGAAATCCTAAAAATGAGCTGAAAAGCCCGCCGAAGGCGTGAAAAATGGAATCACGTTTTCGGGGGCGTGTACCCCAAAAAAGATGCGAAGCATCCTTTTTAACACGCAGCCGGAGGGCTGGCAGATGCCAGCCCTCCGGCTCTTCGCGTCAAATCCCATTCAAATCCCCATCCAGCCAAGTATCCGTTTCCCGCAGCATTTTTGTAAAGGGCCGCGCCATATCGGCGTCATCCTTGCTTTGGTGGAACTTAAAGACCGTCTGCCCATCGGGCAGCGTACAAAGGATCTCAATTTTCCCTCTGGGGTGGCTCATGGCGTACCGGACGGACTTCCCGAACCCATTCTGCCTGGCCTTGGCGGCGTCCACGATCCGGACGCCCTCCTGGATAGGCACCTGGAACCGCTCCTTAACCCCCGTCACAGGCCGGCATTGGAAGATGTAGTAGGGCGCGACCCCCACCCTGGTCAACCCTCTGAGCAGCGCCCCCAGGGTTTTCCCATCATCGTTGACGCCCCGCAGCAACACCGTCTGGTTGCGCACCTGGACGCCCCGCTCGATCATGGCGCGGATGGCCTGGACGGCCTGTTCTGTCAGTTCTCGCGGATGGTTAAACTGCGTCACCAG
This sequence comes from uncultured Clostridia bacterium, assembly GCA_947649615.1. Lineage (GTDB taxonomy): Bacteria > Bacillota > Clostridia > Oscillospirales > Oscillospiraceae > Pelethomonas. The sequence continues at coordinate 2,938 of CANSSG010000020.1, read as the reverse complement.
ATACAGCGCCTTTTTCTGCCCGTAGTGGGCAAACATATCCAAAAATTCCTGGTCGCCATAAATCCGCTCTGGCAGCGTCACAGGCACCCTGGACCCGAAGCGGATGAAGTCCAGTCTGGGAATGGCGGTCAGCTCCTCCAGATACCGCCGGATGATGGCGTTAGAGTTAATCAGCGCGTCCCCACCGGTAATGAGGATATTGGTCACATCGTCATGTGCTTTCACATAAGCCACGGCCTCGTCCACCCGCCGGTTGAGTTCATCCTCATTCAGCCCCACCATTCGTTTCCTGAAGCAGTGGCGGCAATACATAGCGCACTGGTTTGTACTCAGCAGGAGCACCGTCTGCGCATACTTATGCTGCAAGCCCTCCAGCTTGGTATTGGACGCCTCCCCGCTGGTGTCAAAGGACCCGCCGGGGTCAAACTCATCCAGGGAAGGGACGCACATCCGCCCAATCGGGTCCGCCGGATCCCCGGGGTCCACCAAGGACAAATAATAAGGTGTAATCATCATCGGATACCGCCGCGCCACCTCGGCCCTTCTGGCGGTTTCCTCCTCCGTCCACCCAAAAACCGGCGCAAGCTCCTCCGCGTTCCTGATGCCCTTCCTCAATTCCTCCTGCCAGCTCACCGCTGCCACCACCTTTCGATCAAACACGTACCCCGGCGGCAATCACCGCCCCATCAAGACTCCCTCCGTTCCCTCGCGAACCGTTTTTCCCAATCCACACTCAGCTTTTCCAGCAGCGCTTGCAGCGTCCGCTGTTCCTCTTCCGACAGGGCGGAAAACAGTTCCGCCCTACGTTTCCGCACATGCTCCTCGTCCTGCCGGGCGAGCCATTCCCTGCCCTGCTGGGTAGGGGAGAGCAGGATTTTCCGCCGGTCGGCGTCCGCCCTATCTTTCGCCACCAGCCCTTTGGCCTCCAATTTCGCGGCGATTTCGCTCATTGACCCGGGCTGGATGCCCAGCATCTCCTGCAAATCCCGCTGGCTCACCTGGCCCTGCTCGCAGAGGATGCGCAGAATCTTTGTCTGGCCCCGCCGCCTGCCCAGGCAGTAGGCCAGGAACCGGCCGCACCGCTCCAGCCAACCGGCCAGATCGTCCGCAGGCGCCTCCCGCCCATTCATCCCGCAGGCGTGTGCTGAAAAGGTCTCCATGATTTCTCCTCCCGAAGGTTCATTAGGCACCTTAATTTTACCAGTTCCCGCCCCAAAAGTCAAGGTGCCTAATAAAATTTCCCAAAAAGGAAGTTCCCTGCGGAATCCAAAATTCCGCAGGGAACCGGCGCATATAACAGGCTATCTCACCGCGATGGCCTCAATCTCCACCAGTGCGTCCTTCGGCAGCCTGGCCACCTCCACGGCGCTGCGGGCGGGCGGCTCGCTGGGGAAGAAGGAAGCATAGACCTCGTTCATAGCGGCAAAGTCGTTCATATCCTTCAAAAACACCGTTGTTTTGATGATATTTTCCATCCCCAGCCCGGCCTGTGCCAGCACGGCCTTCACATTTTCCAAGGACTGCCGGGTTTGCCCGGCGATGCCGCCACCGGCAAATTGGCCGGTAGAGACGTCAATAGGGAGCTGGCCGGAAGTAATGACGGCGCTGCCGCCGTCCACGCCCTGGGAGTAGGGTCCGATTGCCGCAGGGGCGGCAGTAGTAGCAATAATCTTTTTCACAGGGAGAACCCTCCTTTTAGAATAATTCCCCCTCATTTTACCAGCAAACAGGAAAAAGGTCAACCATAGAACTGCCGGATGTAATCTTCCACATCGCCCTTTGTCCCCCGGAAGACGCCGGGGGTTTCCATTTTCAGGGACACGCAGGCGGTAGCATAGCGCAAGGCGTCCTCCATCCCCGCGCCCAGCATCCGCATGGCGAGGTAAGCGCCGAAGGTTGTATCCCCCCGTCCGGTCCGGCCGGAGAGGTTCCGCGCCTTCACCGGGCAGGTAAACAAATCCTTCCCGTCATAGGCCAGCATCTCGGTATTATGAGAGATCAGGATTTCCTTTGCGCCCCAGGCGTAGAGCTGCTTTGCGGCTTCCACCCTATCGGTAAGGCCGGTCAAGATTTCCGCTTCCGCCGCATCCGTTTTAAGGAAGTCCATGTAGGGGAGGTATTTCATTTTATCCTGCCAATCATGGAAGCAAAGCTTCCCGCCCTCATTGTGTCTGAGGAACCCCTGGGCGTCTGCGGAGACCAAGCCCTTTTCATGGAGGGCATCAATCAGCGCATTCGGGAAGTCTCCGTACAGCAATCCCGCCAAATGGTAGAGCTTGCACTCCACCTCCGGGATTTCCTCCGGCGCGACTGGTCCCGACTGTGCCGGGCAGCTTGCGTTTCTTCTCTCCCGGTCGGCGGTAAAGTACTCATTCCGCATAAGGGTAGTTTTTTCCGACGGCAGCAGGGCAATATCCCCGGCGTCCATATGGAACCCGTTTATAATATCCTGGTCTTCCGGCGCGATTTTAACAGCGGCAAAGACCTTCGCCCCTGTTGCGGCGGCGGCGGGTGTGCAGAAGGTGACCGCGCCCCCTGTGCTTCTATCCTCAGCCCCGGTGTAATCAATATTGACATCCCGTGTGGCGGGGCCGATAATCATCAAATCATACGTTTTCATAGATACAACCTCTTTCTTCGCGCCCTTCGGGCGCGAAAGATAAATTTTCTTTAACCAGCCCCGGGGCCTGCCCGGCCCCGGACCCTGGGTTACTTTTTGTGTGAACAAAAAGTAACCAAAAAATCATTTAAACCTGCGGTTTAAAAATCCCTTATTTATTACGGGGGATATTATTTTTCGCTACGACCTTTAGTTTGTTTTTCTATCTCCGGTGCCGTGGGCCGATGCCGGTGCTTGCTTCTGCGCACAGTTCTATCGAGGTACTGGTTGCCGCGTGAGACGCGGCACGGGGATTGGCGGGCGTTGCCGGGAGTACCC
>CANSSG010000019.1 GCA_947649615.1 uncultured Clostridia bacterium | reverse complement strand
TGCGTCGTATTCAGTTTTCATTTATTCTTTCTCAATGCTGTGTGCTGGTGGCTGGGCTGGCAGGGTTCCGGGCGGCATATCAAGGCTCTTTCCCTCAAAAGTAGTAAATTGGTAGTAAATTCAGCTTGAAATCCTGCTTGTATGCCCGTAAATCAAGGCTTTTTTGAGATAATCAACCATTTTCAAGATAAAATCTTCATGCTTTTGCCCATTTTCAAAAAGATCCTCAGATGCATGAGAAAACGGAGCATATCCCAAATCATGGAGCAATCCAATAATCCGGATTAATTGTCGGTACCACGCCGTCTCACACCGATTTTCTTCCATATCGTCTGAACAGAGATTTGGTGCTTTTTGCATCACAGAATCAAATGATCGGGAGGTCAAATGCATTGCACCTATAGAATGTCCAAACCGTGTATGTTCCGCACCATGATAAACCAAATACGTGGTAGCTAATTGATATATATTGCGTAATCGCTAAAAGGGAGCTAAGTCAATAATCTTTAATTCATCTTCAGAAACATCAATGAATCCATGGATCAGATCTCTGAATTGGTACATAGACACTCTCCTTTGATGACGGGAGATATATTTTACCAGAACCATCCACAAATTTCAATCCCCCAATTATAGTTTGCGTATGTCTCGTGTAAACTTATTAACCAAATAGGTCAAGGAAGTCAATAGGAGAAAGCCGACGGAGTGGCCGCATCGGCAAGTTGTTGGAGCGGCGGTTATGAACAGCGAGCTGTTTCTGAAAGTCATCCAAAGAGAAGAAAGAGCGGACAGAATAAAAGCGTTTCTGGTCTTCCCGGTGGCTGCGTTCCACCTTGCCATTATGTCTGGACGTGTAAGGACGGATCAGCTTCAGTTCCGCTGCGGTATGCTGATTCGGATGGCTATGAGGACGGCGGGACTGACAGGCCAGGGATTCTATGCTTCCATCCCAGCGAGCCCGCCAGAAATAGATATAAGTCCGGTTCTTGTTGTATAGTCACCACAGTTGAAAAACGGTAGAAAGGGCATCATCAAAGGAAGAGACGGAGGGAAGGGTTTTTCTCAAAAAGCGCTTCAGCCAGGCACAGAAACGTTCAATAGGATTGAGTTCTGGGGAGTAGGGTGGAAGAAAGAGAAGTCTGTGCCCGGTATTTGGGGCAGCAAAAAGCAGCCGCTCTTTGGAGACGCATACCTATATTCCCGATACAAGTATGTACCTATACCGCTTTCATCCACATAGGCGATCTTTTCCAGCGCTATAATATCTTGTATCTCTTCCCGATATGCCGCTACTTTTTGCCGGTCCTGCTCCTGATAGCTGGTTGTCTTTTTTCCTTGTAATCTTATATCGCTGCAATGCGTCTCGAATGCCGCTTGCGCTGTATCCAACTGCCTTGGCCCGCCTGCTGCTGGCGCCGACAGACGGGTCGATAAATACTATCTCAAAAAGCTGACCAATATCATTCCACAGAAAGAAGGCATATGAGCTGTTGGAGAAAATTTTTGTCTATGTAACGACGGCTATCGTCTCTAAGGGAGAACAGGACTTTGTAGAGAGACACCTCAATACGGATCAAAAAGAACAAAGCCAAAAAGACCTGTATAAAGGATTTTTGGAGGTTATTGACTGAAATAGTCCAAAATGTGGGCCAGCAGGAGATCACAGCGTTGGCTCGGAGAAATAAGGGAGGGGGAATCTCCCCCTCCCTTCCCTTATAGCAAATCCGGGTTTTCCTCATCCAGCACCCACGGCAGGCCAAATATGACGTCCATCTGAAAACAGGGCTGCGGGAAGTCCTCCGGCAGAAGATAGCACTCTGTATGAAAGCAGGCGTCAAATTTCTCCGCCGCATGGATGATATCCCCGCACCGCTGCTCCGGCTCCGCTTTCACCATTTCCAGGATTTCCCCACAGATATGATACCACGCGTCCCCGCTGGCTTCCTCCCGGGTGCTGGGAAACCAGCTTGTTTCGGCGGGATGTGCCGGGTCTATGCCAAACCGGGCGAAAAATACATTCACCTCTTCCGGCAGCAGCTTTACTGCCTGGACGAAATTCCTACACCCGGCGCAGGTACACGTCACCCCAGGCATCGTCTGCGCGGCATACCAAGCCCTCGTCCGCTCCACGTCTACCGACAGGCGGTAGCCGTCAAAGGTGAATTCCCGTTTCATTTCTCTCCCCCAATCCCAGCGCCCTCACGGCAGGAGACTCTTGTAAAAATCCAGCGTCCGGAAGCCCCGTTCCAGCATGGCGTGGACGTAGGCTTCGCTGGCGTCGCCTAGTTTTCTCAAATCCTCGTCCGCCAGGGAAAAGCTGTAAAGCCGTTTCACATCCCCGTACAAAATCCGCCGCATTGCCGCCAGCGTACCGGGGGCCAAGGGCATTGCCAAGCCCCGTTCGCCTTTCCCGCAGGCCCGGCAGCAGATCACACCACCCTGGATATCCAACATGGGGGCCTCCGGCTCTGGCCTGCCGCAGTAAGCGCAGGCGTCCGCCAACGGCTCAAACCCGATCAAGCTCATGAGTTTCAGTTCAAAGGCCGCTTTCACCAGCCGGGGCGGCTTTTTCAGATTCCCCAGGGCATACAAGGCGTTGAGCAGCAGGGATAAAATCCCACCGCCCTCCACCTCTTCCAGGGCCGCCGATTCCGTCAGTTCCGCGAAATAGCTGGCAAGGCTCAACAATTCGATATCCTGCCGGACACCCTCAAACAGCTCGATGGAACTGCCCTCGCTAAGGTACTGCCAGCCATGGGCTTCCGTAAGGGTCAATTCGGCGTAGGCCAGCAGTTGGGTGCAGGCCGTCACCCGGCTTTTCCGGCCTCTCGCCCCCTTCGCTACAATGGGCAGCTTCCCGTTGGGGGTCAGTACGGTTAGTATCTTATCGCTTTCCTTGGTATCCACCGCCCGCAGGACGATGCCCCTCACCACGGTTCGTTCACGCGCCATAGCCACTCCTCTATGTAGGCGGCATTACTGCCGCCCCTCCGGCCCTTGGCGTCCCGGCTCGTTTTCGTCCTCATGCTTGCGCAGAAGGTAAAACGTCGGTTCCCCGGTCTGCCAGAACAGGTCCCAATAGCCATCCTCCATATCAATCTCCTCCCGCCCTTATGGTGGGCAGGAAAGTCGCCAGTATTCGTGGAAAGATGTGGCTATACCAGATTTTTCACCATAAAAAGGAAGTCCGCGCAGCTCCCGTCCCGGTATTTGAAGGCGCGGGGGATTGTTCCCGTTGTCTCAAAGCCCAGCTTCCGGTAGAGTGCGATGGCCGGGGTATTGGCGGAAACCACCTCCAGTTCCGCCTGTTCAAAGCCAGCGGCCCTTGCGGTGGAGAGGATTTCGCGCATCAGCACCGTCCCAATCCCCTGGCCCCAGAAATCCCGGTACAGGGAGATGCCCACCGTACACCGGTGCCGCATCCGGTTTCGTTCTGAGACGCCGCCAAAAGAGCAGCTTCCCGCATATTTCCCCTCCACAAACGCCAGCAGCATCAAGGCCCTGGGGGCTTCCCGGTTTTTCCGGATAAATTCAATTTCTTCCGCTATGCTGGTTCTAACCTCTTCCGGTTCCCGGATCATGTAGGGGGTTTCTCCGGAGGTAGTCCGCAGATAATGGAGCAGCATCTCCGCATCCGGTTCCTCCGGATGCCGGAGGAGACACTGCCTGCCGTTTTTCAATGTTACAGTTTTGCTTAAAAAGTCCATCTTTCCCTCCCTGCGGCTAGGCCAGCCGCCTGACCATCAGCAGGAAGCTGGCATACGTCCCATCCTTATATTTCATGGCCTGGGGCAGCGTCCCCACCGCCTCAAATCCCAGCTTCCGGTACAGCGCGACAGCCGGGGCGTTGGTGGAAACCACCTCCAGCTCCGCCTGCTCGTACCCGGCGGCTTTCGCGGCGGACAGCAGCTCCCGCAGCAGCAGCGTCCCAATCCCCTTGCCGCAAAATCTCTTGTAAAGCGTAATATCTACACAGCACCTATGGCGCAGCCGGTCCAGCGTCCCGACAGGGTACAGGACTGCCGCCCCCGCCAGTCCGCCGTCCACCTCCGCGATCAGCCGCAGGCGGCTGGGTGAATCGTTCCAGCGGACAATCCGCGCCGCCTGCTCCTCCACCGTCCAGCCGATATCCTCTGGCCCAGCCACCAGATAGGGCGTTTCCCCGCTGGATTCCTTCTGATAGCGCAGCAAGCGCTCCGCGTCCGATGCTTCCGGGCGGCGGACGGCGCAGATCTCGCCGCTTTTCAGCACCGTTGTTTTGCTCAAAAACTCCATGCGCCCTCCTTACTGCTCATCGTAGCCGAAGGAACGGATATAATTCGCGTTATCCCGCCAATTTTCCTTGACCTTTACCCAGGTCTCCATATAAACCTTCGCTCCCATGAACCGCTCGATATCTTCCCGGGCGTGGGACGCGATTTTTTTCAGCATCGCGCCGTTTTTGCCAATAATAATCCCCTTATGGCTGGCTTTTTCACAGTAAATCGTCACATCCAGGTCAATGACCCCGGGGGCGGCGCTTCCGCCGCTGTCCCGCTCCGAGAACTTTGTCACCTCGATGGCGGTGCCATGGGGTACCTCCTTGTCCAGGTTGCGCAGCAGCTTTTCCCGCACGATCTCCGCCACCACCTGCCGTTCCGGCTGGTCGGTGGTCATGCCGTCCGGGAACAATTGGGGTCCCTTGGCGGCGTACTTGGCAAGCTGCTCCATGAGTACGTCCAGGCCATCCTTCTCCTGGGCGGAGATGGGGATAATGGCGTCAAAGGCATACGCTTCGCTGTAGGCCGCCATGACCTCCAGCAATTGGGCCTTTTCAATCGTGTCGATCTTGTTGATGACCAGCACGGCGGGCAGCTTCTCCCCCCGGATGCGGTCGATCAAGGCCTGTTCCGCCCCGCCCACTTTAGCGATAGGCTCTACCAGCAGGCACACCGCGTCCACGTCCGCCACGGATTCCCGCACCACCTTCACCATATAGTCCCCCAGCCTTGTCCGGGCCTTGTGGAACCCCGGCGTATCCAGGAAAACATACTGGGTATCCCCCTGGTTGACCACGCCGCAGATCCGGTTGCGGGTAGTCTGGGGCTTGGGCGATACGATGGCGATTTTTTCCCCCACCAGGGCGTTAGTCAGGGTGGACTTGCCCACATTAGGCCGTCCGGCAATCGTAATCATTGCGGTTTTTTTGATTTCGCTCATTCAGGTCATCCTCAACTTTCTTATTTTTCCGGCATTGAGCTTGCCGGGTTTTATTACAATAATCCAAAATGTGCCGCCAAAGCGTGTAAAGCCTCTTCTCGGGTGTCGTTTTCAAAATCCGAGCGGGTGTAGGTGAAAAAGCCTGTGTGCTGCCAGAGGGTTTCCTCCGGCGGGTGGTAGAACGCCCATGAGCGGAAATTCTTAAGCGCGGCTTCCGGGTCCATGCAAAGCCCGATCTGCTCCAGCATAAACTTTTTCTCCGGGTCGTCACGGTCAAAGAAGCGGTCCGCGCAGATATCGGGAGGGTCGCAGAGCATGATGGCGACATGGCGGTAATCAGAAATTTCCCGCAGGACGTCCGGGGGGATATTGGTATCGGCAATCACCTTTTTCCCACCCGCAGATAATGTAACCAGTTCTAGTATCTCGATTTCGGCGCACTCCTGGGATACCTGCTCCGTCCAGTTCCAATGCTCCTCGGGCGTCATACTCAGCCACTCTTCCCACCCGCTCATGGTGTCAAAATAGCACAGCCCGGGCTGTTTCCAGCGCGACAGTTTTTCCCGAGGAAACGCGTCGTGATAATTTTCACCGCAGGGTATCATGCCGAAACGTTTGGCGAGCATATCCACCATGGTGGATTTCCCGGCATAGCTGTGTCCGTTGATAAAGTATACGTTTCGCAAATAGTGTTTCAGCAAATTGCTGCTGATTTGTATTTTCATCGCTCTCCTCAATTTTCTCCGGTGTACCACAAATTGCGCCAGCGGTCTACAATCTCAAACCAGCCGTCACCCTTGTACCGGAAAACCTCCTGCATCCCGCCGTCAATCAGATCGGTAACGGAGATGTAATGGCTGTCTAGGCCTTCCCAATCCTCAAAGTCCAGCTTGATATGCCGCACTTCGGCCAGCGCCCCGTCAATCCACTTGTAAAAGGAGTAGTCTCCCTGCGCCCCTGCCGCGCCGCCCCGGATATAGCACTCGATCTTTTCTTCTACCCAGTCCACATAAGGCGAGGGCATCTCGTCAAAGGCTGGTTCCGGCGTATACTGCCCCGCCTCTTCGTCCCACAGCCAGACGTGGTAAAAAAGCGGCTGCATCCCCCGGCGGTAGCAGAAGCCGAAATCCTCCTGCCCGTCAAAATTGAAATCCTGGACTGTCACCAACGTCTCGGCGTTGGGTTCGTAGGCACGTCCGTTTACGCCCACCCTCTGGTCGAAGTATTCGCAGTCCTCCATGAGAATCGTCTGTAACAGCGCGGCAGGCCCGTCCCCCGTCCAAACGGACAGCGCCAGCCCTTCCGCCGTCCGTTCTGCGGTAATGATGTGGCCGTCCGGCCAGTGGTTGACGTAAAACAGGAAATGGGATGGGTCCGTCAGCCATTGCACGATATCCCGCGTCTCCAGGCCGGGAGCGTTTTTCTCGGCCGGCTCAGGCTCCGGTTCGGGAGCAGGCTCCGGTTCCGGCGCTCCGCAGCCGCTCAGGAGCAGCAGGGAAAACAGCAGCAAAATCCATTTTTTCACCGTTCTATCCCCAGCTCCGCCATAATGGCGTCTTCCCGCGCCCGCATTTGGGCCTTCTGCGGCCCCTCATCCAGATGGTCATATCCCAGCAGATGCAGAACAGAGTGAACCGTCAGATATGCCAGTTCCCGCCGGTTGGAGTGTCCGTACGCCTTGGCCTGGGCCTGGACATGCTCCATGGAGATCATCATATCCCCCAGTGGCACCAGACCCGTGGCGGGATCCGCGTCCTCCTCCCCGGGCAGCTCCCCCGGCATCAGGTCAAAGGCCGGAAAGCTGAGCACATCCGTAGGCCTGTCCACCTGCCGCATCGCCAAATTGACCTCATGGATTTTTACATCGTTAGTGATGCAGACGTCGATCTCGCATGGGAAGTCCACCCCTTCCGCCGCCAGGGCGGTCCGGATAGCCTTGCGGACAAAGGCCCGCAGGCTGTCGCTGATCCCCGGCACGTCCGCCGTAACGGGGATATAGTGCCGTTTCGCCATGTTATCTCTTCTTCCCCTTGGTATTGTTGTTATAGTTGTAGTAGTCGTCGTACGCCTTGATGATCCGCTGTACCATCACATGGCGCACCACGTCCTGGTCGGTCAGCTCGCAAATCCCGATGCCCTCCACGTTTTTCAGCACCCGGACGGCTTCCTTCAGCCCGGAGGTCTTGTCGGCGGGCAGGTCGATCTGGGTCACGTCGCCGGTAATGACCACCTTGGAGCCGAACCCCATGCGGGTCAAAAACATTTTCATCTGCTCCCGGCTGGTATTCTGTGCCTCATCCAGAATGATAAAGCTGTCGTCCAGCGTCCGGCCCCGCATGTAAGCCAGGGGGGCCACCTCGATATTGCCCCGTTCCAGGTATTTCTGGTACGTCTCCGCCCCCAGCATGTCGAACAGGGCGTCGTACAGCGGCCGCAGGTACGGGTCCACCTTGGACTGCAAGTCCCCAGGCAAAAACCCCAGCCGCTCCCCCGCTTCCACGGCGGGGCGGGTCAGGATGATGCGGTTGACCTGCTTGTCCCGGAAGGCCGCCACGGCGGCGGCCACCGCCAGGTAGGTCTTGCCTGTACCGGCGGGGCCTACGCCGATGGTGACGGTATTTTTCATTACCGATTCCATATAGCGCTTCTGGCCAATAGTTTTCGCTTTCACCGGCCTGCCCTTGGAGGTAATGCAGATCACGTCCGCCGTCAGTTCGGCGGCCTTGTCTGCCTGTCCGCTGCGGGCCAGCCCGATTACATAGCGGACGGTCTGCTCTCCGATGGCTTCGCCCTTGCTGGAGAGGGTCAGCAAAGCGCCGATGGCCTTGGACGCCAGCATCGTGTCCTCCGGCTCCCCGGCGATCCGCAATTCCCCCTCCCGGTTGGTGACAACCACATGGAATTCGGCTTCAATCAGCCGGATATTCTCGTCAAACGAGCCAAAAATGCTGGCAGCTTCTTCTAGTCTTTCAATTTCTATCCTTTGTTCCATTGCAATGCTCCTTTTCGCGCCGTTCTGGCGCGGGGTGTATGGTTTCTGACGCGGCCTGCCGGCGCAGCTCAATCCGGGGCGTCTACAAATCTGCCAATCTGCTCCTCGCATTCCGCCGACAATGTCACCACTAATATATCTCCCTCTTTTTTGCTGGTGATTTCCTGACTTATTATCTCACCCTCCGTAACATACCCCGCTAACCGCTCCTCCAATGTCTCCTTCGCTAAAGCCAACGCTTCTTCCTTCCGGCGGGGCGCCTCCTCTACCGTGTAATAACGCAGCCGCTCCGTTACCATCGTAACCGGCAGCGCCACGCCCCCTGGAAGCTCCCACTTATCCCAGTTTACTATTTTATCACAAGTATCCCCTAAAATGCTACTGCTAAAATAGAGATTTACCCGTTTTTTTCCAATCAGAAGCGCCCGTCTCGTCTTCTCCTCCCCCGTGTATACCTTCCTCTGCGCCGCCAGGGATACTTTGCACTCCAACTGGTACCATGTCCGCCCATAAATCTTCCCCATCCCCCGCAAATAACGTACGCCGCTGTAATTATTCTGCACTACGCCGGATATGAGAAGCTGCCCCTCCTTCACCGTAGTCCCCGGCAGGACTTGCTTTTCCCCGTCCCAGGGCTGGACGGCGGTAACCAGCGCATCCTTTTTGGAAATCGTGTTGCCAGGCTTCTTTTTATCAATGATTTCCGGCGCGGGGACGCGCTCCCGGACTTGCACATAGGCCCGGCAGCCCTTTACATTTACCGCAATATAGCTCAGGCTGGGAATCTCCAGCAGCATATAGTTGCGAAGCTCCGATGAATCCACCGAAAAACCATACGTGCCAAAGCCAACCCCGTACTTCTCCAAAGCACGAAGGATTTCCTGCCGGGAAATGGTCTCGTTTCCTTCAATTTCAATATCCCATACGAAAAAGGAGCTGCAAAACAAGGCCAACGCACAGACCGCAAAAGTGACCCACAGCCCGTAGCGGTAACGGACCCGGCCTAAAAAAAACGGCGTCCCTTTCCATCCCACGGCAGTCATATCGCAGTCAATGCGCTTGCTCAGCCGCCGCAGGCGCTTCCAGTCCTGGCGGGTCATGGTGAAGGTAAATGCCACGGGAGATTCCCAGTTCAGGTTCCAGAAGGATACGCCGTATTCCGCGCAGAGGTTGAGGACGCGCTCCGGAAAACCGCTCTCCACACGTCCCGTTACCTCCCCCTTCAGCAGGTTTACCAGATGCTTGAGCATATTATTTCACCCATTCCACCTTTGAAATCGTCCCCTTGATGCGGAGCTGATCGCCGGTCATGCTTTTCAGCTCCATCCCCTCGCCGTAAACCCGGATGATGCAGGATTCTCCGTTGATGTCAATTTCCTCGCCGCTGTAGGAGAGGATGCCCTTATGGTGCTCCATATAGAAGTGGCTGCTGCCCACCACCTCGATATGCGGCAGGCGTTCCACCGTGTCCGGCGGCAGGTCGAACAGCTCCGCCGCCCCCTCCAAAAGATTTTTGTCCACCTTTAACAGTCCCATCATTTTCCTCCAAAAAGCAGATTTTTAAAGCGCCCCGCCGCCCTGGTGCTGACGGAGGGCCGTCTCTCATACTCTATGCACGAGGAAAAAATTTTAGAAAACCCCTTGACAAACCGGCCAAAGTGTATTATTGTATTACTCGCATAGTACAATAAAACAACGCAAAAGCATTCCATCCTGGAAGGAGGACGTTATGGACTGGAAACTTACCGATAACCGCCCGATCTGGCAGCAGCTTACGGAGCAGTTGACCCTGCGAATATTAAAGGGGGAGTACCCCCCCGGGGAGCGGCTTCCAGGCGTACGGGAGCTTGCCGCCCAGGCGGGGGTAAACCCGAACACGATGCAGCGGGCCATGGCCCAATTGGAGACCGGCAGCCTCGCCGTAGGAAGCCGCACAGCCGGACGGACGGTTACAGAAAACACCGCCGTCATCGAAGCCGCCACGAAGGAACGGGCGCGCGCCGCCGTGGCGGACTGCCTGAAGATTTTGTCGGAGCTGGGCTACAGCCCCAGCGACGCACTGTTGTTTGTGAAGGAGGAATTGAACCATGAATGAACTGCTTGTCACCTGTACGGCGCTGACCAAGCGTTACGGAGGGAAAACCGCCCTGTCCGGCGTGAGCCTGGAGCTGGGCCGGGGCCGCATCGTGGGCCTGCTTGGCCCCAACGGCAGCGGCAAAACGACCTTGATTAAGATTCTCTGCGGCCTGCTCCAGCCCACCGAGGGCGCGGTGCTGGTGGATGGCCAGGGCATCGGCCCGTATACCAAGTCCATCATCAGCTACCTGCCGGACCGGATGTACTTTTCTGACTGGATGAAGGCCACCGACCTGTTCGACCTGTTCGCGGATTTCTACCGGGACTTCGACCGCACCAAGGCTATGAGCATGTGCGCCAGCCTGGGCGTGACGCCCAGCGACCGCCTGAAAACCATGTCCAAGGGTACCAAGGAAAAAGTCCAGCTTGTGCTGGTCATGGCCCGGAAAGCCCAGCTTTACCTGCTGGATGAACCCATCGCCGGCGTAGACCCCGCCGCCCGGGACTTCATCCTCAACACTATCCTCACCAACTACAATGAGGAGGGTACCGTCATGATCTCCACCCACCTCATCAGCGACATCGAACAAGTGCTGGACGAAGCCATATTCCTCAAGGACGGCCAAATCACCCTCCACGACACAGTGGACAACATCCGCGAGCGGGAGGGCAAGAGCGTAGACGCTCTGTTCCGTGAAATCTTCCGCGCCCACAATATCGAAGGAGGTGCGTTCTAATGTTCGGGAAACTCTTAAAGTACGATTTCCGCTCCATGTTCAAGCAGTTCGCGTTTGTCTGGCCCGCCGCCCTGGCGCTGGCCCTGGTGAACCATTTCACCATCGACGGCATAGAAGGTTCCAGCAGCGTGGGGGAAACCACCGCCGGTATCGTAATGATGATTTATGTGGCGATCCTCATGGCCATGTTCATCATTGCCCTTATCTTCACCATCCAGCGGTTCTTCAAGGGCCTGCTGGGGGACGAGGGCTACCTCATGCACACCCTGCCGGTTAAGCCCTGGCAGCTTATCACCTCCAAGCTGCTGTGTGCGGTAGTCACGACTATGCTCAGCGTAATCGTTGCCATCGTGTCCATCTTCCTGATTCTCCCATGGGATGCAGAGGCTTTCCGGCAGGTATTCCAGGGATTGGACTACCTGTTCTCCCACTGGAACGAGGAGATGACGAGGGCGGTGTTCTGTCTCCTGGAAGTGCTGCTGTTTATGCTGGTCTCCCTCGCCACCGGATACCTCCAGCTTTACCTGTCCATGAGCATCGGGCATCTGTTCAACAAGAACCGGGTGGCCATGAGCGTCATCGCTTTTATCGTCATTAACGCGCTGTCAGGCACCCTGTTGAGCTTCCTGCCGTCATGGGACGCTTTCGACCCCTTTGCGTCCGGCCTGCGCGGCATGGATCTGTTCCAGCGGGCCATCTGGATCGCCATTGGGACGGAACTGGTTCACTCCGCCGTCTACTTTATCGGGACGGAGTTCATCCTGCGGAAGAAGCTGAATCTGGAATGAGGTGTTTTCTATGAAAAAACAGGTATTTACAGTTCTTGCCGCACTGCTGTGCCTGCTGTCCCTGGCGGGATGTAAGACGGTGGTGGAGGATAGCTTCGACATAGAAGATGTCGCCAAGGCCCAGAAGATCGTTGTAGCGGACGCGTCCGGAACAGAAAAGGCCGTGCTGGACACGGAAGCGGATATAGACGCCTTTGTGAATGCTATCAACATAGATGGATGGAAACTCGCAGAACTGCCGGAGGGATTGGAGAAACAGGGTTCTTTCGCCCTTTGGCAGAATGAGACCGTAAAAGCTTTTATCGGGAAGGGCGAAACCAGAAGCCTGGAAGTCTGTACCTTCATCATCTATGACCAGGATTACCTGACCATAGACGCCGGGGTGATGGATATCACGTTTACCTTCAAGCTTCCTGAGAGCGCTGCGGCGTACCTGCGGGAGCTGGCGGCATAACCTCCTCCCTCTCCAAAAACGTGCTGTCCGGAGACCGGACAGCACGTTTTTCTGCGTGTCAAAAAAGATACTTTGGGGCAGCTTCAGGCCGTCTTTGACAGGGTCTCTTCCACACGCGCCAGTTCCTCCGCCGCGCAGCAGTTCACGCCCGCAAAGTCCACATGGGGATGGTACACGGCTTCCAGCTTGTCGTGTGCGGCCTTTGCTTCCCGCAGGGCGTCCAGGCCTTCCGTCCGCAGGGCGTCCGCTACCCGGGCTGTGAATTTCAGCCGGGCCTTGCACCGCTTATAACAGGCGGGGTCGATCATAGCGTCCAGCCGCACCCGGCGGTATGCCGGACCGGTATAGGCCATGCCCTCCCGGCTGGTAACGAAGGCCAGCCCCAGTTCCGGCAGAAGGAGGTGCTGGATGCGGTCTACATGCTCCGGATCAGGGCAGACCACCGCGCCATACCCCCGGGCGGACGCGGCGGCGTGGAGCCTTTGCATCACCGGCGCGGCAAGGCCGTAGGCGTCCTGGAACTGATAAACCTTGGGGCATAGGGCCTGCACGGAATCGAACCGCCAAACTGCGCCCTGGCAGGTGAGACTGCCCAGGAAGCGGTAAGCATCCGGCCCGCCGGAGCCTTTGCCCCGCAGTTCCCGACCGATGATACCGTCGGTGCGGCGCAGCAGCTTGGCGCCATCCAGGCCCTCCAGCATCAGGGCGGAAGCGCTGTCGGACATCTGACGCGCCGCGCCGAGGGCGCGGTAGGCCCTCTGGTAGGCGGCGGAGACTGCCTTGGTGCAGCGCACAATCTCCGGGCGGGCCGCTTTCAGCGCAGCAACATCGTAAAACCGGCCCAAATTCACATATCGGTCCACAGCGGCGGGGTATTGGGGTTCGACGACGTGGGGCGCGGTACCATCCACAAACGCCGTCCGGATTCTGGGAATATGTACGCCGTCTAAAGACCCTGGGTCGCCGGAACAATAGAGGTACTCTACTGCTTCCCCCCGCTGCTCCATAGCCTTGCCAATAGAGCGCATGAGGGTAGATTTTCCCACACCGGGACCGCCTTTGAGAACGATTAGGTCATAGTGGTCCTCCGGCGCGCAGAAGCGGGGGAATAGGTTCTGGAAGCCCTGGCCGCTGTTTGCGCCCAGAAAAAAGTGAGTGGTGCGATTCATGGGTCATCCTCCCAACGCATTAGATTCTCTATCCACAATATGCGCCGGACGCCGCTTAGTGAAAAAGATAGTGAAAAGAAGCCCCGCATATGCTATAATAGATACAGGCATGTCAAGGCTTTTTGCCGGTAAGTGCCGCCGTGATCTGCCTACAGCGGGCAGGAAATCCCTGCGCCCCCATTGGGCGAAATCAGGGATGCCGCCCAGTCCCAGGCATACACAACGCTGACGCTCCGGCAGACCGCCGTCCGGACGCCGCCCCGCCGCTTCCTTAACCACTCCAGCACCGCCGGCGATGCCCATGCCGCCAGCCACCCTGCGGCGGCAAACCCTGTCAGGCTGGCCAGACAGACCCGTCCATGGATGCTGCCCACCCAGCCGGTATAATTCCACCACCGTTGCCGGTAAAGCCTTTCCAGCACCCAGGCCGTGCCATACTCCACCCCGCCGCCGATGGCCGCCCCGGCAAGGAGCGCCGCGCCCTTTCCTCCTATCCGGCCCAGTACCGCCGCCAGCAGGACGCCCCCCACGCCGTATACCGGCAGCCACGGCCCATGGAGCATCCCCCGGTTTACCCATTGGCCGGTCGTGCAAACGGTGAGCAGCACTTCCCACGCCCAGCCCGCAGCAGAAAAGAGGAAAAAGAGCAGCAGCCAGTCCTCCAACGCCTCCTCCCCGGACGATACGCGAAAATCCAGCATGATAATCCTCCCCTCCCCTTTTTTCTTACTTTGTCCAAAAAAAACGAAGGTATACCAACCGCAAAACAGGAGAAATCTTGATGAAAAAGAAACGATTATGGGACCTGCTGCTGGCCGTGGGCATATTATTGCTGGCGGGCCTTTTGTACCTGCTGTCCCGTCCGGCGGGAGACGGCGCATGGGCTGTTGTGACCATAGACGGCGCGGAAACCGCCCGCTATGCCCTCTCCCAGGATCAGACGGTGCCCCTGGGCGGGGAAGACTACAACATCCTGGAAATTTCCGGCGGCGCGGCATCCGTTACGGATGCCAACTGCGGCGACCACACCTGTGTCCGCACCGGGGCCGTCCGCCTGGAAGGGGAAACCATCGTCTGCCTGCCCCACCGCCTGATTGTGCGTATCGAAGGTGGCCAATCGTCTCCTTTTGATGCCAGCACGGGTTAGGAGGTTCGCTATGAGCAGGAAAATCGCGCGGTATGCGCTTCTGGTCGCCTTATCCATGGTTCTCTCCTGGCTGGAAAGCCTGCTTCTCCTCCCTGGGATGCTGCCGGGAATGAAAGTGGGATTGACGAACCTTGTTGTGGTCTTCGCCCTCTACCGCCTGTCCCCGAGGGAAGCGGCGGGCATTTCCGCCGTCCGGGTTGCGCTGGTATCCATGACCTTCGGCAACGCCTACAGCTTCGCTTACTCCCTGGCCGGGGCGGGGTTGAGCCTTGGGGCCATGGCAGGGCTGAAAAAGCTGGACCGCTTTTCCCCTTTGGGCGTCAGCATTGCGGGCGGGGCCTGCCATAATATAGGGCAGCTTCTTGTCGCTATGGCCGTGCTGGAAACAACGGAACTGGGATGGTACCTGCCGGGGCTGCTGGTCTCCGGCACCCTGGCGGGAGCCGCCATCGGCGCGGCGGGAGGGCTGCTGGTGGAACGGGTACGGATATGAGTGGGAAATTTTTTGAATTTCACCAAAAGAGACCTATCATTATGTGGGAGCATCTGTTATAATCAAACCACATACACAAAAGGAGGCACCTCATGAAATTAGAAAAACACACCCACGGCTTCACCCTGATGGAAACCCGGGACCTGCCGGAGCTGGAAGCCCGCATGGTCCGCATGGAGCATGATAAAAGCGGCGCGCGCCTGGTCTGGCTGGACCGCAAGGATGAGAACAAGACCTTTGCCATCTCCTTCCGCACCCTGCCGGAGGATGACACCGGTGTGTTCCATATCCTGGAGCACTCGGTGCTGTGCGGCTCGGACCGGTATCCGGTAAAGGAGCCATTCGTGGAGTTGATGAAAAGTTCCCTGAAAACCTTCCTCAACGCCATGACCTACCCCGACAAGACCATGTATCCGGTTTCCAGCCGGAATGATAAGGATTTCATGAATCTGGTCCGGGTCTATATGGACGCCGTCCTCCACCCCCAGATTTGCCATAAGCCGGAAATCCTCCGCCAGGAGGGCTGGCACTACGAGCTGCCGGAGGAACAGGGCGCGCCAACCTATAAGGGCGTGGTGTTCAACGAGATGAAGGGCGCCTACGGCGACAAGGAAGCCCGAATGATGCGCCAGCTTGACCTGGCTTTGTTCCCGGACAACGCCTACCGGTTTGAGTCCGGCGGACACCCCGCCCACATCCCTGAACTGACCTATGAACAGTTCATCCAGTCCCACCAGCGGTTCTATGACCCCTCCAACTCCTACATCTATCTGGACGGCCAGATGGATATCGACGCGGTGCTGGCCGTGTTGGATGGCGAATACCTGAACGCCTACACCCGCCGGGACGACCAGCCCCAGTTCACCGCCCAGGCCCCCGTCAAGAGCGGGCTTGTCCGGGCCAGCTACGAGGTTTCCCCGGAGGAGCCGACGGAAAACAAAGCCCAATTGGCATGGGGCTGCGTCTATGGACGCTACGACAGCCTGGAAGAGGGCGCCGCCCTGGAAGCCATCGGAGACGCCCTGTGCGGCGGCAGCGACGCGCCGCTGAAACGCCGTCTGGTATCCGGCGGATTGGCCCAGGATGTCTCCCTGCGCCCTATAGACGAGATATACCAGCCTTACGCATGGCTGTACGTCCAGAACATGGACGAAAAACGGGTGGACGAGGTAGAAGATGCTATCCGGGACGAGTTGTCCCGCCTGGTCCGGGAGGGATTGGATCACGAACAGCTTGCCGCAACCCTGGCCAACATGGAGTTCAAGCGCCGGGAGTGGGACTACGGCGGCGTACCCCAAGGGCTTGCCATGGGGATGTATGTCATGTCAAGCTGGCTCTACGGCGGCGACCCTGTGGCCCCGCTGGCGGCCGGCCCGCTGTTTGAGAGCCTGAATAAAAAGCTGGAGGAAGGCTGGTTTGAGGAACTGCTGGAAAAGGTTTTCCTCAAAAACGACCATTTCTGCCGGATCCTGCTGACTCCCTCCGCCACCCTGGGCGAGGAGGAGCGCGCCGCTGAAGCCGCCCGTCTCCAAGCCGCCAAGGCAAGCTGGTCTCAAGAACAGGAAGACGAGCTTCGCAGCCAGCAGAAAAAGCTGGAAGCATGGCAAGCCGAATCGGACACCCCGGAAAACCTGGCCAAGCTGCCTATGCTGCAACTCAGCGACATTCCCGCCGAGCCGGAGGAGCTGCCCATTGCGGAGGATGCAATTGGGGGCGTCCCCCTGCTGCGCCACACCGTTCCCACCGGCGGCATTGGATATGTGAACCTCTACTTTGACGCCAACGACCTGACCGCGGAGGAACTGCCCTGCGCGTCCCTGCTGGGCGTCCTGCTGGGCGAGATGGATACCGAAGCGTATAACGGCGCACAGCTTTTGAAGTTCCGCCGCTCCCTGACCGGCGCCATGCGTTTCGAGATGGAGTCTTACGGCGGCATCAACAACCCGGACTTCTGCCGCACCTTCCTGTGCGCGTCCTTCAGCGCGGTGGAGACAAAGCTGGAAAAGGCGTCGGCCCTGGTGGCGGAAATCCTCACCGGCAGCAAATTTGAAAACAAGCAGCGTCTTCGTGAACTGCTGCGCCGGTGCGTCAACGACATGGAAGCCGACGTGGCAAACTCCGGACACACCTTTTCCAGGTACCGCGTAAACGCCGCCCTGACCGCGTCCGGCGCGGCCAAGGAGTATTGCGGCGGCATTGCCTGTTGCCAATGGCTCAAGGACACAGAAAAGCACTTCGAGGACCGCGCGGACGGCCTTGCCGCAGCACTGCAATCCCTCAGCAAAAAGCTGTTCACCACCGGCCGTCTCACCATCAGCGTCACCGGCGCGGAAGAAGCAGCCTGCAAGGCCCTGGAAAAGGAACTGCTCTCCAAGCTGCCCCAGACGGAGCGGCAGGCCCTCCCCTGCGCAGTCAAGCCCTGGGGGCTTCGGAAAGAGGGCGTAGTGGTTCCCGCCGATGTATCCTACGCCGCCCTGGGCGGCAGCCTGCGGGAAAACGGCGCGGCCTACGACGGCAAGCTACTGGTCGCCAGCAAGGCCATCCATCTGGCCTATCTCTGGAACGCGGTCCGCGTCCAAGGCGGGGCCTACGGCGTAGGCATGCTGCCCGCCAGCGATGGAACCGCCTGCTTCTGGTCTTTCCGTGACCCTACTGCGGACCGGACGCTGGGCTGCTACCGCCAGGCGGCGGACTTCCTCCGGCAATTCACCGCCGCGTCTCCGGACCTCACCGGCCTGATTATCGGTACCGTGGCGGACTCCGACCCGCTTCTGTCCCCTGGGAAGAAAGGGAAGGCATCCGACCGCTTCTACTGGTCCGGCGTAACCCACGCAGACCGCTGCCTGCGTCGTAAAGAAATCCTCGCCGCTTCCCCGGCAGGCCTTGCCGCCCTGGCAGAGCCGGTTGAAAAGCTGGCAAACAGCGGCGGCGTCTGCATCATCGGCTCCCGGAAGCTGGTGGAAGCCTGCGGCGGGGAGCTGGATAAAATCATCACGCTGTAATGAACGAAGGAACTGCTAAGAACCGCCAGCCGGAACGAAAGCGGTCTGGCACAATCATCCACACGGAGGGCAGCCCATGGCGGCTGCTCCTCCTCTTCTCCCTGCCCCTGATGGCGGGAAATATCTTCCAGCAGCTCTACACCGTGGTGGACACCGCCGTAGTGGGCAAGGCGCTGGGGGTGGAAGCCCTGGCGGCGCTGGGAACGGTAGACTGGCTCAACTGGCTGACCCTCGGCACCATCCAGGGATTTACCCAAGGCTTCTCCATCCTTCTGGCCCAGCGGTTTGGCGCGAAGGACTACGGCAAACTCCGCCAGGCGGCGGCCAACGCCGTCATTTTGTCCGCCGTCTGCGCTGTTGTTCTGACAGTGGGCAGCGAGGCAATTGCGGAACCTGTGGTCGTCCTTCTGAAAACCCCGGTGGAAATCCGGCACATCGCCATGTCCTACCTTCGCCTGCTGTTCGCCGGGCTGCCTGTGGTAATGGCGTACAACCTGGCGGCGTCCATGCTGCGGGCTTTAGGCGATGGCCGTACGCCGCTGATTGCTATGGCGGCGGCGTCTATCGTAAACATCGGCCTGGACTTTTTGTTCGTCCTGGGCTTCCAATGGGGCGTCCAGGGCGCGGCCATTGCCACCATCATCGCCCAATGTCTCGCGGCAGGCTGCTGCATCTGGCGGCTATGCCGGGTGGAGGAACTGCATCTGTCCCGCGAGGACTGGAAATGCAGCGGCTCGCTATGCGGGCGGCTGATGGTGCTGGGGCTGCCCATGGCGCTGCAAAACGGCATCATCGCCGTAGGCGGCATGATTATTCAAACCATCGTCAACGGCTTCGGCGTGGCCTTCATCGCGGGCTTCACCGCCACCAACAAGCTCTACGGCGTTTTAGAAATTGCCGCCACCTCTTACGGCTACGCCATGACCACCTACGCCGGGCAAAACCTCGGTGCAGGCAAGCTGGACCGGATTTCCCACGGCATGAAGGCCGGGCTGACCATCGCCCTGGCCACCTCCGCAGTTATTTCAGCGGCGATGCTGATTTGCGGGCGCTGGTTTCTCTCCTGCTTCATTGCCGCCGGAGAAGCGGAGAGCGCCCAGGCCTTGGACACAGCCTTCCGCTACCTCCGCCTGATGGCCTATTGCCTGCCGGTGCTCTACGTGCTGCATGTCACCCGAAGCTGCATCCAGGGCTTAGGCAATACGCTCCTGCCCATGGCATCCGGCATATCGGAGTTCATCATGCGCACCGGCGGCGCGCTGCTGCTCCCGGCGGTAATGGGCGATAGGGGCGTTATGTGGGCGGAGGTGCTGGCGTGGTTTGGCGCGGACTTGATTCTGGTCCCCAGCTATTTTTACGTCACCCGCCGCATCCGGCGGCACAAGGAAAAGGAGGACCTGCCATGATTGAAAAAGTGACCATCCTGCGCCAGGACGAGATGCCCATGCCGCTGATTTACCTGGCATCTCCGGAGGACTTGGCCCGGTGGTACGCCAGCGGCCTGCTTTGGAGCCTGGAGCACGGGGAGCGGGCGCTGTCCATTTCCTGCTTCGATACGGGACCGGCTTTCGGCTTTCCGGTAAATCGCGCAGCAGAATCGGTCTTGCGGGCCGCAACCTGCATCCTCTACGATCACCCGGAAGCGGAAAGCCTGACGGTTCTCTGCGCAGGCGAAGCCTGTTTCCGGGCCTATCAGTTCTGCTGGAACCTCTGGTATGCGGAACACAAGCCGGAGCACGAGCACTGAAAAGCAATCAGGAGGACGGGCCGCAGCCCGTCCTCCTGGTTTATTTTAGTATGCAGGCTTATTCCTCGTCGTCGTCATCCTCCGGTTCCCCGCCGCACTCCTCTTGAAGGAGTGATTCCGTCAAGGACTTTGACAGCGTAGTAAAAATCGCAGCGGTGGTCACCATACCGGCGCCCCCCTCCAAATCCAGGCGCGCGCCGCTTTCCACCACCACTTCCCCGCACCGGAAGGGCAGGCTGCACAGGAATTTCACCGCCGCCCGGTACTGCCGCACGAAGCTGCCATATAGGGCGCGGGCGGCCTCCTCGCCGTGCTCCTCCGGGAGCATCCGCTGGATGCAGGAGATGCTCAAGCTCTGCTTGAGCGTACAAATCATCACCAGATAGGCCAGATGCACCCGGGAATACCGCTTTTTCACCGGCGGGGGCATCACCTTCATGCGCACGTAATTATTGATAATGCTGGCGGTAATGGCCTTTTCCTCCCCACAGCGGTCTAAGGGCGCCAAGTACCGGGTGAGCAGCAAAATCACCTGGTCCATATATAAATCCAACTGGGGCAAATCATCCCAGTCCGGCAAGTCAAATTTTTCCAACCGGTTCAGCCATTGCGCCAAGCGCTGGGCAGGGTCGTTTCTTCCTGCGGGCATACCGCATCCGCTCCTTTCTCACATTTTTTATAGTATAACGGATTTTGACGCATAATGCAATATAAAAAACCAAAAATAATTCCATCAGACCACTTGACATATCGTCAACAACCGGATATACTAATATTAGATATTAGATAAACCGATTCTGAGAATCGTGGAAAGGAGTTCAGTATGGCATCTGAAAAAGTAAAACGGCCGCAGAGCCGGGGCGAGGAGCTCGCCAACACGATATCCCATGGGCTAGGGGCCGTCCTTGCGCTGGCTGGAGCCGCGCCGCTGGCGGTGCGGGGCATCATATCCGGGTCGGCAAAAGCAGGGTTCAGCCTGACCGCCTACGCTGTCAGCCTGGTACTGCTGTATACCGCATCGGCCGTGTACCACGCCGTCCGGAAACCGGAGGTCAAGCGGGCCTTGCGCGTCATGGACCACTGCTCCATTTTTGTGCTGATTCTAG
The DNA here is from genome assembly GCA_947649615.1 of uncultured Clostridia bacterium. Lineage (GTDB taxonomy): Bacteria > Bacillota > Clostridia > Oscillospirales > Oscillospiraceae > Pelethomonas. Next base: position 34,498 of record CANSSG010000019.1, on the reverse strand, counting down.
GCACATATGTACCCATGTCCCTGCTGGTAGTAGGCGGCACAACGGGCTGGATGCTGTTTTTGACCAACACCACCCTGGCGGTGATCGGCATTACGCTGAACACCATTGACTTAAAGCGGTTTGACAAGCTGTCACTGGTGTTGTATGCACTGATGGGCTGGCTGGTAGTCCTTGCCATGCGGGCCATCGTAGCCACGCTGCCGCCATTAGGGCTGGGGCTTCTGATTGCTGGCGGCGTAGCGTATACGGCAGGCATTATTTTTTACAAATCCCAGGGCAGGTATATGCACTTTGTCTGGCATTTGTTTGTGCTTGCCGGAAGCATTCTGCAATTCTTCTGCATTGCGCTTTACTGCCTGCCTTGATGCATTGGCTGTGCGCATAACAAAGGCCCAGGGGTGTAAACCCCTGGGCCTTTACTCCTGCTCAATCAGCGCAATATTCTCCTCTGTCAGCGGCATATACGCCGGTTCCACCACATTCGCCCCCTGGAAAACCGCCACCCACTTGGCGTACCCGGCGTAATCCATCGGCGTACCGTACTCCGGCGCGTAGCCGCCGTCCTCAGTGATAATGTAAGTACACAAACCCATCCCCGTCCTTGTCCACCTCGTCCGGGAAAGGGATGTACTCCCCAGTATAGGACAATTCCTGCTCTCCCAAGCTCTTGTCCCAGCCATCCACCGCCGCCACCTTGATATAGCGGCGGTTCTGGCCCGTCCCGGTAGTACGGTAGAGGGTGTACGGCCACAGCTTATCCCCCGCCTTACCTTGGTTGTGGCTCCAGCCAGCGGTAACATAGCCATTATCGTAGTAGGTAACCATAGGGAATACCTCCAGCAGTTTGTTTCCGTAAGCGTCATAGACCTGCTCCAACTGCGCCAGGTGCGGGGTGTTCCGCTGGGTAATCAGTTCGTTCTCGCCGTCTCCGTCCACATCGCGGACGGCAAAACACGCAAAAGAAATGTCTTCCAGCCCACCGGCCCGGCATTCCCTGATAAACCCTTGGAGAATGTCACGGAAAACAGGGGTCAAGAGACTCCCGTCCGCCTTGGGCGTCCATCGGAAATACGTATCCAGATAATCCATCGCAGAGCGGAACGTGCCGTCTTCCTCATAGTAGACGGTGCATACGTATTCGAACCCATAACTGCTCGTCGGGGCAAAGCTCTCCGGCCGCAGCTCCCCGGCCAGCGTCAGGGACAGGCCGTGGTTCTCCATACTGTACCTCGAAACCATCCCGGTCATTTCACAAGCCAGCGGTTCCTCCTTCCACTCCGTTCCACCGATAAACATTTCGTCCATATCCACGTCCACCGTATGCCCCCGGAACCCAACCGTTGCGTAGTTCTCCTCCGGGTATAGCGCAACAGTGCGGCTGGTCTCAAAATCGCGGATAATGTTATCTTCCAAATGGGCCGTATGGGCGGTCCAGGCTTTCCCGTCCCACTCCAGTACCGTCAGGCTCCAGATGGACACGCCGGTACCATGGCCGGTGTTGTATATCACCGCCAGTTCCCTTTCCCCATCGCCATCTAAGTCCTCAAAATACAGCTCAGGCACCAGCGTTTGGGGCATTATGACCAGATTTTGGGTAAAATCCACTGCTTGCATTGTCGTTCCATACCGAATCCAGCTACCGCCGGTCTCCGGCGCATAGTACGCCGCGATATCATCCTCCGGCAGTTCCGCCACCTTCCAGACGGGGTCCTGATACGCGCCGGGAACGTCGATCAACGCCTCCGGCAGGTCTTCCAGCGCCGGGAGCCACCCCTGCTCAGACAGCGGGCCAACATGTGCATCCACCCAATATGTCCCCGTCCAGCGGTACGTGACCCTTTCTCCCATTTCACCGCCCGCCTGGTAATACTGGACAGCGATGGTACTATCCTCCACCCGCTCCATCTCCGGCAAACGGCTGCCGCCGGACAAATCCTGCTGAAACACCTGGAAGGTTTCGCCGTAACGCAAATATACGGTTTCCGCATCATATTTGCCGCAGTAAAGCCCGATATCCTCCCCCGGCAGTTCCGCGAGCAGGAGCCACCAGTCTCCCTCCATGCCGGCTTCCGTGGGCAAATCCTCCGGCAGGGCGCGGAAACGTGGGTACGTCCCCCCTGCTGTATCAATTTCCATCACGCGAAGCAGGTCATCCAGGTCATACCCTCCGGTTCCGATATCAGGAATAGACCACTCGCCCGTCCCGGGGTTCAGCACCACATATCCTTCCCGCCAGAACACCAGCCAACCATCGTAGTCCCGGTAAAATTCATCTTCCAATTCCTCCGCTTCCACGGTATTCCCGGCCCACCAGAGCTGGCGTTCCTCCTGAGGAACTAAAATCATCAATTCCGATTCAAACACCGCTTGTATGCCGCCGTCCGGGTCAAACTGCCACTCCCGCAGCGCCAGCCTGTTAATACGGTAGTCCTCCACCTGTTTACCATCCCGGGACAGAATCCAGTCAGTCAAAGCCCCCGAAACCTGCTCCTCTATGTGGGAACGTTCAAGCGGCTCTGCCTGCTCCGCTTGATTATCAGGGAGACCGCCTTCCGGCTCCTCCACTTCCGCCGCCCCAGTAAACGTACACGCCGCAAACACCACGCAAGCCGCCGCCACCAGCACCGCCATCACGGCGGTTGTCCTGGGCCGCTTCACCAGCAGGGCCACCCGCTCCTTCAGCGCGGATTTCCCCCCGGTCATAGTCGTAGCGCACCGGGCCAGGTCGGCAGGCGTAGTCCCGCGGGCTACCAATCCCACCAGCGTCCGGCCATAATCCGCCCGATGTTCCTCGCCCAGGAGCCGGACGGCTCCCTCATCGCAGCTCAGCTCGCAATCCCGGCGGCTGAGGTACGCCGCCAGCCATACCAATGGATTATACCAGTGTACTGCCAGGCATGCCCCGCGCAGCGCGGCCCAAATATGGTCTCCCTGCCGGAAATGGGCATACTCATGGGCCAAAACGTGGGCCTTAGCAGCTTCGTCCGCCGCCACCTGGGGCGTAAGGTAAATCCCAGGCCGGAACAGCCCGAACAGGCACGGCGAAGCCAGCCCCTCCATTTCAAACACCCACTGTCCCCGGTACTTTTCCAGCGTCCGTCTGTTTTTCCCCAGCCGCCCCGCAAAACGCAGGTTCACCGCCAGCAAAAACAGGCCCACACCAAAGGCCCCCGCCGCCCACGCCATCAAAAACGCGTTTCGGACGCCCACCTGCCGCCGCAGGGATTCTATGGTAGCTTTTGTGTGATCCTTGCCGTAAAAAACCGTCTCGCCGGACAGCGCCGTCTCCTCCCTGACGGAGGTCATGACGCCCGGGGTTACAATATCCACCCAGCCGTCGGGCCTGGTCCGCACAGCCTGGGGAATCCGTTCCACCGCCTGATAGGCTTCCTGTCCGGCCACAGGGGTCATAACGCTGGCCCTGCTCTCCCAGAACGTCCCAGGAACCAGCAGCCGCGCCAGCACGACCAGCCACAGGGCATACCGCAGTCTGGGGCTGACCCGCCCCTTAACCACGGCGCGCAGCGCGGCAACCAGCAAAATCAGCGCGGAGGACGTAACCATCCAATCAATCATGTCCCTTTTCCTCCAGCTTCCGCAGCGTCTCATAGAGCTGTCCGATCTCCTCCCGGCTCAGCTCCTCCCGCTCCGCCATAGAGTTCACCAGCAGCCCCACGCTGCCGCCAAACACCTTCTGTAAAAAACCTTTCGTTTCCCGGGCCACCGCGTCCTCCCGGGCCACAGTGGGATAATACATCTTCGCCTTCGCCCCCTGCTCCCACCGTAACAGCCCCTTTTCCGTCATCCGCCGCACCAAAGTCTCCCCCGTGCTGCGTGTCCATCCAGTGCGTTCCGTCAGCCGGGCAGCAATTTGCGTCATGGTCAGCGGCGCCCGCTCCCACAGGCACTCGCAGACCTCCCATTCGGTACTGGTCAGTCTCTTCTTTTCATCCATTATGCCCACCTCTCCTTTCACCCGACATTGTCATGTAAAAAATGTTACCACAATTACATGACAATGTCAAGTAATTTGCCTGGCAAAAAGCCCCTGCGGTTGCTGTGAACCGCAGGGGCCTTTTCCTCAAAGCTTTTTCTCAAAAATAAACGCGTCAAAGCGCACATCCATATGATACTTCTGAAATACGCTTTCTTCCTTCACCCGGAACCCGCACCGCTCCAGCAGCCCGCAGGACGCGGCGTTCTCCCGGGCCGCTTCGGCGGTAATGGCTGCGCCGCCCCGCCCCCGGATCCAGTCCGACAGGGTCTCCACAATTTCCCGTCCGAACCCCTGCCGCCACAAGTCCTTCCGGACGCAGTATCCGATGTCCCAGACCTTCCCCGCTTCATCCGGGAAGGCGCAGCAGGTGCCAATCCGCTCCCCCTGCTCCTCAACGATCAAGTAGTATCCGTCCTTCGCATCCTGCAAGCCGTCCAGCGCCCGTTGAAACCGTTCATCCACAAACGCCGCCTCAGGGTCGCTCATATACTTCCCGTTTTCCGGGTCAAACCACATGCCAGTGCAGAAGTCCAAATCCTCCCGCCGGTAACTGCGGATGGTAATCCGCCTGCCCATCAAAGGCTGTTCCAACGTCATAATTCATCCCTCCAGCGCCGCGCAGAGCGCAGCCTCCAGCGCATCCTTCCCATCTCCCCGCTCGGCAGAGAAAGGAATGAGCGCGTCACATTCCCGGAGCGCCAAAACCTCCCGAATTTGCCGCATATTCGGCTCGACCTCCGATTTTTTCAGTTTATCCAGCTTGTTAGCCACCACTACCACCGGGCAGCCCGCGTCAAAAAACCAGTTTGCCATCGTCACATCGTCCGCCGTAGGCTTATGCCGCGCGTCCACGATCATCACCCCCAGGAAGATCAGCCCGGAAGCAAAATACGCTTCCATCAGCCGCCCCCAGCGGTCTCTTTCCGCCTTGGACACCTTGGCGTAGCCATAGCCTGGGAGGTCTACCAGATACGCCCTTTCCTCAATCCGGAAATAGTTGATCTGGCTGGTTTTCCCCGGGGACGCCCCCACCCGGGCGTAATTCTTCCGGTTCACCAGGCGGTTAATGACGGAGCTTTTTCCCACGTTGGAGCGCCCCGCGAACGCCATCTGGGGCAGCCCGTCCCGGAGAAAGTCCGCCGGCTTCACAGCGGAGCGGATAAATTCCACCTTATTAAAATTCAGTCCCATCCGCTTCCTCCTTTCGCGGCCTCATTGCCGCAGCGCCGTCTCCTGCACCGCCTGCTCCATCGGCACAAAGGCGGTAATAACCGGCGCGGCCTGCTGCCGTTCCCCAGCCGGCCCAGCGGGATACAGCGCCTCCGCCAGTACGGTGTCGATGATTTCCGCCGGCACGAACCGGAGCGCGTCCCGCACCACCGGGTCGATCTCCACCAAATCCCGCAGGTTTTCCTTGGGAATCAGCACGGTTGTAATGCCATTGCGCTTTGCGGCCATCGTTTTTTCCTTCAGCCCGCCAATCGCCAGCACCCGGCCCCGAAGCGTAACCTCCCCGGTCATAGCCACGCTGGAACGCACCTTCCGCCCTGTCAGCGCGGACACAACGGCAGTGGTAATCGCAATCCCGGCGGATGGCCCGTCCTTAGGTACCGCGCCCTCGGGGAAATGGATATGGATGTCCCGATTCTTGTAAAACTCCGGGTCGATGCCCAACTGGGCGGCGCGGCTGCGGATGCAGCTCACGGCCGCATGGGCGGACTCCTTCATCACATCCCCCAGGTTGCCGGTCAGTTCCAGCTTTCCGGTACCCTCCATCACATTGACTTCCACTTCCAGCAGTTCGCCTCCGGCTTCCGTCCAGGCCAGTCCATTGACCACGCCCACCGGGTCTTTATCCAGCACCGGGGGCTGATACCGCCGCACCCCCAGGTATTCTTCCAGGTTTTCCGGTGTAATGGCACACCGCTTTACACCGCCGTCAACCAAACGCATAGCGGCCTTCCGGCAAAGCTTCCCCATCATCCGTTCCAGGGACCGGACGCCGGATTCCCGGGTATACCCGGTAATGATGCCCCGGATGGCGTCGTCCCCCACCCGCAGGGCGGATTTCTTCAGCCCATGCTCTTTCATCTGCTTAGGCAGCAGATACCGCCGGGCGATTTCCAGCTTTTCTTCATCTGTATAGCTGGTCAGTTCAATAACCTCCATCCGGTCCAGCAGGGGCCGCGGGATTGTGGAGGTGGTATTGGCGGTGGTAATAAACAGCACCCGGCTCAAGTCCAAAGGCATTTCCAAAAAGTGATCCCGGAAGGCATAATTCTGCTCACCGTCCAGCACCTCCAACAGCGCCGCCGAGGGGTCTCCCCGGTAATCGCTGCCCATCTTGTCGATCTCATCCAGCAGCAGCAGAGGATTCATGCTTCCGGACTGGGAAATCGCGTTAACAATCCGCCCCGGCATAGCCCCTATGTAGGTCTTGCGGTGGCCCCGGATGTCCGCCTCATCCCGGACGCCGCCCAGGCTCAGCCGCGCCAGCTTCCGGTTCAGCGCCGCCGCCACGGAGATGGCGATGGAGGTCTTGCCCACCCCCGGCGGGCCAACCAGGCAGATGATCTGCCCCTTGGCCCCGGGATTCATCTGCCGCACGGCGATAAACTCCAAAATCCGCTCCTTGACCTTCTCCAATCCGAAGTGATCCCGGTCCAGCAGCTTCCGGGCAGCAGATACGCTGGCCCGCTCCTTGGTTTCCTTTCCCCATGGCATTTCCAGGCACACGTCCAGGTAATTGCGGATCACGGACGCCTCGGCGCTGGAATAGGGCTGCTTCGCCAGCCGGTCCAGCTCCTTGAACATTTTGGCCCGGATTTCCTCCGGCAGATGCAGATGCTCAATCTTAAGCCGGTATTCGGTAAGTTCGTTGTCCTCGTCCTCTCCCAACTCCTGCTGAAGCAGCCGGATTTGCTCCCGGATGATATGGTCTTTCTGAACCTCACCCATCTCCCGGCGAATCTGCCCCTCCAACTCATGCTCATAGGAGAGGACCTCCACCTCCCGAGCCAGCAGTTCGTTGACCTTCCGCAGCCGGGGCAGGGGCCGCAGCTCCTCCAGGACGCTCTGCTTATCCTGGTGGCGCAGCATAATATTCTGGGCGATGAAGTCCGCCAGATGTCCAGGTTCCCGGTCATCCATAATGACGGCGGCTATATCGTCCCCCATCCTGGGCATTAGGGCGGCATACTCCGAAAAATTGCCATAAGTCTGCCGCAGGATGGCCTCCAACTGGGACTCGGAAAGGCGGCTTTTCCCCTCCCGCAGCGGCTCCACATTGCCCTGCAAATAAGGCTCGGTCTGCCATAGCCGCCGCAGCCTTGCCCGGGCCTTGCCCTCCATGATGACCCGTACGGAGGCGTCCCCAATCCGCAAAATCTGCCGGATAACGGACATTGTACCCACAGCGTACAAATCCTTCTCCTCGGGCTGGTCGGTGCCGGTCTCCCGCTGGGCCACCAAGAAGACGTGCTGATCCCGTTCCATAGCCCGCTCCAGCGCGCGGATGGAGATTTCCCGTTCCACATCGAAGCTAAGCACACAGCCCGGGAAGATGGTCAGCCCCCGCAGGGCCAGCACCGGCATATTCATACTTGTATTTTCCGTGATTTCCATTACCGTCTCCTTTCCCCGGCAGGCAGCCGGGAAAGAAAAAGGGGGCAGTTCCCCGCCCCCTTCGATCGTTCGCTCAAACGTACGCGGCGCAAGCCGTCAGGAGGCGTGCTCCGCCGTCTCCGCCTCTCCGCCCCGGACCAGGGTGGGGCCGCACTCCCCCGCCACGCAGCCGGGGGTGACGACCACCCGCCGCACCGTGGGGTCAGAGGGGATGTCGTACATAATATCCGTCAAAAGCCCTTCCATCACTGCCCGCAGGCCGCGCGCGCCGATATTGCGTTCAATGGCCTTATCGGCCACGGCTTCCAGTGCGCCGTCAGCAAACGTCAGTTCCACATTGTCATAAGAAAACAGCTTTTCATACTGCTTGACCAGCGCGTTTTTAGGCTCGGTGAGGATACGCACCAAATCGTCCCGCTTCAGAGAATCCAGCGGCGCAATAATGGGCAGCCGCCCCACCAGTTCCGGGATAATGCCGAACTTCAGCAGGTCATGGGGCTGCACTTCCTTGAGGATCAATCCCACATCCCGGTCTTTCTTGCTCTGGATGGGCGCGTCAAAGCCCAGCCCCCGCTTATCGGAGCGCCGCTCGATGATCTTTTCCAGGCCGTCGAAAGCGCCGCCACAGATAAACAGGATGTTCTTGGTGTTGACCTGGATGAACTCCTGCTGGGGGTGCTTGCGCCCGCCCTGGGGCGGCACGTTCGCCACGGTGCCTTCCAGGATTTTCAGCAACGCCTGCTGTACACCCTCGCCGGAAACGTCCCGGGTAATAGAGGTGTTCTCACTTTTCCGGGCAATTTTATCAATCTCGTCCACATAGATAATGCCGTGTTCGGCCAAATCCACATCGTAGTCCGCCGCCTGTAACAGACGCAGAAGGATATTCTCCACGTCGTCGCCCACGTAGCCCGCCTCGGTGAGGGTGGTAGCGTCGGCGATAGCGAAGGGTACCTGCAAAATCCGGGCCAGGGTTTGGGCGATATGGGTTTTTCCGCTGCCGGTAGGCCCGATCATGAGGATATTGCTCTTTTGCAACTCCACATCGCCGGTATCGCCATCACCGAACTGGATACGCTTATAGTGGTTATAGACCGCCACTGCCAGGGCCACCTTGGTATTGTCCTGTCCGATGACGTACTGGTCCAGGACCTCCCGTATTTCCTTCGGCGCAGGCAGCCGTTCCGGCAGCTCCACGGCGTGGGCGCCGGCCTGCGGGCCAAGTTCGTCCTCCAGCAGCCCCATGCAGAGTTGGACGCACTGGTCGCAGATGCGGGCGGCGGGACCTTGCAGCATCCGCCTGACCTCGCTCTCCCGCTTGCCGCAGAAGGAGCAGCGAAGGGGCTTTTTCGGTTCGTCATTCATGGGCAAATTCCCTTCCCCCGTTCTATAAAAGTCTGCTCCGGCCTTATCTGGCGTAGATCACCTTATCCACCAAGCCGTATTCCTTGGCTTCCTCAGCGGTCATGAAGTTATCCCGCTCGCAGTCGGCGGTGATGGCCTCCACGCTCTTGCCGGTATTTTCGGCCAGAATATTATTCAGCCGTTTCTTAATCAGCTCCATCCGCTTGAGGTGGATGGCCATGTCGGTGACCTGCCCCTGCGTTCCTGCGGAGGGCTGGTGTATCATGATCTCCGCGTTAGGCAGGGCCAACCGCTTCCCTTTCGTCCCGGAGGACAGCAGGAACGCGCCCATGCTGGCGGCCATGCCCACGCAGATTGTGGACACGTCGCACTTGATATACTGCATGGTGTCATAAATCGCCATGCCGTCGGTAACGGAGCCGCCGGGGCTGTTGATATACAATTGGATTTCCTTATCAGGGTCCTGGGCCTCCAGATACAGCAGTTGGGCCACCACCAAGCTTGCGGTCGTAGCGTTCACCTCTTCCCCCAGGAAGATGATGCGGTCGTTGAGCAGCCGGGAAAAGATGTCATAGGACCGTTCCCCCCGGTTGGTCTGCTCCACTACATAAGGGACTAAACTCATAATTATAATTACCTCCAGAAAGATGCTCCTGTCCTCCCAGTACGCACACTATGATACCCAGTTCCGGCAGGATTTAGTACAAAAACCGGATTTTTACTCTGCCGCAGGGGCGTCTTCCGTTTTTTCGGCCTTCTTCTTGCGGGTGCGCTTAGGCTTTTCCTCCTTCGGCGCTTCCTCTGCCTCGGGAGCCGCCTCGGGCTTCACAGCCACAGCGTTGGCGGCCACCAGCTCGACAGCCTTGGCCCGGACTACCTGCTCTTTAATAACGGCGGCGTCCAGATACTTCTTCACATTCTCCACGTCCATGCCGTACTGGCCGGCCATCTTCTCGAACTCAGCTTCCACGTCCTCATCGCTGGCTTCCAGGTTCTCGGCCTTGACGATAGCCGCGATGGCCAAATCCATCCGCACCTGACCCACAGCAGGATCTCTGGCGTCCTCCAACAGCTTTGCCTCGTCCACGTTGGTCATCTTCATGTACTCTTCATAGGGAATTCCCTGGGACTGAATCTGCATCCGGAAGCTGTCCACAAACCGGCGGGCCTGGTTCTCAATCATAGCGTCGGGAATGTCGGCCTGGATGCTGCCGGCCACCTTGGCCATAGCGGCTTCTTCAAAAGCATGCTTGGCGGCTTCTTCCCGCTCGGCGGTTATTTTTTCCAGCAGGTCCTTTTTCAGCTCGTCCAAGGTATCGAACTCGGACACATCCTTGGCGAACTCATCGTCCAAGGCGGGTACGTCCTTCATTTTAATAGAATTGACCTTTACATGGAACACCACAGCCTTCCCGGCCAGATCGGCGTGGTAGTCCTCGGGGAAGGTGATGTTAATATCCTTCTCCTCGCTGATGCTCATGCCGGCCACCTGATCCTCAAACCCGGGTACGAAGCTTCCGGACCCAATTTCCAGGTCGAAATTATCGCTCTTGCCCCCGTCAAAGGGGACGCCCTCCAAGAATCCCTCAAAGTCGATATTCGCCACATCGCCCTGCTGTACGGCCCGGTCCTCCACGGAGACCATACGGCTGTTGCGGTCAGCCATCTGCTTAAGACGGTTGTCAACGTCCTCCTCGGTCACATTGACCTCGGCCTTAGGCGCTTCCACGCCTTTATACTGGCCCAGGGTGACCTCGGGATACACGGCCACATCGGCCTTAAAGGAAAAGCCGTCCTTGCTCACGTCCAACAGTTCCACCTGGGGATAGCCCACTACGTCCAACTCCTGCTCCTTGACGGCATCCTCGTAAGCCTTCGGCAGGGCTTCATTGACGGCCTCTTCATAGAAAACGCCCGCGCCGTACATACTTTCAATCATTTTGCGGGGGGCCTTACCGGGACGGAAGCCGGGTACCCGAATGCTCCCGCGCTGCTTCCTGTAAGCCTTCTCAACGGCAGCCTCGAAATCGGCGGCGCTCACTTCCACGGTCAGCGAGACCATGCTTTTTTCCAATTTTTCACAGCTTTTAACACTCATATTATATTTCCTCCGTTTACTGTGGCCGTATACAGTCAGCCAACTAGGTATTATACCCCAGGTTTATAAAAAAATCCAGTACAAATCCACACTTTTCTCCGGTTTTTTTTGAGTAACGGCAGCCAGCGGAAAATATTGGTTGTTCCTGACAATTTTCGCGCTGTTCCCTGCAATAAATTTATCGATTATAACCATCTCATCTTTTTTGGCACACCGGACAAGCCGCTGGCATACCAGCGGCTTACTCTTTTGCTTGGCGCAAACTGCCCCAAAAAGACCACTCCCCCGCCGCCGCGCCCGGCGAGGGAGAGTGGTCAATTTATGCATCGCATACTATATTCTTCTCTACTCCAAAATGCTTTACTGCAACGCTTTCCTGCGCGGCGGGAAGCGCATTACGCCGTAGCGGTTTTCAGCTTGAGCCGTATTCTGTCGCTAATCATGGCAATAAACTCGGAGTTAGTTGGCTTGCCCTTGGCGTTGCTGACGGTGTAGCCGAAGAATTTTTGCAGCGTCTCCAAATCCCCGCGGTCCCAGGCGACTTCGATCGCATGGCGGATTGCCCGTTCCACCCGGCTGGGGGTCGTATGGTACCGCTTCGCAACCTCGGGATAGAGCACCTTGGTCACGGAATTGATGACATCCATATTCTCTACGGTAATCATAATCGCCTCTCGGACATACTGATAGCCCTTGATATGTGCCGGAACGCCCACCTCATGGATGATAGAAGTCACTAACTCCTCTAAGCCGGGAGCATGGACTTTGGGGTCGGCCTTTTCTGCCAAACGGAGCAGGCTGCCCACCATGGCATCCTCGTTGTAGGGCTTAGGGATGAACATGGTTGCGCCCAAATCGCCGGCCTGCGCAATGGTCTCCTGGGTCACGAAAGAGGACGTTGCCAGAACCAACGGCTGGCTGTCTCCTCCCATCCGCTGCAAGATGCTCAGCCCGTCCAGGCCCGGCAGCACCAGGTCAAGGACCAGTAGATCGGGCTTTTTCTCTTCCACCAAAGACAGCACTTCACAGCCATCGCCGGTAGACGCGACGACAGTGAAACGCCCGGTAGCTTCCAAAGCGTCTTGCAACATGCTGCGCCCATCGGAATCGACGTCCGCCAACATGATTTTTATTCTGTTGTCCATACGCATAGATCCTTTCAAAAATTTGCATGTCGACATGAATAGAGGGCCATCCGTCTGATTAGACGAGAAATCGAAGCTTCGTTGTGCCTTGCTTACAAATTACCATAAACAGACAGAAAACACAAGTCGAAACTTGCAAATTCAGTATAAAAATCGCACATTTTCGTTCGACAGTTCTGGAAGGATTTCCCTATTTTGTCGAATCCGGACGGATTTAGACCGGCACGGCATATGACGTATTCAGCAAAAAGAGGACATTTTTTCAAATCCGGCATAGCCGGCCGCCGTCTCGCCATAGAAGCATCTCTTTGGGCGGAAGCAGGAGGCAAAAGAAAATCTGGGCCTGCCCAATCGGGCGGACCCAGATTTTCTATCATAGTATGAAAGGGTAAATTTCATTACTATCAAACAAAACAATATTCGCCCCGGTTATCCAGGACGCGGTCCAAACTGCCGCAAGCGGACATAGGCGTATAAACACCGGTCACACCGCCCGTTGTGAAGGAAGAAACATGAATCGTAAACTGTATGCCTTCCCCTTCAATAGAGATAATATGGCTGTTGGTTGACGCCGCCGGGTCCGCCACAATACGGGATGCCGTCCTGTCAAAGCCGATCCCAGCCAGCGCCACCGCCGCGTGAACATTCACATTCCTGGGAAACGCTCTACACGCCCCTCTGGTACTGCCCTCATAGACGACCGTGCGCTCTGCCAGATCCAGCCCAAGGCTTTTGGGGCTTTTGACAGTTTCAATGGAAGCGCCGCTCATAATCGCCCGCGCATCCGAAATACCGTCCAGCCCTAAGATCGCGCCATGAGGAAAGTAAATTCTGTGGCCGCATTCCATCGCTTTTGACTTGGCGTGGCACAGAAACTCCTCATCACTGAAAGCGGTAAGGGAGAAAACCAGCATATCCGCAGCAGCAATCATTGCATCAAAATTTTCCACCAGTGCATCCGCCGTGGCACACTCCACAATTAAATCGACATGCTGCAAAACAGCAGGATCAGCCGTTTCCACTACAGGAAAGTCCGCCGCTTCCTTATAAAAGATGTCTTGTACGAAAGCAGCTTCATTCCCCGTCTCCCGAACGCGGTTCAGGAGTGCGCGCCCAATTTTGCCGCAGCCAAGAAATCCAACTCTTTTCATAATACCGCAACCACCCAGCAGGCTGAAGCCAAGCCGCCCGCCGCCTTTCTCTTAAAATGAACCGGGACTACTCCGCCCGGTACCGCTCTACCATCTGAGCGATACGCCGCACCGCGTCCACAGCCGCTTGACGGTCCTGTGAGAAGTTGATCCGGAAACTATCCGTATACGGCCCAAATTCCGTCCCCGGCGTTACCGTTACATTAGCTTGTATCCGCAAGGCGGATACAAAATCCTGCATCTCCACCTTCAGCTTCGGCATACGCGGGAACAGGTAGCTTCCCCCCTCGGTGGGCCGGACCATGCAGCCCGGAATCCTGCGAAACTCACCGACCAAATCATCGCGAATCTGCTGGTGTGCGGCTACCCGCTGCCGCATCCACTCCTCTGGTTCGGAAAACCAACTGCCCAGCACCGCTTGGCAATAACCCGCCGCCCGCAGTGAAACGACTGCTTGCAGCTTTTCCATCCGTGAGATCATGGCGGCGGAGCCAAAAGCCGCCCCCAGGCGGAAACCGCTGGCGGACTCTGTCTTAGACGGTCCCATAATGGTCATCAAATTTTCCGGGTCCATCAGTCCCAGAGACCGTAAATGTACATACGGCCGCCCGTCAAAAATCTGCCGGGCGTACAGTTCATCGCAGATGATCTTTACCCCGTACTTATTCGCCAGTCCGGCAATAGCCCGCAGCTCCCTCTCCGAATAAACCGCACCGGTGGGATTGTTTGGTGTGGAAAACAGGAACAACTTGACGCCGTCCCGGAACGTTTCCTCCAGTCTTTCTAGGTTCAAACCGGCGCCTTCTCCGGCCTCAAAATAGTTCATAGGAACAGGACACAATTCGCCCTCAAAAAACTCCACCAACTTGCGGTTGGCAAAATAATCCGGCTCAACAATCGCCACCTTGTCCCCCCGGACGATATTGGCCCCCATAGCCAAGAACAGCGCCCCCTGGGTGCCGGGCGTAAGAATCAGTTCACTGTCCGCCGAAACCGGCGCACCGGTAAACGCCGCCAGCTTTTGTGCGAGGGCGTCGCACAGGCTCCGTTTGCCCCGGTACTCTGTGTACGCCTGCTCTGCGCCTAAGCGGAAGCCTTCGCAGAAAAGGTCGATCGTGCATGGCAGGGGTGGAAAAGCGTTTACGTCGCCATGAGAAAAATCCACCCGCACCCCAGGGACCGGTCCGCCGGCCAACCCGGCGTCCACGCTTTTGAGCCGCACTTCCTGCCCCGGCGCGTTGTCCACGCCCAGTTTTGCAAACTTTTCCTCAATTGTAATCATAGCAATAATCCTCCCGCAGGCATTAATGGAACATCTGTAAACTGGCCGGCGTATGCAGCCTGCCGTAGCTGTAATCCATAAAGCGGTCCATATCCTTCGTCTCCACACGGTCCATCACATTGGAAACCGCCTGATCTCCCCGCCAGTAGGACCAGATCAGCGCCGCCCTCGAGGATTCTCCGACAAAGCGCAGGCGGCTCCTCACCGCACCATCACCCCCCAGCAGGGGCCATTTCTGCATATAGGCGCGGATTGCATCATCCGTCCAATGAAGCACATTCTTCTGATAGGACGAAGCCGTACCCATTGCGGACTTGATCTCACTGAGAATCTCAAAAACCCGATCGTTATCGTCCTTGGTCCAGCCCAACAGCCTGCTTCCCATATCCGCAATCCCTTCAAAAGCGCAGGAGGACGCATGGTTACAGACGGATAGGAGACCGTCCGCAGCACCATACCCCTGCTCGTAATACATCCGCCGCAGGGCAAACTGCATGTAATGTCCCGGATAGGCCTCATGGCACACCAGATGTTTCAACGCCTGCACCGTATAATCCGGCTCAATGTTGACCACGACCCGTAAATGGTCATAATCGCTGCGGGCGCTAAAAGGCCCGCCTTTTTCCACCACACAGGTATACTCCGCTTCCGGCAAGGGCAAAATCCCCCCGGTTTTCTTCCGCGCCTGAGCCATCAGAGCAAGCATCGTCTCTTGTACCCGGTCCGCCGGCACACGGTTTTCCTGTTCCCACTTCGCGGTCATCCCTTGCAAGGTCCCCGCGTAACCCATACGGGCAAGGACGTCCTGCAAACGGGCGCAGCACTCTGTCAGATGCGTCTCGCTCACCGGAGCGCAGTCCGCATGAAGAAACAGACCCACCTGATCCATCAATTCCGGCATTTCTCCCTGGCGGAAAGCGCAGAAACCGTCCAAAGAGACGCATGCCTGCAAATAGTACAACCGGCGGTCTGGCTCCGGCAGGGAAAAACTCTTTTTCGCCAACTCTCCCAGCGTACTGCGGGCTTCCGCAAAGTTCTCAAATTCCCGAACCTTCTTCCAGCCCATGTTAATGACTACAAGCCCGTCTGCCGGCTCCGCGAGGTTATGCAGACGGCGGTCCAACGCATCAATACCCAGCGTAACGGAAGCAAGTTCCTCGCCAAACCGCAGGGCTTCATCGCTAAGTCTGGTCATATGTAACATATATGCCGTCTCCTTCCTATAATTTTATTGCTGATTCAACGTCCAGAGCTGCGTTTGGGGATAGTAGATATACTCGCCGCCGTGCTCCGTCAGTTCAATCATCTCCTCCATAGCCACCACGCCCCGGGACGTGTTGCAGAAAAACTCCAACGTAAACACATTACCCGCTTCCAGCCTGCGTCCCGGCAGGTCGCCCAGCACCGGCGTATCTGGACACAGTTGGAAGCAGCCGTCGTGGAGGGCCATGCCCACAGCGTGTCCGCTGCCACGGGAGTAGGCAAAGCCCGCCTGCCCCATGATTTCCCTGGCCATCTCGTCCACCTGCCGCCCCTCCATGCCGGGCCGCATCGCGGTGCGTACCACCTCAATTGTTTTACGGATGGCGTCAAAAGCGTTCTGCACCTCCTGAGGAACCGATTTCTCCCCTTCCTCAAAAACATACCAGGTTCGTTGGAAGTCCGTTGCATATCCATTCTTTTTAGCGCCAAAACTGAGATGAAAAACATCGCCGGGGCGAATTGGATTTTCTGACGGTGGGACAAGCCCCTGCCTGCTTCTGGCTCCCGCATGGACCAGCGGGCAGCAGCTATTTTCCCAAGACCCCGTCAAGCCGTTTTTTCTCATAAACGCCTGGCAGTACCGGTACACCTCCGCTTCCGTGACGCCAACGCCGGCCCAGCTTTGCAGTTCCTCACACACCTGATTAAGCAGCTTCAGCACATCCCTCTGCCGGTCGATTTCTTCCGGTGTTTTGCGGCCGCGAATAGAGCGGACGGCCTGTCCGAAGCTGATGCGGCCGGCATAGGCCGTCCCCTCAAGGCACCGCAGAAGGCGCAGGTAAAGCCCGGTAGTCAGGCCGTCCGCCATCGCGTCATAGAGGTCTACGTCCAAATCAATCACATTAGGGTCAATTTCTATGATCATCTCCCGGAGCTGCTGGTCAAAGTCCGCATCATACCCGCGCACCTCGCTGAACACACCCGTGGACTCCACCCCACTCACATCCTGCCGCCGCACCAACGCCCGGCGGCGTCCGTCCGGTGTGAAGAAGAACGCAGACACCCCCATAATATTGGACGGCATCACCAGCCGCAGGCCGGGATCGCAGATATCCACCGTTTCCCGTCCCATCAGCAGCCATAGGCCGATATCCTTTTCCTGCAAGATCCTGGCTGCCTGCTCATACTTTTCCATAACGACCATCGTGTGCATCCTCCTACTTAATCAGATGGCAGGCCGCAAAATGCCCGCCGCCCACATCCCGGAATTCCGGCGCGCTCTGCCGGCATCTTTCTGAAGCGTGGGGACAGCGTGTGTGAAACCGGCACCCACCAGGCGGATCCACCGGACTGGGAACATCGCCCACAAGGATTTCCCGTTGCCTGACCTTCTCCGGGTCCGGCTCAGGGATGGCGGAAATCAGCGCCCTGGTGTATGGATGCAGGGCGTTTTTGTATACGCTGTCTCCCTCCGCCAGTTCTACCAGCTTGCCTAAATACATGACGCCCACCCGGTTGGAGATATGCTTCACGATGGACAGGCCGTGGGCAATAAAAATGTAGGTCAACCCCAATTCCTTTTGCAGCTTGCGCAGCAAGTTAAGCACCTGGGCCTGGATGGAAACGTCCAGCGCAGATACAGCCTCATCGCAGATGATTAGCTTGGGGTCCATTGCCAAGGCCCGGGCAATGCCAACGCGCTGGCGCTGCCCGCCGGAGAACTCATGCGGATACCTTTTCGCGTGTTCAGGCCTCAGGCCCACCAGTTCCAGCAGCTCGCCCACCCGTTTGTCCCGCTGTGCAGCGGAACCCATGTGGTGAATCACCATTGGCTCGGCAATGATGCTGCCCACCGTCATTTTCGGGTTCAGCGATGAGTAGGGGTCCTGAAAAATAATCTGGATTTCCTTGCGCAGCTCCCGCAGCTCTTCTTTTTTTAAGGTGGTAATATCCACCCCCCGGTAAATAATTTTTCCAGCCGTAGCTTTTTCCAGGCACAGGATCGTCTGGCCCAGCGTGGACTTTCCACAGCCGGACTCCCCCACCAGGCCCATCGTCTCCCCGCAGCGCAACGACAAGGAAATGCCGTCCACCGCCTTGACGTATTTCCGGTCCTTTTTGAAAACCGCCTTGTTGGCAGGATAGTACTTTTTTACGTTTTCCAGCCGGAGCAGTTCATCACCGGCCTTCACTTCATCAAGCTTGCGCATGATCCGCTCCCTCCCGGTCGCATACGTTGAAGCAGCGCACCATATGATTTCCCCCGATGTCCACCAGAGGAGGGTCTTCCATTTCACACTGGGCCGTACACTGGGCGCAACGGGGCGCAAAGCGGCATCCCTTAGGCATCTCAAACAATCCCGGCACCGTACCCTCAATGGCGCTCAGTTCCTCGGTGTTGGTATCCAGCCTGGGGATGGATGCCAGCAGCCCTCGGGTATACGGGTGCATCGGCTCCCGAAACAGAGTGCGTACATCCGCTTCCTCCACCGCATCGCCGGCATACATGACCACCACCCGTTCCGCCATCTCTGCCACCACGCCCATATCGTGGGTGATAAGCACCAGCGCCATATTCAGCCGCTCCTTCAATTCCCGGATCAGTTCCATAATCTGGGCCTGAATGGTCACGTCCAGGGCCGTGGTCGGCTCGTCCGCAATCAGCAGCTTCGGCTGGCAGGCCAATGCCATGGCAATCATCACCCTCTGGCGCATTCCGCCGGAGAGTTGGTGGGGATATTCGTCCACCCGCTTTTCCGGCAGAGGAATTCCCACCAGCTTCATCAGTTCAATCGCCCTGGCCCTCGCTTCCGCCTTGCCCAATTGGAGAACCTCGGAAATTTGATAGCCGCAGGTAAACACCGGATTCAGCGCCGTCATTGGCTCCTGAAAGATCATGGCGATCTCTTTGCCGCGAATCTTGCGCATCTCCTCCATGGACAGTTCCAGCAGTTCTTTCCCATCGAAGCGGATAGAGCCGCTGACTTCCGCCTGCCGCTCGTTCAGCAGGCGCATAATGGACATGCTCGTCACGCTCTTGCCGCAGCCAGACTCCCCGACAATGCAAACGCTCTCGCCCTGCTTCACATCGAAGCACAGATTGTTGACCGCTGTTACCACACCGTCATCGGTATGAAACCGGGTCACCAGGTTGGTTACTTCCAGTAATTTGTCCTGCATGCTCCTCCCGTCCCCCTTTCATCTGAAAAGCTGTAGGCTTTGGACCGTATGCAGACGGTTGTAGATATATGTATAGAACCGGGGGCGGTCGTTTTTCTCCACCCGCTCCCAGACTGGGAACACACCCCCGTCCCCCCGCCAGTACGACCAAATCAACGCCGAGCGGGCCGGATCGCTGATAAACCGCATCCGGTTGTCCACCCAGCCCTGCCCTCCGCCGGGGGCATTCTGCCGCAGGAAATCTTCCACCCTTCCGCTTTCCCAGCCCAATGTGTGCATCCGGTAGGACGCCGCCGTACCCAGGGCGGATTGGATAACGGAAATCAGGGCGCTGATGCGGTCGTCGACGCCCTCATCCCAATCCAAAAAGCGGATGCCGCAGTCAGCGATTCCCTCAAAGGTTGACGAGGAAGAATGATTGCAGACGGAGAGGGTTCCGTCCAAGCCGCCGGTTCCTTGCTCCCATGCCTGGCGGCGCAGCGTAAACTGCATAAAGTGGCCGGGATAGACCTCATGGCACACCAGATGCTTCAACTTCTGTACCGTCAGGACCGGTGCGGTATTGATGATGACCCGCCGGTTTCCGTAGTCGCTGCTAGCGTTGAACGGACCAGACGCAACCGTCTCACAGTGGTACTCATCCCCCTCTGGCAGCGGGAGTATCTCTCCGGTGCGTTGACGGGCCTCCGCCATCAACTCGTCCATCCTCCCCTGCACTTCATCCGCAGGCGCCAAATTTTTCTGTTCCCACGCGTCAATGCGCTGCTTCAAATCCCCATCATACCCAGCTTCTCCCAGCATACGGTACAATTCCGCCTGATAGGCGTCCAGTTCCGCCTGTGCAGCGGGGGCGGGGTCAACATGCAGAAACGTGCCGATCTGGCTGTCCATCGCATCCAGTCCGCCCCGTCTCCATTGGCAGAAGGACCAGAGGGAGGTACACGCCTGGGCGTAGTACAGCCGACGGTCCGGTTCCGGCAGCGCAAGGGCCGCCTGGGCCAACTCCGCCAAATGCGCCTGGGCCGCCTGATAGTTTTCATAGGCCTCCGGACGCACACCGGACATATTGAGCACTACTAGGCCATCGTGCAGGTCTGTTAAGCCAGTTTCTTTGCGGTAGAGGGCATCCACGCCCATCGTAGCCCGCGCTACACGCACAGAAAAAGCAATGGTTTGATCGCTTAAATGAAGCTCCATAATTTCCCCTCCTAACGGCTGCGTTTGGGGTCGATGGCGTCATCCAGGCCATCCCCCAGGAAGTTAAAAGCCAGCACGGTCAAGAGGATCATCGCGCCGGGCGCGATAGCAGTCAGCGGCGCGGTGGTCATCGTGCTCTGCGCTCCTTGCAGCATATTGCCCCAGCTGGCAGTAGGCGGATTGATGCCGCAGCCCAAATAAGACAAAGTAGATTCCATAATAATGGATCGCCCAACCGACAGCGTGGCAGTAACAATGATTGCACCCAGGGAGTTAGGCAGAAGATGGTGCAGGATGATCCTGCCATCCTTCGCGCCAATAGCCCGGGCAGCCTTGGTATAATCCAGCGTACGCAGGGTCAAAAACCGGCTGCGCACCAAGCGGGCAGTCTTAGTCCAGTTGAGGGCGCTGATCATTACCACCAGAAACATGGGGGACGGCTTGAACACCGCGCCCATCACCATCAGCAGCGGCAGGGCGGGAATCGTAAGCACAAGGTCCGTCAGCTGCATCATCAGTGAATCGATCCACCCGCCGAAGAAACCGGAGATCGCGCCAATAAAGGCCCCCAACGTCATGGAGAGCAATGCGCTGGCCAGTCCCACTGCCAGAGAAATCCTGCCCCCAAAGAGCAGGCGCGTGAGAAGGTCCCGCCCTAAGTCGTCGCATCCCAGCCAATGGCTTGCCGACGGCTTGCCCCGGATCGCCATCAAATCCACCATATCCGGATCATAAGGCGTTACCAGGCAGCCAACCAGAACGAACAGCACCAGCACAATGAGCATACCCGCTCCCGTTATAGCCAGCTTGTTTTTACGGAACCGGAGCCATGCCTGCTGGGACGGCGTACGGACCAATGGTTCCGCCGGCCCCATATTCTCCGCCTTCTTTTTGCGGCTCATAAACAGAGACATTTACCGGCCCTCCTCAATATTTAATGCGCGGGTCGAGGATCGCATAGAGAATATCCGCAACCAAATTGCTGATGATCACCAGCACAGCGTTAATCATCAAAATTCCCATTAGAACCGGGAAGTCCTGTTTGTTCAGGGCATCGTTGAAAAACGAACCCATACCAGGCCATGCGAACACGGTCTCTGTAACCACTGCGCCGGAAAAAATAGCAGGAATGTCCAACATGACTACGGTGACCAGCGGGATGAGGGCGTTGCGCAGGGCATGGACGGTATATACCGTCTTTTCCCGCAGCCCCTTGGCCCGGGCGGTACGGATATAATCTTGATTAAGAACCTCGATAAAATTGGAGCGGGCGTACCTGGCCCAACTGGCGATATAAATCAGGGACAGCACGATAGCGGGCATGATAAGATGCCGCAGCACATCCGCAAAGCTGCCCGCGCCGCCTCCAGTGAGGGAGGTCCTTCCCGCCGTGGGCAGCCACTCCAATTTAACGGCAAATAGCAGTTGGAGCATCGTACCAAACCAGAAGGCCGGCATGGAAATGCCCAAAAACGTCATAGTAGAAGTGGCATTGTCAAAAAATTTCCCCTTATGTATCGCGCCTGAAATGCCAAGCGGTATGGCAATCACCAGCGCAATCAAAAATGCCGTGCCGGACAACTGGAGAGTAGGCGCCAGCTTCTCGCCAATCAGCTCCAGCACCGGGCGGCGGGTCATAAAGCTGCGTCCCCAGTCACCGGTAACGATTCCTTTCAGCCAGTTAAGGTATTGAATATGTACCGGCTGATCCAAGCCATACGCCTTTTTAATGGCCTCGATGGCTTCCGGCGTGGCGCTGGGGTTTTCCAGATACATATCAATGGGGTCGCCGGGCATCGCCTGAAGGAGCGCATAAATGACGACAGACACGGCAAGCAGCATAGGAATGGCCTTTAATACCCGTTTTATAATATATTTTAGCAAGGAAGTCTCCTCCTTTATGCAGCCAACGGCCATCCCGCTCTGGCGGGCTAAAGCCGGGAAGAAAACGCGCCGCCGGCACGGCAGCCCCGCGTACCGGCGGCGTCACCTTCCGTTTTTCTTAAAAGCCGTCTGCGCTGTTATTCAGCCAGCCACCAGCCGGCAGACTGGCAGAAGTTCGTCATGTTAGTGGGATTTGGCTCAAAGCCCCGCAACTTTTCATTGACCACAAGAATTTCATTAGTGGCATAAATGACAATCTGCGGCAGTTCACTGTCAAAATAGGTCAGTGCTTCAGCCACCTGCGCCTTACGGGCTTCGGCGTCCAGTTCTTTGTCAATCTTCTCGCACAGATCGGTAAACGCCTGGTTTTCCCACCCACCGCGGTTCAACGCGCCGCCAATCGCGTACATCTTGCTCCGGGTCGCGCCGGGGCTGGTAATGTATCCGCCAATGCCGAGCTGATAGTCGCCGTCATACATCTTGGCGCTCCAGGTAGAGGAGGCGTATTCCTCTGTGCTGAGTTTAATGCCGATCTGACTGAGATAGGACGTAATAACCTGCGCGATAAACCCGTCTGTGGCAGTGCCGGAACGGCAAATAACGGTAAAGTCCAGACGAATCCCATCCTTGGCGCGCACACCGTCGGAACCCTTCACCCAGCCTGCATCGTCTAACAACTGATTAGCTTTGTCCATGTCGAAACTCCACTCGGATGTAAAGCCTTCCACATGGAAGGGGTCGCTGGGCATCCAGGGCTGGTCCCAAGCCTGCGGAATGCCGGAAAAGAGTTGGTTGACCAGAGCGTCCTTGTCAATAGCGCAGGCAATCGCGCGGCGGACATTCACATCGTCCAGGCCCGGAACGTTGTGGTTCATGTCAAAGTAGCGCCAAGAGTTAAGCCCGTGTACGATAGCGGTGCAGCCAGCAAGGTCCTTAACCTGGTCGTAGTTAGCAAAGCTGATGCCGTAAGTGAAATCGATCTCACCAGACTTCAGCATATTGATGCGGGTATTTTCATCGGTAACAAACCGGACGGTAACGGAATCCAGGTACGGACCATTGTCCCCATAATAGTTGTCATTGCGGGTCAGCTTGATATATTCTCCGGAAACCCATTCCGAAAAGACGAACGGCCCAGTTCCGCAGGGCGCGTTATTGTAGCCGTTGTTCGGATCATTCATATCCTTGCCTACAATATCATGTGCGGGCATAATCCCGAAGGTAAAAAGGGTCTGTGCATAGTCGGGAGAAATGACATTATAGTGGCAGACCACGGTATAGTCGTTAATGACATCAATGGAATCAATGTCAGACGCGCCGTCCTTGGATTCCGCCTCCCAGTCAGGATTGCAGAGGGCTTCCCAGGTGGCCACCACATCGGCGGCGGTAAACTTCTCGCCGCAGTGCCATTGGACGTCGTCCCGCAGGTGATAGGTAATATCCATCGTACCGGCGGCTTCATCCATGACAATACCGCCATTTTCCACTGTAGGAACCTCTTTCGCTAAAACAGGAACATATTCCATTTCACTGTTAGGCACCAATAAACCTTCCACCATCATCGCCTGAACATCGCCCAGCAGGTGCGTGGAGTACACGTTCATGGTATCCGGCTCATAGGAAAGGCCTACAACGATATCCCCACCTTTTCTGGGGGTCTCGTCTCCCGCCGGAGACGGTGTGTTAGGTTCGGAAACATTGGCGCCGCTGCCATCGCCGTCAGAGGGGCTGCCGCTGGATGGATTGTTGTCTGTTCCGCAAGCAGTACAGACGGCGAGCATCAACGCCAGAAGCAATGCAAATACTTTCTTTTTCATACCTTTCTCTCCTTTTTGGATTTTCAAAAACTGCTGCCGACTTGTATTCTCATCAAAGGCAAGCCTTTGGTTGAGACATCCGTCTTACCGTCCTGGTATCCGGCTGTCTGTATAAAATCCACTGCAAATGTATTTTTAATGATTATATCCTTATATATGACCGGCTGTCAATTATGAGAATGTATGAGAAAATCAAAGTACAAAAATGCTGACATTTCTCTCTATGACCGATAAAAATACAGATACGCATACAATTTAGCAAAAGCATTTTTTAATCCAATCATCGAATTATAATTAAATAGTATATAAATTTTAAAATAGTTGCAAATAATTGAAATAAATATCAAGAAAAAAATACTTCAAATAGAATCAGATATGCCGCCATCCATTTTCTTCCCTGCAATTTACAGGCGAAAAAAAGTGTGGTATTATTTTATTAGAAGCAAGACTTGCAAAAATTGGCAGAAGGAGTTTTATCATGATCTTATCAAAAGAAATCTTCGATCTCTGCAACCAGTTTTACCGCTCCACAGTGGAAAATAACGAAGTGTACATCGTAAAATGGCAATTCCCCGGCGGCGCGTTTCCAGACCTCTCCTATGAGCGGGCCGTATCTGACGCCGCCTTAGCCGAATCCACCGAAAAGCAGGCGCGGGCGCTGCTGAACCGTTATCCCTCCCACAATGACCAAATCATGTTGAAAATCCTCTGCTACTACTGCCGCTACATCCGGAAAAACGAGGAAAACTACTGGCTCCGCTTTGACCTCAACCATTACTACAATATGATTCCCACTTTCCTGAACAAAATGCTGGCCCTCCCCATAGAAACATCAGGTCAGCGGGCGCATTATCAAACCATTTTAGGCAGCCTGGCCCCCTTTATTCGTTCCCAGCGACAAAAATTGGAGGAACAGGCCCGGCGGTATATCCGGATGCCGCTGGCGGGCTGCCGTTTAACCTTGGCCAGCTTAGAAAGCTGCGGCAGCAGGCTGGCTGCGCTGGACCGGTTTGACGGCTGCGCCGGGGCGGCTGAAGCGGCCCGCAGGGCGATGGCAAGCTTAACCGCTTATATCCGGGGACCATATATGAAGGAAGCGCCCCAGGCAGCCGGCATGTGCCAGTACCCAGGCGGCAGCATCCTCTATATGAACGAGGTCGACACCTACATCTCGCAGCGCATGGATCCTCGGGAAATCCAGCAGATAGGCTATACCGAACTGGCGAATTCCGAAGCCGCCATGTTGGAAGTCCTCCGCGCCCTTGGCTATAAAGGCAGTCTGCAAGACAGCTTGCGCGCTGTGCAGGCTGACCCTCGCTGCCGCTTCCGTACGCCGGAAGAAATGCAGGAAGCAATGACCAGTTATCTCGACCAGATCCGCCCTCTCATGCCCCAGTACTTCTCCCGTATGCCCAGGGCGGACTGCGCCGTAGCGCGGCTGAATCCCGCCGCCGAGGCCACCACCAGCTGGGGCTATTACAACGTTCCTGTAGAAACCCCCGTAGGCGTATACTATTACAGCGCCAAAGAGTTGGATAAACGGTGCCAGATCCGCACCCGTGCCGTCGTCTATCATGAACTGCTGCCCGGCCATCACTACCAAATGAATCTGGTTCTGGAGGACCCCACTCTGCCGGACATCCTACACCACCACTACAACACGGCTTTTGCGGACGGCTGGGCGGAGTACGCTTCCGGCTTCTGCCGGGAGTTGGGGCTTTATAACGGATACGACGACCTGGGCAGGCTGTCCTGGGACTGCTTTCTCTGTTGCCGCCTAATTGTTGATACCGGGCTGAACGCCTTGGGGTGGACACTGGATGAAGCTAAGGAATTTCTTCTGTCGCATACGATGCTCACTGATTCGGAAGTCGATACGGAGCTTCTGCGCTACTCTTTTGGAATGCCCGCTCAAGCGCTGGCCTACAAATGGGGCAGCCTGTTTTTCCAAAACATGCGCGCCAGGGCCGAAAGCGAACTGGGCAGCCGCTTTGACCTGCGGCGGTTCCACGATGCGGTGCTCCAATTCGGCGCCATCCCCCTGGATATTTTGGAGGAGCATTTTCTCTGGTATCTGGAACAGGAAAAGGAGCGTTGAGAAGCATGGGTACAACATTAAAGCAAATTGCCGAGGAGACTGGCTTATCCATCTCCACCGTATCCCGCGTCACCGCCGGAAAGGGCTACGTCTCCGACGAAGCCCGCCGCCTGGTGGAGGACGCCGTAAAGCGTCTAAACTACAGCCGCCGCGAGCCTTTACCGCAGGTGCGCAAGGGCAGCGAGGACCTTGTTATGATCCTGGTAGGCGGCATCCGCAGCTCCGTAGCTTCCCAAATCGTAGAATACCTTGTCGCCGAACTTAACCGCCGGCAAAAGCGCCCCTTTGTGGCAGTAAGCTGCTTCTCCACCGAGATGGAACGTTCCTACCTGCAATTTGCTGCGGATAACCATTTTTTTGGCGTACTGGCCATGTCCCTCACCGAAACGCCGGAAACTCTGGCCATGCTTGCCAATTACAACTGCCCCCTCGTCCTGCTGGAGCGGTATCTCCCCTCCTTGGACTGCGACTGCCTTCGGGCGGACTATTATCGCATCGGGTTCCAGTGTGCAGAGCACTTGATTCAAAACGGGCACCGGCGTATCGGCTTTATCGGCGGCAGCCTGGAATCCACCATCACCCAAGACAAGCGCACCGGCTTCGAGGATTGCATGCGGTCCCACCATCTGGAACTGCGGCCTGAGTGGATCATCCATGCCAAGCGCCTAATCTATAAAAACGCCGTCTCCATTGCCAACCAACTGCTCGCCTTGCGGGAGCTGCCCACCGCTCTGGTCACCTCCAACGACGTATCCGTAGGCATCCTCAACGAACTGACGAGTCGTGGCATCCGGGTGCCGGAGGACATTAGCATCTGCAACTGCGAGGACAGCGTAATGGCGACCCACTGTCAAGTCCCCCTTACATCCATGTGTGTGGACTTCAAGTCCATGGCTCATGGAGCGGTAAAGGTCCTCTGCAAACGCCGCCGCCAGCCCTCCTCCCCTCGCAGCCTGCTGATTTACAACCCCCGGCTCATTGAGCGCAGCAGCGTACTCCGCCTGTCCAACCTGTAGTTTCCGCCTTTACGGCACGTTCGCTTTTATGAGAATCGTATGAGAATTTTAGTTTCTCTTGACTTTTCCAGTGGGAAGAAATATGATAAATGAAGTGAATGTTTTCTGTATATATTTCCACATTCAAATCATATGAAACGGAGGAAGCGTGATGTCAAAGGAACGACTTCGGGTAGGGATCATCGGCGCGGGCCGCTGGTCTTCCAGAGCGCATATCCCCGGCTGGGTACGCAGCAGCCTGTGTGATTTAGTATGCATCTGCGACCAGGATGCAGAGTTGGCGGAGCAGCGGGCAAAGCAGTTTGGCGTCCCTGAAACCGCCACAGACGCGGAAAAAATGATCATGCGCGGCGACTTAGACGTAATCGACGTGTGCACCCGTGACGAACACGGGGAAACCCACGAACCGCTCACCACCCTAGCCCTCCAGGAAGGCAAGCATGTCCTGGTAGAGAAACCGGTAGCACAGGATTACAACCGGGTGCGCCAGTTAGACGCCCTCGCTCAGTCCAAGGGCCTGAAAACCAAAGTGGGTCTGACCTTTCGCTATGCCCCGGCAGTCCAATACATGTTCGACCTCGTGCGGGAGGGCAAGATCGGCACCCCCTGGCTCTTTAACGGCTTTGAGCAGAACAGTCAATGGCTGGACCCCTGGTATCCCCAGGACAAGCGGCTATTCAAGAGTTACCCCCATGAAATTCCGTTGGTTGGCTCCGATTTGGATCCCCGCAGGATCGAGGTCGGTTCACTGGAGGGTTACGGCGCGCCCACTATTGATATTGGCTTAGAACTGATCGGCAGCGACATTGAAAAAATCGTCTGTGAGATGGCAAACCTCGTCCCGGAGCGCCGCCGCTATAACGTAGACGACCACCTGGAACGCATCAATTGGGACGACGCAGACATGTGGATCGCCCGCTGCAAAAACGGCTCGCTATTCTCCATGCAGACCAGCTTTGTCACCGTAGGCAACTACCCCGGCATTACCGCCATTATATACGGCTCCCGGGGCGCTCTGCGGGCCACTCTTATTACAGACCCGGAAACCGGCGAGATGCAAAAGCTTGAGTACGCAGACGGCTACGCCGCTGAGAATCCCGCCATCCTCACTCATGCCGACGCCGCAGCCGTCAAATTCCGTCCCTTGTCCATTCCTGACCGGTATTGGAACCCCGGCCACCGTCCGGACGATGCCTGGGACACCGCATTTTATGGCTGTCTGATTCAGAATTTCTTGGAAGAAATCGTCAGCGGCGGCGCAAAAAATGAAGGCAACTTTACCCAGAGCGCCCGGGTTCAGGAGTTAATCAACGCCGCCGAACTTTCCCATCGTGAAGAGCGGTGGGTCCACCTGCCCCTATAAGCGAACCAGTACGCCTAATATTGCATAAAAAGGAGAACAAACCGTGAAAATTGCCTTTCGACACGTCCCCTTTACCCCCCAGCAGGCCGGTGCGCTGGACGCCCTGGCGCGAAACGCCGGCTACGAAACCGTCTGGTACGCAGACGGCAGTGCGCCCACTGTGGAAGGCCTGGCGGACTGCGAAGTCCTGATGGGCTACTTCCCCCCAGACCTGATTGGCCGTCTGCCTGCGCTGAAGTGGGTGCAGACGCCCGCCGCCGGGGTGGAGAAGCTCTGCGGCGACATCTACCAGGACCCCGGCGTGATACTGACCAACTGTTCCGGCGCGTTTGGCGTAGCAATATCCGAATATATGCTGACGGGCCTTTTAATGGTCATGCGCCATATGCCCGCCTATATGAACAACCAGCGTTCGCACATCTGGCAGACCATGGGCCTGTGCCGCTCCATCTGCGGCAGTACGATCACGGTAGTGGGCATGGGCGACATCGGCTCTAAATTTGCCGCCCGTGCCAAAGCGTTAGGCGCTCATGTGCGCGGCGTACGCCGCCGTCCCCAGGGCAGTGCGGAGCATTTTGACGAAGTATTCGCATCCGATTGTCTCATAGACGCCGTACGCGGTGTGGACGCGGTAGTCATGTGCCTGCCGGGAACCAAGGAAACTACGAAAATGCTCTCAGCGGAGGTCATTGCCGCCATGGGGCCGCAGACCATCGTAGTCAACTGCGGGCGCGGCTATACGATAGACCAGGACGCCCTGACCCGCGCGCTGCGGGAAAAGCATATTGCTGCGGCGGTGCTGGATGTAGCCGCCGTAGAGCCAATCCCGGCGGACGATCCGCTGTGGGATATGGAAAACGTCATTTTGACGCCCCACATTTCCGGCCATGACGACGACCCCATCAACGCGGCGTCCATTTACGAGATATTCAAAGAAAACCTCACCCGCTACCTTGCTGGAAAACCGCTGACCCACACGGTCGACCGCACCCGGGGCTATTAATACCCATGCCTACATAAGGCAGGCAGAGCGTCAAAAAAGGCTCATATCTCGAAAAATGGGAAGCATCTTTTTTGACACACAGAAACGAGAGACGCTGTTTCAGCGTCTCTCGTTTTAGAAATCCCCGATTTTCTGCATCTGTATATACAGACGCCCAGCTTGCTCACTCACACAACAATCCGAAGTTCATCTGTTACTTCAATTCTGCTTGAAATCTGGCTAGAATATGATCAAATAGCTTCTTGCCAGTCTCTACTAGCCTGTTTTCCTCAGATATAAAGCCAAAAACGTTATCTTCTGAATCAACAAGCATATAGTCGCCCTCGCCATAGTTCTCGAAAGCAACATAAGGAACGGTTGCAGTGTAGTATTTATGCAGGTAACGAGTCTGTGTAATCATGTCAGAGTTCAGACCTTGTCTGGAATTCATCCCATAGAATTCAATCGACTCGAAGCCCAAGTACCCATAATCAAGCAAATACTCAGACAGTTGGGGACCAAATCTAATTTCCAGTTCGTCTTCTGCACGCTTCAGGTCTACCTTCTTAATCAAATGTGTTGCAAAATCAACATCATTTTTACAGATGAATTCATTAATATCCATGTTTGTTACTCCCTACTTTTTGTTTTCCAATGCTCACGTTTTTCTTTGCTGTACTGTGCTTCTAAAGTCTTATCATTTCTCCAGCTATCCTCAGTCCTAGGGTGTAGTATCGAATGATTTCCATCGCCATGCTCACTATTTTCTGTAAGTTCCGCAAAAGGAGCATCATATTCTTGTCCCATATGATGCAGCTCAATTTTCTCTCCCGTTTTTGCGTCATACGGGGAACGACCTTTTGCCATGCGCTCACGGTTAGTCATACCTGTTTTTTCGTCTACATAATCATAGTCGATCTCTTTTACAAGGCACTCGCGGCCATTTATGTTGTCTTCATGAAGATCAGCGTTTTTATATATTTCTGCCTGCTCAAAAGTGTCAATACTATCTACCACTTCGTCAGACCAGCCGGTTTCTTCTTTTAACTCTGCTCTATCTGTGTCTGACAGTTCTCCTTGTTTGCCTCCTTCATCAATATATTCATTATATTTTTTGTCTAGCTCAGAGTTAATATCGTCGGAGTCTTCTTTTGTATCCTCAACTGCGTCCATTCCTCTGCTGTTTTCTTGGAGTTCTTCCGAAGTATGTTCTCCATTAAGATAGTCAGCGTATTTGCCGTCAAGTTCCTGTTCAAATGATTCATCTGCTTCTCCGGTTTCGTCTAATTCAGACATCTCTTCGCTTTCTCTAACCTCATCGGATTCTTCTTTATCGAAAGCATTTATTTTTTCATCCTCCATGTACGTTAAATACAAGTCGTCCAATTCTGAGGAAAAATCATCGTCGACTTCATTTTCTGTTACTTCTGGGGTGTCTTCAACTTCGCTTGTCTCACCAGTATTTACTTCACCACTAGATCTGGTAGAGCTATCGTCTCTAACCTCACCAGAACTGGAACTAACCTCGGAACCGCTGACTTCACTGCCATAAATTTCGCTCATAGCGCACCTCCGTTTCAATCACGTGCTGGGTTAACAGTCAACAATTTCTGCTCCAAAGGGCGTATTTGCAAGTTGTACAAACTTGATGCCTTGAATACCAAAAGAAATTCCAATTATCGTAACACACCTACATAGGCACAACAATCAAAGAAGTTACTGCAATTTCCCAACTAAGCAAGAGCAACGAGGAACCACAAGAGAGTAAGTAAGGCTCCTTTAAAAAGAAACCACATTACATTCCCAAAGGTTCTCACTGCTATCATCTCCTTTTTGCTTGAATGGTGATCGGCTTATTTTTTTGATCTAATTACCTTCAGCTTCATCAAAATCCAAAGCAACGGGTCTTCAATTCGATGCGGTCTCGGTCGATTAATTTTCATATCACTTGTCGGATTGTTATTCAAGCCCAGGGAAGAAACTGCAAAGCAAGAATAGTTTGTGTAGTTTACTTCGAGCTGAGACAGGAACGATTCTGCACCCCAAGTACGAAGCAAGCCCTGGACTTCAGAATTGACATTGTGCCAATCAGAGAGAACAAATGCTTTTTCCTTACAGTGAGGGCTGTTTGTAAGAATGGCACACCCCTGAGGAATGATTGGTTCAATGGCATCAAATTTAGAAAACACAACTGCCACAGGAACATCAATCTTATCCGAACTCTTCAAGGACCTATCATTTCTGATTAGGTTAGACACTCGAACCAAAATGTCATCCGAGCGCCTGGCACGCTGCCAATTGACAGACGAAGCCCGTTTAATAACATCTTCATCAAGCTGAGTTGCAACTGCAGGAATCTTCATAGGATCAAGCAAGAAAATGATACCCGCAGACTTGCAGATATATTTGTTGACGGTACTCATAGTATCCGCATCCTCAAGATCTTCACCGGCGGTATCAAAGAATACTAAAGTATAACGGTTAATGGTCTCTTTCAATCCCTTTTTAACCTGAAGTTTCAGC
This sequence comes from uncultured Clostridia bacterium, assembly GCA_947649615.1. Taxonomy (GTDB): domain Bacteria; phylum Bacillota; class Clostridia; order Oscillospirales; family Oscillospiraceae; genus Pelethomonas. The sequence goes on along the minus strand of CANSSG010000019.1, from coordinate 2,573 downwards.
GAAAAGATCAAGGGACGATATGCGCCGTTATTTACATTTTGAAGAGAACTCTGTGTCAAGTCCAACTTCTGAAGATCCACGTAGAGTTTTCTTCCGAAGCTTTGCTCATAGCGTTCCATGGTGTCATCAAAGCCTTCAAATGACCCACCAAATGCAGGAGCTATGCGCTCAATCAACTCATTAACTATAACGCCAACAAAATGACTCTTTCCAGTATCTCGTGATCCGACTATTGAAATAATCATATCCTCGCCCAGCAGCACACTTTCGGGTAGTAGATTATGACACGACGGACAAATTATTTTATGAGTTGTCTGGTGGCATTCTGGACAAGTTGCTGCTCGTGGTATAAACTTTTTCCCCCTCGCTGCTTCCGTAGGTTTGAATGTGAACTTACCAACGAGCGGTATTGAAGAATCGCCGTTTTCATACTTTGTCATTGGCAAATCTGGGACATCTTTACAAAGTTTGTTGGAGCACCGGAACTCCACCTTACCAATCTGACCGGTGTTAAAGCAGTAGGGGCACAGGAAGGCCTTTTCCCGCTGCTTTTGAGCGGCCCTTCCGTGCAATCTGCGAACTATCCGTGGCACCTGGGCCAGGACTACAACCGATATCGCGATACTCAAAACAACAATTGCTGGAAGGATCCACCGGGACCAACCGATCTCCACTGTACTCACATATCCGCATTCCATGCAAGTTTTCTGAGACACAATGGGGGCATTCAGGATGCTACCACTGACTGGAACCGATTTGCCAAAGGTGTGGGGGACTTGTTCAAGAGTCTCCGTCTCCACATGACCACAGGCAGCACAGACACGGCGTCTCTGCCCCGCTACCGAGCAGGTGGAGACGTGGCTGGTCACCCACTCGCCATAGGTGTGTTCTGTGGCCTCCTTACTCTCCACCTCCACATTGCCGCATACCGAACACACAGTTTTCACGCCCACCTCTGACGCACAAGACGCAGTCCCGAGCTCCGTCCTGGTCTCGATCACCGTCACAGCATCCGGGTCTGTCTTCGGACCTCCGTCCAGAAAGTGAAGCAACAAGGTATCTATTTCCTCCTCCCCACAGAGGGCACATACTCGGCTGTAGTTGCCCCAGATGGAGCTGAAGAAACTCTCCTCCACCAGCTTCCATATACTCCAGATGTGGTCTAGAGATTCAAGAACTTCCACGGATATCTGTTCGCCGCACATATTACACACCGTTATTAACTCACCTGCCTGGAAGCAGGTAGGCGCCGCTGTCAGGGTTTGTGTCAAAGAGGTGTGCTCTGTACACTTGGGACGGAAAGTAATATGGTAGTCTGTATCGGAATATCCGTTCATAAATGGGTTGCCGCCAGAGGCAACTGAGATCATCAAGTAATATGTACCCGGCTCTAAGTCGGACTCGCCCGTGCCAAAGGTCACCTCCTCGCCTTCCTTGATAGGGATAACTCCGGAATTAAGCACGGTTGTACCATCGATCCCATAGACAGTTCCATCCCATAGGTACGTGTAGCCATGGCTGCTACCGTCGAAGGAGAAGTAGAAGCGCACACTGCCTGCCACGTCTATCGTGAATCTATAGAAATCCTTATCGTCCCTGCTGGACAGATTCCCAGTTACCCGCTGGAACATGACCACCGGCGTCGCTCCGTCGATGGCGTCATTGTATGATGTTTCCTCCATGTCTACGATCTCGTGAGCGGGCAGTTCAGTGGGGTATTCCACCCAAGGAGAAGTGTAGGGGAATTGGTTGATGTACTCCTTCCCGCAGCCGCCACAGACGTAAACATCCCCCTCCGTTTCCTGGGCCTGGGAGCCATTCTCCCCGGCGTTCCGCCCCCAGAGGAACCATACCACAGCGAAAACAGCCAAAGTTATTGCGCTTCCTGGAAGGATCGACTGTATATTATCCTGAAAGAAGTTAGAGCGTTTGAATTTAGCCATAACCGCCTCCCTTTGAGTATCTCGTCAATTTCCACGCCGTCTGAACAGACATGCGGTATTTTCTAATCGTGATGCTATGAATTAAATTTTGCGCAGAAGCATCCGGAGTTGCGATTCCCACCATCAGTAATTCCAGTGGTTTGTCCTGTTGACTCTGCAACACTTACCAGCCGTTTTCCTAAATACTGATCTTCCGGTTCTGGTACCGCTGCAAGGTGGCGTCATACTTATCGCCCAATCATGATCGGCATATATTGATCCGTCAACCACACAGAAATAATCACCGGTTTTTTACCATTATTTGATATCCTATGTCGCATCAAGGCGGTAATCCTTAGAGCCAATCTTTATTATGGTCCATGCGCGCACCGTGAAGCCTATGGTTTTAAAAGTGGCTCGACCGCCAACAATCATGCAGCTATAACCAAACAGTTGTACAATGAGACAGAAAGCAGCAGCAATTCCGTCACATACCGCAGTCCCTTTTGCTAGAGCGCCATATGCGAGACAATGAATTCTTGCTCTTGCTATATTTGCTTAAAGTCTCTAACTTTTGGCTGTCATATATAACATTATTTTAAACTGTACCCCATAAAGTGGACACACAAGGAAAAGAGGATTCCCTCAAGT
>CANSSG010000018.1 GCA_947649615.1 uncultured Clostridia bacterium | reverse complement strand
TATCGAACATTTCTGGGCTTGGCTGAAGCGCTTTTTGAGAAAAATCCTTCCCGTTATCTCTTCCTTTGATGATGCCCTTTCTACCGCTTTTCAACTGTGGTAACTATATGTCTCCTTTCTTTGAAAAAGTTATAGAGCGGGAGTAGCTGCCCGGGATATAATCAGCACAAGCACTGCGGATTTGTACATAAAATCTACAGCCAGACTGTTCGGAGGTGACTCAGACCGTAGCGGCTTGTCTGAAATGGTGATTAGATAGTTAACGCTTGACGTTTGAATTTGCGTGAGTACAGGGGCAAGTCAGGTGCGGAAACAGCAGTACACACAAGAAAAGGAGGAAACTATGTACTTTGTAGGAATCGACATTTCCAAGTTCAAGCACGACTGCGCCGTCATAGACGAGACCATCCAACCCTCGTGGTCGTTCAGGAATGACTGCGAGGGCTTTTCCCTGCTGAAGGAGCAGCTCGACAGTCTGCCGGGAGAGAAAAAGATAGGACTTGAGGCTACCGGTCACTATGGGCAGAATCTGAAGCTGTTCCTGGAAGCAAACGGCTTCGCGTTCATGGAGTTCAATCCTCTGCTGGTATCCCGGTTTGTTCATGGCAAATCTCTCAGGAATACAAAGACAGACCCCATCGACGCTCGTAATGTCGCCCAATACCTGATGACGGTAGAGTACAAGCCCTATCCGCCCTCATTTTACCACTTGGATCAGCTAAAGTCACTGACAAGATTCCGCAGCAGCCTTGTTCGCCAGCGTTCCCGACAGTTGGTGGAGTTGACCAACGTCCTGGACAAGCTGTTTCCTGAGTTCAAACCCTTTTTCAAGGGGAAGTTCTCCGCCACAGCATTGTATATCCTCGACCACTTCCAGTCACCAGAACGAATCGCCAACATGAACACACGCTCTTATGAACCCCTTCGTAAAATCTCGCGGGGACACTTCTCTCTCAATGACTTTGTCAAACTCAAGGCTCTGGCAAAGAACACTGTTGGCTGTACGACCGACTTCCTTCTCCAGGAAATGTCCATCCTGCTGGAGCTTTACACGCAGCTGGACGCCACGGTGGAGGAATTAGATGACCAGATCGAGGAATGCGTCCGTGGTATTGACCCGCCTATGCTCTCCATCCCCGGCGTTGGCGCTTCGTCCACCGCCGTTATCCTCTCTGAGTACGGTGATTTCAGCAAGTTCAAAAATTCTTCCAAGATGCTTGCTTTCGCGGGGCTGGAACCGGGCTGTTTCCAATCCGGCCAGTTTGAATCCACCGGCCACATGGTTAAGCATTGCTCTCCTCATCTCCGCTGCACCCTTCTCAACTGCTGCTTTCCACTTGTTTCTAACGAACCTGTTTTCGCTGAATTTTGCGCCAAGAAGCGGGCTGAGGGCAAGACCCATCCGGTTGCCATGTCCCATGTTGCCAAGAAGCTGCTGCGGGTGATCTACACATTGCAAACCAAGGATATCCCCTATGATCCGGCTCTGATTCGTTAGCTGCCTTATATTGGAACATATATCCGCCCTCTCTGAGGGCTTGGTTTTTCGCACCCTTTTTTACTCAACTAAATTTTCCCCTTGAAGGGCTTGACTTTTTATAGCTGATCATTTTGTCCTTGACAATGGGTACACTTTATCCTGCCGTATTCCTTCGGTATTCTTCAAAATACAGCTTCACATCGCGGTATAAACCCGGCTGGTTTTCCTTCAAAGACAGGATATAGTCCGCGCCCTTATTCGTGATGGCCGCTGCAATCTCGCTCTGCGTTCCCATTGCATCTATTGTCACGATGCAGCCTTTTAATTCCAGCTGTTCCAACAGCTTGGGGATAGCCGTGATCTCATTGCTTTTCTCTTCGCAGGCCAGTTGTCCCAATACCAACCCGCACTCTGCCGAAAAAGCGCTTACTACATGAAGCGCTCGCTTCTTTGCGTCCTTTGTCCGCCGCGCCTGCTTTCCGTCTACTGTTACCACACCTCTGATGCTTTCTACTGCATCCTTCATCCATTCAATGAACACTGCATGCAGCTGCTGGGTGTCTATGGCTTTCTCAACGTTCCGAAATGTACATGCATCCGGTACGCCATTCTCCAGCTGGATATACTTTTTCAGCCATTTTTCCTTACTTTTGCCGAACATCTCTACCTTTACGTAGGACGTTGCCCCGCATATCACAGCTGCTATAAATATGAACAGCACTTCATGCAGCGGATACCATACGCTCCGCTCTCGACGGCTGTCTTCTATCCCTTCCAACACTTCCAGCAAACCTAGTTTCTTCATTGGTATACTCCCTCCTATCCCTTGCTTCTCTACAGTATACCATGTTGGCTCCCCTTCAGCTACATTTTGTTAATTCTTTCTGTACTCATTCAATTACCCTGTCCCGCAGGACACGGAAATCAATTTTCAGTATAAACATTCACAATATTCAAATCGCTTTATAAGGAAGTTTTGAATTATGGCATTTTTGCGTCAAAAGCGGTATCGGCAAAGGCACTTAAAATATGCCTTTGTCAGATTTACGGCGGGCTTTGAATGTTTTCTCACAAAATTGATTTCCGTGGCCGCAGGAGACTGCCGCTTGACACCTCCGTAAAAATATGCTAATCTACAAAATTAACAACAACCCGGCCAGCGACGCCAAAAATATGAAAAGGAGCGTGTACCCCCATGGCCTACTACTACCCCGAACCTTCCCACACCTTCAGCGAATACCTCCTGGTTCCCGGCTATACCTCCCCGGAATGCGTTCCCGCCAATGTGTCTCTCCGCACTCCTCTGGTGAAGTACCGCAAGGGGGAGGAGGACTGCCCTTTGATGCTCTCCATCCCCATGGTGTCCGCCATTATGCAGTCCGTGTCTAACGACACCTTGGCGGTGGCCCTGGCCCAGGCGGGCGGGCTGTCCTTTATTTACGGCTCCCAGTCCGTGGCCGATGAGGCAGCTATGGTGGCCCGGGTGAAAAGCTATAAGGCGGGCTTCGTCCCCAGCGATTCCAACCTGCCCCCGGACGCCACCCTTCAGGACGTCCTCAGTCTCAAGGAGCGCAACGGCCACTCCACTGTGGCCATCACCGCCGACGGCACCAATCAGGGGCGGCTGCTAGGCATCGTCACCAGTCGGGATTACCGGGTCAGCCGCATGGACCCCGCTACCCTGGTGTCCCAGTTCATGACCCCCTATGAAAAACTCATCACCGCCCCCGAAGGCACCAGCCTGAAGGAAGCCAACGACATCATCTGGGACCATAAGCTCAACTCCCTGCCCATTGTCAGCGCGGACGGGCGGCTTTTGTACTTCGTGTTCCGCAAGGACTATGAGCGGCACAAGGAAAACCCCGGCGAACTGCTGGACGGCCAGAAACGCTTCATGGTGGGCGCGGGCATCAACACCAAGGATTACGAGCAGCGGGTTCCCGCCCTGGTGGACGCGGGGGCGGACGTGCTGTGTATCGACTCCTCCGAGGGATACTCCTGCTGGCAGGCTAAGACCCTGGCTTTCATCCGGGAACGCTATGGAGACACTGTGAAAGTAGGCGCGGGGAACGTGGTGGATAAGGACGGCTTCCGGTTTTTGGCGGAGGCCGGCGCGGACTTTGTGAAGGTCGGCATCGGCGGCGGCTCTATCTGCATCACCCGGGAGACCAAAGGCATCGGCCGGGGACAGGCGACTGCCCTTATCGAGGTGGCGGCGGCCCGGGACGAATATTTTAAAGAGACCGGCGTCTATGTCCCCATCTGCTCCGACGGCGGCATCGTACACGACTACCACATGACCCTGGCGCTGGCTATGGGGGCGGACTTCCTGATGCTGGGCCGGTATTTCGCCCGGTTCGATGAAAGCCCCACCAACCGGGTGCTGGTCAACGGGCAGTATATGAAGGAATATTGGGGCGAAGGCTCCAACCGGGCGCGGAACTGGCAGCGGTACGACCTGGGCGGCGGCCGGGGGCTGGCCTTTGAGGAGGGCGTGGATTCCTACGTCACTTACGCCGGCCCCTTGAAGGAAAACGTGGAAAAGAGCCTTTACAAGGTCAAATCCACCATGTGCAACTGCGGCGTGACCACCATTCCCGCCCTCCAGCAGAACGCGCGGCTGACCCTGGTGTCTGCAACCTCTATCGTGGAGGGCGGCTACCACGACGTGGTGCTCAAGGCCCACGGCGGGCAGTCCAGCAATGGCTGATATGGCGCTGGTCTTTTTCAGCGGCTACACCCAGGATGTGCCTATGGCGTCCGGTGAAGTACTTCCGAGCAGGAGCCGGGGGATTTCCTGCTGCCGCCTGGACGGGGAAACCGGGCGGCTGGAACTGCTGGCCGTGACGCCGTCTACGCCGAATCCATCCTATCTGGCGTTGAACCAGCGGGAGCCGTATCTTTACTGCGTCAATGAGCTGGAAACGGTGGACGGCGTTCCCGCATCCACCGTCTCCGCCTATGGGTTCTGCCCGGAGAATGGGCAGCTCCGCCTGCTGGGGCGGCAGATGGCGGCGGGTCCGCTGGCCTGCTTTGCCGCGCTGTCCCATGAGGGCGGCCACCTGCTGGCGGCAAGCTATAACGGCGGCGTATGCGTCCTGCCTGTTGGCGCGGACCACGCCCTGATGGCCCCGTCCTGGGCCTGCCGGCTGCAAGGCCATGGGCCGGACCCGCTGCGGCAGGATAGCTCCCATCCGCACCAGGTTTTGCTCCATCCCGGCCACAGCCGGGTCTATGTCTCCGATTTGGGTGCGGACAGGCTGCACTGCTTCCGGGCGGACTGGGGCAGGGGATGGCTGCTCCCGGAAGCGTCCGGAGACCTCGCCGCACGCCCTGGCCAGGGCCCACGCCATGGCGTTTTCAACGCCCAAGGGTCACGGTTGTACGTCCTCACGGAGCTTTCTGATGAAATCGATGTGTTCGACCCCGATGCCGGGACGCTGCTGCAAACCGTTTCCGCCGTGCCTGGGGACGGCGATAGGCCGGGTCTGGGCGCGGCCCTGCGGATGCATCCCGGGGGCAGGTTCCTCTACGCGTCCCTGCGGGGTCCTGGCCTGCTGGCTGTGTTCCCGGTGAGGAAGGACGGCGGGCTGGGCGGGCCTGCGTTTTATCCCTGCGGCGGAAAAACGCCCCGGGATTTTTGCCTGACCGCCGATGGGCGCTGGCTGCTGGCCGGCGGGCAGGACGACTGCTCCGTCTGCGTCCACGCCCTGGATGAGCAAACCGGCGCACCGCGCCTGGTTTGGCGTATGGAGGACGCGGGATCTGTAACCACACTTGCGGTGTGGGACGGCGCATAAAAGTTTAACGGGATGTTTTCGGTCCCGGGCCTTTCCGCAGGCCCGGGGCTGAAAATTTTTTGGCCGGATGGAGAACCTTTCCCTGTGTGATTCCGACTATATGGGTACAAAGAGAAAGGAGGAAGGAACCATGGATGATTGTACTATCATCGACCTATATTGGCGGCGCAGCGAGGATGCCATCCGGGAAACGGCGGCAAAATACGGCGCATATTGCCGCTCTGTCGCCCGGAGCCTGCTGTCTAACGCCCAGGACGAGGAGGAGTGCGTCAACGATACCTGGATCAAGGCGTGGAACGCGATGCCTGACAACCGCCCCAGCCATTTGAGGCTGTTCCTGGGGAAAATCACCCGGCGGCTGGCCTGCGATGTCCTGCGGGCCAAAACCGCCCAGAAGCGGGGCGGCGGGGTGTATGTGGAAGCCCTGGAGGAATTGGGCGAATGCGTCCCCTCTGTACCCGGCGCGGATCAAGTCGTGGAGGACCGGGAGCTGGAGGAAATTCTCAACCGGTTTCTCCGCACCCTGCCGGAACGGGACTGCAATGTATTCCTGCGGCGGTACTGGTACGCGGAAACCCTGGCGGAAGTGGCGGGGCGGTATGGGATGAAGCAGAACACGGTCAAAACCAGCCTGTACCGCAGCAGGGAAAAGCTTCGGAAATACTTGGAGAAGGAGGGCATCGCGCTATGAGGAAGGAAGAACGGCTTTTTGCCGCCTTGAGCGGCGTAGACGAGGAGCTGCTGGCGCACAGTGAACGGAAAAAATCCGGCGGACGGCGCTGGGTTGCCTGGGGCGCGGCGCTGGCGGCGTGTCTGGTGGTGGCGCTGGCGGCGGCCTCAGGGCCATGGAAGGACATGAAAGCAGTGGAGACGGACGTTCCGCCGGATGCCCCCAGCGCAGAAGATGTCTTGCCCGTACCGGATGAAGGGCAATGCACGTTGCCCTGGTATCCCGATAAACCGGAAAAACTCTGGTATCTGCAAATTGCCCCCCAGGAGCGGGATATTCCAGAATTTACCCTCTGGATCAACGAGGAAAGCTATTACACCTATGAACAAGGCGGCGTTTATGTCATCAAGCCCCTCAACCCGCCCCAAGTCCCGGACGGGGAACTGCCGGAATGCAAAATGGAGATTGAATACTTGCCTGGGGATCTGGCGGATGCGGTGGAGACTGTGCGCAGCCGTTTGAAAAACTATTACCAGGATGTGTCCGAGGAGAACCAGGACGCCCATTCCAGTATGGGTATAGGATGGCTGCCGGGGGCGGAACACTACTTCCGGGGAACAAACGGAACGGACTGGAACAGCGCCCAGCAGGAGACCTGGCTGCTGCCCTGTGGTGAGGACGGGGGGCAGGCGGGTGTGTTTGCCCTCAGCGCCAGCTATTTCCTGGAAGCCGAGGAGGGACACGGCACCCGGTTCCGGGCGATGATACAGAACTTTCAAATTTGGCCGGACGCCGCTGCGCAGCCCTATCCCTGGATGCGTGCGCTTGAGGACACGGCGCTGCGTCTGACAAAGGCGGTGATGTCCGATGACCTCTCCGGCGTGGAAGACCTGCTGGCCCCGGACGCGGAGGTTATTGGCCCGGGCGAGGATGTGTACGCCTATGTCAGCATATCCAGCATCCACTGCGATTACACCGTTTGGAGCGGGTGCAAGGAGAACTATGACGAGGTGCCGGAAAGCGCCGTTGTCTCCGTCCAATACCGCCTGGGCGGGGAAGATTCCTATTGCTACCTGACCATGGAGATGCTTTATCAGGACGGCCGGTGGGTGGCGGAGTGGATTGGGATTGAAAAATAAGCAAAAGCCCCCTGCCATCCTTCTCGGGATGGCAGGGGGCATCCTTTTCTCCCTACGACCCGCCCCACCGCGCGGCCAGGGCGTTGCAGACTGCCAACGGCTCCGTTCTTTCCCGTCCCCAGCCGGTTATGGTGACGCAGGCCGCATAAGGCCCTTTGACCGCCACGACTTCCAGATCGTTGTACCACGCGGCGTCTACAGCGTCCGTTTCCAGTGTGGAAAAATTTCCCCCTCCGCGGCCAAAGGTGGAAGTTTTGCGAAGCGTGTCCGCCATCCAAAAGGACATCCCCGGGTCCCGCAAGCGGTAAACATCCTGGCACAGATGGAAAGTGGCATCCGGCCCTACGTCCAGGTATTCCTCCGTTTTCCAGAATTCTGCCAGAAGGGAGCGGGCGTGGGTTACGACGCTCTCATGGTTCATGAAGGTTTTTCGCCTGCCCTCCCAGCCTAAGTCCCCGGCCAGGAGATAGGGTCCGCCGGGTTCCTCCGGCAAGTCCGCCGGCCTGGCGGCAATCCACTGCGCCGCCGTCAGCGCCGCCAGCAAAGCCAGAACCGCAAGCAGGCTGCGGTGGATGACCTTGTGGGCCAGATGCTTCTTCTGGGGGTTGTGGTCCAACGGCACCCCCTTTTTCAGCCGCCGGTAGGTGCGGCTGATAAGCCAGCCGTTGCGGACCGTCAGATACGTCCCGTCCGCCAGCCCGGCGGCTGCCAAAAGATACAAGGACGTCCCTTCCACAAAGCCCCTCTGAAAATCCGCCGCAATTTTGACGCCCCCTTGCAGGGATACGAGCATCAGAAAGTAAAGCCCCCAAATCACGACCGGCGCAGCCCATCCCCAGACGGCGTTCCGCTTCATCCGCTTTAAGGTTTCCGCCTGCTGGGCGGGGTCGTTGTAGAACTCCGGCGCTTCCGCCCCCGCCGGGGCGCGGAAAACGTATAAAAACCCCCGGTCGGTTACATACGACCACCCGCAGTCCTCATATACCGCAAGCTGTCCCTCGCTTAAGACCGCCTGCTCTAAGAACCCGGGAGAGGAGACCTCGATGCGGTAGCGGGCGCGGCTGGGCTTTACCGGCGTGAATTTGCTGAGATTCACACCCCGCTTTACCAGCTTCCAGCCTTTTGCTTCCATATCGCTGTAAAATTGTTCGTTTTCGCCCAACTCATAGTCGCTGGGATGGAATTTATATTTGTACTTCATTTCTCCGTGTCCTCCAAGATGCTCCCATCCGCCACCATCCGCTTTAGCCGGTTGTATTCCCGCAGCAGGGCGTCCCTTCCCGCCTCGGTGATGGCATAGTTCCTTCTCCGCCCTTCCTCGCCGGTGAGGACAATCAGGCAATCCCTGCTCATACGGCTGAGAACCCCATAGAGGGTCCCGGGGCCAATCTCCAACCTGTCGCCGGACAGCTCCTTGATCCGCTGCATCATGCCGTAGCCGTGGCCCGGCTTCAGGAGGGACAGCAATATATAATACATGGCTTCCGTCATAGGGGCCTGGTCTGGCATGGGAACCGCCTCCCTCTATTATGCAACTCGTTATATCGTGTGACATAATAGTAGCAGAAATGCCGGTTCTTGTCAAGACGGGGCGGGGGCGGAAAATAGCGCTTGACTTTTGGCCTACACTGTGTTATCTTAAATTCGCCTACAACTTGTCGTCTAAAAAGGAGGGCGAAAAATGATACCCCAAGTTTCTGATTCTGAATTAGAGCTGATGAAAATTGTCTGGGCCAGCGGCGGCGCCGCTGCCTATGCGTCCATTATGGAGGAACTGGCCAAGGCGGGGCGCACTTGGCAGAAAAACACGGTGATTACCCTGCTGTCCAGGCTGGTGGACAAGGGACTGCTGAAAACCAACAAGATTGGCCGGAGGAATGAATATATCGCCCTGGTCACGGAAAACGGCTACCAGTCCGCCCAGGCCCGCAGCTTCCTGAACAAGCTCTACGCCGGGGACGCGAAAAGCCTGGTTGCTACGCTGATTCAAGGGGAAATGCTCTCGGAGGATGACTACCGGGAACTGAAACGCTTCTGGGAAAGCGGGGGCGGAGGGAAATGAACGGCCTTCTGAAATTGACCCTCTCCTTGTCCCTCTCAGGGGCGGTGCTGATTGTGCTGCTGGCGGCGCTGAAACCGCTGGTAAAGGGGCGGGTCAGCAAACGGTGGCAGTATTACATTTGGCTGCTGGTGATTGCAAGGCTGTTCCTACCCCTTGGGCCGCCAGAAAGCCCCGCAGGGAACGCAGTAGCAGACATGGACGCGGCAGCGGTTTCGGTGTTGGCCCTTCCGGCTGGGGAAAACACTTACACAGATACGGCAGAGCCGCACCAGGAGAACCACACGGCCCGGGAGCCATCGAACCTTCAAAAGCTGGGGGCGGCGGTTTGGGAAAACCTATGGCTGATCTGGCTGGCGGGGGCGCTGGGGCTGCTGACCCGGAAAATCACCGCCTATCAGGGCTTCACCCGCTTCATCCGCGCTGGATGGGCTGCGGTGGACGATCCCGCGCTGCTGGATCAGGTGGCGGTGATTGGCGGGGGGATCGGGGTAAAGCGGCCAATGGAACTGTATGTCAACCCGCTGGCGGCGTCTCCCATGCTGCTGGGGTGGCGCAGGCCGTGTATCGTCTTGCCTGCGGCAGGGCTGCCAGAGGAGGACTTCCGGTTTGTGGTCCTGCATGAGCTGACCCATTACAGGCGGCGGGACGGGCTGTATAAATGGCTGGTGCAGCTTGCTGTCTGCGTCCACTGGTTCAACCCGCTGGTTTATTGGATGAACAGGGAAATCCAACGGGCGGGGGAGTTGTCCTGTGATGAAGCGGTACTGCGCCGCCTGGACGGGACGGAGCGGCGGGCCTATGGGAACGCGCTGCTGCGGACAGTGGCGGCAGGCGGCGCATACAAAGCCGCGGTTCCCTCCGCAACACTGGGGGAGAGCGGCGAACAATTAAAGGAAAGGTTGGATATGATCATGAAATTCAAAAAGCCCACGAAATTCGCGGCGGTTCTGGCCGCGCTGCTGGCGGCGGCATTAGGCGTGACCGCCACGGCGGCGGGGGCATATACCGGCATCCCCGCAGGGCTGGGCGGCAATGGCGCGGTTTACGGCGTCTCGAATCCAAACAAAAACGGGCTGCGGATGGTAGGAAAATGGTTTACCAGGGAGGGGCTGTACGAACCGCCCTACATGTTTGACATTGGCTGGAACGGCACGATGGAAGGCGCCGCAACGCAAATCACGCTGCCTGACGGGAGCAAAATGACAGTGTGCCTCGCGCCTGCCGCCAAGGGGCTTGCCCAGGACATGGAAGCACTTCAAGCCCTGTCAAAGGCACTGAACCGCCTGTGGGGGCAAACTAAGGATAACCCATTCCCGCTGGCCAGCCCAGTTGTGTTCCGCTATGAGGACACTGGCGGGCGCGAGACAGCCGTACTGGCAGAGGAATCCTATGACGCCGGGAACCTCCCCTTTTTCCAAACGGCCTTTGCCGCCCTGCCCAAGGCGCAGCAGGAAGCGTGGCTGGAAAAATTCTTTGACAACAGCGACTTCGCGTTTTTCTCCGCAAGCCTGGACGGCCTGAAGGATCAGTCCATCCAGGGGGAGTTTGCTGAGAAATTTGCGGAAAAAGCCTATCAAAACGGTGATTTCGCGTTTTTCTCCTGTTCTACAGACCGTCTTGCCAAAGACAAACTGGAAACATGGCTGGCCCGTGCCAAAAAGGACGGACAGGCTGGATTCCAGTCTATCCTGATGAATAAGCTGGGCAAGGACGATGAACGGGAGGAACTGGAAGCCTTCCTTGACGCCCAGCAGGCCGCGCAGTATAAGGCGGTGGGCGTCACCGTGGACGGCAAGGACTATTACTATCAGGGCAAGCTGGTGAATATCTTCCTGGACCAGCGGGCGGACAGCAGCTTTTATACCCTCAACATGAATCCCAAAGGCAGCGTCAACATCAAAATTCTCCGGGATGTGGATAACCAGATTACCGGCGTGGCCTACCTGACCCAGGCGGAGGTTACGGAACTGTTCGGGGATATGAGCGGTGGCGGTGATGGCTGGGATGATAACGACTGGCAGGAAACTGCCAGGGGCGAGATTTGGCGCCCCCAGGTGATTCCTATTGACCTAAAAACCATAGAGGCTGGCGAGACGATTTTCCTGGGGGAATATACATTGTCTGACGGAGATAAGATTTGGTATGATATTTCAGCGGAAACGGGAAATAGAATGCAGGTTTTTTTCGCCAAGGACCAGCAGGGAAATGTCGTCTATTGGTCTGTAAACAACCTGCGGCAGCCGGGGGAACCACTGAACTGTATTGCGGGTTTCACTGTTGGGTTGCCGGCGGCAGAACCTGGAACCTATCGGCTGTACCTTCAGGCTCCGGACGGCGCTTTGGGTAATGTAACAGGCAGCATTTCGATTGGATTTATGGCGGACGCATCTTGACTTTGGACGTGCTGTTAGTTTTAAGACATAGATACATTCGCTACAGCGGAAGGGCAGCAATCATAAAGATTGCTGCCCTTCTGGCATGCTATGAACAATATTTGCCGCTGCCATCTAAAGCCCCGTCTCCGGCGCTTTTATGCAGCCTCCGCCAGCCTACGCCGTCAGCACATGGGCTTTCTGCAAGGGCTGCTTCAAAACGAAGTACAACAGCCCCGCGCACACCATGGCGATGATGGCGTTTACCAGTGTCACAGGCAGCTTGACCGTCAACGTCTCAATAACCGCCACATCCCAGGTGAAGCCCTTGACCAAAACGCCGCTGAGGATATTTTTCGCCACGTATAACAGGCAGTAGGTCAGGGACCCCAGCAGCCCCGCCAGCCAGACCCGGATTTTCTTGCCGCACGGTTTAAAATGGTGCATCACCAGCCCCGCCACAAAGGCCATCAGGAATTTATTGATAAATGTGATCCAGAATTCCGGCGCCCAGGCGGGGTCAGACAAATCCACCAGCGCGTTGCCGATGCCCGCCGCCAGGCCGCCCGTAACCGGCCCGAACAGCAGGGCGGACAGGATGCACATGGCGTTGCCCACCGACAGGGCGGTCTTGCCCAGGGGGCTGGGAATCGGGATGCTGATAAACTTCGTCAGCACAAAAATGATGGCGGCTAAGATGCCCACCAGCGCGATATTGCGCGTGTTGAAATAATGTTTCAGCGTTACGGGCTTCATGGAAATCTCTCCTTTGCTGCCGCCCCCTCTTGACGGGGGAGGTTGATGATGTTATTATAACGCTATCTGGCACTATTGGAACAGTCAGAATAGAATTTTTTTATAGAACCAGTTAGGAGGGACGCCATGGTTGAACTGACGGTCTGCCTGGACGCGAAAGCCGCCAGGCCCCTGTACCAGCAGCTCTACGACCACCTGTCGGCCCAGATTCGCAGCGGCGCGCTGCCAAAGGGCGGCAGGCTTCCGGGGAAGCGGAGCCTTGCCAACCAGCTTGCCGTGGCGGTGAATACCGTCGATACCGCCTATCAAATGCTGGTGGCGGAGGGCTACCTGGAAGCCCGGCCCAAAAGCGGCTTTTTCGTCCTGGAATACCTGGACGCCCTGCCCCAGGCCCCGGAGCGCGCGCCCGTCTTCCTGCCGGAGGAGCCGCCTGCTGAAACGGTCCCCAGGTTCGACTTATCCACCGGCGCGGTGGACACGGCGCTGTTCCCCTTCCGCACCTGGGGGCGGATTCAGAAGGAACTGCTCTACAATGGCGAAGCCCTCCTGCGCCACGGACACCGCCAGGGAGATTTGGAACTGCGCCGGGAGCTGGCGGCGTACCTGCGCTCCTACCGGGGCGTCGTCTGTGCGCCGGAGCAGATCGTGGTGGGGGCGGGGGTGGAATACCTTCTGGGCCTGCTGGCCCAGCTTCTCAGGGGCCGGACGGCGGCGGTGGAGAACCCGGGCTATGACCGTCCCCGGACGATCCTGGAAAACAACGGCATCCCCTGCCGCTGCGTGGACATCGACAGCGGGGGACTGAACCCGGCGGGGCTGGAGGGCAGCGGTGCGGACCTGTGCTATGTCACGCCCAGCCATCATTTCCCCACCGGCGTAACCATGCCCGCCGGACGGCGGGCGCAGCTTCTCCGCTGGGCTGGGGAGAAGCCGGGGCGGTACATCCTGGAGGATGACTATGACGCGGAATTCCGTTTCGACGTGCGCCCCCTGCCCAGCTTGCAGGGCATGGCGGGGCCGTCCGGCCCGGTGGTGTACCTCTGCACCTTTTCCAAAAGCCTCGCGCCCAGCATCCGCATCGCCTGCATGGTACTGCCCCCGGCCTTGCTGGAGGGCTACCGGGAAGCCTTCGGCAGCTATTCCAGCACCGTCAGCCGCTTTGAGCAGCAGACCCTCCGCTGGTTTCTGGAGGGCGGCTATTTCACCCGCCATCTGGCCCGCATGCGCAGCGCCTACAAAAACCGGATGGAACGGCTTGCGGCGGCGCTGGAGGACGCTTTTGGCCGGGAGAATATCCGGCTGAAGGGGCAGCATACAGGCCTGCACCTGCTGCTAACCCTGCCGGGAGGGCCGGGAGAGACCGCTATGGCGTCTGCCGCGCTGGCGGAGGGCGTCAAGCTGAAGGGCCTGAGCGAATATTACATGGAGCGGCAGGAGGAATGCCCGGAAAACAGCGTTATTTTAGGCTATGCGTCCTTGCAGGACGGGGACATTCCGGCATTGGCGGCGGCGCTGAAACAGGCGTGGGGAGGACGGAATGGGTAAGGAAGCGGCTGTCAGGCTGGACCGTTTGCGGGAGCTTCGGGAGGACGCGGGCTTGAACCAGACCCAGGTGGCGGAGCTGCTGGGTACTACCCAGACGATGTATTCCCGGTACGAGCGGGGGGCGGTGGACCTGCCGGTGCGGCATCTGCGGAAGCTGTGCAGGATTTTCAAGGTCTCCGCCGATTATCTGCTGGGATTCACCCGGTTTCAAAGCCCCTACCGGCGGCAGTAACAACGCAGCCGGCCCCATCCAAGGGGCCGGCTGCGGGTTTTATATGCTTTACATCAGAGGGGCCAAGGGCCGCAGAAGGAAGCCGGTAATCCGGCGGGTCAGCCGGTCCTTCCGGCAGTCCTCCAGGGTGATTTGCCTGCACTCCGCCAGGGTTTTCTGAAAGTCCTGCTCAATATCCGCCACGACGGGGTTCCGGTAGAGCAGGGCCGCGCATTCAAAGTGGAGGTAGAGACTGCGGTAATCCAAATTAATGCTCCCTGTCACAGCGGTGGCATCATCGCTGACGAAGGTTTTGGCGTGGATAAAGCCGGGGGTGTACTCATAAATCTGCACCCCGCCGGCAATCAGTTCCCTGTAGTAGCTCCTGGTCAAAGCGAACACGGTCTTCTTGTCCGGCCAGCCGGGGGTAATCAGCTTCACATCCACCCCGCGCTTCGCGGCGAAGGTAAGGGCAGTGACCATCTCATTGTCGATAATCAGGTAGGGCGTCATGATATGGACGTACTTCACCGCCCGGTTAAGGATGTCCATATAGACCATTTCGGCCACATTTTCCCCATCAAAGGGGCTGTCGCCGTAAGGCAGCACCCACCCCTGGGCGTCTACCGGGCCGGAAGCGTTGAGGTATCCGGTAAAATCCTCCATCCCCCGCCCCTCGGCGTTCCACATTTGCAGGAACATGAGGGTAAAGGTCCGGACCGCTTCCCCGGTGATCCGGATGGCTACGTCTTTCCAGTGGCCGTGGGGATGGGTGCGGTTGATATACTCGTCGGAGAGGTTGATGCCCCCGGTAAAGGCGCAACGCCCGTCCACTACCAGGATTTTCCGGTGGTCGCGATTGTTATAGTGGGTGGACACCAGGGGCCGCAGGGGCGCGTACATCCGGCATTGGATTCCCAACTGCTCCAACTGCTTGGGGTACTGGTAAGGCAGCTTGTAGAGGGCGCAGGTGCCGTCGTAAAGGACCCGTACTTCCACCCCTGCGGCAGCCTTCTGTTCCAGGATTTTCAGGATGCGGCCCCACATATAGCCCTCATCTACAATAAAATATTCCAGGAAGATAAATTTTTCCGCCCTTTGCAGTTCGGCCAAGATAGCTTCAAAGGCCGCCTCCCCGATGGGATAGTACGCTGCGCCGGAGTTCCGGTACACGGGGAAGTTCCCGACCCTTTGCAGGTAGCCGGCCAGCCCGGCCATACCGGGGTCCGCTTCCTTCAGGGCCAGCCCGTCCTTGGGTCCGGAATGGAGCAGAGGGGCGGATTCCTCCTCGATTTCCTCCAATCTGGCCCGGACGAACCGGTGGCCCAGCTCCGCGTCCACAAAGAGGTAGAAGGGGATGGCGAACACAGGGAACAGCATAATAAGAAGAATCCAGGTAATTTTCGCGGCGGGATTGCCGGGCCGGTTGACCACAATCAGCGCGACAATCAAGCCCACCAGCATGGAGCCGCCATAGAAGGTATAATCCCGCAGGCGGTAGAAGCAGACGAACAGGAGGACAAACTGCGCCGCCAACAACACCAGCACGGTGGTCGTCCGCCCAAAAATCAGGCGGAACAGGCCATGCTTGCCCTTGTTGAGCAGCAGGACGGCTTCTTCATCAAGATTTTTTCTGTCTTTCAGCATGGTATATCCTTTTCAAACCGGCGGGGCGGGAGCGTTATTTTTTCAGTTCCCCTGTGGCGCTGGCGGTGAGGTAGGCGTTAATGAACCCATCTATGTCCCCGTCCATCACGGCGGTGATATTGCCGTTTTCAAAGCCTGTGCGGGTATCCTTTGCCAGGGTGTAGGGCATGAAGACATAGGAGCGGATCTGGCTGCCCCACTCGATCTTCATTTGAACGCCCTTGATGTCGGAGATTTTCTCCGCATGCTGCTGGGCCTTCATTTCCATCAGCTTGGCCCGGAGCATCTTCATGCAGTTTTCCCGGTTCTGGACCTGGCTGCGCTCCTGCTGGGAGGAGACCACCACGCCGGTAGGCCGGTGGATGAGCCGCACGGCGGAAGAAGTCTTATTGACGTGCTGCCCGCCGGCGCCGCTGGCCCGGTAGACCTGCATTTCAATGTCCTCCTGCCGGATTTCTACGGAGTTATCGTCCTCGATTTCCGGCATAACCTCCACGGCGGCAAAGGAAGTCTGCCGCCGGGCGTTGGCGTCGAAGGGGGAAATGCGCACCAGGCGGTGGACGCCGTTCTCACTGCGCAGGAAACCGTAGGCATTTTCACCCTCGATGGAGATGGCGGCAGACTTGATGCCCGCCTCGTCCCCATCCTCGTAGTCCAGGGTCTTGACGGTAAAGTTGTGCCGCTCGCCCCAGCGGGTATACATGCGGAAGAGCATCTGGCACCAGTCCTGGGCCTCGGTGCCGCCCGCCCCGGCGTGGAGGGTAAGGATGGCGTTGCTGCCGTCGTACTCCCCGGTGAGCAGGGTGGCCAGGTTGGCCTCCTCCAGGGCGGATTCCAGCTTGCCGTATCCCTCCTGGACCTCGGGAAGCAGGCTTTCGTCGTCCTCCTCCAGCGCCATTTCCACCAGGGTGGTCAAATCCTCCCACTGCCCGGTAAGCCGGGCGTGGTTTTCCAGCTTGTTTTTCAACTGCTTTGTGCGCTGGAGAACCTTCTGGGACGCGGCCACGTCGTTCCAGAAGTTGGGGTCGCCGGTTTTTTCCTCCAGCTCCTCCACCTCCCGGCGGGCGCCCTCCAAATCCAGGGCCGCCGCCAGCTTTTCCAGCCGGGGGCCGATCGCGCCTAATTTCTGCTTGTAAACGTCATATTCGATAATAGGCATAGAAATCCTCTTTCTCCCATAGGACTTTATTTCAATCTATTATTATGCCATAAAGGCACCGGCTCTGTAAAGGGGGAAAATGAAGTTTTCCGCCGGAACCTATAGGCTTGCCGGATATGGCGGACAAGCCCTGGCATCGCCCGGGAGGGGAAACGGCAGCAGCGGGCCTGGGGAGAAACCCCGCCAGGCCCGCTGCTGCACACGCTATATTTCGGAAACCGCCCAGCCTTACTGGTAGGCGCGGACAAACTCGTCCAGGCTGATGGTTTCGCCGTTCCGCTGGCGGGACGCTTCCGCTGCCAGCGCCATGACGTGGCTTTCCACGGAAACGTCAATGCCGGTCAGCGTCTCCGCGCTGCCGGAAGCAATCAGGTCGCAGAACTGGCCGGCCAGCCCGGCGTCGCCGCCGCCGTGTCCGGCGAACTCGCTGCCTACGTCGCCCAGTTCAATCACCTGCTCCGGCTTGCCGAAGGGGCGGAGAATCAGCTTCTCCGTTTCCAGGTCGCCCTCAAGCTCCCCAAGGGTGCCGGTAAGCTTGATCGTGCGGCGGCTGGTCTCGGTAAAGGCAGTCATAGTAAAGGTGGCGCAAATATTGTTTTCAAAGGCCATGTTTACCGTCTGGTGGTCCACCACATCGTTGTCACAGTGGTATACGCAGCGCCCGTAAGGCCCGGTGCGCAGGGCTTCCCGCAGGGCTTCCTCCGTGGGCGGGCCGCCGGTGACGACGTTGTTGGGCCAGCCCTTCTTGCCGTTGCGGATGCCGCAGCGCTTGCCGGTGATGTAGATTTTCTCCGCATCGTAAATGCACCCGTCCTTGCAGCCGCAGTCTACCAGGCAGCGCTCGCCCGCGCCCTGGGGGGCGCTTTCGGGACGGAAGTGGTCCAGGGAGCCAAAGCTCTGGACCCGCAGGCATTTCTCCCCCGCCAGCCAGCGCAGGATGTCCATGTCGTGGCAGCTTTTGGCTAAAATCATGGGGCTGGTCTCATCGCTCCGCCGCCAGTTGCCGCGGACAAAGCTGTGGGCCTGGTGCCAGTAGGCGACGTGTTCGACGGCGTCGATGGTTTCCAGCTTGCCCAGCTCCCCGCGGTCCAGCAGGGCCTTGATGGCGGAGTAGAACTGGGTGTACCGCAGAACGTGGCACACCACCACCGTCAGGCCGGTTTCCTTGGCCTTCCGCTGGAGTTGGAGGCACTCGCCCAAATCCGGCGAGACCGGCTTCTCCAAAAGGACGTGGTAGCCCTTTTCCAGGGCCTTGAGGGCGGCGGGGACATGCTGGCGGTCCTGGGTGGCGATGAGCATGACGTCTGCCAGCTTCGGCTGGGCCAGCAGCTCTTCATCGGAAGCAAAGCACATATCTTCCGACACGCCGTACCACTCCCGCAGCAGCGCCAGGCGCCCGGGGCGGTTGTCCGCCCCCGCCACAATTTTCATCTTCTCCGGATGTACTTTCTGATAAGAGGCATAGGCCTCCAGCCCCCTGCTGCCGCAGCCGCAGATGGCAAAGGTAATGGGTCCCGTCATATCGTCTTTCTCCTTTCCAAATGGCAGGGATTGTTGCCGGAACCTATTATACAGGATGCTGCGCCGTTTGGCAACCGTTTGTGTGGACAAGGGGGCATGGAAAAAAATAAAAAGAAAACCTCGACAGCCGATGCGCTCCTATGGTATACTATCCCACAGAAAACACTATAGGAGCGTTGCGCAATGGAATATAATAAATGGATTGCCGATTTGGCCGTCAGCGATGAAATCGAGGGCTATTACGTCCTCAAAACCGCCCAGATTAAAAAGTCCCGAAACGATAAGCCCTTTCTTGCCGCCTCCGTGGCCGACAGCAGCGGAACCATCGACGCGAAGGCCTGGGACTACGGCGGCCCGTTAGGACCCCAGGACGAGGGGACGGTGGTCAAGCTGCGGGCCGTGGTGTCGGAGTACCAGGGGGTCTTGCAGCTTATTGTTTCCCAAATCCGCCCGGTCCGGGAGGACGACCGCTTTGACCTGGCCGACCTGGTTCCGGCCGCTCCCATTGACACGGCAAAGAGCTGGCAGGACCTTCTGGATTTGACCGACGGCATGAAGGACCAGGATTACGCCAAAATCTGCCGCCATTTGCTGGAAAAGCACGGGGACCGCTTCCGCACCATCCCTGGCGGGAAAAGCATGCACCACAGCTTCCTCAACGGCCTGCTGATGCACACGGTATATATGGCCCATATCGCGGAATATCTGGCGGATGTATACGCGGACGTGGTGAACCGGGACCTGCTGGTGGCGGGAACCATCCTCCACGACGTTGCCAAGTGCGATGAGTTCGTTACCTCCCCCCTGGGGCTGGTGACGGAATATTCCGTGAAGGGACAGCTATTGGGCCATCTGGTGATGGGGGCGGAGGAGGTGGCCCTGGCGGCCCGGGAGCTGGGAACGCCGGAGGAAAAGTCCGTCCTGCTCCAGCACATGCTCCTCTCCCACCACGGCGAGCCGGAGTTCGGCGCGGCGGTGCGCCCTGTGTGCGCCGAGAGCGAGCTGCTGAGCATGATCGACCTCATCGACAGCCGCATGGAGATTTACAAGGAAACTATGGACGAGACCGAGGTGGGCGGCTTCAGCAAAAAGGTGTTCGCCTTGGATAAGAAAATTTTCCGGCATCAGTAAAGGAGTTATGGCCATGCGTCTGGTATCTTGGAATGTGAACGGCCTGCGGGCCTGTTTGAATAAGGGTTTTTTGGAATCCTGCGAGGCGCTGGGCGCGGATGTGTACTGCCTGCAGGAAACGAAAATCCAGCCCGGCCAGGTAGAAC
This sequence comes from uncultured Clostridia bacterium, assembly GCA_947649615.1. GTDB lineage: Bacteria > Bacillota > Clostridia > Oscillospirales > Oscillospiraceae > Pelethomonas. The sequence goes on along the minus strand of CANSSG010000018.1, from coordinate 36,858 downwards.
TGGAAATGCCCGGCTACCATATGTACTGGAACTACGCCGATAAAAAGGGCTATTCCGGCACCGCTGTCCTCACCCGGGTGGAGCCGCTGTCGGTGGCCTACGGCTTCGGGGACGACGTCCACCGCCACGAGGGCCGGGTCATTACGGCGGAATATGAGGACTTTTTCCTGGTCTGCTGTTATACCCCCAACGCCCAGCGGGAATTGAAGCGCATCGGCTACCGGATGATCTGGGAGGATGACTTCCGGGCGTACCTGTGCGAACTGGACGGGCGCAAGCCGGTGGTGCTGTGCGGGGACCTGAACGTGGCCCACCAGGAAATCGACTTGAAAAACCCGGGTCCTAACCGGGGCAACGCCGGTTTCTCCGACCAGGAGCGGGGGAAAATGACCGAGCTGCTGGAAGCGGGCTTTATCGACAGCTTCCGGACGCTGTACCCGGATAAGACCGGGGCCTATAGCTGGTGGAGCTACCAGGCCAATGCCCGGGCCAACAACACCGGATGGCGCATCGACTATTTCATCCTCTCCCAACGGCTGCGGGAGCGGCTGGCGGGGGCGGACATCTTCCCGGAGGTCATGGGCAGCGACCACTGCCCGGTGGGCGTTACGCTGGATCTGCCGTAAGAAAGGATGGGTGCTATGTCCCGCCGGAACACCAATGTGGAAAAACCGAAGGACGCCCGGGGGACTATGCGCCGCCTGGTGGGTTATCTGATGGGCCGCAGGGCCGCGCTGGCGGTGATCCTGCTGCTGTCGCTGGCGGGAAATGTGCTGTCCTTGCTGGGTCCGAAGCTGGCGGGTACCGCTATGGGCGCGGCGGCGGCAGGGAAGGGCCTGGTGGATTTCCCGCTGGTGTACCGGTGCGCCTGGGGGATGCTGGCGTGTTACCTCAGTTCATCCCTTATCACCTTCGCGGTGAATTTCGGCATGATGCGGATTGGGCGTCTGGCGGCGAAAGAACTGCGCTCCGATGTGTTCCATAAGCTGCTGAAGCTGCCGGTGGGGTTTTTCGACCGCAACCAGGCCGGGGACATCATCAGCCGGGTTTCCTACGACGTGGATGTTATCAGTACGTGCATTTCTACTGATTTGACCCAGATTATGACCAGCGTGGTGACGGTGGCGGGGTCCTTCGCCATGATGGCGGTCATCAGCCCCGTGCTGACCTGCGTGACCCTGGTGACCATCCCTATGGCGGTTCTCTACACCCGGCGGATGAACCGGATCACAAAACCCCTCTTTTCCCGCCGGTCCTCCGCTTACGGCGGGATGAACGGTTTTGCTGAGGAGAAATTCTCCGGCCTGTCCACCATCCAGGGCTACGCCCGGGAGGAACAGACTGCCCAGCGGTTCCGTACCTACAACGATGATGCCGCCGATGCTTACCATCAGGCGACCAGGGCGGCCAAGCGGATGGGTCCTAACGTCCGGTTTATCAACGATTTGGGGCTGGCCCTCATTGGGATGCTGGGAAGCGTCCTGTATATGGCGGGGCGGATTGGGCTGGACCAGATTTCTTCCTTTGTGCTGTACTCCCGGAAGTTTTCCGGGCCGATCAACGAAATCGCCAACGTCACCGGGGAAATCTACTCCGCCCTGGCCGCCGCCGAGCGGGTGTTCCGCCTGCTGGACGAGCCGGAGGAGGCCGCCGACCTGCCGGAGGCCTGGCCGCTCTCTGGGGTGAAGGGCGAAATTTCCCTGCGGAATGTCAGCTTTGGCTACGCGGCGGAACGGACCATCCTGCGGGAGGTATCCCTCCATGCCGCGCCCGGCCAGCTTGTGGCCATCGCCGGCCCTACGGGGGCGGGGAAAACAACGGTCATCAACCTGCTGATGCGCTTTTATGACTTCCAGCAGGGCGAGGGCAGGGTGGATGGGAAGGATATGTACAGTCTCACCCGCAGCAGCCTGCGGGGGGCCTACGCCATGGTCTTGCAGGATACCTGGCTGTTCCAGGGGACCGTTTGCGAAAATATCGCCTATGGCCGGGAGGGCGCGGCCCGGGAGGATGTCATCGCCGCCGCCAAGGCCGCCCGCATTCACGCCGCCATCATGCAGCTTCCCCAGGGCTACGACACCGTGCTCTATGAGGACGGTGGCAACATTTCCAAGGGGCAGAAGCAGCTTCTCACCATCGCCCGCGCCATGCTGTATGACGCAAAAATGCTGATTTTGGACGAGGCCACCAGCAATGTGGACACTGCCACCGAGCGGCAGATTCAAGCCGCTATGCGGGAACTGATGGCCCGGAAAACCTGCGTCGTCATCGCCCACCGGCTCAGCACCATCCAGAACGCGGACCATATCCTGGTCATCGACCAGGGCCGGGTGGTGGAACAGGGCCGGCACCAGGAGTTGATGGCCCGCCAGGGAGCCTATTACCGGCTGTACGCGGCGCAGTTTGAATAAAAACCAGATTTTTCTTCGATGATTTTCTTACTTCCGGGCATGCTAAGGCCGGGGTGAGAGAAATGCCGGTAATCAATAACATGAATCAAAATACGGGCGGCGGCGGGGTCCTCTTTCCTATTGAGGAAACTGTTGAGGAGTCAAATCCCCGTCAGGTTAACCAGGGCCGGCGGCTGTTCCTGGTAGGCGGGCCTTGGGGTCCGCTTTATCCGATGGGAATGCCCTTCTCAGAAGGATATGAGGAAGACGAGGACCCGAATCCTTAAAAAGGGGACGCACTGAACAAAGTGCGTCCCCTTTTTGCCCCTTATTCTTTGCCGATTGTCAGCGTAGCCGCCGTCCCCATCCCCGCGTCATCCAGCAGGACTAAATTGTGGCTGACCGTCTCGCCCGCCGGGACATCGTAGGCGGTGTGGATTGTACCATCGGTGTTAACCTCCTCCACCAACACCCACACAGTATCGGTTTCACAGACAATCTCTGGTATCTCATCCCGCAAGGCCAGGTCATCGGAGCGGAGGGCAACGTTTTGGCCGTCATATTGGGTAACGATTACTTTTTCCAGCCGCGGGACGCTCTTTATATAGACCTTGACGGTCAGTTTATCCTCCTGCATCGTCTCACCGTCCATGGTGTAAGAATAGGTCTGGGTCTCCGTAAAGCTAGACATGCCGCCGGCATAGCTGTTGCCGGAGCCGTTCAGATAGATACGCCCGTCCGGGGTCTGGAAGACCCGGTAGGCGGTCCAGATACTATGGTTTTCGGAGGGGTCCCAGTCCGTTGCCCCCGCCGGAGGACCCTCGTAGAGGGTTCCGCTGATGAAGTCTTCGGTTCCGCTGCCGGTGGCAGTCCTGGAAAAAAAGTCATCGCCAGGACCCATATCACTAACGCAGCCTACACAGGACGAGCCGTCCTCCAGGGTCTCCCACAGGAGAAAGAGACGGTAGCCGGGCAAATCCGGGAACACATAGCCCTCCTCCGTTTCCTCCGCAAAGAGGACGCGGTCTGGTAAAGTGATGGAGCCGAACTGGTCCGTTTTATATTGGGAAGATCCGTACTCCGTCAGATGGGGATTGTTATGAAAAGCGCGATAATTCTCCAAGCTGACTGCGTAGAACCCTACCCAGCGGTCCATCTGCGATACTGCGCCGTTCTCCCCAGCTCGGGCCAGGGAACACCCCGCCAGCAGCAGTGTGCTCAGGGCCAGCAGCAGAACTTTATAGCTCTTCATCTTTGTCCTCCAATCTTCCGTCAAAATGCAGGATGTCTCCAACATCACAGCCTAAATAGTAGCAAATCTTGTTGATGGTGTGGAAACGGACGCCGCTGGCTTTCCCGGAGCGGAGAATGGACAGGTTTGCTTCCGTTATGCCGATTTTCGCGCACAATTCTTTGCCGGTGACGCCGCAGTCCCGCAGGATTTCGTCTAAATGCACTGTAATCGCCATGGGGCCACCTATATGATGCTGTCGTTGTCGTCGCTGACGGCCTTGGCCCGCTGGAAATAGCGGCACAATAGGTCCAGCGATGCAGCTAACAGCACGGGGAACACAGGGAAGGATACTGTGAAATGCATGCTGTGCAGGAAAGGCATCCATATAAATTGCAGCAGGTTTCCGGCCGCGCAGACCAGCACCGATACGGCGGCAATCCGGCCGCAGCCGTGGCTGAGACGCTCCGAAAGGGCTATGGTTTCTTCACCGAAGGGATCGGCTTCCATGGACCGGGCCAGCCGCCCCGCCAGGAAAAGTACGCCGCAGCCCAGCAGCGTGGGGATCAAATCCGCCGCCGCCAGCAGGACGATAAAAAAGTTTGTCCCACCTAAATCCACCCCCGGCATGGTGTTGGATGCAGCCACGTCTTTGATTTGCCTCAGAACCGCTGCGCCGGTGCTCCACGCCGCCAGCCCACCCAGCAGCACCGCCGCGAAGGCCAGCAGCTTTTCCAGCGCCCGGGCCGGGGCGCCGCTTTGCTCCGCGCGGCTGAGACACCGCAGTACCGCCCACGCCAAAAGGGAGGCCGATACGCAGCCGGCGGCAGCTATGGCAATCAGCGGCCGGCCTTCGGAATCCGGCAGAGGATAGACCAGGGAGGGGTTTACCAGCAGGTACAGTCCCGCGAAAATCCCTCCCGCTGCCGCCAGCAGGAGAAAGTCCCACTTGCACCTGGGACGCCACAGCAGCCCCAAAGCCGGAAGGGCGGCTAAAAGCAGGACTACGGCCCACGCGGCCAGGTTGCCCCGGCCGCCGGACAGGGAGAGCGTCCGGAGCCATTGGCCGAGGGCCGGCAGCGCTTCCAGCGGAAGCATAACGGGAAGGACGGCGATCACGGCAAATGCGGCGGCCGCTATGGGGAGGGTTTTCTTTTCCATGGGCGCACCTCCTTGGTGATTATTGTTTTACAATAATTTATATAGGCAGTGTACCATAAAAATTATTGTTTGTCAATAATTTTCGGAGGATGGTGCGGAAAATATACGAACCATAGTGAACCGGCGAAATATTGAACCGCCCCAACTTGTGCGGATAGCACAAGTTGGGGCGGTTTGGCCTGCATGGGGTGCTTTTTACCTGTCTTTTTCGAGAAAAAGGATTATTTCAGCTTCCACGCCAAATCGGCCAGGAACAAGTCGTTTTCCAGGCTCTCGACGGTGGTATCCTTGGTGATGTGGACGAACTCAATGTCCATCATGTTGGCCCAGTCCTTCATCTGCTCTGCCGTCACATCGTAGCTGAGCACCGTGTGGTGCGCCCCGCCGGCGGTAATCCAGCACTCCACGCCGGTGGTAAGGCTGGGTTCCGCCTGCCACATGACCCGGGCCACGGGCAGATTGGGCATGGGCAGGATGGGCTTGACGCAGTGGATGTCCTGGCAAATCAGCCGCAGCCGTCCGCCCATGTCCACCAGAGACACGACGATGGCGTCCCCTTCCTTGCCCTCGAACACCAGGCGGGCCGGGTCCTCCCTGCCGCCGATGCCCAGGGGATGGACCTCAATCCGAGGCCGGCCCGCCGCCACGCTGGGGCAGACCTCCAGCATGTGGGCGCCCAGGCTGTATTCCTGGCCCTTTACCAGATGGTAGGTATAATCCTCCATAAACGCGGACGCGCCGTTGCCGCCCTCGCCCATTGCCTTCATGATGGCGGTCATGGCGGAGACCTTCCAATCGCCCTCGCCGCCGTAACCGTAGCCCTGGGCCATGAGGTGCTGGCTGGCCAGGCCGGGGAGCTGCTTCATGCCGTGGAGGTCCTGGAAGGTGTTGGAGAAGGCCATGCAGCCCTCGGCGTCCATCATCTTCTTCATAGCGATTTCTTCCCGGGCCTGGTAGCGCACGGTTTCCATATCCCCGGTGGCGAAGTCGTAGGACGCCCTATAGGTCTCCATCAGCTTATCGATCTCTTCTTCGGTGACGGCGTCCATCACGGCCACCAGGTCGCCTACGGGCCAGGTGTTTACCTGCCAGCCCAGCTTGGCCTGAACCTCCACCTTGTCGCCCTCAGTGACGGCGACCTCCCGCATGTTGTCCCCGAAGCGCATGACCTTCAGCTCCTTGGACACGGCCACGCCTACGGCGGCCTTCATCCAGTCGCCGATGCGCTTTTGCACGTCCCCGTCCTGCCAGTAGCCGGCGATGACCTTACGGGACATACGCAGGCGGGCGGCGATGAACCCATGCTCCCGGTCGCCGTGGGCGGCCTGGTTCAGGTTCATGAAGTCCATGTCGATTTCCTCGTTGGGAATCTCCCGGTTGTACTGGGTGGCAAAGTGGCAGTAGGGCTTTTGCAGGTTCGCAAAGCCGTTGATCCACATTTTGCTGGGGGAGAAGGTGTGGCACCAGGTAATGATGCCCGCGCAGGAACCGTCGTAATTGGCTTCCTTGACCACGTTGGCGATTTCCTGATTGGTCTTTGCGGTAACCTTGTAAACCAAGGGATAGGGCAGCACCTTGCTCAGCGTCTCCGCCATTTCGGCGGCGCGGGCGGCAACGGTGTCCAGCACCTCGGGACCGTAGAGGAACTGACTGCCCACTACGAACCAAAATTCCATCTTTTTCAAAGAAGCGTCCTCCTATTTCAGATATTCCACTGCGGCCTTCTCCACGGGCATGGACCCGGCGAACCGCTTAATATAGGCGTTGAAGCCCGCCGCGTCCGCCGGGTCGGGGGCGATGGTGGAAACCTTCTGCCCCGCGAACACGCGGCTGTCCAGGAAGCCCTCCAGGCTTTGGTTCCCGGCCTTGGCCGCGCTGTAGGCGGCCAGCAGGGCCATGCCCCAGGGTCCTCCTTCTCCGGCAGTCTCCATGACGGACACCGGCGCGCCCGCCGCCGCAGCCAGCATCCGCTGCCCCGCTTCCGGCGTCTTGAAATAGCCGCCGTGGCCCAGCAGGCGGTCCACCGCCACGTTCTCCCGGCCCAGAATGTCCAGGCCCAGCTTCAGCGACGCCAGGGCGGCGTAAAGCTGCACCCGGGCGAAGTTGGCGAAGGTCAGCTCCGCCTCCGGCGTCCGCGCCAGCAGGGGACGGCCTTCAACCGTACCCGCCACCGGCTCGCCGGACAGGAAGTTGTAAAGCACGTTCCCGCCGCCGTCCTTCTCGCCGTCCAGGGCGGCGCGGAACAGGGCCTCGAAAATAGGACCCTGCCCGCTCTCATGGCCCAGCGCAGCCAGCATCTCCTGGAACAAGGCCACCCAGGCGTTGATCTCGTTGGTGCAGTTGTTGCAGTGAACCATGGCTACCGGCTTCCCGGCGGGGGTGGTCACCATGTCAATCTCCTCGTAGACGCGGCTCAGGGGCTTTTCCAGCACCACCATGGCAAACACAGAGGTGCCTGCCGACACGTTGCCGGTACGCACCGCCACGGCGTTGGTGGCGGCCATGCCGGTGCCTGCGTCGCCCTCCGGCGGACACATGGGGACGCCCGCTTGCAGCGTCCCGGTGGGGTCCAGCAGCTTCGCGCCCTCCGGCGTGAGAACGCCGGCCTTCTCCCCGGCGGGGAGAACCTTGGGCAGAATCTCCCGCAGCTTCCAGGGGAAGCCCTTTTCCGCCGCGATGCCGTCGTACTTGGCGGCCATGCCCTGGTCGTAGTCCAGCCTTTCGCTGTCAATGGGGAACATGCCGCTGGCCTCGCCCACGCCCGTGACCTTCTCGCCGGTGAGCTGCCAGTGGACATAGCCCGCCAGGGTGGTGAGGAAGCGGATGTCTTTGACGTGGGCCTCGCCGTTCAACACCGCCTGATGGAGGTGGGCAACCGACCACCTCTGGGGGATGTTGAACTGGAATTTCTCCGTCAGCTCCGCCGCCGCCTGCCCGGTGGTGGTGTTGCGCCATGTCCGGAAGGGCGCCAGCAGCTTCCCTTCCCCGTCAAAGGGCAGATAGCCGTGCATCATGCCCGACACGCCCATGGCCGCCACGGAAGCCAGCTTCACGCCGTACTTTTCCGCCACGTCCTTGGCCAGGCCGGCGTAAGCGTCCCGCAGGCCGCTCCATACGTCCTCCAGGGCGTATGTCCACATCCCGTTTTCATAGCGGTTCTCCCAGGTATGCCCGCCGGAAGCGATGGGGGCAAAGTCCTCCCCGATGAGCACCGCCTTGATGCGGGTGGAGCCAAGCTCGATGCCTAAATAGGCCCTGCCCGCTTCGATGGTTTCGCGAATTGTTGCGTCCATTGGTTTTATTCCTTTCCGTCCGTCTCGTCCGCGTCCTCCGGGAGGGGAGACGCCTCTTCCACAGGCTCCTCCGTCCCCCGGGACCGGGACCGCAGCACACCGCGCAGGGTATAGACAATCAGCGCCGCCCCTACCAGGGCGAACACCCCCGCCGCGATGTAGAACACCAGGCCTCCCGCCGCGCTGGCAAACAGGCTGCATGCCAGATAGATCAAATACCCGCCGCACAGCAGCCGCAGAAGCACAGTCACCTGGGAGGGGTTTTCACCCTTTGGCATATCAGCCCTTCTTCCGCTTGGACACCAGGTCTACCGTCACCGCGCCCAGCAGCACCGCGCCCTTGACGATCTTCTGCACGTTGGTGTCAAAGCCCGCCAGGGACATGCCGTTGTTCAGGATGCCCATGATGAACGCGCCAACGACCGCGCCGATGACGGTGCCGATGCCGCCGGAAGTGGCCGCGCCGCCGATGTAGCAGGAAGCGATGGCGTCCATTTCAAAGCCGTCGCCGGCCTTGGGGGTGGCGGAAGCGTTGCGGGCGGAGAGGACGATGCCGGCAAGGCCGCACAGCAGGCCCATGTTGGCGTAAACCCAGAAGAACACCTTCTTGGTGTTGATGCCGGAGAGACTGGCGGCCTTGGCGTTGCCGCCCATGGCGTAAATCTGGCGGCCGGCTACAGTCTTGGTGGTGATGAAGTGGTATACGCAGACCACCGCCAGCATGAGGAGCAGCAGCACGGGGATGCCGTTATAGCAGGCCAGCTTGAAGAAGAAGAACAGAATGATCGCAGAGATGACCGCGTCCTTGGCGATGGACTGCCACAGGGGGATCGTGGGCAGGCCGTGCTTTTTGTTGGTCGCGATGCTCTTGAAGTCCATGGCGAATACCAGAACCACGCACACGATGGCGACGATCATGGTAATCATATCCACGTTGCCCACCTTCCATGTGGGCAGGAAGCCGGTGCTGATCCAGGTATAGGAAGCGGGCAGGGGTCCTTTCGTCTGGGATTGGAGAATAACGTAGCAGATGCCGCGGCCCATCAGCATGGTGGCCAGGGTGACAATGAAGGGGGGAATGTCCAGCTTAGAGACAAAGAAGCCTACAAATACGCCGAACAGCGCGCCTACTACCAAAGACGCCAGCATCGCCAGGGGCGTATTTACGCCGAAATCCACAATCAGCGTACCGGCTACCGCGCCGCAGGACGCCACCACGGAGCCGACACCCAGGTCCACGTTGCCGGTCAGTACGCACAGCAGCATGCCGACGGCCAGGATTACCACGTAGCCATTCTGCATGATCAGGCTGTTCACATTCATGGCGGAGAGGTTCTTGCCTTCCGTAATGAAGGCGAAGATGACGTAAACCGCAATCAGCGCCAGCATCATGCCGTACTGCTTCATGCTCAGATTTGCCTTTTTACCGGCGGACGCCGCCGTTTTTTCCATCATTTTGGTTCCCATGATTATTCTCCTTTCCTGTTGTGGGCCATGATCGTACCCATAATGGCCTCCTGGGTCATCTCGTCCCGGGACAGCTCGCCGGCAATCTCGCCCTCATTGATGACGTAGGTGCGGTCGCAGGTGCCGATGATCTCCGGCATTTCCGAAGAAATGATGATAATGGCCTTCCCGGCCCTGGCGAGGTCGTTGATGACGCTGTAAATCTCGTACTTCGCGCCTACGTCGATGCCCCGGGTGGGTTCGTCCAGAATCAGCACATCCGGCTGGGTGAGCATCCACTTCGCCAGCACCACCTTCTGCTGGTTGCCGCCGGAGAGGGAGCCTACCGGCTGCTCCATGGTGGCGGTCTTGACGTTGATGAGACGGCGGTACTCCTCGGCCTTGACCGCTTCCTTCCGCTCGTCCACCACGCCGCGCTCGGAGAAGAACCGCCGCAGCGCCGCCAGGGACATGTTGAAGGTAATGCTGTCAATGAGCACCAGGCCGTAGGTCTTGCGGTCTTCGGAGACGTATGCGAAATTGTTGTCAATGGCGGAGCGTACGCTGCGCATATCCACCTTTTTGCCCTTTATGTACACCTCGCCGGAAATCTTCTGTCCATAGGCGTGTCCGAACAGGCTCATGGCCAGCTCCGTCCGCCCCGCGCCCATCAGGCCCGCCAGGCCCACCACTTCGCCGGCGCGGACGGTGAGGTTGATGTCCTTGAGCACCTGCCGGTCGGCGTCGTCGGGGTGGTAGACGTTCCAGTTTTTTACCTCGAAGATGGCCTCGCCGATGGGGCAGTCCTCCCGCTTGGGATAGCGGTTGGTCAGCTCGCGCCCCACCATGCCCTTGATGATGCGGTCCTCAGAGAACTCGTCCACGCCCTTGTGGAGGGTCTCGATGGATTTGCCGTCCCGGATGATGGTGATGGAATCGGCGACATAGCTGATCTCGTTGAGCTTGTGGGAAATGATGATGCAGGTCATGCCCTGGGCCTTGAGCTGGAGCATCAGCTCCAAAAGCTGGGCGCTCTCGGTATCGTTGAGGGCCGCCGTGGGTTCGTCCAGAATCAGCAGGTCCGCCTTCTTGCCCAGGGCCTTGGCAATCTCTATCATCTGCTGCTTGCCTACGCCCAGGGTGTTGACGGGTACGTTGACGTTCTCGTTTTCCAGGCCTACACGGGCCAGCAACTCCTGGGCCTCCCGGCGGGTGCGGGTCCAGTCGATCACCCCGTTTTTCTGCCGCTCGTTGCCGATGAACACGTTTTCCGCCACCGACAGATAGGGGCTGAGGGCCAACTCCTGATGGATGATGACGATGCCCTTCTGCTCGCTGTCCTTGATGCTGTGAAACCGGCAGGTCTCGCCGCAGTAGACGATATCGCCCTCATAACTCCCGTAGGGGTAAACCCCGGAGAGGACGTTCATCAGCGTAGACTTGCCGGCGCCGTTTTCGCCGCAGATGGCCATGATCTCGCCGCGCCTGACCTTGAAATCCACGTCGTCCAGGGCGCGTACGCCGGAGAACGCCTTAACGATGTGGTTCATTTCCAGGATATACTCTTGCGCCATTTTTTCAACTCCTTTTCCTCATACTCTTCTCACCCCGCCCCTCTGGCCCGGGCGGGAAAAACCGGCGGGCGGCGGCAGAAGCCGCCGCCCGCGCTTTCACATCCTTTTGGCTGCGCTTCGGGGAAATCAGCCGGCCAACTGGTCGGCGGTATAGTAGCCGCCCTCGACAATGATCTCTTCATAGTTGTTCACATCCACTGCCACGGGGGTACACAAGTAGGAGGGAACCACGAAAACGCCGTTGTCATAGGTGCTGGTGTCGTTGATCTCAGGCTCGGTGCCGCTGATGACGGCGTTGATCATGCCCACGCACTTCTCAGCCAGCAGGCGGGTGTCCTTGTAGATGGACATGGTCTGGTGGCCGGAGATGATGTTCTTGACTGCCATCAACTCGGCGTCCTGGCCGGTGATGAGGGGCCAGTTTTCGCTGGTGTAGCCGGCGGACTCCAGAGCGGAGCGGATGCCGTAGGAGAAGCCGTCAAAGGCGGAGCAGGCGATGTCCAGGGGCTCGTCGGCATAGAAGCCGGACAGGTAGTTCTCGCACCACTGCTGGGCGGTCTCCTGGCTCCAGCGGAGGATGCAGGTTTCATCGAAGGAGGTACGGCCGGTCTTGCACACCAGGGTGCCGTCGTTCAGGTACTCCTCCAATACGCCCATGATGCCCTTGTGCAGCAGCACGGCGTTGTTGTCATCGGGGGAACCCATGAAGAACTCGATGGTGTAGCTCTTGCCTTCCTTGCGGGCGCCTTCCAGGTCCTTGGCGTCCTTGATGTACTGGCCGATAGCCGTGCCTACGCCCTCGTTGTCGAAGGAGGCGTAGTACAGCACCGCGTCGGTGTTCTTGAGCAGGCGGTCATAGGCGATGACGGGGATGCCGGCTTCCTTGGCCTGCGCTTCCACGCCGGTCAGGGTGCCTTCGTCCACGGCCGCGATGACGATGCAGTCCACCTGCTGGGAGACCATGTTCTCAATCTGAGAAACCTGGGCCTGGGGATCGTCCTCGGCGTACTGAAGCTGGACGGTGTAGCCCAGGGCTTCCAGCTTGGCCTTCATATTGGCGCCGTCGTTGATCCAGCGCTCGGAGGACTGGGTGGGCATGGCGATGCCGATGGTTTTGCCGGCGCCGACCTGATCGCCAGCGGGGGCGTCCCCGCTGCCGGGGGTATCGCCAGTGCCGCCGCAGGCGGCCAGGGCCAGGACCATAACCAGGGCCAGGGCTAACGCAAGAAACTTCTTCATAGTGTTTGCTCCAATCCATTCTTGATGTATTCCCTTTCGGGTGATGGATTGAGTATAATCTCTTTCGTTGAGTTTGTCAATAATTTGCACGCACTTCTTTTAGTTTTTGGACGCATATACAATACAAATTTGTATACTACCTGGATTCCGCCTATGTAAAAGTTCTTATTTTTAACCTTATAGTTTTGTTTTTTCATTATTTACGTTCAAATTATCGATATTATCTGCAAATAAATTTGTCTGAATATATGCGCACCCCCGGTTTTTCCTGGTGTCGTTTTGCACAAAGACGCAGGAAATTACGCCGGTTGTCCGGATAATTGTCCGATTTTTCCTATATTCCAACCCGTCTCACAAAGAAGCCCTTGCAATTTGTCTGCATTTCTAGTATACTGCAACTAACCAATTTACCTATTATTTCTGGGGAGGGGAAGCTATGGCTGCTAAATACCAACTGATTGCCGACGAACTTCGGGCGCATATCAAAGCGGGGAAGTACGCCACCGCCACCGGCTTGCCCCCGGAATTCACCATTGCGGAGGAATACCAGGTCAGCCGGCAGACCGTGCGCCAGGCCTTGGCCGTCCTGGTCCGGGAGGGGCTGATCGAAACCCGGCAGGGCAGCGGCTCCCACATCCTGCGCTCCCCCTCCGGCGGCGGGCAGCGGCGCAGCATCGCCGTCATTTTTACATATATCGGAGACTACTTCTTCCCTGGCATCCTCCGGGAAGTGGAGAACGTCCTCTCCCAGAACAACTGCACCCCATCCCTGTTCGCTACCCAGAACCAGGTGTCCAACGAACGCCGCATCCTCTCCAACCTCCTTACCCAGCCCGTGGACGGCATCCTGGTGGAGGCTACGAAGAGCGCCCTGCCCAACCCCAACCTGGACCTCTACCGCCAGCTTATGGAGCGGAATATTCCCATTGTGTTCATGCACGGCTACTATGCCAACCTCTCCGGGGTGCATTATGTGCTGGACGCCAATTTTGACGGCGGGCGGCTGCTGGCCCATTACTTGGCGGACAACGGCTACCGCCGCATCGGCGGCATTTTCAAATCTGACGACATCCAGGGCCACGGACGCTACGACGGCTACGCCACCGGCCTGCGGGAAAAGGGCCTGCCCCTTCAGGACCGGCACGTCTACTGGTACAACACGGAGATCAAGGCCAGCCTGATGGCCGGGGACGACGCGCCCATCCGCGCTTTCCTGGACGAGACCCTGGGCGAAGTGGATTCCTTCGTCTGCTACAACGACGAGCTGGCCAACTTCCTGGTGGGGCAGATGCAGAAGCGGGGCCTGCGCATCCCCGGCGACGCGGCGGTGGTCAGCTTTGATAACAGCTACTACAGCGAGATCGCCGCCGTCCCCCTCACCTCCCTTTCCCACGGCAGCGAGAACGCGGGCCGCACGGCGGCGGAAATCCTCATCAAGCAGCTCGGCGGCGAATACTGCCAGAGCGTACAAATCCCCTGGGTCCTGGTGGAGCGGGAGAGCAGCAGGAAAAAGAAATGAAAGCAGGGCGCGGAAGCCGAAAACTCCGCGCCCTGTTTTTTGCTTTCTATTTTCTTATTGGCGGCCGCCGTTCCGGTCGTAGGCCACGATCACCCGGCGGTTGGGATCGGTACCCATGGAGTAGGTGGTAACCCCTTCCACATCTTGCAGGGCGGTGTGGATGACATGGCGCTCATAAGCGTTCATCGGTTCCAGGGTCACGTTGCGCTTGTATTTGACCACCTTCGCCGCAACCTTATGGGCCAGATGGTGCAGGCTTTGCTCCCGCTTGAGGCGGTAGTTCTCTGCGTCCACATGGACCCGCACCCGCTTCTCGCTGCCCTTGTTGATGGAATAGTTGGTGAGCTGCTGGATCGCGTCCAGCGTCTCGCCCCGGCGCCCGATGAGCGCGCCCAGCTTCTCACCCTCCAAAATGACCTTGTAGCGGCCCTCGCTGTCCATGTAGACCTTTACCTGCGCCTTGCTCTCCATATGTTCCAGCAGGCCGGTGAGGAACGCGGCGATTTGCCGGGCCTTCTCGTCATCGCACGGCTCGCCCAGGTCCACGGGCTTGATCTCCACGGCGGCCTCGCCCTCCATTTCTGGGCGGGGGGGCTGGGGGCGGCGCTCGGGCTTAGGACGGACAGGCTTTTTCCGCTCGGGCTTCCGCTCCTCCTGGGGCGCGGCGGCAACGGCCGGGGCCGGCTTCTCAACGGATTTCTCAACCGGCTGCTCCGGCTGGGCGGGCTTCGCCGGCCGTGGGGGAGCAGGCGGAGACGGAACGGGCCGCACCGCCGCCGCAGGCTGGACGGCCTTGGCCGGCTCGTCCGGGGCCTCGTAGGTCACGCGGACCTTGGCGGGGCTGGCGCCGATGCCCAAAAAGCCCTTCTTGGCCCGCTCCAGAATCTCCACGGACACGTCGTCCCGCTCCAAGCCCAACTGCGCCAGGGCCTTGCCAATCGCCTCGTCCTCGGTCTTGCCAGTGGCGTCAATAAATTTCGTCGTCATAACGGGTCCTTACTCCTTATCATCATATCGGCCGGCCTGGTAGCTGCGCCCCCTGGCGTAGGGGCGTTCGCCCACGCGGCCCGCTTCATTGGTTGTGACCTTCTTTTCTTTATCCTTCTGGGGCTGCTTTTTAGGCTTCCGCGGTTCCAGGTCCCGCTGCTCGGCGGCCCGCTTTTTGGCCTCCTCCTGGCGCAGCTTCCGGGATGCTTCCCGGGCGGCTTCCCGCTCCTCTTCTTCTTCGTTCAGCTTTTTGGTGTAAAACTTGCCCAGGATGGACTCCCGGATCATCATCCACAGGCTGTTGGCAATCCAGTACACGCCCAGCCCGGCGGGCATGGAGAAGCAGAACCACAAACTCATCAGCGGCATCAGCAGGTTCATCATCCGCATGCTCTTCTGCTGCTCGGCGGTCTGCCCGTTGCTCTTGGCCAGGACGAAGGTGGACGCATACTGGATGGCCGTGGCCAGGACAGGCACCAAAACCAGGCCGATGACGGCCCATTCCAGCTTGAAGTTGGCGAATGCGGTGTTAGGCATGACGGACAGGTCGATGCCCAGGAAATTGTAATGGACGGGGAACAGATTGGCGCAGCCCTCCACCGCCGTCCAGTTGAACTCGTCCCAGCGCTGGGAAACGAAGTCCACCAGCTTCACCTGCTCGTAGGCGCCGAAGGCCCCGTTGCCCATGGTATCGGCTACATAGCCCAGGGAGACGGCGGCAGTGCGCAGGGCATCGCAGGCGGCCTCGCTCAGGCCAATAAAATAGACCACCGGCATGCGGATAATGGAATACAGGGGGAGCAGGATGAACAGGGGCAGGAAGGACCACAGGCACCCGCCCATAGGGTTGATGCCCTCCTCCTGGTAGAGCTTGGCCAACTCCTCCTGGTATTTCTGCTGGTTTTTCGCGTACTGCTTCTGCAATTCCGCCTGCTTGCCGGACAAGCGGCCCATGCGGATCATGCTGCGCTTGGACTTCATCTGGAAGGGGACCATGATGAGGGTGATAATCAAGCTGAACAGGATGATGGACAGGCCGTAGGAATTGGTGATGGAATACATCAGGCGCAGCAGGGCGGCAAAGGGTAATGTAATGATCTTGCCCATTGACGGTATTTCCTCCAAGTAATTATGAGCTTTTCGGGACGTTCCCCGGCATTCCCCCGGAACGGCTAGGGAACAGGGTCGTAAAAATCCCCCTTATAAAAGGGGTGGCACCGCAAAAACCGCTTTAAGGCCAGCCAGCCCCCCTTGGCCGCGCCATATTTTGCAATGGCTTCCACGGCGTATTGGGAGCAGGTGGGAATAAAACGGCACCGGGGCGGAAGCCCCGGCGAGATGTGCTTCTGATAGAACCGAATGGCCCCCAGCAGAAACCGCCGGATCATGTCTTGCCGCCCTGGGTCAGCCCCAATTGGCCGCAGGCCTTATAAAATGCGGCGGTGAGCTTCGGGTATGGCCCGTTCACGGCCCGGGACCGGGCCACGAGGATGACGTCATACCCTTGCTTCATATCCGGCTGGGCCAGGCGGTAGACCTCCCTCAGCCGCCTGCGGGCGCGGTTGCGCACCACCGCGCATCCCAGCTTAGTGCTGACAGTGACGCCCAGCCGGTTCCTCTTGCCCCCGTTAGGGCGGCAGTAAAGGACCAAGAACGGGGTGACGGCGGACCGGCCTTTGTTATAAATCCTGCGAAAGGTGCGGTTTTCTTTAATGGTGGCATCTTTTTTCATCGGCAATTACCCGCAAGGACGGCCATCTAAACGCCAGGCGCTTAAACGACCGTCCCATCATGATCTATCCTGTTTGCGATGCTGCAAGCTCCGCCTCTTGCCGCCGGTCGTGCGGCGGCGCGGCCTACGGCCGCAAAGGGCGGCCCAACGGCGAGCCTCAATGGGTCAAGCGGTTGCGGCCCTTTGCGCGGCGGCGGGCGAGGACCTTACGGCCGTTAGCGGTGCTCATCCGCTTGCGGAAGCCATGCTCTTTGGAGCGCTGGCGCTTTTTGGGCTGATAGGTACGGAACATTTGCATACACCTCCTGATTTGAAAGATTTACGGAGGGGCCGGAGCGCCCTCTACTCGACGGCGGAGAAAAACTCCCCCGCAGTTGACCATTTTGCGCCTGTCTGTTGACAAGCACTCCCTATTATACATAAACCAGGCGGGGATGTCAACAAAAAATTCGATTGGATGCAGCACGGCTGTTGGTTTGCATCCATCACGACAGCATAACAGCCGGGGAAGCGCAATATTCCCTCTTAAGATGCGCCGGGCCGCCCTTGGCGCTGCTTATATATCAAACACGCCCTAGTCCTCGCCTGACTGGCGGGATGCAAGTTCATACATGGTTTCCGCATCCTTTTTTGTTGTTGTCTTTTCCATAACAACGGCAAGGACGATAATTGCGGTTACATTCAAACCAAAGCGAATGAGCGCAAACCTGCTTCCCAGCTGCGTTATTTCAAACAGCATCATCGGAACCTTTGTTGTTGACCACGCGCCGAGGAAAATGAAGATGTTGGCCAGAGATACCCCTTTCTTGAGAAAAACCATTGCGACAGGAAAGGAAGCGTATAAGGGTCCCGACGAAAACGAACCTAAAACAAAGGCAAGCAGCCCTCCTTTTATCCCCGCGTCCTTTCCCATGAACTTCATGATGGTTTCCTTCGGCACCCATACGTCCATCAGCCCCAGGAGCAGGAAAATGGGCGGTATAATCGACAGCATTTCCAAAAGGTTATCCAGAGAAAGAGAAATAACCTCCCGGCCCAACTTTGGCTCAACGATCAGCAGCAGGGCATTCAGCAGAAGCAAAAGCAGAAAAAACAAATACCTTTTTACAATTTTCTTGCATTTACTCATGACATAATCACCCCCACCACGCAAGACGTGACAACCGCGAGAATCAGCGATAAAATATTTCTTTTTAGCGCGATGCGTTTCCCAAAACACCTCATTTCAAGGGGCAACGTGGCAACGCCCACCATCATAAGCGTGGAAATAAAGATGGCGATCTGCGCATATCCCGCCCCGGCGGCCAGAAGCGAAGCCGCAAGAGGAAACGCTACAAAACCAGGAATTAAAGTAACACAGCCGACAGCAGCGGCAGCGGCCATGCCCGACGCCCCGGAATCTGCTCCGAGAAGCTTGGATATGGTCTGCGCGTCCAAAAAGGTGAGGACAAAGCCGATTAAGAGCAAAATCGCCAGAATAGATGGCAATATGTTTTCAAAAGACCGCCACGCCTTTTTCAACACAAGTTTTGTTTTTGCTTTGTCTTTTACAAACGAGATCAACAGCCCCAATATTGCTGTTCCGTATAAGATTTTTGTAAACATCTTTCCCCTTCCTTCCGTAGCGTTTTCCACCGATAAAAAGTATAGCATAGGCCGGCCCTTAAGGCAACACCTGTCAGGAGCACGGCACGATTTTTCCGCCTGCTTCCCCTGCGGGGTTCAGTTCGTCCAGCAGGCCGGGCATGCTCATTTGTTTATCCAGGTCTTCAGTTTACCACTTTTTAGATTATATCACTGGCATTGACACAGCAAAGGGCGCTGTTCTTCCTTTAAAAGAAGAACAGCGCCTTTTTACGCATCCGGCATCGATTTTGTTCCAAAGTATTATGGAAATATATTCAAAAAGTTTCGAAATCTTTGGAGAACCCGAGAAAATATATACGAGACAACCATTTTTACCACGCAAAAGGTATACCTTTTGCGTGGTAATTGGGATGTTCAAATTTTTCTGAAAGACCCCTTATTTTTGCCGCAAACCATCCGATATAGTTGGTGTAGGTATTGCAAAGTTGCTATACTGTGCTAAAAATCACTCGCGCAGAAGGTATACCTTCTGCGTATGCCCTCTGATTTTCGATGAATTGCAAAGGAGGGAATTGCGTATGCCTTCTGCTTCCTCGAAACAGAAAACCTTACAGGCGGCGATCGCGGAGTGCGGCTGCCAGCGGGAAAAACTGCGGAGTTTCGCAGAAGAAGTCGTTGCCGGACTTTCTGAAATACCAACTTCTGGCGACGCCACACCACTAGATATCTTTATCGCTGAATTGGTCCTCTCCGCTGCGGATCAGAGACGCCGGGAGGAACGCAAACGGCACCAGATGGCGTGTATCACAGCCGCCAAAGAAAGAGGCATTCGCTTTGGCCCCCGGCCTGCCCCCCTTCCCGACGCGTTTGACGAATGCCACCAGGCATGGCGGGACGGCCGGCTCTCCCTTCAGCAGGCGGCGGATTCCTGCGGCATGGGCAGGACTTCCTTCCGGCGCGCGGTGCTGCGTAAGGAAGAAAATACAGCAAACGCTGCGCAATAAAGCAGCTTTTGAGATGCGGAAGGATTCCGCATCAATGAACAGGTTTGTGGCGAAAGGAGTGTGCCATGCTGTTTTTGCAGCTTAAATCAGGCGAATACCTGACCATTGGCGATGATATTGCTATCCAGGTGTTCCAGGAAACCGGCGGCAGAATCCGCGTTGCGGTAACCGCCCCGAGGGATATGACCATACTTCGGGGCGAGGTTCGGGAACGGAACGGCGCAGACCGTCCCGACGGCCTGATCAGGCCGCAGAAGCCGGGTCCCGCCAATCAATGTTAACCAACCCAGGTTTCTTCCGGCTGACGAGCCGGTTGAAATACAAGGAGCGTCCGCGTTTTGGGCAGTCCGGCCGGATGACCAGGATCAAGACACTCTAATTCCTATCTGTGTGGCGGCTAAGGATGGCCAAAACACAAAAAACAATTTTCTAAAGGAGTTATAGAATTATGCGTATTCAACACAATATTGCGGCAATGAACGCCTACCGCAACTACAACCTCAATACCTCCGCTGTTTCCAAGAACCTGGAGAAGCTGTCTTCCGGTTACCGTATCAACCGCGCGGGCGACGACGCCGCCGGCCTGGCTATTTCCGAGAAGATGCGCGCCCAGATCACCGGCCTGGACGCCGCCAGCAAGAACGTTAAGGACGGCATCTCCCTGGTGAAGACCGCTGAAGGCGCCATGCAGGAAGTTCAGGACATGCTCAACCGCATGGTCAACCTGGCTACCCAGTCCGCCAACGGCACCTATGACAACGAAGTGGACCGCGCCAACCTCCAGAAGGAAGTTGACCAGCTCCGTTCCGAAATCAACCGTATTGCCGACAGCTCCAACTTCAACGGCATCAAGCTGCTGGACGGTTCTCTGGACGGCGGCAGCGGCTACACGATTCTGGAGCCCACGGACATTGCCAAGGATAACGGTACCGCCTACGGCTTCTCCGTTGTCGCTGACGGACAGCTGGCCGGCAAGAACCCCCAGAAGGGTATCTACAGCGTTGACTTCAGCCAGGCGACCCTGACGAACAACTCTACCGGAGCTATCTCGGTAAGCTTCAAGCTGACCGCCGCTGTATCGGTGAATCTTTCAATTGCTGCGGGTTCCAGCCTGGAAGGTGAAAAGCTCGCCAAGGCAATTGCCGATGAACTCGCTAAGCTTAACGGCAGCACTATCGTCGCTGGCGACACAATGACATACAACTTCAAGGCCGATGGCGGGAAGGTAGTTGTCGAAATGGACAACATCCCGAAGACAAAGGATGAAGCAACCAAGGTCGTTTTTGATGCTGCGTTCACTGCCGGCGTTGGCAGCAGCAAAGATACGCAGGTCGCCTCCAACACCGGAAACCAGTTCGAGGTTTATACTGAGCAGGAAGCAGCGGCCAAAGCCGCCAAAGAGTACGCCCAGGCTGTCTTTACATTGGGTCCGAATCAGATAAAAGACGGCAGTGCAATCAAGATTGGAGACACCACGTATGTATTTGCTCTTGGCAAGGACAGCAAGTACAAGGATTTCGAAAACGTGATTGATCTGACTGACCAGAAAATTGCTAGTAGTGGTACGCTGATCGCAGAGCAGCTGAACCTTGCCGGCCAGCGCCTGGTACAGGCCGCCCGGGATAATAAGCAGTTCTTTGTCGGCTCGAAGGTCAACGATGCCGGAAATGCTATTACGCTCAGCCTTACCGAAAAGGACGGCGGCATTGATTACCTGGTGAACAACCTGGCCGGCGAGGATGGCCTGGGCAGTATGAACGGTGGCTCCACCGCCTTGGACTCCAACAAGAACACCAACGAAGCGTGGCAGGGGCTGCTTTCCTTCGGCCAGGCCACTCTCAAGGCAGGCACCGGCAAGGCCCTGACCCTGCAGATTGGCGACACCAGCGAGAGCTTCAACCAGCTGAAGGTCAATATCGGCGACATCCACACCGCAGCCCTGGGCATTGACAAGATCAGCATTGCCAGTCAGACCAGCGCTGCTGCGGCGGTCAATCAGATTAAGGACGCTATCAACACTGTTTCCTCCATCCGTGGTACCCTGGGCGCCACCCAGAACCGTCTGGAGCACACCCAGAACAACCTGTCCGTGATGAAGGAGAACATCCAGGACGCCGAGTCCACCATCCGCGACACCGACGTCGCCGAGGAAATGATGGCCTACACCAAGAACAACATTCTGGTGCAGTCCGCCCAGGCCATGCTGGCCCAGGCCAACCAGATTCCTCAGGGCGTCCTCCAGCTCCTCGGCTAATTTTTGCCGGAAGCTATTTACTCGCATCTTAATTCCCAAGGCGGGCCGGACCTACGCCCGGCCCGCCTTTTCAGGACTGTGGGGAAAGCCGGAAGTATTCCCGTTTTCCCGACAGCCTTGTTATCAATGAAGGAGAATAGATTATGAAAAAGCCTTTTTACTCCATTGGAATTATTTTTAAAAATGAAATTCGCTGTTTGGAGCGGTGCTTGAAATCCCTTCAGCCGTTGAGAAATGCAGTCCCCTGTGAGCTGGTGATGGCGGATACTGGCTCGTCCGATGGGAGCCGTGAAGTTGCGGAGAGATATGCGGACATTCTGTTTGACTTTCCGTGGGTCGATGATTTTTCCGCCGCGCGAAACGCGGTAATGGATCGCTGCTCGGGCGCCTGGTATCTTTCCATTGACGCCGACGAGTGGTTGGCGGAAAATATTGACGAATTGGTTCTGCTTTCTAAGGATCAGAAGCAACCGCTCAATTTTGGCGGTGTTACGCTCCGCAACTACAAATCATTTGATTTGGAAAAAGGGCAGAATTATGTGGAGTTTGTCGCTGTCCGGTTACTTCGAATGAGTACTGGGATACGCTACAAAGGCTGTATTCATGAGTCTTGGAGCAACCCGGACGGAAGTACGCTGGAAATCATGACGCTCTCCAAAACCATGTTCTATCATGATGGGTACATCTACGAAGACAAGGCGGCGGAACAAGCAAAGCGCGAGCGGAACATGGCGCTTTTGAAGAAAAAGCTGCGTGAAAACCCCAACCATCTCCAGACTTTAATTGAGTGTGTCGATTCCTCTAAACACCACGGTATCGAAAGTGCCGAATATGCGCGGCAGTCGGTTGAACTTGTGGGGCAGAAGTGTCCTACATGGGATAGATTTGGGGGTGTCGTATTCCGTAATGCGGTGTCCGTTGCGCAGCTACATCAACTGCCAGAGATGGAAGAGTGGATCAGGCAAGGGGTAGCGTGTTTTCCGGATTCCATTTTTGTCCGGGTCGATCTCGCTTACTATGCTTTTGTCTACTACTTTGATGAAAAAAAGTACAATGAGGCTGCCTATTGGGGCGAAGCATACTGTAAGGGCCTAGCGGACTACTTTGCAGGGAATTACAATACGAGCGAATCCACTCGGGGAGTGCTGGAATTCGCGTCGCCATTTTGGGAAAGAAAAATCTCTGTTTTGCTGCCGCAGGTCTATTTGGAGCTAAATGAACCTGAAAAAGCATTAGCCGGGATTCGGAATGTTAAGGGCGGCGAGTTGGAAGATGACCGGCAGATCGAGTTGTGCGTCAATATGCTGATGCGGATTCAGCGGACAACGCAACTAGACGCTGCCGCCGTAGTAAATGCATTTTGGAATCAGATTAACCTGCCCTTCCCAGACAAGGCGATGGCAGAAAAGCGCCGGATAGAATTCCTGCGTGTTGCTGCCAATGCATTAACTAAAAATTATAGAGATGATGAACTAACGCGAGAAGAGTTTAAGCGGCATTCCTATACCGTTTTTCATTCGCTTATAGACCATAAGGATTGTGAATTAGGAACCGCTGTTGTGGCTTTGGAAACTGATGATCAGGCAGAGCTGGAGAGACTGCTTGATTCGGTGGAAAATTGGAATGAGTTTTCAATCTACGCTTTGGAGCATGCCATTTTAGGCGGTGTGCGCTTTCCTCTTGCGTCTAAAGTGTTAAATATTGAGGAGATGGATGTCTTTGCCGCCCGCATGTCACGAAAGGACAGCCCTTTGGTAGGTTTGGCAATCCTGGCGGCAGAAGAAGACCTTGCGGAAAATTGGCAATCTTTGGCTTGGGCCAGGGGGCTGGCGCTGGCGGCGGTCAAGACCTGCGATTGGGTGGACAGTAAGCAGGGGATGGAACTATGCCAGGCGTTTGCAAAAATTGAGAATACGTTCTTGCCCAGGTACTATGCTCCCGAGCTGCTGTGTGACGAAAACATCCGGATGCTGCCGCCCATGCACCGCTTCGGCTGGTACTGCGGCAAGGCCTTCTGGGCGCTGGATGCCGGGGACCCGGCTGAGTACGTCCGCCTGCTGCGGAAGGGTTTGGATATCTGCCCGGAGATGAAGTCCATGGTTGAATTCCTGCTGACGCAGTTGGAAGAGAGCCAGAGGGTCCAGGCTACGCCGGAGCTGCTGAGCCTGGCGGAGCAGGTGCGGACGCTGCTTTCCATGTATCCTGCGGATGACCCGGCGGTGGAGGCTTTGAAGCAGAGCGCGGCGTATCAGAAGGTAGCGCATCTGATTGAAGGGCCGGACCTGGGCGTGTTTGGAGGACTGCCGCAATGAAAATTGTAATTTTAGCGGGCGGCTTAGGGACCCGCATCAGCGAGGAAAGCTACCTGAAGCCCAAGCCGATGATTCCCATTGGCGAGCAGCCAATTCTGTGGCACATCATGAAATATTACTCCAGTTTTGGGTTCCATGATTTCTTAATTTGCTGCGGGTATAAAGGGCATGTAATTAAAGAATATTTCGCGGACTATTATCTGCACCGGTCGGATGTTACCTTTGACTTTTCTGATGAAAACCGTATGACGGTTCACCAGAATGTGGCGGAGCCATGGCGGGTGACGCTGGTGGACACCGGGCTGAATACCCAGACGGGTGGACGGGTGAAACGGGTGCAAAAGTACATAGGGGATGAGCGGTTCATGCTGACATACGGCGACGGGGTAAGCGACATTGATTTGAACGCCCTGCTGGCGCAGCATGAAGCATCCGGTAAAATTGTGACCCTTACCGGCATCCAGCCAGGAGGCCGGTTCGGTGTGTTGGACCTGGACGAATCGGGCAGGACAGTCATGGGCTTCCGGGAGAAGGCCAGGGAGGACGGCGGCTGGATTAACGGCGGATTTATGGTGATGGAACCGGAGGTGTTCCAGTATCTCAGCGCGGAAGAAAGCTGTATTTTGGAGCGGAAGCCGTTGGAAACCCTGGCACAGGAAGGGTTGCTGGGTATTTATAAGCATGCCGGTTTCTGGCAGTGCATGGACACCCAGCGGGACAAGGGGAAACTGGAGCAGCTGTGGCAGGAGCAGTCGGCTCCTTGGTATGTTTGGTAATCGGTACATCCGGGAAAGGGTTGCCATATGAGCAATGCACAAACTATTCGGGAACAAATACTGGCGCTGACCGAGAAGTACTATCAGGCTCAATTCGGACAGAAGCCGCCGTTTCAGCCGGGAGACCGTGTCAACTATGCCGGCCGGGTATTTGACCAGGAGGAACTGCGGGAATTAGTTTCTGCATCCCTTGAGTTCTGGCTCACCGGAGGGAACTATACCCGGGAGTTTGAATCCGGTCTGGCCTCGTGGCTTGGCGTCCGGTATTGCTCCCTGGTGAACTCAGGGTCCTCCGCCAATCTTCTGGCGTTTGCAGCGCTGACTTCGCCTGCGCTTGGCGGCAGGAGAATTCAGCCCGGAGACGAAGTAATCACCGTCGCGGCAGGATTTCCGACTACTGTCGCGCCAATCATCCAATACGGTGCAGCGCCCGCTTTTGTAGACATTACAATTCCCCAGTATAACATAGACGTTTCCCAACTAGAAAAAGCGCTTTCGCCCCGGACAAAGGCGGTCATGATCGCCCATACCATGGGAAATCCCTTTGATTTAAATAGGGTCCGGCCGTTTTGCGATGCCAATAAACTATGGCTCATTGAAGACAACTGCGACGCGCTGGGGGCGGAGTACTGTTATCAGGGCGTGTGGAAAAAGAGCGGTACGGTGGGACATATTGGGACATCCAGCTTCTACCCGCCCCACCACATCACCATGGGGGAAGGCGGCGCAGTCTACACGGATGACCCGCTGCTGCACCGCATTGTGAATTCTCTCCGGGACTGGGGACGGGACTGCTGGTGTCCGCCGGGGAAGGATGGGACCTGCGGCTGCCGCTTTGACGGGCAGTTTGGAGAATTGCCTAGGGGATATGACCACAAATACGTCTATTCTCATCTGGGTTATAACCTGAAAGCGACCGATTTGCAGGCGGCGGTAGGCTGTGCGCAATTGAAGAAGTTGGACCAGTTTGTCCATCTGAGACGGAAGAATTGGGCCTTGCTGCGGGAACTTCTGGATGGTCTGTCGGAAACGCTGATTCTTCCCGAGGAGGGGCCGGACAGCCGGGCAAGCTGGTTTGGGTTGCTCATCACAGTGAAAGAAACCGCAGGATTTTCCAGAGATGATCTGACCCGTTACCTGGAGAGCAAAAACATCCAGACCCGAAATCTTTTTGCGGGAAATCTTCTGCGGCACCCCTGCTTCGACGAACTGCGGAAATCCGGCAGGGGATACCGTGTAGTGGAGACGCTGGACAACACGGACACCGTGATGGAGCGGAGCTTCTGGATTGGAGTCTATCCGGGGATGACGGAAGAAATGCTGCGCTATATGGCGGAGGAGATCCGGCGGTTTTGCGAAACACATACGTGAAAAAGGAGACGGCTAAATGGGTGTAAACAGCGTGTTTTGGCGCGGCAAACGGGTATTGGTGACGGGCCATACCGGATTCAAGGGCTCATGGCTCTGTCTTTGGCTGCTGGAAATGGGAGCGGAGGTCATCGGATATGCACTGTCTCCGGCCAGTGAACGGGACAACTATACCGCTTGCAGATTGGAGGAGAAGGTAACGGACATCCGGGGAAATATTCTGGATGCCGGAAAGCTGGAAGCGGTGGTACAGAAACATCAGCCGGAAAT
The DNA here is from genome assembly GCA_947649615.1 of uncultured Clostridia bacterium. Lineage (GTDB taxonomy): Bacteria > Bacillota > Clostridia > Oscillospirales > Oscillospiraceae > Pelethomonas. Next base: position 10,715 of record CANSSG010000018.1, on the reverse strand, counting down.
CGTCTTTCATCTGGCGGCGCAACCGCTGGTGCGCCGCTCCTATCAGGAACCGAAGCTTACATACGAAACAAACGTCATCGGCACGCTGAACGTTTTGGAAGCCATCCGGCATACGGACAGTGTCCGCAGTGCCGTGATGATTACGACGGACAAATGTTATGAAAACCGCAAAACCATGCAGGGGTACCGTGAGACGGACCCAATGGGAGGCTACGACCCCTACAGTGCCAGCAAGGGCTGCGCGGAGATATTGATTGCCTCTTACCGCCGCTCCTTCTTTACGCAGGGGGGAAGCGGACTTTGCCAAACGGCAGTCGCCAGCGCCCGGGCTGGAAACGTCATCGGTGGAGGGGACTGGGCAGCGGATCGGCTGATTCCGGATTGTATCCGGGCAATGGAGACAGGAAAGCCGGTTGTGTTGCGGAATCCGGGCGCTGTTCGTCCATGGCAGTTTGTGCTGGAGCCGCTGCGGGGATATCTGATGCTGGCGGAGCGGCTGTGGGAGCAGCCTGCGGAGTTCTGCGAGGGCTGGAATTTTGGACCGGATGCGAAACAGGTCGCTACTGTTGGCGAGGTTGCGGGCCAGATTGCCGGGTTGTACGGCGGAAGCGTGGAAGCGCGGGAAGAAACGGCTGCGCCACACGAGGACGCGGTTTTACTGCTGGACAGTACGAAGGCGCGGGAGCGGCTGGGCTGGGTTTCGCAGCTTCCTTTGGAAGAGACGCTGCGGTGGACGGCTGAGTGGTACCGGGAGTACCGGACGGCAGATCCGGAGGAGATTTGCCGCAGGCAGATCCATACCTTCTATCAAGTGCAGGACAAGGAGCAGGTATGAAAAAAAATCAATGCCGCCAGATGGAGGAGTCGGTAACAGAACATTTCTTTTCCAGCATTTCTACCATGCATGAAGCTGCGTGCTACCTGTTACAACAAGACTTTGGCAGCGGTAGACAATTTGACGACATCACAAAAAATTTATACACCATGGCCGCTAAAATGATACAACTTCTGGAAGAACAGCTTGGTAAGGGGTATCAGGATATTTCGTTGACCAAAATCTTGCAGAGTATTCAGGACACCCTGTCGCGCGTACGAATCCGAAAAGCAGATGAATCATATCGGCTGTCCAGGCTCCAGTTCGAGTTAATTCCCTTAATTGAGGAAGCCTTCCAACATGCGCGGTATTGGCTGTGGGCGGTGAAAGATTCAGAGCGGATGGAACAATACCGTGAAGAAGTGCCATCACTCTGCGGAAATTATTATATTGACCAATCGGAGGAGACAGGGGAATACCCCTTTGAGGCTGCGTTTGTAGTGATTGGTTACAACAAGTTGGACTATACCAAAATGTGTGTGGAGAGTCTGCTGCGGAATATTCCTAAGGGGTTGCGGTATGAATTGATTTTAGTCAATCATGGTTCCAACGATGGAACCAGAGAGTACTTTGAGAGTATTCAACCGACCAAGCAGTTAGATATTGCAGTCAACGGAGCGGGATTCGACATTGTTAGGCGGATCATAGAATCTAAGTTTGCCTTCTTTATTTCCAATGATGTCATAATTGGATGCAATACCATTTCCAATATGTTGAAATGTATCCAATCTAATGATCAAATTGCTTTTGTTGTACCAAGCACCCCGAATACATCCAATTTCCAGACAATTCCGGCACAGTATAGCTCCTTAGAGGAAATGAACGAGTTTACAAGACAGAATAACGTGTCCGATCCGTTTCGCTGGGAACAAAGAACTAGGCTGTGTGACCCGATTGCTGTCTGGCGCAGTGCAGCTTTTTTTGGCTGCCAGGGGATATTTGACAATAGCTACTTAGGTGCAGCAACAGATTTAGCCTTTCCGGATGACCGGCGGTCGCTTTTGTTGAGACGCAGAGGATACAAGTTGATGCTGGCAAAGGATGCTTACTGCTATCATTTTGGTTCTGTTACCATAAAAGAGGATGTAACCAAGCGGGAGGAGACAGAAGCAGAATTCTATCTTAAAGGACGGCAAGCATTTTACAAGAATTTTGGAATCGATCCTTGGGGTGCAGGGTTTTGCTTTGATGCGGCATTTATGCAATGCGTGGTAGAGGAGAGTCATACGCATACAGAGATTTTGGGGATCAACTGTGGCATGGGCAGCAATTCGCTTCGTATCAAGGAGCAGTTGAAAGAGTATTGGCATAATATAGACACTGTACTTTATAACATAACAGATGCGCCCAGTTTTCTCTTAGATTTGAAAGGGATCAGTGATGACGCCAAATTAATCTCAAGTGCTGAAGAATTAAAACAGTTCTTACATGGAAAAACTGTTCAGTACGTCATATGGGAAGCACCTTTTTTAACTGGGGTGCAGTTCAAGACAATTTTTAAGGTTTGCCAAGAAAGCCTTGGGCCAGGCGGCCGGTTAATTTTAAAATGGAGTGAACAAAATAAACGTTTTCTTTTGCAGGAATGTTTAGCAAAGAAGGATATAGGGAACGGTTGGTATTTGATACAAATATAGTGGTAACGGATTGAGAAGATATTTTATAAGGGTGCAAGAATATGAAAGCATCTGACTACGTTGTAGAATTTTTGATTCAACACAAAATTACAGACATTTTTGGTTATCCCGGTGGAATGGTAACCCATTTTATGGACTCGCTTGACAAATACCGGATGCAGATTTCAGCGCACTTAAATTATCATGAACAAGCGTGTGCCATGGCAGCTTGTGGATGGGCCGAGATGACAGGACTGCCCGGAGTAGCATATGCAACCAGTGGTCCTGGCGCAACAAATCTACTGACAGGAATTGCCTGCGCTTATTTTGACTCGTTGCCCTGTATTTTTATCACAGGTCAAGTAAATACATATGAACAAAAAGAGAACCTACGGGTACGGCAAAAAGGATTTCAGGAAACCGATATTGTTTCTATGGCGCAGCCAATCACGAAGCAAGCGGTCATGGTACGCAATGCGTCAGAGCTGCCAGAATTACTTGAAACTCTGTATCGGGTTTCTATGGAGGGGCGGCGCGGTCCGGTTTTGGTGGACATCCCAATGAATGTTTGGAGAGAGGATATTGAAAAACCTCTCCCTCTGTGGGATCAACCTTTACAACCGGTTGTCCCACCTGTCGAAATCGCCACCGGCATTCTCCATGAACTCCAAAAAGCCCATCGCCCTGTCATTTTAGCAGGACATGGAATTACCCTTTCTGGTTCCAGGGAGTATTTTCGTGCGTTTGTGGAACAGACTGGAATTCCGACAGTAACTAGCATGATTGCAGTTGATGTACTTCCAAGCAAATCTGCTTATTGTTACGGAATGATAGGCGCATATGGCAACAGGTGGTCGAACTATTTGGTGAATCATAGTGACTGTATTTTGTCGCTGGGCAGCCGCCTGGATTCCCGGCAAACCGGGACATGTCGAGATATGTTTGCACCAACTGCGAAATTGTTGCGGGTTGACATTGATCAGAGTGAACTAGAACATAGGGTCAATGATTGGGAAACGCATTATGAAGTTCTCCTTGAGGAATTGCTGCCGGTTTTGCTGGAAAAATCGAAGCAAATCATATGGAAATTTCACGATTGGCAGCACTGCTGCATGAAAATATACTCCAAATTAAAATATGCTGACCGGTTGGAGCCGGCAAGCTTATTTGTAGAAAAGTTGGGAGAACTATGCCCAGACGGAGTAGTGATTACAACAGATGTTGGACAGAACCAAGTGTGGGTTGCACAAAGTTTAGAAGTAAAGGAAAACCAGCGAATCCTTTTTTCGGGAGGACATGGTGCAATGGGGTATAGCCTGCCAGCGGCGATAGGAGCGGCAATAGCAACGAAGCATCCTATAATATGCGTAACAGGCGATGGTGGGCTTCAAATGAATATTCAGGAATTACAAACGGTTGTGAGAGAGCACCTGCCAATTAAAATTATTTTATTAAACAACCGGGCGCTTGGAATGATACACCACTTCCAGGAGATGTATTTCGACAGCAACTTTGTGCAGACAGACGATAGCGCAGGATTTACTGTTCCAGACTTTATAGGCATTGCAAAGGCGTATGGAATTCGTGCAATGCGCTATACAAATGAGATTTCTTTGAAATCAATATTGGCAGATGCAGATCCAGCCTTTATTGAAGTTGCATTACCGCAGACAACTAGGCTTGTTCCTAAGCTAGGTCTGAATAAACCTATTCATGAGCAAGAGCCGCCATTGTCAGAGAAATTGCAAAATGAAATTAGTACTATTTTGAAGTATAAATCTAGGGCGCAAAGCTGTCTGCCACATGAGGAGATGCTGTAAATGCCAGTCCATCCACGTAAGATAAAAACGGCTGTTGTTACTGGCCCGACAGGAGCAATAGGATGTGCATTGTGCCAGCGGTTGCTGAATAACGGAGTATACGTATACGCTGTTTGCCGCCCAAACAGCTACCGGCAGGGCATATTGCCTGTCAATGATAATCTTTGTACGATTCCCTGCGATATAGCAGATTATGCCAGACTTCCAGGTAAAGTCGGGGAGCCAGTAGATGCTTATTTTCACCTGGCATGGTCGGGAACTTCCAAAGAAGCCCGAAATAATGTGCTGTGCCAAATTGCCAATATCAGCAGCACAATTGATGCGGTACATGCTGCATCGGAACTTGGCTGCCAGATTTTCATAGGCGCTGGTAGTCAGGCGGAATACGGATACGTAGATGGGGCGCTGAAGCCGGATACGCCTTGTAAACCAGAGAACCCATACGGAGCAGCCAAACTCTGCGCGGGTCAGATGAGCCGTCTGGAATGTGGACGATTGGGAATTGCGCACATCTGGACGCGGATTTTGTCTGTATATGGGCCGGGCGACGATCCTGGAAGTATGATTATGCGTACAACTCGAAAGCTTTTAATGAATCAACGTCCCAGCTTGACTGCCGGGGAGCAAGTCTGGGACTATTTATATGTCGCGGATGCGGCGGAGGCGTTATATTGTGCGGCACTGTACGGGCAGGATGGGGCGATTTATCCATTGGGCAGTGGTATGGCTATGCCGCTCAAGAATTATGTGGAGATCCTTAGAGATACAATTGATCCATCCCTGCCGATAGGATTTGGCGAAGTGCCGTACTCCCCAGTTCAGGTCATGCACTTGCAAGCAGATATTTATGCATTGACTGCGCAGACGGGCTTTACACCAAGGGTTGCTTTTGCGGATGGAATCAAAAAAACTATCGAATGGGTACGAACTAATATAAAGCTAATAGATGGATAGGCCTAAACAATAACCGTGTGGACATATAAGAGCAAGTGGCATTTGTTTGACATATGCAGATTTTCTAAATCGTTCAACAAGGATGGGGCACTGGATTGGCGCCCTACACTGAATGGGGGTATTATGTAATGAAAACCGCGCTTATCACCGGCATCACGGGCCAAGATGGTTCTTTTCTGGCGGAACTTTTGCTATCAAAGGGTTATGAGGTCCACGGTTTGGTACGGCGGGCATCCCTGTCCAATACAGCGCGTATTGACCACCTGATGGTGGATCATCAAATCATACTCCATGAAGGAGATCTGACAGATGCATCCTCGTTGATTCGTATTATCGGCACCATTCAACCGGACGAGATATATAACTTAGCTGCCCAGAGCCATGTGCAGGTATCTTTTGATGTACCAGAATATTCCGGTGATGTCAATGCTATCGGCGTCTTGCGTGTTTTGGAAGCCATCCGCATTTTGAATCTAACAAATACAACTAGATTCTATCAGGCATCCACATCTGAGTTGTTTGGCAAAGTGGAGGAAGTCCCGCAGAAAGAAACTACTCCATTTCACCCATACAGTCCTTATGCCGTAGCAAAACAGTATGGCTACTGGATTACCAAAGAATACCGTGAAGCTTATGGAATGTTCGCTGCCAACGGGATACTGTTTAACCATGAGTCTGAGCGGCGTGGAGAGAACTTTGTTACCCGAAAAATTACGTTGGCCGCTGGACGCATTGCAGAAGGATTGCAAGACCACCTGGAACTTGGCAATATGAACTCTTTGCGGGATTGGGGCTATGCCGGGGACTATGTGGAGTGCATGTGGTTAATGCTCCAGCACAATGAGCCGGACGATTTTGTGATTGCCACCGGTGTGCAACATACAGTGCGAGAGTTCGTGGAAGCGGCGTTTGCCGCAAATGGTATGACTGTTCGCTGGGAAGGAACCGGCTTGGAAGAAAAGGGTTACGACCTACAGACAGGGAAGATGCTAGTTTGCGTGAACCCCAAGTGGTACCGTCCGACGGACGTTGTCAATCTACTGGGCGATCCGACAAAAGCGAAGGCTGTTTTGGGCTGGAACCCTGCGCAAACCAGCTTTGCAAAGCTGGTTACGGTCATGGCAAGCCATGACCGTGCGTTGGCAAAGCGGGAGAGAGCCTTAAAAAATATTTAGTGGAGGAGCGCAGTATGCGTAATAAAATTGGCGTAGGGTATGCATCTGTGTCAGAAATAGAAAAAAGATATGTAATGGATGCCTTAGACAACCAGCGCTTGTCACAGGGCAAATTTGTAGTCGAATTTGAAAAAAGATTCTCCCAAATGCACGGTCAGAAGTATGGCATCATGTGCAATAGTGGGACGAGCGCCCTCCATTTAGCTCTGGAAGCTCTGCGGGAAACGGATGGATGGACGGATGAGACCGAGGTATTGGTTCCTGCCATTACCTTTATTGCAACCAGTAATGCAGTTTTACACGCTGGAATGAAGCCTGTTTTTGTAGATATTGATTTGGCGACATATAATATGAATCCGGATGAAATTGAAAAGCATATTACCCCGCGTACAAAATGTATTATTCCAGTTCATTGCTTTGGAATGCCTTGCGACATGGAGCGCATAGTGTCTATTGCTCAAAAATACCATCTCCGGATTTTAGAGGATTGCGCAGAGGCGCATTTTGCCACGATTAACGGGCGAACCGTTGGGAGTTTCTCAGATATTATGGCATGCAGTACATATGTAGCGCACACGATCACCACTGGAGTAGGCGGCATCATGTGTACCAGCGACCGTAGTTTGATGGAAGTTATGCGAAGTCTTGTGGCACATGGCCGCGCCTGTACTTGTGAGCGGTGCCTAGCCAGCGATGCGAATGTTGTTTGCCCCAAGCGTATGGATACAGACATAGACCGGCGCTTTATGTTCGTGCGGCTGGGGTATAGCTGCCGCGTTGGTGAATTAGAAGGGGCGCTGGGATTGGGACAGCTAGAACGCGTGGACGAGATTATGGGCGCACGACGGCGCAATGCACAGGTGTTAATAGACGGTCTTACTCCTTATGAGGATAAGATTCAGTTGCCGCGGCATCCTGAGAGTGTCGAACATACTTATATGATGTTCCCGCTCCTTCCTCGCAAAGGTAGCGGAATTAACCGGGCAGATTTGGTGAAGTATCTTGAAAAGCACAATATTGAAACCCGTCCCATGCTGCCATTGCTAAACCAGCCGGCGTATAAGAAAATATTTGGCGATATTGAGAAAGCGTACCCTGCTGCAGAGTATGTTAATCATAATGGCTTTTACATCGGTTGCCATCATGGACTCAGCCAGATGGATCTGGAGTATGAAATCGAGACGATCCATACCTATTTGAAAGGACATTGTGCCGGATGATAGTGGGAAAACAGGATGCTTTAGAAAAAAGCGCAAAAATTTGGGTTGCCGGCGGGAGCGGAATGGCCGGTTCCGCGATTGTCAGAAAATTGATGGAGCGAGGATATAGCAATATCATCGGTCTCCGCTCAAGAGAGCTGGATTTGCGGCGCCAGCAAGAAACGGAAGCTTATATTGTGCAGGAAAGCCCAGACTGCGTGATTTTAGCCGCAGCAAGAGTGGGCGGCATCCAGGCAAATATGAATTCCCCAGTTGAATTTTTGTATGATAATTTAGCAATTCAAAACCATGTTATTTACTCTGCTGCAAAGCATGGCGTCCGCAGGCTAATTTTTCTGGCGTCTTCCTGTGTTTACCCGCGTTTGTCTCCTCAGCCAATGCGGGAGGAATATTTGCTGGATGGAAAGCCTGAACCTACCAATGAGGGCTATGCTTTGGCTAAGATTGCTGGTCTGAAACTTTGCGAATTTATCAACCAGCAGTACGGATATGCCTATATCAGTGTTATGCCGTGTAATTTGTATGGTCCGGGTGATAATTTTGATCCTATCCGCTCCCACGTAGTTCCAGCATTGATTAGGAAGGTGCATGAGGCCAAAATAACTAATGCGCAGCATATTACGCTCTGGGGGACCGGAAAGGCACGCCGGGAAGTTATGTACAGTGATGATTTGGCGGATGCGTGTGTTTTCCTCTTGGAAAATGCGTATAGTGATTCACAATTTCTAAACGTAGGAACCGGTATTGATATGACCATTCAAGAGTTGGCGGAAATCATCATGGATGTCGTAGGGTACCGGGGGGAACTGCGCTTTGATTCTTCCAAACCGGATGGAATGCCACGGAAGGTTTTGGACGTCAGTCGAATTAATGCCTTGGGATGGCAGGCAAAAACATCTTTAAGGCTTGGGTTGGAAAAAACGTATTTGGATTATTTGGAGCGGGCTTCGGCTGAATACCTCGGAACAGAATAGCAAGAGGAGAAGGTAATATGGTAATTGCAGAAATCTTAGGCGGTCTTGGAAACCAACTTGACGCTTATATTTGCGGCTATACTGTCGCAAAATATTTAGACCAAGAATTGGTGCTGGATGTATCAGATTATACACTCAGAGGGTACATTCATCCATATTGCTTGGATAACTTGCAAATCGGTTCCCATCGAAAACTTATCTACCCTCCAGCTTCCAGTGGATTTATGGACGAAAGCTGTTTGCCAGAGGACCTCAGAGCCAATAACCTTCGGATTATCCGGCATGAAGATTACAAAACACGAGAAACGTTGCTTGCTGCTGCAGAAGGGGCGGAAAATATTTATTTGTTAGGGTATGGAGGCCCTCATTATTGCACACAAGAGGAGCGCGACAAATTCCGGGAACGTCTGCAACCAAGAACTCCTTCGATTGCCGTGCGGCAATTCAGAGAAAAGATACAACGGGAATACAGTGTTGCGGTACATCTCCGTAGGACTGATTTTGTAGATTTGAACTGCCATGCACCAGTCAAATATTACCAAGCAGCCATTACCTACATAAAACAAATTTATCCTGACGCCCACTTCTATTTTTTCTCGGATGATATCCAATATGCAAAATCCCAATTTGGACCGTTTGAAAACTATCATTTTGTTCATCTGTTGGGAGGCATGGATGCTAATTTGGATGAATTTTTCTGCATATCGGCATGTAATGGAAGAATTTTGACAGCACAGAGTTCGTATGGTTTCTGGGCAGCAGAACTGAGTCAAAGCAGCAATCAGATAAATCTTTGCCAAAAGACGGAAAAAAACAGCAGAGATATTCGCAATCAAATCTGTTTAAATGATGAGCAAATTGACGCATTCTCCAGACGGTATGAGACTAAACTTGTGAGCCAACAGCAGATTTCTGTCAATGATGAAGTTTTGTCTTTAATTGAGGAAGCGCGCAATGATGAGGCAGTTGCTTTGGTTGACCAGGTAAGCTTGGATAGCTATAGATTATCGAAAGCTGAGACAAAGGAATTGGCACTCTTTAAAACCATTGCTTTGGCGCAAAAAGGGGAGGACGGTTTGCCCGCCGCACTACGTACATTTTATGTGCAGATGCAAAGAGAACATGAGGATGCTACGTTTCATGCCAACTATTTTCGGGCCTTGTATCAGTCTGGCTATATAGAAGAGAGTGCGATTCATGCGGCATTGGCAAACCGCTACGGCGACCCAGAGGACTATCAGGAATATTTTGCCCAAATGGCACCATTTGGGCAGAAGCTGTATCAGCTTCTGCAAACCAAACCTGTCCGGCACTTTATTTTCTTCCCAATGGAAGGATGGAATTATTATACCCCATATGTAAAAACTTTGGCCCTGCTTCTAGCCAGGATGGGGCAGAAGGTGTCCTTTTTTCAACCGATGGGTGGTACAGTAAGGGATGATGTCAGTGACGAGATGGCTGCAAGGTATGCCCTGGAGAATATAAGAAGTGTAGGCAGTGTTTATTGTTTCCATGTCGATTTGATTCCATGCTTGTCCAAAGGCAGCAAAGGCAAAGAAAATTACAAGACTCTGTTCCACGAATTGGTCAGTCAATGTGTAGACCGGTTTCCTTTGCCGGCCGTAGCGGTTGTTTCCCACCCAGATGTGTTTTTAGAGCAGAAAGTATCGGGTATTCCCTACGTTGTCCCGGATATTTTTGATCCGTTGAATCGGGAGAAATTCCTTTTATCCAGTAACATAGAGACGTACATTACTTATATGGCAGAACACGCAGATACGATATTTTTGTCGGGGGCTGCTTTGCCTGCGGCAAGAAAGATTTGGGGGAGTAAAATACATCCCGCATTTCCTGCGTGGGAGGGACCGAGCCATCGGATTCTGGATATGGAATTGGACTTTACCTACAACTATATTTCACTGCCGCAAATGATCCAAAACGCAGCGGCTTTGCTGGAAGTTTAAGTATTCGAATTTTCCTACCATACCATACTGAAAGAGAAGGGCGCGTAAGCTATGAACATCATTCTCCTTTCCGGCGGCTCTGGGAAACGCCTTTGGCCGCTGTCCAACGATGTCCGGTCAA
>CANSSG010000017.1 GCA_947649615.1 uncultured Clostridia bacterium | reverse complement strand
GCTCTCGACGGCTGTCTTCTATCCCTTCCAACACTTCCAGCAAACCTAGTTTCTTTATTGGTATACTCCCTCCTATCCCTTGCTTCTCTACAGTATACTATGTTCTCTCCCCTTCAGCTACATTTTGTTAATTCTTTCTGTACTCATTCAATTACCCTGGCAAGGACCCTTTCCGCTTTTGACAACGGCGGCGGAATATGCTATGATAGGGGCAAGGCATGCGTATCCCAAAGATGCTTGGCGGCTTTTTGACAGCCGCCCTCACAAACTATGTTTACCGGGGGTTCCCTATGAATCGTCTCCTGCTCCATATCTGCTGCGCCCCATGCAGCGTCTACTGCATTGATTCCCTCCGGGAGGAGGGCGTCGAGCCGGCCGGCTTTTGGTATAATCCCAATATCCACCCCTATCAGGAGTACAAGGCCCGCCGGGATGCGCTGGTGGATTACGCCGGGTCCGCCGGCCTGGAGCTGACCGTTTGGGACGAGTACGGGCTGAGGGATTTCGTGAGGGCCGTGGCCGGGGACCTTGACAGGCGATGCCCCCTCTGCTACGCCTGCCGGCTGGAAGAAACCGCGCGGTACGCGGCAGAGCATGGGTTTTCCTGCTTTTCCACCACCCTGCTGGTCAGCCCGTATCAGGACCATGACGACATCTGCCGGACGGCGGAGGCCCTGGCGGAACGGTACGGCGTGGGCTTCCTCTACCGGGATTTCCGGACGGGCTTCCGGCAGGGGCAGGCGAAGGCCAGGGAACTGGGGCTGTATATGCAGAAGTACTGCGGCTGCGTCTTCTCCGAGGAGGAGCGGTACGCCAAACAAATCCGGAAAGACCGGGAACGGTTCGCACATCCCCTGTAATACGGTTTCCTGATTCGTATAAGTTAAGTTCTCATGATTCGTGAAGGAGGTTCCCCATGGAAAAGGATGTAATCATCATTGGCGCTGGCCCTGCGGGGATTTTTACCGCGCTGGAAATGCTGAAAAAAGGCAGCAGGCAGAAAATCCTTATTGTGGAAAAAGGCCGGGCAGTGGAGGAACGCCGCTGCCCTAAAAGCAAAACCGGCCAGTGCGTCAACTGCAAGCCCTATTGCCATATCACGACGGGGTTTTCCGGCGCAGGCGCGTTTTCCGACGGCAAACTCTCTCTGAGCTATGAGGTGGGGGGCGACCTGCCGGCCCTCATCGGCGCGGAAAGGGCGCAGGAAACCATCCACTATACCGACAAAATCTACCTTGAGTTCGGCGCGGACAGCCATGTGGAAGGCCTCGGCAGCACCGAGGAGGTCAAGGATATCCGGAAACGCGCCATCCGGGCGGGGCTGAAGCTGGTGGACTGCCCTATCCGCCACCTCGGCACCGAAAAGGCGCAGGAGTTGTATTACGCCATCGAACAGCACCTCTTGCAGAACGGGGTGGAAATCCTGTTCGGGTATGAATGCACCAACTTGATCCTGGAGGGCGCCGTCTGCCGGGGCGTCCGGATTTCCAACGGGAAGGAAGAACGGGAGCTGCGCGCCGCCCATACCGTCATCGCAACCGGACGCCGGGGCGCGGATTGGCTGGAAAGCCTGTGCGCAGAACATAATATCGCCCACCAGCCAGGCACCGTTGACATCGGCGTACGCGTAGAGGTCCGCAACGAGGTCATGGAGACCGTCAACCGGGTCCTGTACGAATCTAAGCTGGTGGGGTATCCCAAGCCTTTTAAAAACAAAGTGCGGACCTTCTGCCAGAACCCAGGCGGGTTCGTCAGCCAGGAAAACTACGACAACGACCTGGCCGTAGTCAACGGACACAGCTATAAGGAGCTGAAAAGCGACAACACCAACCTGGCCATCTTGTGCAGCCATAATTTCTCCCACCCCTTTAATCAGCCGATCGCTTACGCCCAGAAGGTGGGCGAGCTGACCAATATGCTGGGCGCGGGCCATATTATGGTCCAGCGGTTCGGCGACATCCTGGATGGGAAGCGGACGTGGCAGAAGGAACTGGCTTTCTCCAATGTGCGCCCTACCCTGCCGGACGCCGTGGCCGGGGATATTACCGCCGCGATGCCTTACCGGGCAATGATCAATATTATCAACTTTATCCAGGCGATGGATGAAGTCGTGCCGGGCTTTGCCTCGACCGAAACCCTGCTCTACTCGCCGGAATTGAAATTCTATTCCAACCGGGTCAAAATGGACGAGGCCTTCAGCACCAACATCCAAGGGCTGCACTGCCTGGGGGATTCCAGCGGGTGGACCCGGGGGCTGATGATGGCTTCCGTAATGGGCGTCTTGATGGGCCGGCAGCTTGCGGGAGAAGGCTGAGCGGGATAGGGCCGCCAAACGCGGCGCCGCTGCCAGGCAGGAATCCTATAACGGTAAAAAATACTTCGCCGGGAACTTTTTGGAGGGGGACGAGATGAAAGAACAGGCCGCCGTATCAGAGATTATTCAGGAATTGAAAAACCTTTACCCGGAAGCGGAATGCTCCCTTACCTTCGACCCCGATAAGGCGTATGAGCTGCTGTTCTCCGTGCGGCTGGCGGCGCAGTGTACCGACGCCCGGGTCAACCTCGTTACCCCCGTCCTCTATGGGCGGTTTCCTAGCTTGGAAGCCCTCGCCGCCGCTTCCGAGGAGGAGGTGGGCGAGATCATCCATTCTACCGGGTTCTGGCGGAGCAAGGCAAGGGACATCGTCGCTGCCAGCAGGATGCTGCTGGAAGAATTTGGCGGGCGGGTACCGGATAATATGGCCGATTTGCTCCGCCTGCCCGGGGTGGGGCGGAAAACCGCCAACCTGATCCTCGGCGACGTGTACGGGCAGGAGGGGTACGTCTGCGACACCCACTGCATCCGCATCACCGGCCTGCTGGGGCTGACGGACGGCAGCAAGGACCCGGTGAAGGTGGAAATGCAGCTTCGGAAGTGCATCCCGCCGGAGGAAAGCAGCGATTTCTGCCATAGAATGGTCCTGCATGGCAGGGCCGTGTGCGTTGCGCGGCGGCCGGACTGCGGAAGCTGCACCCTTAGGCCCTGGTGCGACCATTGGACCGGGGAAGAGCCGTAAAACCTGCATCCCCAAGCGCTGCGCCCCGCCCCGCCAGGGCGGCGCCGCCTGTGAATACAGGTTCTTAAAGTCAGATTTTCCTTCCCCTCCCCCACCACTGGTGGGAGAGGGGAACTTTTTTCGCTTTTGGCTCATATACTGGAAGGAAACCAAACCGGGAGGATATGGCATGAAACCTATGAACCAGTCTAAACTCCAGCAAGCGCTGGGGGATAAGAAGCTGATGGAGCGGCTTACCAATTCGCCGGACGCAAAGGCGCTGGCGGACATCCTGGCCAAGGGCCAGGACCAGGCGTCCTTGCAGAAAATTGCCGAAAATGCCGCCAAGGGCGATACCGCGCAGCTAAAGCAGCTGATCCAAACCATCACGACTACGCCCGGCGGCGCGGAAATATTGCAGCGGTTGGGAAACCGTTTCGGAAAATAATGCGCGGGGCTTCCGGGAAGGAGGGGCGGAGTTTTGAGCGATTTTGAGGAAAAATTGAATGCCATCCTCTCCAACCCGGAGACCATGGGCCAGATTATGAACCTGGCCCAATCCCTCAACCCCGGCGGCGGGACGGCCCAGGATGGGACGCCCCAGGACGCCCCGCCCCAGGACGGCGCCCCCGATGGCGGCGGGCCGGACCTGGGCGGCCTGGGCGGCCTCGCGGGGCTGGGGGATTTGCTGGGGCAGGTTGACCCGGCGATGATTCAAAAACTGCTGCCGCTGGCCGGCGAGCTGGCGGGCGGCGGGAACGATGAGCGGATGCAGCTTCTATATGCGCTCAGGCCGTTTTTGAAGCCGGAGCGGCGGGATAAGGTGGAGCGGGCCGCGAAAACCGCCAGGCTCATCCGCATCGGGAAAAAGCTGCTGAAATCCATGGGGGATAAAGATGTATAACCGCTACATACGAAACGATATGGGCCAGTATCAGCGGATTCCCGTCCAGGACGAGACCCCGCCCCCTCCCCCGCCCCCGCCGCCGGAGGGGGCGGGGGCGCACGGTCCCGGCCCGGAGCCGGGTCCTGGGTCTAACCGCCGCCAGCCGCCGCCTTCCGGGGCTAAGGGGTTCCTTGGGGGGATTTTGGAGAAATTTAACCTCAAAGACCTGGACAGCGGGGATTTGCTGCTGCTGTTTATCCTGTTCCTGCTGCTCAGGGAGGGGGAGGATGAGGAACTGCTCATCGCCTTGGGGCTGCTGCTCATTTTGTGAGGGTCCCGCAGTCCGCCGGGCCGCCGCGGAGCATCTCAAGGCCGTGGGACAGGGCGGGAAGAACCGCTTCCAGGTTCTCCGCCGCCGCTTTGGGGCTGCCGGGGAGGTTTATAATCAGGCTGCGGTTCCGGATGCCTGCCGCCGCGCGGGACAGCATGGCCCGGGGGGTGACCGCCAGGGACGCCGCCCGCATGGCCTCCGGGATGCCCGGTACGAGACGGGCGCAGACCGCTAAGGTCGCCTCCGGCGTTACGTCCCGGGGGGAAAAGCCCGTGCCGCCGGCAGTGGCGATCAGCGCCGCGCCGGACCCGTCCGCCAGACGGGCCAGCACCTTTTCAATTTCAGGCTGCTCGTCGGGGACAATGGCGGTTTCTATTACCTGATAGCCCGCTTTTTCCAGAAGCGCCGCCACCGCCGGGCCTGTGCCGTCGGGGCGTTCGCCGCGAAAGCTGCGGTCGCTGACAGTTACAACTGCCGCTGTGAACATAGGTCATTCCTCCAATAAAAAAATATCCTCCGGACGGATGGCGGCGTAAAGCCTTTGCCGGCCGCTGTATTTGGCCCAGGCTTCCCTGCTGGTTTTCATCCGGAGCACGGACCCGGCGTCCGGCGCGTTTTCCGGGGCCAGGAGCACGGTTACAGCGCCATAGTCCTCCGCCATGCGCCGGATATGGCAGGGGAAGGCGTTTTCCTCCCCCGGGGCGGCAGGGCGGATGCGGTCTTCCCGGACCCCGAGCACGGCTGCGCCCTCCCGCCAGGGGCGGGCGCAGCGTAAGACAAGCCCCCAGGCGGGCGCTTCCATATCCCCCGGCCTTTCGCCGGGGCGGGCCGGCGTGAGGTTGCCGCAGCCGGAAATCTTTGCCGCGCCCACAGTCCGGGGGTTTTCCAAAAGCGTCCGGAAAGCGGTGGGCGGGGAGGACCTGCCCCCGTCCAGGACGCAGACCTGGGCGCAGTTGCGGCAAGCCTCCCCCAGGTCGTGGGTTACCCAGATAGATGGCCCGCCGAAGCGTTCCAGTATCTCCGACAACTCCATCTCTATCTGGCCCCGCAGATAGCCGTCCAGGGCGGAGAGCGGTTCGTCCAGCAATATCACCTCCGGCTCTGACGCCAGGATGCGGGCCAGGGCCGTGCGCTGCTGCTGCCCGCCGGAAAGCTGGTGGGGAAAGAGGGTCTCCGTCCCTTCCAGATGGAACAGGGCCGTTAATTCCGCCGCCCTTGCCCGGCGGCGGGCCGCAGGCAAGCGGCGCAGGCCGGCGGCAATGTTCTGCGCTACGGTCATGTGGGGGAATAGGGCGTACTGCTGGAAAAGATAGCCGGTTTTGCGCTTCTGGGGGGGGAGGTCAATGCGCCGTTCACTGTCAAAAAGCGTCCGGCCGTCCAGGGTGATCCGCCCCCAGTCGGGACGGTCTATGCCGGCCAGGCACCGCAGGGCCGCGCTCTTGCCTGCACCCGACGCGCCCAGCAGGGCCAGGGGCGCACCGCTTCCGGCGGTGAAGGAGACGTTTAGCTGGAACGCGCCGTAGCGTTTGCGGATAGCAGCTTCCAGTTTCATGCGCCCGCCGCCTTCCTGGGCCGTTCCAGCAGGTTTACCGCCACCAGGACGGCGGCGGATATGGCTGCGTTGACCAGCACCCAGCCCAAGGCCTGGCCGTCTTCGCCGGAGCGCCAGAGCTGGTAGACGGTGGTGGATATGGTGGCCGTGCGGCCCGGGGTGTAGCCGGATACCATGGACGTGGCCCCGTATTCGCCCAGGGCGCGGGCGAAGGCCAGAACCGTCCCCGCCAGAATCCCCTGGCGGCATACCGCCATGCGGATGCGCCAGAAAATATAAGCATTGCCCAGCCCCAGGGTCCGGGCCGCTTGGGCCAGGGTCTCGTCAAAGGATTCGAAAGCCCCCCGGGCGGTCCGGTAGACCAGGGGGTAGGTCACCACTACCGTGGCGAATACCGCCGACCACCACTGCATCGTCAGGCGCGCGCCAAACGCTTCCAGCGCCCATGCGCCGATGATCCGCCTTGGCCCTAGCACCAGCAGCAGGAGATAGCCGACGACCGTGGGCGGCAGAACCAGCGGCAGGGTCAGGACTACGTCCAGGACGCCCTTTACCGCGCGGGGCAGCCTGGATGCGTAGTAAGCGCCGCAGACGCCGGTGAAAAAGACAATAATTGTCGATACCGCCGCAATGCGGAGGGAGTTGTATAAAGGAAACCAATCCATTCGCTTACCCCAGGGGCGCGAAGCCCGCGTCCGTTAATACCGCCCCGCCCTCCGTGCGGATATAGGCCAGAAATGCTTCCGCTTCCGCCGTGCGCCCCGCCGCCGTCGCGGCGGCGGGGTAGACCGCCCGCCCGCACATCTCCGCGGTTGCCGTGTCTACGACCGTAAGGCCCGCCGCATAGGCGTCGGTGGCGTAGATGATGCCGCAGGATACCGTCCCTTCCCTGACCTGGGCTGCGGTCTCTTTTACATTGGAGCCGTAAGTGAGGCTGCCGGCCGCCGCCAGGGCGGATTCGTCCAGGCCCAGGCTGGCCAGGATTTTTTGCGCGTACTGCCCCGCAGGGACGTCCGCGCCGCCTATGGCCAGCAGAACCGTGCCGGTCTCCAGGGCGGATTCCAGGCCGCCGTAGCTGTCGATTCCGGCGGGGTTGCCCGCCGGAACCGCCAGGACTACCTTGTTTTCCAGAAGGTCGAAACGGCTGCCGGGCAGCAGAAAGCCCCCGGCTTCCAGGGCGTCCATCTGCTTTTGCCCGGCGGATATGAATACGTCGCACACGGCGCCCTCCTGAATTTGGGCTTGGAGGACGCCGGAGGATTCAAAGTGGAAGGCCAGGTTTATATCGGGGCGGCGGGCGGCGTAGGCGTTCCCGATTTCGGTCAGGGCTTCCTGCATGGAAGCGGCGGCGAAAATGGTCAGCTCCGGACCTTCTGCCCCTTGGCCGCAGGCGGCCAGCAGCAGGGCGAGCATCCAGGCGAGCAACAGGGCCGCTGGCTTTTTCATCGTTGTTCCCCCATCATATCGCGTTTGGCGGGTGGAAGGGCGCAAAACGCCCCCGCTCATTTCCCAAACCCGCAGTTGGGATAGGTGCAGGCCTTGCAGCCCAGGCATAAGCCGCCCTCGCCCATTGCCGCGATCTCCTGGCGGGTGACGGGGACGCCCGCCGCCACACGGGGGAGGACCAGGTCGAATATCGTGGACTTCGCGTACATGACGCAGCCGGGGAGGCCCATAATGGGCGTCCCATCCGCAAAATAGCCCAGCAGGAACATGGCCCCCGGCAGAACCGGCGCGCCGTAGGCCGCAATCTCCGCGCCGGAAGCCCTGATGGCGCCGGGGGTGCGGTCGTCAGGGTCTACGCTCATGCCGCCGGTGCAGAGGATCAGGCCGGCGCCTGCGGATTTGGCGGCCAGGATTTCTTGGGTAATGGTCTCCATATCGTCGCCCGGCTTGCAGGTCCGGATGGTTTCAATCCCGTAGGCGGACAATTTCCCCGCCACTACCGGGGTGAAGGCGTCTTCCACCAGGCCCTTTGCGATCTCGCTGCCGGTGGCGATGACGGCGGCGGTCTTCAGCTTCCAGGGCAAAAGCTCCAGCAGCGGCGCGGTTCCCGCAATCTCTTCCGCCGCCCGCAGCTTTTCCTCCTCTATCACCAGAGGGATCACCCGCGTACCGCAGAGCTTGTCCCCCGCGCGTACCGCCGTGCCGCCGTGGCGGGTGGCGATTATGATGCCGTCTAACAGGTTGATGCGGTTCAGGCGCGCCCCGTCCACGCGGAACAGGCCGTCAATGGAGGCCGTCAGCTCCAATTTGCCCTCCTTCACTTGGCCGCGTTCCATGTGGCTGCCCTGGCAGAGGGCGCACAGGCGCTCCGCCGCGTCGTTTTCGTGAACCATCCCCGGCTGCATTTCCCATACATACAAATTTTCTTTGCCCATGGACAGCAGGATGGGAATGTCCTCCTCCCGGACGATGTGGCCCTTGCGGAAGCGGGCGTCCTTGTACTGGCCGGGGATGATCTGGGTCATGTCGTGGCAGAGAACCTGGCCTGCCGCGTCCTGGGTGCGGATCAGCTTCATGGCACTTCCTCCTCTAATATCCGGATGCTGTCCCCGGCGCGAACCGCGCCCTCCCGGACTACGATGGCAAAAATGCCCTCCGTGGGCATGACACATTCCCCTGCCGCCTTTTTGATGGCGCAGTCGTTGTGGCACTCCTTGCCAATCTGCGTTACCTCCACCACCGTTTCGCCGATTTGCAGGCGGGTCCCGATGGGCAGGGCTTTCAGCTCAATGCCCTTGGTGTTGATGTTCTCCGCAAAAGCGCCGGCTTTGAGCTGGGGGAGGGCGCGGCGCATTTTCCCAATGCTTTCCTCCGCCAGCAGGCTGATTTGACGGTGCCAGTCCCCGGCGTGGGCGTCGCCTATGATGCCGTGGCGGAGGCGCAGGTGGATTTCAGGGACGGGGTGCTTTACCGTCCCTTTTTTCTCGCTGATGTTTACCGATACAACCTGTGCCATCTCACCACTCCTTTTCATAATCGCCGCTTTTGCCGCCGGTCTTGCGGCAGAGCCGGATGCCGCCGATTTCCATGTCCTTCTGGACCGCCTTGCACATGTCGTACACCGTCAGCGCGGCGGCGGAAACCGCCGTCAGCGCCTCCATTTCCACGCCGGTTTCGCCCTTGCACCTGGCTTCCGCCTGGATGCGGATGGCGTCTTCCTCAAAAGAGAACTGGATGTCTACCCCCGTCAGGCCCAGGGGGTGGCACATGGGTATCCAATCCGGCGTCCGCTTTGCCGCCATGATCCCCGCTACCTGCGCTACGGCCAGTACGCCGCCTTTGGGCGTTCCGCCGGTGCGGACCAGGGCCAGGGTCTCCGGCGACATGCGGATATAGCCTTCCGCCAGGGCGGTGCGGTGGGTTTGCGGTTTTTCCGTTACGTCTACCATCCGGGCAAGGCCCTGGGCGTTGATGTGGGTCAGTTCCATGGTTATCCTCCGATCTGGTTCATTGTACGGCCTGCGCCGCTATGGCCCTCCTCCGGCAGAAAGTGGCGGGGCGGCTTGGACGCTATGCCCATGCGGATCGCGTCCCGCAGCGCCCCGCCGGAGAGACCCCGGAGGGGGATTTCTTGGCCTGAGTGCAGGCAGGGCTTCAGCTTCCCGTCCGCCGTCACCCGGATGCGGTCGCAGCGGTGGCAGAAGCGGTGGCTGAGGGGTTCGATTAAGCCTACCGCCCCCATGCCGCCGGGGACGCGGTAGCGGCGGGCGGAGCCGGACGCGCCCGCCGCCTCCAGCTCCGGACAGGCCTCCAGTACCGCAGACGCGGGGAGGAATCCCGCATGGACGCCTTCGCCAATGGGCATTAATTCGATGAACCGGACTTCCAGGGGGTAGCGGCGGGCCAGGTCTACGAAAGCGGGAATTTCGTCCTCGTTAAAGCCTTTCAGCAGGACTACGTTCAGCTTTGTGCCGGTGAAGCCTGCGGCGGCGGCGGCTTGCAGGCCTTCAAATACCTGCTCTATGCGGCCTGTACGGGTTATATGGGCGAAACGGTCCGGGCGGAGGGTGTCCAGGCTGACGTTCAGCCGCGTTACCCCCGCTGCCCGCAGGGGGGCGGCGAATTGGGGCAGGGCCGTGCCGTTGGTGGTCAGGCATAGCTCTTCCACGCCTTCCAGCGCGGCAATGTCCCGGCACAGCGTAACAATGCCGCGCCGGACCAGCGGTTCGCCGCCGGTAATGCGGACTTTCCGTATGCCCAGGGCCGCCGCCTGGCGGGCGATCTCGCTCAGTTCCCCGATGGTGCAGATTTCCGCGCAGGGACGCTCCGGCGCCCCCTCCGCAGGCATGCAGTAGCGGCAGCGGAGGTTGCACAGGCTGGTTGCAGATAGGCGCAGGTATGTAATCTCCCGGGCGCTGCCGTCCTGCATGCCGTGGCCCTCCTTTCAAGATTCGGACGTTTGGTTATATTATAGCAAAGATAACGCTAGGTGACAACCACCCCCGTTCGGGGATGGGGAATTGTGGTTTGGCGATGGGGATTGCTTGCCCTACATCACGAACATCGCGTCCCCGAAAGAAAAGAACCGGTACCGCTCCTCCACCGCCTCCTTATACGCCGCCAGCACATGCTCCCGCCCGGCCAGGGCGGATACCAGCATAATCAGCGTACTCTCCGGCAGATGGAAATTGGTAATCAGCCCATCCAGCACCTTAAACCGGTAGCCCGGATAGATAAAGATATTCGTCCAGCCGGCCTTCGCTTCCATATGGCCGGCTTCGTCCGCCCAACTCTCCACCGTCCGGCAGGAGGTTGTCCCTACGCAGATTACCCGGCCCCCTGCCGCCTTGGTGCGGTTGATTAGATCCGCCGTCTCCTGGGGGACGATGCAGTATTCGCTGTGCATGTCGTGGTCGGCAATTTCCTCTTCCTTCACCGGGCGGAAGGTGCCAAGGCCCACATGCAGCGTCACATACCCGATGGCAACGCCCATGGCTTGGACCGCTTCCATCAGCTCCCGGGTAAAGTGCAGGCCCGCCGTAGGCGCGGCGGCGGAACCGGATACGCGGGAATAGACGGTCTGGTACCGCTCCCGGTCCTGCAATTCGGCCTTGATGTAGGGCGGCAGCGGCATCCGGCCCAGCCTTTCCAGCACCTCCAGGAAAATCCCCTGGTAGTCAAAACGCACCAGCCGGTTGCCGCCCTCTACCTCGCCTACGATTTCACCAGCCAGCTCCCCGGCCTCCCCGAAGGAGACCCGCGCCCCGGTACGCAGCTTCTTCCCCGGGCGCACCAGGCACTCCCAGGTATTCCCGCCCCGGTCAATCAGCAGCAGCACCTCGCAGGCGCCGCCTGGGGTTCCGTCCTCATGGACCCGGCTGCCCAGCAGGCGGGCGGGAAGCACCCGGGAATCGTTCATAATCAGGCAGTCCCCGGGCCGCAGCAAAGAGGGCAGGTCATAAAAATGCCTGTGGCTCCACCCGCCGGTCTCCTTGTCCAGCGTCAGGAGGCGGGACGCGTCCCGCTGCCCGATGGGCGTCTGCGCAATCAACTCCGGGGGGAGGTCGTAGTAAAAATCATGTGTTTTCAAGTGTGTTCCTTTCCGGGACGGACGGCGGGTTCCTCAAATGCCGCCCAAAACAATCCCCGTATAATAGAATAACAGAATATCCTCGTAAGTATACCCCTGCTCCGCCATCGCCTTCGCGCCGTACTGGCTCATGCCTACGCCGTGGCCCCAGCCGGTGCCGGTGATGGTAATGCCGTCCCCGCTGCCAGAGGACGCGGCGGGCTGCTTCAGCGCGGAAGTCCCGGAGGAACTGATGGCGTAAACCTCCCCGCTGCCCAGCAGGCCCGTGAGGCCTCCGCTGGAAACCGCCCAGGCGTCGCCGATGCTGGAAATGGTCCCGCCGGAGGGGTTGACCGCCCAACTGGCGGCGCCGCTCCCGCCGCCGCTGATGGTAAAGCGCATGCTCTTGGTATCCAGCGTCCAGCGGCAGGCCTCCTTGGCCAGCGTCACCGACTTCCCGGCGGTGTCCCGGAAGGTCACCGCCGCCACATTTCCCGTGGGGGTGGTCTTGGACACGTAGGCCGCGTTTACCGTGCCGATGGAATAGCCCTTCTCCCGTAGGCGCTGGCCAAGCTGGCTGTAGGAATAGCGGATGGTGTAGCTGTAGTCCGGAATGTTGGTGAGGGCCTCATAAGGGTCCTCCTTCCCCACCAGATAGGGCAGCGGATGGGACCACACGTTCTCCGACGACTCCGACGCGCCGCCATTGGCGGAGCAATAGTAGGTCTCCGCGTATTTCCCATTGTAGCGGGCCACGATCCCCGCCGTCTCCTCAACAGCCTCGTCCGTAAGCGCGCTGGCGTGATTGACGCCCTGGTATACCTGGCAGTCGATGGTGTTGCACACGTCGAAGCGGTAGCCGTCATAATGCTTGCTGGGCAGCAGGGCGTAAGTCCGGGCGCAGACCGCTTGGGCCTTCAGGGCTTCCAGGGGCCAGACGGGGCTCATTTCGTAGGGCAGGACGCCCTTTACATAGTCGTCAATGTCCAGCACGTTGATGACGTTGATATTGCCCCCGGTGCTGCGGCGGTACTCAAACCCGCCGTACCAGCGGTAGCCCTTGAACCAGGTCTGGGCCTTCCCCCCGCCTCCGTCCGGCAGGATGCCCAGGCTCTTGGCCCCGGAGCAGTCGAAGGCAAACAGAACCTCCGTAGTCCCCGTCACAGTAACCACCACGCCCGTGGCGCTGGGCTGCACCGCGCCGCCGGAGACAAGCCGGTCCATGCCGTACCGGTCGCGCCAGACTTGGGTTCCGTAGGACGCGGCGGCGGCCTCCGCTTCCTCCCGGGAGGAAAAGGAACCCATCCGGACCCGGTACTGATTGTTGATAAAGGCAGGGAACGCGTCCGGAAGCTGGGCGGCGGCGTAGGCGGCTTCCTCAAAAGAGGGAAAGACCTCCTCCAACTGCACATGGCAGCCGCCGATCACCCCGTCCGCCTTGCCGGGGCGGACGGCGGTATAGCTCCCGCCGCTGAGGTAAATGGTGCCGGAGACGGTAACGGATATTTTCTCCTCCTCCAAATACCCCGCTTCTATAAACGCCCGGGTGTTTTCGTCAAACCACCCCAGCGCGTAGCCGGAGCCTTCGTAATTTTGCAGGTTGGCGGAGTACAGCGCGGCGCTGCCGAAGTACAGCCCGGCCTTGATGACATCCTCTCCCGCGCGGGCAGAAACGGCCAATGTGGCCGCAGTCAGCATACAAAGGAAAAAAGTGCATAAAAACTTCTTCATGGAACCTCCAGGTGGGGAAAAAACGGTTGACAGCGTACAAAAAATGTGGTATGAAGATACGGTACGTCCCATCCGCGGGACGCATACGATGGTAACAGTATACACGCAGCCGCGCTTTTTTTCAACCCAGGATTCGACAGTTTTCCCACTTCTCCCCCTGCCAAATTCCGGGAGACCTGCCACCATCTGACCGCGCTGGCAGGCATTGGGGAAAAACGGCCGCCAGCGGTGGCGCGGGTATCGAAATCTGACGCTTTGGAGGTTCATTCTGATGAAAGAATATCGTGTAGGCATCATCGGCGGCACCGGCATGGTGGGCCAGCGCTTCGTCACGCTGATGGAGGGCCACCCCTGGTTCCGTCTCGCCGTCATCGCCGCCAGCGGCCGCAGCGCCGGCAAAACCTATGAGGAAGCGGTGGCGGGCCGCTGGGCCATGGAGGCACCCATCCCCGAGGAAGCCAAAAAGCTGGTGGTCATGCATGCCGGGGACGACGCGGAGAAGATCGCCGGGATGGTGGACTTCGTTTTCTGCGCCGTGGATATGAAGAAAGAGGAGATCCAAGCCCTGGAGGAAACATACGCCCGCCTGGAATGCCCGGTGGTCTCCAACAACAGCGCCCACCGCTGGACGGAGGACGTGCCTATGGTGGTGCCGGAGATCAACGCGGACCACATCCGCCTCATCGACGCCCAGCGCCGCCGCCTGGGGACCCGCCGGGGCTTTGTGGCCGTCAAATCCAACTGCTCCCTGCAATCCTACGTCCCCGCCCTGCACCCCCTGCTGAAATACGGCATGGACAAAGCGCTGGTCTGTACATACCAGGCCATCTCCGGCGCGGGCAAGACCTTTGAACGCTGGCCGGAGATGGTGGACAACTGCATCCCCTACATCGGCGGCGAGGAGGAGAAGAGCGAGCGGGAGCCAATGAAGTTGTGGGGCAGGGTGGAAGACGGCAGGCTGGTCCTGGCCCAAGGCCCCGCCATCACCGCCCAGTGCTTCCGGGTCGCCTGCTCCGACGGCCATATGGCGGCGGTGTTCATGAAGTTCCAGGAGGGCCGCAAGCCCACTATGGAGCAAATCAAGGCGGATTGGGACGGCTTTTCCGGCCGCGCCCAGGAGTTGGCCCTTCCCTCCGCCCCCAGGAAGTTCCTGCACTACTTCGAGGAGACAGACCGCCCTCAGACGAAGCTGGACCGGATGCTGGAAAACGGCATGGCGGTGTCTGTTGGCCGCCTGCGGCCCGACACCCAGTATGATTACAAATTCGTCTGTCTCAGCCACAACACCCTCCGGGGGGCTGCCGGAGGCGCGGTGCTGCTGGCGGAGCTGCTGTGCGCGGAGGGGTATATTTAACCGGAAACGCCGGAGGATATTCTATTATAAGGCAGCGCCGCCCGGGACTTTCTCCCGGGCGGCGCTGCCTGTATTGGTTTATAAGATGATGCAGATCAACCCGCCGCTGCCTTCGTTGACAATCCTTTGCAGCGTCTCCTGGAACTTCAGCCGGGCGTCCATGGGCATCCGGTAGAGTTTTGCTTGCAGGTCCTCGTTGACCAGCTCGTGGAAGCTGCGGCCGAATATGTTGCTTTCCCAAATCTGGGCCGGGTCGCCGCTGAATTTCTCCATGAGGTAGTTGACCATGTCCTCGCTCTGCTTCTCGTTGCCTACGATGGGGGATACGGTGGATTCGATGTCTACCTTGAACATATGGATGGACGGCGCGCTGGCCTTCAGCTTCACGCCGTAGCGCCCGCCTTGCCGCATGATCTCCGGCTCTTCCAGCAGCAGTTCGTCCATGGTGGGCATGACGATGCCGTAGCCGGTCTCGTAGACGTTGGTCAGCGCGTCGGACACCTTGTCAAACCGCGCCTTTACCCCTGCCAGCTCCGTCAGCAGCTCCATCAAATCCCCGTCATCCGCCACCGTGAAGCCGGACTGCGTGGACAGGGTTTCATAGAACAGCGACCGGGGAAGCTGCAATTCCGCCGACGCCACGCCCCTCCCCAGGTCGATGGACAGCACCCGGCTCAGAGAGATGTTTTCCTGCTCCCCCATCTCCTTGACCGCGGCCTCTACGTCCCGGATGTGGGACATTTTCCCGCCGCCGGTGCGGACCACGCCGTACACCGCCGATTGGATGGGATGTCCCACCGGCAGGGCGTCCACCCAGGCGGGCAGGAAAAACCGCATCTCCCGGAGGGGGAATTCGTAGAGGATGGACTTGATGATGTATGTGATGGATTCTTCCGTCAGTTCCAGGCAGTTTACCGGAAGGCACTGTACGCCGAACCGCCCAGCAATGTCCTTGCTGATGCTGGCGGCCCTGCCGCCCCGGGGGTCGGTGGAGTTGAGCAGCACCACGAAGGGCTTGCCCAACGCCTGCAATTCAGTAATGACCCGTTCCTCGGCTTCCAGGTAGTCCTCCCGGGGGATGTCGGTGATGGAGCCGTCGGTGGTGATTACTATGCCTACGGTGGAGTGCTCCTGGATGACCTTCCGGGTGCCGGTCTCCGCCGCTTCGGCCATGGGAATCTCGTGGTCCGCCCAGGGGGTCATGACCATCCGGGGTGCGCCGTCCTCAAACTGCCCCATGGCCCCCGGGACCATGTACCCCACGCTGTCGATGAGCCGCACCGCAAAGGTGGCGCCGCCTTCCAGGGAGATGTCCACCGCCTCCTCCGGCACGAACTTCGGCTCGGCGGTCATGATGGTCCGGCCGCTGCCGGACTGGGGCAGCTCGTCAATGGCCCGCTCCCGGCGGTAGACGTTGTCGATGTTGGGAATGACGCAGGTTTCCATGAAACGCTTGATAAAGGTAGACTTTCCCGTTCTCACCGGACCCAGCACCCCTACGAACAGAGACCCGCCGGTACGTGTGGCGATATCCTGATAGAGATCCGAATTTGTCATAGTTACCTCCCATTTTTCATACTTTCTCAAAAAGAATTTTTGCGCGTTTCGCGCCGACCTCCGGCCTGGGAGGTTTTGGTGCTCTTTGCTTCTACTCTATGACGGCCTGGCCGGAAATAGTACGGCGGAATGCAAAAAAGGACGGCCCCGAGGGGCCGCCGCAGCATGTCAAAAGGAGAATCATCGTTTTTTCAGCGCCCTTCTGAGCATGGGCGCAAGCAGCAGCGCAATCGCGCCGCCCGCCAGGGCGGTTGCCAGCTGGGGATAGGAAAACATTACGGTAAGCATGGCGGCCTGCGGCTCCTTCAGCGGCAGGACTGCGCACAGCAACTTCACCACAAGGAGATACAGCACGGCAAATTTTGCCGCCGCCGCCAGCAGCCATCCCGCCGCCTGCCGCAGCCGGGAAGCACCCTGGCCTCCTGCCAGAAGCCCCAGCAGCAACACGTACACCAGGTTCCCCGCCGCGATGGACGGCACAATGGGCAAAAGCTGGGGGCCGATTCCCAGCAGGAAGGCGAAAACAGGCGACAGCAACGCCACCGCCGCCCCGCTCCACAGCCCTGCCGCCAGTACAGACAGCGCCAATACCGCGTTGACGCAGGTACCGGTCACATACTGCCCCGCCGGTTTGGTGGCGGCTTGCAGGATGACCAGCAGCGCCGTCATGGCGGCGGTTTCCGTAAGATACAGCACCCGCCGGCTTGCGGCTGGCTTCATGGCGTCAGTCCTCCTGCTCCCAGTTGTGCCAGACGTTCTGCACGTCGTCGTTGTCTTCCAGCAGGTCGATCATCTTGGCCATGTTCTTGATGTCTTCTTCAGACGTCAGCTTGATATAGTTCTGCGGCACCATCTCAATGGCCGCTTCCGCAAAGGCGTAGCCCTTGGCCTCCAGGGCGGCGGTGACGGCGTTGAAGCTGTCCAGCTCGGTGGTGATCTCAAACACGCCGCTATCGGCCTCGAAGTCCGCCGCGCCGCAGTCCAACGCGTCCAGCATCACCGCCTCCTCGTCCAGTTCGCCGTCCTCGTTGTCGATGATAATGACGCCCTTGCGGTCGAAGCTCCAGCTTACGCAGCCTGTGGCGCCCATGTTGCCGCCGTATTTGTCAAACAGGTGGCGGACCTCGGGGGCGGTGCGGTTACGGTTGTCGGTGAGGGCTTCCACGATTACCGCCACGCCGCTGGGTCCGTAGCCTTCATAGACCACCTTCTCAAAGTTGTCGGTATTGCCGGAGCCAAGGGCCTTGTCAATGGTGCGCTTGATGTTGTCGTTGGGCATGTTGGCGGCCTTCGCCTTGGCAATGACGGTGGCAAGGCGGGAGTTGTTGTTGGGGTCGCCGCTGCCGCCCTCCTTTACCGCCACGATCATCTCGCGGGCGATCTTGGTAAACGCCTGGGAACGCTTCGCGTCCGCCGCGCCCTTGGTTTTCTGGATATTATGCCATTTGGAATGTCCGGACATGGGATTGTCCTCCTTCTATACGAAATATTGGATTGCCTCCCGGTGGGAGGCCGATTTTTTCACTTGCAGCCCGGGGAATTTTTCCTGTAAATACCGGACCAAAACAGGGCAGACCACGTCCTCCGTGGGGAAATGCCCTGCGTCCACCAGTGTCAGGCCCATAGCCCGCGCGTCTAAAAAGTGGTTGTATTTCAAGTCGGCGGTGACAAACGCGTCGCAGCCCGCCCCGGCGGCCTCCCAGAGGAAGTCCCCGCAGGCGCCGCCTCCTACCGCGACCTTTTGGATAGGCCTGCCGCCGTCCACGTAACGCATCCCGTTGGGGGACAGCGCGGTTTTTACCCGCTGGAGAAATTCCGGCAGGGCAAGCGGCTGGGGAAGGGTCCCGATCCGTGCAATGCCGTTCTCATGGAGGGGAGATGCGTCAACCAGCCCCAGCGCAGCGGCCAGCGCGTCGTTGACGCCGCCTGTGGCGGCATCAAGGTTGGTGTGCATGCAGACCGCCGCCAGGCCGCTCTCCAACAGCCGGAGCAACAGCCGTCCGTCCGGGTCCTGGCCAGTGACGCGCCTGACGGGGTGGAAGATCACCGGATGGTGGGATACGAGCAATTCCGCGCCCCACTGGGCGGCTTCCTCCGCCGTCTGTTCGGTAACATCCAGGGCCACCAGCACCTTCTGAACCTCCCGGCCCGGACGGCCCACCAGCAGGCCCACATTGTCCCACTCCGCCGCCAGCTCTTTGGGGGCCAGGACGCTCAGGGCGGCTTCTATTTCCCGTACCAACGGCATCTTACCGCGCTCCCTTCCATGCTTCTATCTGGGCGATTACGTCCAGCAGCTTTTCCCGTTTCCCGGCCGCCGCCGGGTCCCGGGCTTTTGCCAGACCGGCCGCCGCCCTGCGCAGCCGCAGCAGCCGGTCCGCTATGTACAGCTCCCATAGCGGGTCGTCCTCCAGCAGGAAGCCGCCCCACGCCTGGGCCGCAGTGGCAGGGGGCATTTCCCCGCCCCGGACGGACAAAATGGGATACAGCACCCCTTTGTCCTGCACCAGTTCCTCCGCCAGCACCCGGCAGCCGTTTTCCGGCAGCCAGGCCCGCAGCACCTCCGCCTTGCTCATAGGCTGAAGCAGCAGCAGCGGCCCCGCGCGGCTCCAGGGCGCGGCGGCTAAAATCCCGGCAATGGCGTCGCCGCCCATGCCGGCAATAACGATGGCTTCCGCTTCCTGCGGCTCCAGGACGGCAAGGCCGTCGCCCAGCCGGAAGTCCATCCGCCCCTCCACGCCGTACTGCCGCGCGGTCCGCCGCGCGTGGTCCAGGGGCAGGGCTTTCACGTCGGCGGCAACCGCCCGCCGGATTTTCCCCGCAAGCAGCAGCGATACGGGGACGTATCCGTGATCCGTGCCAATATCCGCCAGGCAGGCGCAGTCCGCCGGGACCAGCCCGGCTACGGCGCGCAGGCGCGGACCCATATCCAGTTTCGCCGCCAACGCTCCACCCCCTCCCGGCAGCACAAAGGTGGGGACCCACAGGAAAAATCTATGAGTCCCCAACCGGCGGTTTTACTTATTGGCCTCGGCGTTGACGGCTTCCAGCAGCTTCTCCACGTCCACGCCATGTACGGCGCAGGCCTCCGCCACGGTTTCACCCCGGCTGCTGGGGCAGCCCAGGCAGTGCATACCGATGGACAGGAAAATCGGCGCGGTCTGGGGCGCCATGTCCAGGATGTCGCCAATGATGGTATCTTTTGTAATGGTAGCCATGGGAAATACCTCCAAGTTGTTTTTCTATGGGCCGATATTCTATTTCAGCGCAAATAGTATACCCCAATACCGGCATGATTTCAATACCTTTTTCAATTTTTCCGGACAAAACCGCCTGCGGGGAAGGAATGTCCCCTGCAGGCGGTTTCATTTCATTTAGAAGCTGCGCATAACGACCAGCGCCTTGCAGATTTCCGCCCGCGTGATGGGCGCGGCGGGAGCCAGCAGGCCGTCCCGGCCGTCAAAGGCCCCGTTTGCCACCAAAATCTGGAAATAGAGCTGCGCGTACTCCGGCACCTGCCCTGCGTCCGGATAGGCAAAGAAGCCGTTATCCACCGCCAGGGTATCCTCCGGCAGGCCGGGCGCCCCATCCTCCGGCGGCACGGCCTCATCGCCGGACGGCCCGGAAGGCTCCGGCGCGGGCAGGGACGCTTCCGTCAGGCCCAGGGCGCGGCCCAGCATAGCGGCCGCCTGGGAGCGTTCCAGAGGATTCTGGGGGGCGAAATGGCTCTCGTCCACGCCGTTGACGATGCCCCGGTCATACATGGCCCGGATGGCCCCGCCGGCCCAGGACTCTACGCCCTCCAGGTCTGCGAAGGGCGTATCCTTTCCGGCGTAGGAGGCGGTGTCAATGTTCAGGTACCGCGCCAGCAGCACCGAGAACTCCGCCCGGGTCAGGCCCCGTTCCGGATAGGCGTAAAGCTTGCCGTCCCCGGCGGCTTCGCCGGTAAGAACCTTCTGCTGGTAAAGCTGGCCCATATAAGGCTCCGCCCAGTGTCCGGCCAGGTCCTCGAAGGGGTGGTTGGCCTCTATGGTGACCGGGATGCTGGCCCGGACGCTTCCGCGCACAGCGGTAATGGTCCCCTTGCCCGCAGCGGTGGAAGCGGTAAACAGGCCGGTCTGGTCAATGGTCCCCAGGCTGGGGTCGATTTCCCAGGCCACGTCCTCCGGGAAGATTTCCAGGGAACGGTGGTTGTAGGACGCGGTCAAGGTAAGCTGCATTTTGCCGCCCGCCATCACCGTGGCCGTGGCCGCGCCGTCTGCCAGAATGGACATTGCGCCGGGTTCGTCCAGCACCAGGATGTCCCGCTGGGCAAAGAGGTTGTCATAGGAGGCGGTGACGGTAGCAATGCCGCCCTGCTGGGGGGCGGTGAAAACGCCGCCGCTGACTTCCCCGGCCGTGGCCGTGATGTCAATGGGGTAGTTGGCGGGGTAATAGTTTGTGTCGGTGACGTTGGCGTTCAGCTTCACCGTATGGCCCGCCAGCACGGCGGGGGCGGCGGCGGATAAATATATCCCGTTGGGAATCCCCGTCGCGCCGCCGGGGGCCAGGAGAAGGATGTGGTTGGTTACCTTCCGCTGGCTCTTGTCGCTGGGGGAGTTGAGAAGCTTCGCGGCATCCACGTCCGGCGTAGCGGCAACCGCCGTAGTAGAGCCTCCGCCGTCCAGGCAAAGGGCCGTCACGCAGCCCAGTTCCACCATCCGCTGGGCCAGGACGCCTAAGGATGCGCCCATGCTGACCGCGTTCTGCCGTCCGTCCAGGGTGTAGAGCACCAAGTCGCCGTTCGCTTTTACGCCTACGGCGGTGCGGGGGGCCGCAGTGGCTTCAAAGCCGTCCTTCGCCACGCCGTTTTCCACCAGCAGGTAGTAGGCCCCGATGGCCTCCGTCACCCCTGACCACTGGGGGTCCTGGGCGGTGATGGAGATGGTGACCGTCTCCCCGGGCGTCAGGGAGCGGAGGAAGGACAGGCCTTCCGTATATCCGTTGGCCGCGCCGGTGAGGAGGACCTGGTTTTCCGCCAGGGTGCGGGTTTCGGCGTCCTCCGCCACCTCATCCACCCGCAGGTATAATTCTCCGCCGATGGCGGCCCTGCCGCCAATAACGGTCGCCAGAACGTTCACGCCGTCAAACGCCACGGAGTTCCCGGTGGCGTGGTCGTCCC
Source organism: uncultured Clostridia bacterium (assembly GCA_947649615.1). Classification (GTDB taxonomy): domain Bacteria; phylum Bacillota; class Clostridia; order Oscillospirales; family Oscillospiraceae; genus Pelethomonas. Next base: position 37,681 of record CANSSG010000017.1, on the reverse strand, counting down.
GGTAATCGCTGGTCAGCATGGTGACCCCCGCCTTATCCACCCGGGGCTTGTTGAGGGAAGCCAGCTTCAGGCTGCGCCCCGATGCGGATGCCATAATGGACAGCTTGGGGGCGCCCATGACCACGCTGCCGTCGGGCCGGAAGCCTACGGCGTAGTACTCCGAGGAGCCGGAAAGCACCTCCCCGTCGGAGACCAGGATACCCAAGGGGTAGCCGGTGGCGGTATCATAGAAATCGCCGTTAATGCCGCCTACCACCCGGTAACCCATGCTTTCGTATTTCCGGGCGGCGTCGGAGACCGTGCTGCGCCCGCAGACGGAGCCGCCGAAGGACGCCACAGGCCGGATGCCGGTATAGGCTTCCCCGCCGGAGCCGCCGTAAGACGCGGTCTGGTTGGAAAGCAGCCAGGACAGGTCCGGGTCCTCCACGCCGGGCTGCCCATCGGAGGGCAGGCCGTCTCCGCCCCAGGAAGAGGGCAGGTTGCTACCAATGCCCGGGGTGTAGGTAAAATAGTATTCATGGCGGGGCTTATCATAGCTGCCGCTCCAAAATATGTTTTCGCTGTAGGCCACGCCCGCTTGCAGGACGGTTTCCCGCAGCCACACATCGCTTCCGTACGCCGGGGACGCGGCCCACGCCGCCCCGGGAACCAGGGCCAGCGCCAGGATCAGGGCTAACAACAGGGATACTGCTCGTTTCATGAAATCTCCTTTACTTTTCCGCTAGAGTTTGGTGGTGAACGTAAGGTACTATACCATATTTGGGGATGGATGTCTACTATTCCCCAGGCTGGTAACGGAAATGTAACATTGGCCGCCCCGGGGGCATACAATAATGCGGGGCAGGAATCCAGGCGGAGCGCGGGCCGGCTTCCGGTTTTTCCGGCATGGGTCCGTATAAAATCCGCGGCAGCGTGGGAGAATGATAGTGGCCCGAGGGCATCGGGCACTTCTTCCGGCGGAGTGTGAACTTAGTGGATACAAGCGTAAAACGCGGCGACATTTTCTATGCCGACCTCAGCCCGGTCGTCGGGAGCGAGCAGGGCGGCGTCCGTCCCGTGCTGATCGTTCAAAACGATACAGGGAACCGATACAGCCCCACGGTCATCGTGGCGGCCATCACCAGCCAGACGGGAAAGGCGAAGCTGCCCACCCACATAGAATTGGCAGCGCAAAACTATGGACTTACCCGTGATTCTGTGGTACTATTGGAACAGATCCGCACACTGGATAAGCGCCGCCTGCGGGAAAAGATGGGGCGCGTGGATAAGGAACTGATGGACAGAGTGGACGCGGCCATCGCGGTAAGCTTCGGTCTGCACAGCGAGAGATTGGTTTGATCTCAAGCCTTTCACGGGAAAACCGGGTCCGCAGGGGGATGCCTCCTGCGGACCTGCCGGAAACGGGACTACATAGGATAAAGGAAAGCGTTATGAGGAAAAAAAGACTGCGTATTTTATTGTGCGCCATCGGGGCGGCCATCGCCCTGACGGCGGCAGCGGCTATGGCTGCCGGGGGCGCGGGGTCCCAGAGCGACCCGCTGGTGACCCTCAGCTATTTGACCGATACCTTCACCAAGCAGATGATGGACAAGGTGGACGCCCAGATTGCCCAGCGCAACGCCCAGCTCGGACAAGCCCCCGGCGTTTCCGCCGGGACGGCGTCCGCCTATGCGGCCGTGGCCCTGGAGCCGGGGCAGGCGCTCTATGGGGAGGCGGGCTGCGAGGTGCTGCTGCGCTCCGGCAGCGCAAGCTGCGGCGCGGCCCCCTCGCCGGGGCTGGTGGACGCCACCGCCGGCAGTTTTATCGACGGCGGCGCGGCGCTTCAGCTTAACCACCTCTACCTGATGACCGACGCCAGGACCGTGGCCAGCGCGGCGGGCGCTGTGCTGCTGGTGCGGGGCGGGTATACGGTCGGATAGGGCGTAGGGGAAGTAAGTATTGCAAAATGGCTGCTTTGTGTGGGGGCCGGCATCCCATTCCAATACCGGGTTTTCCGCCCGCGCCCTTGCATTTTCCCCTGAAAGATGCTACAATAAACGGAATAAAATCCCCGCAGCCGGGGAAAGGGGGGACGGCGGTGAAACAGGCGGAAGAGCAAAAACAGGCCGCACTGGCGGGCAAAGTGGCCCGCCCGCTGATTCTGGGTACAACGGGCGTATGCGCACTACTGACCGCCCTGGCGGTAGTGACGGCCTACCCCGCCGCCCGGGACGGCGGATGGACGCTGCCGCTGGCCTTGGGCGCGCTGGCGGTGTTTGCCGCCGCAGAAGGGACCGTCCTCCTCCTTATCCGCCGCGTCTGCCGTACATATTTGACGCCCCTCTCTGACGCGGTGGAAGCCGCCGTCCTGGCGGCTTCCGGCGATTTGACCGCAGCCGTAGACCGCGTCCCGCCCACGTCCTGCGAGACCGAAGCCCTCCTGGGCGCCGTCCACGGCCTGCGCCAGCGGAGCAGCGAATGCTTGCTGGAATTGGAACGCGCCCTGAACAAGATGGCCGCCGGCGACCTGACCACGCAGGTGGCCTGCGGCAGGGCGGCAGAGTGCGGCGGCGTCTGCGGAGCCATGGAGGAGGCGGCCCAGAAGCTTCGCGGCGCGGTCGGCGCGGTACGAAACGCGCTGGAACAGCTTGCCGGCCCTCTGGACTACCTGGAGCGCGACGCCGCCGGGCTGTCCGGCGATGGACAGGAAAAAGCATCCTGGGCCGCGCTCCGCCAAGCCTTGGAGCGCCTGACGGCGCATGCGGAACAGCGCGCCGGAAACGCGGCGGAAGTCAGCAGCGCGGCAGAGCATATGCGCCGGAGCCTGGCGGACTGCGGAAAACGCCAAATGGAGTTGGAGCAGGCTGTAGAGCGGGCCAACGCCTGCGCCGCCGCCGCCGGGAAGATCGTCAAGGACATGGAGGCGGCGTCCTTCCAATGCAGCGTCCTGGCCCGGACGGCTTATGTGGAAGCCGCCGGCGCCGGCGTCAACGGCAAGGGCTTCGCCATTGTAGCCTGCGAGCTGCGGGTGCTGGCCTCCCGCAGCGCCCAGGCCGCCCAGGAAGCGGCCGTTTTCCTGGATGAAATGCGCACCGCCGTCCGGGAGGAGACCGGCTTTGCCGCCGCCGTCTCCCAAGAATTGCGGGGCGCGTCCACCCACAGCATGGAGGTCTGCCGCCGCGCGGCGGGAGCCGCACAGGAGGCGGCGCAGGCCAAGGCCTTACAGGAAGCGGTCCGCCAAGCCGTCCGCCTGGACGCCCTGGCTGCGGAGAACCGCGGCCGCGCGTCCAGGGTAGCGGACACCGTACAGGCATTGAACCGCCGTCTCAACAAGCTGCGGGAAGCCCTGGGGGCGTTCCGCCTGCAAAACCGGTGAGCCTTTGTGGAAACACAAAGGCTCGTTTTTTTGCCCATAAGGGGGCATTTTTAAATTTTATGGAACATTTTTCATGTATATGCCTTGGCAAAGCGGAAAAAATACGCCTGTAAGCCAAACCACGGCTGGCTTTTGCCACAAAAAAGGAGGTAGCTTTTATGGTTTTGGATCGGATCGCGCTGATTTTAGTTGTAATCGGCGCACTGAACTGGGGCGTGATCGGCCTGTTCGGGCTGGACCTGGTAGCCTTTGTCTTTGGCGGGCAGATGGCGGTGGTCTCCCGGGTGATTTACGCGCTGGTGGGCCTGGGCGGGCTATGGTGCGTATCCCTGCTGTTCCGGGAGCGCGTCCCCAGAGAAGCGGCCGCGTAAACCGCGCAAAAATTCCCGTCTGCGTTTCCGGGACGCGGACGGAATTTTTGATATAGATTTTCTGGACGAAGGCGCGGCGCGTATGCCGCGCCTTTGTGCTGCGGAAAAATGGGAGACCGGGGCGGCGCTTGCCTTTTGACGCGCAGAAAAATCTATCCCCCCACCCGGCTTGCACAAAAATAAGCCCTCCGGTATAATAGGCGCAGGTTAACCAAACACCATTTTACCCAAGGAGGAACCTGAATTGAAAAGAACCTTGCCCCTCATGCTGGCCGCGCTCCTTCTGCTGGGCCTGACGGCCTGCGCCGGGACGGGCGGACGGGCGGACGCCGGCGTCCTGGTTTACGCCAGCGGGGACTATACCCGCATCAACCCCGCCATGGACGAGCATGGCGAGATCAATATTCTGCTGTTCAACGGCCTGACCGCCCACGACGGCGGGAACCAAGTCATTCCCGGCCTGGCCAAGGCTTGGGAATTTGACAACGAGTCCTGCTCCTACACCTTCCATCTGGAGGAAAACGTAAAATGGCACGATGGTGAACCCTTCACCGCCAGCGATGTGAAATTCACCATCGAAGCGATTATGGATCCGGAAAACGGCTCTGAAAATGCCCCGAACTTTGAAGACGTGGAGGAAATCACAGTAGTAGACGGGCACACGGTCACCTTCCGCCTGTCCGCGCCCAACGTAGCGTTCCTGGATTACATGGCCATGGCAGTCCTGCCCCGCCACTTGCTGGAGGGCGAGAACATGCAGGAATCCGATTTCTTCCGCGCCCCGGTAGGCACCGGCCCATACAAGTTGGAGAGCTGGGATGAAGGCCAGGCCATCACCCTGGTAAAAAACGAGGAATATTTCCAAGGCCCCGCCAACATTGAAAAAATTATTTTCAAGATTGTTCCCGATGACAACGCCAAGGCGGTGCAGATGCAGTCCGGCGAGCTTACCCTGGCCCATCTGACGCCGAAGGATACGCAGAACTTCCTGGAAAAGGACGGATTTGCGGTTTATGAGATGAAGACATCCGATTACCGCGGCATCCTGTTCAATTTCCAGAACCCCTATTGGACGGAGAACCGCGACCTCATCCCCGCTGTTTGCTGCGCCATTGACCGGCAGGCGATTCTGGACGCGGTGGTCTTGGGACGCGGCGTAACCGCCTACGGCCCGCTGCAAAGGAATATTTACAATAATGAGAATGTGGAGCGTTACGACTACGACCCCGCCCGCGCCAGGAGCATTTTGGAGGAAGCGGGCTTTGCGTTAAACGCCGACGGCTTCTATGAGCGCGGCGGTGAGGAGGCCGGTTTCGTTCTCAGCGTCGGCGCGGGAGACCAGGTCCGCCTGGATATGGCCCAGGCCGCCGCCCAGCAGTTGCAGGCGGTGGGAATCCGCTGTACGGTGGAGGTCCCGGCGAAGGTGGACTGGGGCGGGCAGATGGCCTACCTCATCGGCTGGGGCAGCCCCTTTGACGCCGACGACCACACCTACAAGGTGTTCGGCACCGGCAAGGGGGCCAATTACTCCGGCTACTCCAATCCCCTGGTAGACCAGTATCTTGCCGAAGCCCGGCAGTCCGATGACCCCGCCGTGCGGAAGGAGGCCTACGCCAATTTCCAGGCCGTTCTGGCGGAGGACCCCGCCTTTGCATTTATTTGCTACGTGGACGCAGACTATGTGGCGTCCACCCGGCTGAAGGGCATCGCGCCCGGCACCGTTTTGGGCCACCACGGCGTAGGCATCTTCTGGAACGTGACCCAGTGGACGTTGGAGTGATACTTTTTCTTGAAAAAAAAAGTACCAAAAAGAACTTTTGCCTCGAGACTATGGCCAGTGCTGTTCCGGGATTCCCGCCCGGTAACGGCAGTGCGCTCTTGATTGGTAAATCATCCGGGAAAAGGGGCTGGCCGCCAGCCCCTTCTTCCCTGTTTTTAGGGTAAGAAAATGAAACCATTATTAGAAGTGAAAAACCTGTCTGTGTCCTTTGACACCCCCCTGGGGGAGGTGCAGGCTGTCCGGGATGTATCCTTTACGCTGTTCCCCGGCGAGGTCCTCGCCATCGTGGGGGAATCCGGCTGCGGAAAAAGCGTCCTGTGCAAATCTATTATGAAGCTGCTGCCTCGCAGCGCCTTTATAAAGTCCGGGACCATCCTGGCGGGAGGCGCGGATATCACCCGCTGCACCCAGCGGGAAATGGAACGCCTGCGGGGCCGTTTGTTTTCCATGGTTTTCCAGGACCCCATGACCGCCCTGAACCCTACCATGACCGTTGGCGCGCAAATCGCGGAAGCCGTCCGCGTCCACCAGCCCAAGGCTTCCCGGGCGGAGGTGCGCCGCAGGGTATTGGAGCTGCTGGAGATGGTAGGCGTCACGGAGGCGGAGACCCGGTTCAGCCGCTATCCCCACGAATTTTCCGGCGGAATGCGCCAGCGGTGCGTGATGGCAATTGCGCTGGCGTCCAGGCCGCAGCTTTTGTTTGCGGACGAGCCGACCACAGCCCTGGATGTAACCATCCAGGCCCAAATATTGGACCTCCTGCGGGAAATCCAGGCAAAGCTGCACACGGCGGCCGTCCTGGTGACCCACGACTTAGGGGTAGTCGCCCGCGCGGCGGACCGGGTGGCGGTGATGTACGCGGGGAGGATTGTAGAGACCGGCACGGCGGAGGAGATTTTCTATGAGCCGCGCCACCCCTACACCTGGGGCCTGCTCCGCGCGCTGCCGGCCTGGGCCAAGGACGGGGAGCCGCTGTACGCCATCCCCGGCATGCCGCCACCGTTAATCAACCCGCCCAAGGGGGACGCCTTCGCCTGCCGGAACGAGTACGCCCTGGCCATCGACTACCAGGAGCCGCCGCCCATGTTCCATCTCAGCGAGACCCATTACGCCGCTACTTGGCTTCTGGACCCCCGTGCGCCGGAAATCAAACCGCCGGTAGGAGGTTGGCCCTATGAATGATATCCTGCTGGACGTCCAGGATTTGACCCACTGCTTCCGCCTGGGGCGGAGGACAGTGCTGCGGGCGGTGGACAAGGTATCCTTTCAGCTTCATCGCGGGGAGATTTTCGGCTTGGTGGGGGAATCCGGGTCTGGAAAATCCACGATTGCCAAATGCGTCATGAGCCTGCTGCGCCCCACCGCCGGGAAAATCCGGTATTTAGGGGTAAACATCTGCGACCCGGGCCAATTCCGCGCCCACAAGAAGCTGCTGCAAACCTCCCGCCAGATGATTTTCCAGGACTCCGCTTCCAGCCTGAACCCGCGCATGACGGTGGCGGACATCATCAGCGAGCCTATGGCAATCCACCGCATCCGCCCGCCCCGCGGTACGCACCGGGACGAAGCGGCCTTCCAGCTCCGCTGCGTGGGCATGGACGCGGCGTACCTGGACAAACGCCCCGGGGAACTGTCCGGCGGCCAGCGCCAGCGGGTAGCCATCGCCCGCGCCCTGTGCATGGGTCCGGACCTGCTGGCGGCGGACGAGCCGGTAGCGTCCCTGGATGTATCCATCCAAGCCCAGATTATCAATTTGTTCAAGCACCTGCAAGCGGAACACGGCTTTACCTTCCTTTTTATCGCCCACGACCTGGCGGTGGTGCGGTATCTCTGCGACCGGGCCGGCGTCATGTTCCAGGGCAGGCTGGTAGAAACCGCCCCCACCGCCGAACTGTTCCGCAACCCCCTGCATCCCTACACAAAGGCCCTGCTGTCCGCCATCCCCATCCCGGACCCCCGGCGGGAGCGGGCGCGGGTGCTGGAACCCTTTGACCCGGACCGTTTTGACCGGGAGGGCGTCCTGGCGGAAGCCGCGCCGGGGCATTGGGTCCTGAAAAAGGAGGCGCCATGAGACGGAAAAATCCATTTATCTACTACGGCGGAAAGGCGCTGGCGTTTGTCATAAGCGTATTCCTCCTCTCGGCGGCGGCGTTCTATGTATCGCGGCTGGCCCCGGGCGACCCGCTGGTCTCCTACTACGGCGAACGCGCGGAGAAGATGACGGCTGCGGAGCGGGCGCAGGCGGAAGCGCGGCTGGGCCTGGACCAGCCCACCGGCGTCCAATACATCCGCTGGCTGGAAAACGCCCTGCGGGGGGATTTCGGCATATCCTACAAGTACAAGACGGACGTGGTAAAGGTCATATCCGCCCGCCTGCCCAACACATTGCTTTTAGGCGGCATAGGCTTTGTCCTGATATTCACCGGCGCGCTGGCGCTGGGCGCATTGTGCGCGTGGTGCGAGGGGCGGCTGGCAGACCGCCTGATCTGCCGCGTGGGGACGGTAATAAGCTGCATCCCGGAGTTCTGGCTGTCCCTGGTGCTCATATTGGTATTTGCCGTCCAGCTCCGCTGGCTTCCCAGCAGCGGGGCCTATACCACCGGGGGCGGCGGGTTTGGGGACCGCGCGGTCCATCTGATCCTGCCCCTGGCGGTAACGGCGGCGGGGCATTTGTGGTACTACGCCTACATGATCCGCAACAAGCTGCTGGAAGAAGTCCGTTCTGACTACGTGCTGCTGGCGAAGGCCAAGGGCCTGAAGCGCCGCACGGTGCTGTTCCGCCACTGCCTGAGGAACGTCATGCCCTCTTATTTGAGCCTGATGGCGGTTTCCGTCCCCCATGTGCTGGGGGGGACGTATATTGTAGAGACGGTCTTTTCCTATCCCGGCATTGGAACGCTGTCCTTCGAGAGCGCGCGGTACCAGGACTACAACCTGCTGATGGTGCTGTGCATCCTGTCGGGGGCGGTGGTCATCCTCTGCAACATATTGGCCCAGGTCATCAGCGAGCGCATCGACCCCCGCGCCGGCGAAGGCGAGGTGCCGGAGCATGGATAAACGTTTTATCCAGGTTGGCGCAAGGTCGCCCCTCCCGGACCCGGCGAAGAAGCCCAGGCGGTCCGTCGGCAAGCCCGCCGCCGCCCTGGCGGTTCTGGCGGTGATTGCGGCAGGATGCCTGTTCTGCGAAGCCTTTATCCCCAAGGACCCGGCGTACATGGACTTATACCATGCCTCCCAACCTCCCAGCCGTGCCTTTTGGTTTGGGACCGACACCATGGGCCGGGACATCTTCTCCATGATTTGGCATGGCGGCCGGGTCTCCCTTGCCATCGGGCTGCTGTCCACGGCGGTATCCACAGGCATCGCCGTCCTGTCCGGCGCAGCCAGCGGTTTAGCCCCCAAGTGGCTGGACGGCCTGTTCATGCGCGCCGTAGAGATATTCCTCAGCATCCCGTCCCTGCTGCTGGTGGTCTTTTTGCAGGCCATGCTGGGAAAAGCCGGCGTTTTGAGCCTGTCGCTGGTGATTGGCGCCACAAGCTGGACCAGCATGTCCAAGGTAGTGCGCGCCGAAGTCCGGCGTTTGCGGGGCAGCGAATATGTGCTGGCGTCCCGCTGCATGGGGGGCGGTTTTTTCCACATCCTGCGGCGGCACCTCGCGCCCAATTTTTTCCCCTCCATCATGTTCATGGTGGTAATGAACGTCCGCTCCGCCATCGCGGCGGAATCCACGCTGAGCTTTATGGGCATCGGCCTGCCGCTGGAGACCATTAGCTGGGGGAGCATGCTGGCCCTGTCAGAAAAGGCCCTGCTGAGCGGCGCATGGTGGATCATCCTGATTCCCGGGGCGTTTTTGGCGGTATCGCTTCTATGCATGACCAGCGCCGGCAACTGGCTCCGGGAGGGCGGCCGCCAGGACAGCAGCCACCTGTAGGGCATGCCCTGGGTCCGGGAGCCGCCCTTACCGCAGCACGGCGCACACCGGATAATGGTCCGACAAAAACACCCCGTCCCATTCCTCCGTCCATTTCTCCAGCTTCCCGCAGGTAAATCCCTTGGTCAGGATGTAGTCAATCGAACACGGCGAATCCTTCCCGTACCCGTGGTACGTGGTCCCGATTCCCGCCGTCACGTTTACGAGGGCGCAGTCCTTCAGCGCGGCCATTTCCGGGCTGTCCGGCTCTGCGTTCATGTCGCCCGCCACTACTGCGGGCGCGTCCGGAAACAGCGCGGGCTTTTCCAGCCGCCGTAGGACCTGCTTCAGGCCCAGTTCCCTGGCCTGGGCCTGCTCATGGTCCAGATGGACGTTCACCAGCCGGAACACCCGCTTGGAAGCAAGCTCTTCAAACACCGCTTCCGTCCCTGTGCGGGGGCAGACGCTCTGCTCAGGATACCGCGACCCGGGCGTATAGGGCGTCTCCGACAGCCAGAAGGTCTCCATCTGAATCAAATTCAGCCGGTCCTTCCGGTAGGCCACCGCCATCTGTTCGTCCTCCAGCGCCGCGCTGCGCCCGCAGCCAATGACGTAGTAATCCCACAGCGCCTCCTTAAGCCACACGGCCACATGGGGCAGCACCTCCTGGAAGCAGATCACATCCGGCTGTTCCCAGCGGAGCTTCTCCAAAATATGGGGCTTCCGGTAACAAAAATTATTCTCCCCGTCCTGCCCAAAGTCGCAGCGGATGTTAAAGGTCACAAGCTTCATTGCACATATTCCTCCAAAAGTCATTTTATTTTCACCAAGCAAAAATGAAACGCAGGGCGTACCAACAGTACTTGTCAAGAGAGCATTTGTCAAGTCCTTTTTAAAATAAGTGTTTCTGGAATATAACTCCGGCGATTTCTACAGAGGAATATTGATATGACGGGAACCCTGTGCTATAATTGGCTCAACAAACCGGAATTTGTGGAGGTGGTGTAAATGCGTCCTGTTCAAATGATAACCGGCATTATGTTTTTAGCATTAGGTATAGGGGCATTTGTTATCAGCTATCTTCAATTTAAAGAAAAAGGATACCTTCTCCATAACGCTTATATTTGGGCTTCGAAGCAGGAACGCAAGCAGATGGATGAGGATAAAGAGAGCAAAACGCCTTACTATCGCCAATCCGGCTTTGCATTTATATTGATCGGCTTCATTTTCTTGGCGTATGCAGTCTATATCGCTACTGATTGGATGTGGATGTATGTGGCTTTTTGGGTGCTTGTCTTAATTGCCGTCAGCTATGCAGTGGTGTCATCTATTCAAAATGAACGGCATAAGTAATACAGCTTCCAGTTGATCGGGCAGTCATCCACTGGTGGATGACTGCCCGCTTTGAATATTTTGACGAATGGTTTAGCAAATCCGCTTTCAGCAGCACCAATCTGAAAAGGGAGTTTGTCAAGGGGGGGGGGGGATTTCACCTGAAAGATGAAATCCCCCCTTGCAAACAAATATCAGTATTTCAAAATAAAGTATATCACATAAACCCAGCTTAATAGTCCGTGAAAGACAGCCCACCCAACAGAGTGCCAGGTAGAATAACTAATTACCATTGCCAGCGCACTGCCAAATGTGATGCCCGACTTTACGGTTTTTTCAACCGTTGTTTTTTTATTCTCATCCATCCATGTATCCTCCTACGCTTCGCGTGAAAAATCAAGGGGTAAACACCGCGGGGTTCGGCAGCAGCGCACCTGATCCAATGCCCTCCCCAGCGGCGGGCGGCTCCTCTTTAGCGGGAGACGCGTCCTTCGTTGGTACAGGCTCCTCCGCCGGTGCGGACACCGTCCGGCCCGTAGCAACGGCGGGCTTGGATGCAATGGGGATGGGCCTGGGCGCGGCGTTAATAAAGGGCTTCACCGCCGACGGCCAGAGCCATTCCGGCAAGGTGTCTTCTTCCGGAATTTCCTCCGGCTCCCCCGCCGGGGGTTCCTCGGGGACGGCCTCCGGCGGCTGTTCCGGCGGGATTTCCTCCGGCGGGACGTTCTCCGGGGCTTCTGCGCCGTCAGACGGCTCTGCGGGCGGGAACATGCTGGGCAGCTCGATGGGCGTATCGGTGCGGCCGTGGGTGGTAAAATATGTATAGCCGTAGAAATGGTCGGGCTGGGGCAGTTCGCCGTAATAGAACGCCATCAGTTCCGTCACCGTCACTAGCTGGTACCCCTGCTCCTGAAGCCAGGGTACCAGGACCGCGACGGCGTCCGCCGTGCTTTCATAAATACTGTGCATCAGGATAATCTCGCCGTCCAGGTCGCCGTAGTTCATGATGTAGCCGGCCACCTTCTTCGCGTCCCGGCTCCGCCAGTCCTCGGTGTCGATGGTCCAAGTGACCATGGCGCGGCCTGTGGAGGCCTTGACCGTCTTGTTCACCGCGCCGTATGGCGGGCGGACCAGGAAGGGGGCTTCCGCTCCGGCGGCTGTCAGCGCTTCATCTGCCAGGGCAAGGTCCTTGAGCAGGGAAGCTTTTTTCAGCTTGCTGAGGTTTTTATGGGCGTTGGAGTGGCTGGCCACCTCGCAGCCCATTTCTACCATCCGCCTCACCGGCTCCGGGCAGGCCTGCACATTCCGTCCCACCTCAAAAAAGGTGGCCAGGGCGTGGTTTTCCTCCAAAATATCCAAAATGGCGTTGGAATATGTGGCGTCCGGTCCGTCGTCAAAGGTGAGGGCCACCATGGGCTTGGCGGGATCAATCACCCGGACGTACGGTTCCTCGGGGGCGGCATCCGGCTGGGCGGACGGCCCCGGTTCCTTCCCGGGGGCGGGGATGCCGGAAGCGGCCTCCAGAGTCTCCGGCTGGCTGGAATCCTCCGCCATCGCGGCCCGTCCGGTGCAGGCGGCGCAGGAAAGTATCAGGAAAACCGCCAGGGCGGCGGCAAAAAAACGATTCATAAACAAGGACTTCCTTCGACGGTATTTGACAGAATTCATTATCTACCATTCCCGTTGGAAAAGCAAGAGGAAAACGGTTACAATTTAGGAAAAATCCCAGCCATTTTCCAGCCTTTCCGGCGGGGAATCCTTTCCTCCGGCGGCCCGGCCCGGCGGCGGTAAACGGATATCGTCCAAAATTGGGGGAAATTTGAACGGGTAGGTGGTGACAAACGGTTCCCTTTGTGCTAAAATCTCCCTATCGAGCAGAAAGAAGGTGAGCCGCCATGGGGAACCGGGACCATCCCGTTATTGAGCATATGCTGAACCTCATCGACCTCTTCCAGAGCCATTTGGCCGCTTCCGGGCAGCTTGGGACGAAAAGCGTGCCGGTGGAGGGCGAATTGCCCGACGGCGCGGAAATCAGAGCGGCCAAGGACTTTATTTCCTTTATGGAGGAAATGCCCGGCGGCTTTTTGATCTACCGGGCGGACGGCGGGGAGGATATTCTGTACGCCAACCATGGCTTGCAGCGCATCTACGGATGTGAAAGCATAGAGGAGTTCCGGTTGCTGACCGGGAACTCTTTCCGGGGCATGGTGGCGCCGGAGGACCTGCCGGAGGTGCAGGAGAGCATCCGGCGGCAGATCGCCGCCAGCCGCTTCGACCTGGACTATGTAGAATACCGGGCCATCAGGAAGGATGGGTCCGTGCGCTGGATCGAGGATTACGGCCATTTCGCCCACAGCGAGGCTATGGGGGATATCTTCTATGTATTCCTGGTGGACGCCACGGAAAAGAAGCGGCGGGAACAGGTTGAAAAGGCCCGCCTGGTCCGCGAAAAGGAAGCCAGCGACCAGAAGTGGCAGGAGTTGATTGACGAATACGACAAGGAACGGGAGTTGATCAACCAGGAATACCTGCGCCGGCTGGAAGTGATCGAGGGTCTGAGCGTAAGCTACGAATCCATCTTCTACGTGGACTTGGACGGCGGCACCATCCTGCCCTACCGCACCAGCGGCAGGACCCGGCCCATTTTCAGCGAGCCGCATATCACCCAGGAGTACGCCGCCGCCATGGCGGCCTACGTCCAGGCCTGGGTCCATCCCAGCGACCGGGCCAGGGTGGAGCGGGAGACCAATCCCGCCTATATCCGCCAGCGGCTCAGCGGCGAGCCCACCTTTTGTCTCAATTACCGGGTGGTGGAGGACGGGGCGGTGGGGTATCTCCAGATCCGTTTCGCCAGCGCGGGCCGGAAGGACCGGGCGTCCCAGGCCGTCATGGGCTGCCGCCGGATGGACGAGGAGCTTCAGATGGAGATGGAGCAGAAGCAGGTGTTGGAGGAGGCGCTCAATAACGCCAACTCATCCATTGTGGCGAAAAACACCTTCCTGTCCAATATGTCCCATGACATGCGTACGCCGCTGAACGCGATTTTCGGCTTCACCGCCCTGGCGCGGCACAACCTGGCCAATCCGGAAGCCTTGGGCGGCTATCTGGACCGCATCGAGGGCAGCAGCCGCCAACTCCTGGATATGATCGACAAGGTGCTCAAGCTGTCCTGGATGGATTCCAACGAGGCCAGGGCGGAGGAGGAGCCTTGCTCCCTGCGGGAGGTTTTGGCGGAGGTCTATGATTTTTTGCTGCCCCAGGCGGAGGAAAAGGGGCTGGCCTTTACCATGGACTGCACCCAGACCATTCATGATGCGGTGTTCGGCGACCGGGAAAAGCTGAACCAATTGGTGATGTACCTGGCCAACAACGCCGTGACCTATACCCAGGCCGGCGGCCGCGTCTCCCTGACCGCCGTGGAGCGGGAGGAGCTGCCTAACGGCTGCGCCGTCTATCAGATTGCGGTAAAGGATACGGGCATCGGCATCGGGGAAGAGTTTATCCAGCAGATTTTTGAGCCGTTTACCCGGGAGCGGAACACGACCCTCAGCGGCATCCACGGCGTAGGGCTTGGCCTGACCATCGCGCGGAACATCGCGGAGCTGCTGGGCGGCAGCATCGAGGTCCAGAGCGCCGTGGGGGAGGGCAGCACCTTTACCGTCACCCTGCGCCTGCGCTTGCAGCCCTGCGGGGAAGCGGTCCCGGCGGGGGAGGACGGCCCCGCCAGCATCCTCTGCCGCCATATCCTCCTGGTGGAGGACAACTTTATCAACCAGGAGATCGAAACGGCCATCCTGACCCATATCGGTTTTACGGTAGATACCGCCGATGATGGGAAGGAGGCGGTGGAAATGGTCAGCGCCGCGCCGCCGGAGACCTACGACCTCATCTTAATGGACATCCAGATGCCGGTGATGGACGGGTGGGAAGCCGCACGGGCCATCCGCGCCCTGCCGGAGCCGGGGCGGGCCGCGGTCCCTATTGTGGCCCTGTCCGCCAATGTGTTTGAGAGCGATATGCAGAAGTCCCTGGACGCCGGGATGGACGCCCATCTGGCAAAGCCCTTGGATGTGCCGGCCCTGCTGCGGGCGATTCAGGAAATCGTAAGGAGAACGAAATAACCGCCCGGCGGTTTTGCAAAACGGGCGCGCCGCGGGACAGCAGCGCGCCCGTCCCCCATTTCTGATACTGAATTTCGGAGGACGCCATGAACAAAAAACGTATCCGGCAGATGGCCGGAAGCCTGCTGCGCCGGGTAACCGCCCAGCCGGCGGTCAAATACCTGGCCCCCTGCCGCTCCCTGCTGCGGCAATGGCTGGAGGAGGAAAACTATTTACAGCGGTTCGCCCCGCTTTTTGACGGTACGCGGATTTCCTGCGCCGCCGTCCTGGAATTGTGCCGGGAGGAGCTGGAGGCCCTCTCCCCCTGCCCGGAGGAGGGGTGGCTGGCCTTTACCTATGACTTCGCCCGGAAGTCCATGTTCCCGGAGACGTCCTTTGAACCCCGCCGGGAGGCCCATGGGGCGGGTGCGTCCTTCTTCCTCGCCCTGCTCCAGGCCCTCTTTGACGCGGAACGGGACATGCTGCCCCCGGACCCGATGTGGGATTTGGCCCTGCTGGAGGAAGAGGAGCTGGAGGGCAGCGCCCACCAGGACAGCTACCGGCAGTTTTTGCGCTCTTACCGCAGGGAGTTCGTCTATGAAATGATGCGCCTGGGGCTGGAGGCCACCCCCTGGCGGACCCTGGAGCATATTGCCGGGGTTCATCATGTGGCCGTCAGTGCGGCCAGAGACTTGAAGCGGGCGGGGGTGCCTATCGACCTGCCCCTGGTGTCCGCCAGCGCGGCGGGGCATGATATCGGAAAGTTTGGATGCAGGGCGGGGGAGCGGGTGCCTTACCTCCACTACTACTACACCGACCTGTGGTTCCTCCGGCGGCATATGGAGGATATCGGCTACGTGGCCGCCAACCACTCCGTTTGGGATTTGGAGCTGGATTACCTGTCGGCGGAGAGCCTGGCGCTGATTTACGCCGACTTCCGGGTGAAGCAGGAGCGGGGTCCGGACGGGCGGGAAATTACAAAGATTTCCACCCTGGCGGAAGCTTTCGACGTCATCCTCAACAAGCTGGACAACGTCACCAACGAAAAGCGCACCCGGTATACCTTTGTCTACGCCAAGCTGCGGGATTTTGAGCGGTATATGGAGAGCCTGGGGGTGGACACCTCCCTCTCTGGCCAGTTCGCCGGGGCGGCCCCCCAGCGGGACGCCGCCCTCATGGAGCTGCCGGAGGCCGTGGAAGCTTTGCGGATGCTGGGCGTGGAGCATAATGTGGCCCTTATGAGCCGGCTCACCGGCCAGAGAAGCTTTGCCAGCCTGCTGGAGCAGGCCAGGGGCGAGACCGACTGGCGGCGGCTGCGGGCTTACTTGGGGGTGTTTGAGTCCTATTCCGTCTACCTCAGCCGCTCCCAGAAGGTGCAAACCCTGGCCTTCCTCTACGAGCTGCTGATGCACCGGGAGGGGGACATTCGGAGGCAGGCGGCGGCGCTCATGGGCGAGATCATCGCCCGGTTCCACGCCGGGTATGCGAAGGAATCGCCTGCGGACCGCCCGCCCGACGTGCGGGAGGACGCGGATTTAGACCAGTGGAGGCTGTACCTGAATAAGCTGATCCGGCCTGACCGGAAGCTGATGGCGCAGCACCGGCGGTGGATCAGTTTTACCTTGAAAATGGTGGTCAACTCCCTGCTGGAAAAATGCCCGGCGGAGCGGCGGAACCTGTTTTTAGAGGAATTCCTGCGCTATTACCGCCGCCCCGAGCGGCTGGAGGATGAGACCGCCTTCCAGCTTTTGGAGACCGCGACCGCCCTGCCGGTGGAGGTTCTGGCAGACCCCCAGCGCTATGACCTGCTGGCCTTCGCCCAGGCCCTCTCCGGGCGGCGGGATGTCACTGTGCGCACGGCGGCGGTGCTGCTGCTGGACTACCTGCGCTCCGCCGTCTCTACCCAGGACGTGCTGCTCAACGCCCTGCGGGAGGTGAACTGCAGCGGCTGCGGCACCCTGGCGCTGCTGCGGGAACAGGCGGTGTCGGACGTTGCCGGGCGGGGCGGCTCCCTGTTCCTGCCCAGGGAGGCGGTGTCGGAGATTTTCCTCGACAACCTGAAGACCGCTACGCCGTGGATTTTGAAGGAAGTCAATATCCGGCTGCTGGCCCAGCTTGCCCAGTCCGGCGGGGGGAGCCTGCTCCACATCGCGACCCATTTGACCAACCTTGTGAAGGTCAGCGACCGGGTCACCGTCCGCCACGCGGCGGGGAACGCCCTGCTGTCCATCGCTGGGCTGCTGTCCGCCGAGGAGCGCAACGAGGTGGCCGTGGAATTGTGCCGGGGGCTGGAAATCGGGCAGCAGGAATTCGCCAAGTATATCCCGGGCTACCTGGGGCGGTTCTGCTTGTGGCTGCCGCCGGTGCAGATGGAGGAAATCCTCAGCGAACTGGACGACTCCCTCTGCTCCTCCAACAGCCGCGTCGCCGCCGCCGCTTTGGACGCCGTGGGGGTTGTCTATGAGGAGTATGACGTCTACCGCGTCCGCTTCCCGGAAGAGGATGCGGTCTACCGCCGCCGCAGGGAGCGGCTGCTGGGCATGCTGCTCAAGGGGCTGGCGGGCTTCCGGGCCGAGGTGCGGCAGGAAGCGCTGTTCGTCCTGGGGCGGCATGTGTTCGGCTCTGAGATACTGGGCGTCCATGAAAAGCGCAGGGCGTTCCTCCTGACGCTGAAAAAAATCCTGGCCCTTCTGCGGGAGGACCAGGGGGAGGAGCTGACCTTCTACTACCGCGCCGCCATGCTGGGCAGGGTGTACCGGTTCCTTACGGAGCAGGATATTTTATACGGCGGGTTCCGGTTTGAGGAACCCAGGCCCGTGGCCTTCTTCCCCGGAACCTTCGACCCCTTTACCTTGTCCCACAAAGGCATTGTCCAGGCGATCCGGGATTTGGGGTATGAGGTGCTGCTGGCGATTGACGAATTTTCCTGGTCTAAAAAGACGCAGCCCCACCGGGTGCGGCGGCGGCTGGCGTCTATCTCTACGGCGGACCAGTTCCATGTGCATATCTTCCCGGAAAATTTCCCGGTGAATATCGCCAATCCTGAAAATCTTGCCGCGCTGCGGGCGGCGTTCCCGGACCGGGAGGTCTCCATTGTTGCCGGGAGCGACGTGGTGGCAAACGCGTCCTCTTACCGCAAACAGCCGGAGGAAAATTCTATCCACACCCTCCACCACATCATCTTCCGCAGGGACCAGAGCGGCAGGGCCGACCCCCATGACTACAGCGCCATTACCGGACGGGTTACGGAGCTGAAGCTGCCGACCCACTTGGAGGAAATCAGCTCCACCCGCATCCGGGAGGCCATCGACCAGGGGCGGGACATCTCTAACCTGATCGACCCGGTGGCCCAGGAGTTTATCTACCGCCACGGGCTGTACCTCCGGGAACCCCAGGATAAGCCGCTGTTGCGGTTGGATGAGCTACATTTCCAGCGGTACGCGGCGCTGTCGGAGGATGTGGGGGACGCCCTGCGCCAGACGGTGCTGGCGGGCCATCCCGACCCCGAGTGGCTGTGTGAAACCCTGGGGAGGCTGGGCGACCACCTGTGCGTATTGCGGCGGGGGGACGCGGCCCTGGGCTTTGCCAGCTACCGCTGCCTGGAATCCCAGCAGCTCTTTTCCAGGCTGGGGAATGCCCAGCTTTCCGCGTTCATCCGCCGGGAGACCGGGGGGCGGGTGCTGGTCATCAGCGGCATCTATGTGCCGAAATCCCCGGCGCAGCTGGATTTGTGCCAGTTCCTCTTGACGGAGGTGCTTACCACCGCCCTGCGACAGGAGTTTACCTTCGCCCTGTACTGTCCCGCCGAGGCTTCGGTGGGGTATGTGCGGGAGGTCATGGATTTGCAGGGCTTCGTCCCGGCGCCGGTCCGGGACCGTGACCAGGAATTGCTGGTGGTGGATATGCGCAGGCCGATCGTCCTTACGCGGAACGTGGAAACGACGATCAAAGCGCCGCTGAACGCGAATCCGCGGGTGCTTTCGGCGGTGGCCGCCGCCCACAGGAAGCTGCAAAAGGCGCTGACGGAGCTGTACCCCGGGTGCCTGGTGCTGTCCATGTCGGCAGGGGTGGTATACCAAAGGCTGCTGCGGCGGATTGCCGCCTGCAACGGCGTGGCTCCCCAGCCTGCCCAGCCAAGGGTATTGGGCGAGTGCATCTGCGTCCCCTTCGGGAAAATCCTGCGGGGGGTGGCCGTGCCGAATACCGTCACCAAAACCCTCCACACGGATAAGGTGTACGAGCCGGACCTTTCCAGGTTTTCTGTGGAAGCCTATCCCTTCTATTCGCCCCTGGAGGACCAGGTGCGGACCATCCGGGCCTTTGACCGGCCGGTCATCCTGGTGGACGATATGCTTCACGACGGGAAGCGGATCCACCGGATTGCGCCGCTGCTGGCGGAAACCGGGACGGCTGTGCGGCAGGTGTTGGTAGGATACCTGACGGGCATGGGACGGGACACGATGGAGCAGCTGGGGTATCCTATTGACAGCGTGTACTATCTGCCCAACCTGCGGATGCGGTTTGTGGAATCCACTTTGTACCCCTTTATCGGCGGGGACACCGTGCGGCGGCCCGAGCCGATGGCCGGGGGGCTTCAGCCGGCGGTGAACCGGATTTTTCCCTACGCCGCGCCGGATTTCAGCGAGGACTGCGCCGACGGCTCCACGTACCATCTCAGCTTGTGCTGCCTGGAAAACGCCAGGGATATCCTGCTTACCCTGGAGACGGAGTACCGGGCGCTGTTTGCCAGGAATCTGACCCTCAGCCGGTTAAGCGAAGCGGTGATCCTGCCCCTCTGCCCGGATAAAGGGAGCTGTATGGCCTATGACTTGAACAGGGCCGCGTCGGCTTATCTCGACAACGACATCGAGATGCTCAAACGGCTCCAGGCCAGTGTAAAAATTGTGATTGGGTGATGCGTATGTTTTATTCCTTGTTTCAAAACCATGTACTGTGCGGGGAGGCGCCGCTTCCCGGGAAGCCCCTGGATGCGCTGCCGGACGCGGGGGACGTCCTCTGGCTGTTCCGCAGGACGCCGCTAGCCGGGCGGGAAACCTTTGCCGTGACGCATCCCGCCCAGTTTTCCAGCCGGGAGGGCGCGGAGACGCTGGCGGTTTCGGACGGTGCGCCGGAGCTGCCGGAGGAACTGGCCCACGCCGCCGCCGGGGGCCGGGTGAGGGCTGTGAATAGGGAGCATCCCAGGTGGGAGGAATTGCTGGAACTGCCGCTGAAGAAAAAAGCTTACCGGGTCAACCTGCTGGCCCTTGGCGACGTGGGCAGTACGCTGGCCATGGGGCTGCGGCTGATGGGGGGGGACGTGGTGTCCTCGCTGGGGATCTGCGATTTGCGGGAAAATGTGCCGGAACGGTGGGAGTTTGAGTTAAATCAGATTGCGGTGGAATCCCCAAGGGTTCATATTGTGAAGCCGGAGGAGGTTTTTGACTGCGACGTGTTCTTGTTCTGCGCGTCCCGGTTTGTGCCTGATACCGCCGTGAAAAGCGGCGACGTGCGCATGGCACAGTATGAATTGAACCGGCCGCTGGCGGCCAGCTATGGGAAGATGGCCCGAGAGCAGAAATTTCAAGGCATGTTCTGCGTGGTCAGCGACCCGGTGGATCAGCTCTGCCGCGCCGTGCTGGCGGAGAGCAATCAGAATGCGGACGGGGTGCTGGACTGCCTGGGGCTTTTCCCCCATCAGGTGCGGGGGTTTGGGCTGGGGGTCATGTACGCCAGGGCGAAGTACTACGCGCAGCGGGACCCCAGGTATGCTGGTTTCCTTGACGACGGGCGGGTTTTTGGACCCCACGGCGAGGGGCTGGTGGCGGCGAACTCGATTGCGCGGTACGACGGCGCACTCTCCCGGGAACTGACCGAGCAAACCAAACACGCTAATTTGGATATGCGGAAGCTGGGATTCAAGCCCTATGTGGCCCCTGCGCTGTCCTCCGGGGCGCTGAGCCTGCTGGCCTGCCTGCGGGGGGAGTGGCAGTATTCGTCCGTGTTTCTGGACGGGGTGTTTATGGGTGTGCGGAACCGGCTGGCGGCAAACGGGCCGGAAATGGAGCGGCTGCCTCTGCCGGAGGCGCTGCTGGAACGGCTGCGGGAGACCATGGAGGGGCTGCGGGCCGTGGAATGAAACAACAGCCGCCAGGGAAGGCTTGTCCTTCCCTGGCGGCTGTTGTTTTATTAGCAAGAAGCCATACTTTTTCTTGAAAGAAAAAGTATCAAAAAGAACTTTTGCCTCGAGACTAAGGCCACTGCTGTTCCAGGATTTCTGCCCGGTGACGGTACTGCTTTTCTAGGGCTTGTTTGTTTCCGGCGGGAACAGGACTGCCCGCAGGTTGAATTGGCCGTCCTCCCAGCGGCAGCGGAACAGGCCGCCGTAGCGGTCAATCAACGCGCGTACGCTCCGAAGGCCCAGGCCATGCTCGCCGGGGGCCTGGCCGGTAGGTACGGGGAAGCCGTTTTCGTCAAATAGTACCGGCTGGGGGCAGGCGTTTTCTACCGAGAGGGTGAAGCGGAGGGTATCCGTCATCTCTAACTGTACGTTGATCCACCGGTCCCCTTCGCCGTTGTCGCGGCAGGCTTGGACTGCGTTTTCCAGGGCGTTGGCCAGGATGATGCACAGATCCAGTTCGCCGTAGGGAAGTGTGCGGGGGATGCGGATTTTTACTTTCATCTGGCACCCGGCTTCCTCCGCCTGGACAATGTAGCCGGATAGGACGGCGTTAACCGCGTGGTTGGCGCACCAGTTGGTTTCGCTCAGGCTGGCGATTTTGCCCCGGAGCGATTGGATATACTGGCGGGCGGAAGCCGTATCCCCTTGCTGAAGTATGCCGTCCAGAACCAGGAGGTGATGGCGCGTGTCGTGGCGGAACATGCGGCCAAGCTCCATCTTCTGCTGGATGGCGCGGTAATCCCGGCGCTGGATGTCCAGTTGGCAGGCGCCCTCATAAATCTGCATCTGCCGCCACAGGGAGTTGAGGATTGTCAGATAGGTCAGCGGCATCAGAAGCATCACCAGGAACAAGCGGATCATCCCCATCCGGTCTGGCATGGCCGCGCCTACCGGTATGGCGGTGGCCATCATCAAAAGATAGTACGTTCCACCGATGGCGGCGAACATCCACCAACCCCGGGTCAGCTTGTTTTGCAGTTCCATGTAGGGACGGCGCAGGTATTTCCAGAATATCCACTCCACCAGCGGGAAGGAAGCTAGCCGTGACAAAAGCATGACGGCATAGGTGCTTCCCGTTGCACGGTCCAAAAGGTTAGTGATCTGAAGCACCCAAAAGCACATCGTATCCGTCAGGCAGAACAGGAAGAAAAACCGGCCGTCCCTGTACTTGGAAAGCAGGAAGAATATGAGCAGCGTAGGGACTGTACAAGTGAAGAACGATACGCTCATGATGATGCCGCCGCCAAAATGGTACATCAGCAGCACATTGACAATCAACAGCGTTCCGACCCCGGCAAAGCCCACCGTCAGGGCGGTCCGCCAGGTGCAACGCGGCTCGAACAGAATCAAAAACAGTACGACAGTATGGAGCATCGACCACAAAAAGGAGATATCCCGTAAAATCAGCATAGCGGCGTCCTCCTATCAGTTGGTTTTGTCCTTTCTATTTTAGCACACTGCCGTCGGAGATGTATAGTACCCTTTTCACGTTTCACAGTTGCATAAAGGTATGCGCTATGGTATAATCAGGTAGCTTTATCCTCGGGCCGCGTCCCGCAGGATACGACAGGAGGGAATTTCATGTTATACCTGAAAGCCGTCTCCCTGGAAGATGGGCGGGAATTTTACGACATGCTCCAAAGAATTGGCGCAAATGAAAACGGCTTTATCAACAAAGCCCACGGCATAGAATATGCGGACTTTCCCGCTTGGCTGCGCCGCCATGTGGACATGGCGCAGGGGATTGGCCTGGAGGATTGGATGGTCCCCGCCAGCACCTTCTGGCTCATGGACGGCAGCATCCCCGTCGGGCAGGGCAATCTGCGGCACAGGCTGACGGACAAGCTGCGGGAGGCTGGCGGGCATATTGGCTACGCCATAGATGCCGCCCAGCGGGGCAAGGGCTATGGGAACGCGCTGCTGAAGCTGCTCCTGGCAGAAGCCCGGCAGATGGGGATACACGAGGACATCCTCGTCACGGTCTACCCAAGCAATACGGCGTCCCGCCGGGTAGCGGAGCACTGCGGCGGCGAACTGCGTAAGGAGAACGCGGAACGGGCCTATTACTGGTTCCCCGCCCCACCCACTCCCAATCCAACAGCAACCAGCGCAGTCCTTTAGGCGCGCCCCCCAGCACGGCGGAAGCCGTGCGGCCAATCATAGAGCACAAAAATAAAGGGGCGCGGAACAAGGTTCCGCGCCCCCTGGCACTTCCGGTAAAGGAGAACCATCCCACACCGCAGGTACCGAAGCACAAGGCCCATCGGGCAGGCAAAAGTTTTTCTTTTGATTCTTTTCTTTGTTCACAAAGAAAAGAATGCCCCCCGTAAACCTAATCCTCCGTCTTGCACCTAACAACCCCGCGTTCGGTAACAAAGTAGTCCAACTGGACGTCATGCCCGTCTACCGGGATGTCGCTGCGCTCCAACTGGTGGCGGCACAGGAGCATAGTAGGACACCTAGTCTGGGGCAGGTACCTGTCATAATAGCCGCCGCCGTAGCCCAAACGCTGCCCTGTGGCGTTGCCCGTGCAGCATGGGACGATTGCCAGGTCAATCTCCTCCGGAGCGGCCACGGGACAGTCCAGCTTGGGCGCCAAAATTCCAAAGCGCCCACTGACCAAATCGCCCAGCCCCGCAATTTTCCTCGCTTCCATCCGCCCCTTCTCCGGCAGGCACAGCGGCACCGCCAAGACCTTCCCGTCCCGCAGTATGGCGCGGAGCAGCGCCATGGTGTCAATCTCCCTCTCCCTGCCCACATAGCAGAACACCGTCTTAGCCTGCTGGTATGGCTGAGACTGGGTGACGCAGCGGCATATAGCCGCATCGGCTTCCCGGCAGTAGGTGGGAGATAAATTCTTTACCCGCGCGGCAACTTCCGCCCGCATGGTTTGCTTGGTCATCTTGCATCGCTCCTTATGGCATCCAAATTATTTCGCCTGGTTCTTAGCCTCCAGCCGCTGGGCCTTGGTCTTGCAGAAGGTCTCCAACTGCGGCACCAGAATGGTTGCAATCACCAAGGAGGTAAACCCGCCGTTATACAGGCTGAACCCCCCGTGAATAGCCGGAATGGAAGTCACTAAAAAATAGTGCATCCCCCCCGCCAGGATACCGGCCCACCAGCCGTAATTCCCTGCAATAGGCGCCAGCCCGCTGGCGAAGCACAGCCCGACCAGAATCGCCTGGGCATTCACCGGGAACACCCCGCCGAGACAGTAGGTAGCAAAGCAGGAAAACAACACATACCCCACCATGATCGGCCAAATATTGCCGGGGTGCGCCCCCGCCGCGCCGAAGCAGACCATACAAAAGATAATACCTATCGTCACAGCGTTAAAGGACCCGCGCACCAAAATATAATACGCCGTAATCATCAGCCCATAGAACCCGAAATTCATAATGGCAAGGCCGGGTCCGTACTTGGCCACAAAGTCCGCCTTGTGGCCGGTATCTTTGAGCAGGCCGGCATATCCCCTGAAGCTCTTCCCGTTAAGCCAAAAGCCCGCCAGTACGCACAGCCCGAAGAAAACCCCGCAGAAGGTCCACACGACCCCCGGATGGCTACCGCCCAGGGTAGCGGTAATAGCGGGGACCTCATGGCCCAGCGTCTTATACAGCACGGCCACCCCGAACAGCCCCAGCAGCACCCCCGGCAGGGCGGCGGAGTACAAATCGTACCCCTTATGTACGTTGGGGGAATGCGCCGCCATAGCGGGCGTCATAAAGCCAATGAGCATACCCACTGCCAGCATCAGCGCCACGCCGGGGAGGGTCACGCCGGGCGCCCCCTCGCTACGCGGGTAGCGCAGCAGCAGCTCGCTGGCAAAGGGACACAGCGCGGTAGCGAACATGGCGAGGTTCACATACTTCGGGAACGGCTCCCGGCGCACCAGGGCATGAACCATGACCCCCAGGAAAAAGGGCCACATATTCAAGAAATTGATGCCCCAGAAGGAGAACCCGGTGGTCAGGAAATAAGCCGCGATGGTGCCGCCATTGACCACAGCCCCAGGCAGGCAGGCCATGGCCGCACACACAAAGCCTACCAGGGAGACGTTGAGAAACGTGCCGGAAATGCTGCCGATCTCAAAATAATCTTTGGTAAGCTGGGCGGGGGACATCAATATCTGGGCCAGCCCGGGCAGCATCGCGCCATCGGCCAAGCCCAAAACCACGGCGGCAATAAAGTAGGCCGCCGAGGACGCCAAAAGAAAAATACGGATAATATTTACGCTGCTAATGCCCTCGTTTTTCTTGTTTGCCAATAAAAACGCCCCCCATCAGCCAAGGGTGCGCTTGGCCGCCTCCACCACATGCCCGATCAGCACGGAGGTAGTCACGGCGCCCACGCCGCCGGGGACGGGGGTGATCGCCTCAACGACCGGCTCCACTTCCTCATACACGGCGTCGCCCGCGATGCCGCCCTTGGCCTCGTCCCAGTTGATGGACACGTCGATAACGATCTGGCCGGGCCGCACATACTCCTTGGTCAGGCTGTGCAGCACACCGGCAGCGGAAACCAGGATATCGGCTTCCCGGGCCACGGCAGGCACATCCTTCGTCCGGGTGTGGCAGGTGGTTACGGTAGCGTTCTTGCCCATAAGCATAATCCCGGCGGGCTTGCCCACCACCAGGCTGCGGCCGATAACCACCGCCTTCTTCCCGGTGCAGTCGATGCCGTAGTGGTCCAGGATTTCCATGCAGGCGGCGGGGGTGCAGGGGGCGAAGCCCAGCTCTTTCCCCATGAACACGCCGGCGTTGGACAGGTCGGTCATGCCGTCCACGTCCTTGCGGGGGTCCAGGCGGTTGCAGATTTCGTCCTGGTCGGCCTTAAGGTGCTTGGGCAGGGGGCGGAACAGCAGAACGCCGTGGATCTTGTCATTCGCGTTAATCTCGTCGATAACCTTCAGCAGATCTTCCTTCGTGACGGTTTCCGGGAGGACCACCTTCTCTACGGCCACGCCCAGGGTTTCCGCCCGCTTGGTGGCGCCGCGCTCGTAGCTGAGGTCGTCAGGACGCTCGCCGCAGCGGACGATTGCCAGGGTGGGATTGACGCCCTTCGCCTTGACCGCCTCGCAGTCAGCGATGATGCGGGCGTTGAGGGCGGCGTTTACTTCTTTGCCTAAAAGCTGTTTAGCCATAATTTCTTCCTCTCTCCTTCGAATTACTTAAAGAACCCGGCCTTAACGGTCTCAAAAATACCGTCAGCCATTGCGCAGTATTTATCCAGCATACCCAGGCATTTCTGGTTCATTTCCTCTGCCAGTTCCCGGTTTTGGAGGGTCTTGGTGTTAATGAACACGTTCAGGGAGGCGGCCTGGAGGGCGGCCTTGACGCACACCGCGCCGCAGCCCGCGTCGGAGACGGCCAGCCTGCTGCCCTTCTCCGCGAAGACCTTGATGGCTTCCAGGGACTCGCAGCAAAGCTCCATAATCTTCACAGGCACCTGGCAGGCCACGATGGTGGCCTCCTCGAGCACCTTGCCGCGGGAGGGGTCGTCCTTCGGAATCCCGTAGGCCTTCGCCAGCGGCTCAAAGCCCTTGGCGTCCAGGGCAATCTGCTCCAGCAGCTCCTTTTGGAGGCTGTCGCACTTCGCCTTCAGCGCGATGATTTCTTCTTCTACATCGGCGTATTTCTTCTTGCCCACCGTCAGGGAGCCGACCATATTGCCCAGGGCGGTGCCGATGGCCCCCACCAGGGCGGAAGCCCCGCCGCCGCCGGGAACCGGGGCATTGGAGGCCAAAACCGTTACAAATTCCGTACAAGACGCCTGTGCAAAATCCATATTTTTGCTCCTTTCATCTTCGCGTCATAATCGCGCCCGGAGGGGCGCGGGAAAAATTTTTCTTGCCGGAAGCCTTGAGGGCTTCCCGCCCTCAAACGCCCCGGGTACTTTTTGTACGGACAAAAAGTACCCCAAAAAACCGCTTAGGGGGCTGCGCCGCCCTAAGGACCCCTGCATGCCGTGCTTTATTTTACGCTGCGGCCTGGCAGCCCGTCCATTCCCCTCAATACCCCGGGCCGCCAGGGGACGGAATCTCTGGCGGATACGCTCCGCCGGCAAACTCCGGCGGAACGGCGGCGCGGCTTAAGGCTCCTCCCCGCTCCACCGCTCAACCCCTCCGTTGACATCATCCGACAGCCCCAAAAGGTAATCGGCGGAGACATGGTAGTGTTTGCATATCAGTGCAATTTTTTCAGCAGTGGTCGTCTTTTTCCCTGCTTCCACCTCGCAAAGGTTATTACTGCTCATACCAATCGCTTCTCCAAAAGCCTTTTGCGTCTCGCAATTCAATTTTCGAATTTCAAAAATTCTTTTTCCAAATAAATCCTTTGAAAACATAAAAACACCTTGACAAATTCTCAATATACGAGTAGAGTTGTCTTATGCACTCGCAAAATACGAATAAAAAGGAGAATACGTATGAGCATCTTACAAGACATATACAACAGCGCCTATGCGCCGGGCAAGGTACAGGAGGCCATGCCGTTTTCGCTGCGCTTAAAAGAGCGCGCGGTGCGGGACGCGATTGTGGAAGCGCTGGGGGAAGAATTTATCAAACGCCACCAAGACGATTGGGAAAAGGTGGCGCATTTCCGCGATTACGCCAACTTCCGTGAAGGCTTCAAGCTGGGCGTTGCGTTTATGCTGGAGATACGCTGACGCCGGTTCCCGCCAATCCCTGCAAATAAGAACCTGTATTCATAGGCGGGGATGCCGGATGGGCGAGGGATTTTGCCGCCCTGCAAGGCAAAAAATCCCAGGAATACTTTGTGTATTTCAAGATTTTTTAACGCAGCAGGACGGCAAAAGACCCGCCCAGACGGCGTCAATCGCCTGTGAATACAGGTTCTAACCCCCCCGGCGGCGGTACGCCGCCAGGGGGTGGGGAACAAAATTAGAACAGGCCGGAAACCTTGCCGGTCTCGGTATCGACGTCGATACGGCGGTACGCCGGATCGGAGCTGGTGCCGGGCATCATGGAGATGGTGCCGGCCATCGGGCAGAGGAACTTGGCTCCGCCGTATTCCAGGATGTCGCGGATGGGCAGGCGCCAGCCCTTGGGAACGCCCTTCCAGCTCGGCTCATGGCTGAGGGACAGGTGGGTCTTAACCATCATGGTGCAGTAATCGGCATACTTGGGATCGGACTCGAAGCGCTTGGCCTTCTCCAGGGCCAGGGGCGCCCAATCCACGCCGTCCGCGCCGTAAACTTCCTTGGCGATCATTTCCACGCGCTCGCGCAGGGGCATCTCCAGGGGATAGAGGAACTTGATTTCGCTCTTCTCCTCGCAGGCTTCCACGACGGTCTGGGCCAGCTCAATGGCGCCCTCGCCGCCCAGGCGCCAGTGGTTGCTCAGGGCGCAGCGGACGCCGCGCTCCGCGCACAGGCGGCGGATCAGCTTGATTTCCTCTTCGGTATCGGTGTAGAACTGGTTGATGCAGACCACGGGAACGATACCGGACTTCTTGATGGTGTTGACGTGATGGAACAGGTTCTCGCAGCCCTTCTCCAGCAGCTCCAGGTTCTCCTTGGTGTACTCCTCGGGCAGGGGCCGTCCGGCAACCACGGTGGGGCCGCCGCCGTGCATCTTGAGGGCGCGGATGGTAGCCACCAGCACGGAGACGTTGGGGGTCAGCCCGCTGAGACGGCTCTTGACGTTCCAGAACTTCTCAAAGCCGATGTCGGCGGCGAAGCCGGACTCGGTGACATGGTAGTCGAACAGCTTCAGGGCCAGCCGGTCGCCGATGACGGAGGACTGGCCGATGGCGATGTTGGCGAAGGGGCCGGCGTGGATCAGCATGGGCTGATGCTCCACGGTGTAGCACATGGTGGGGTTGATGCAGTTGCGCATCCAGGCGGTCATGGCGCCGGCGACTTCCAGGTCCTCGGTGGTCACAGGCTCGCCCTTGCGGTTGTAGGCCACGACGATCTTGCCGATACGCTCGCGCAGATCCTTCAGGTCGGTGGCGACGGCCAGGATTGCCATCAGTTCGGAGCCGACGGCAATGCCGAACTTGGACTCCATCAGGTAGCCGTCCTTATTGCCGCCCACGCCGATAATGATATTGCGCAGGCCTTGGGCGCAGAAGTCCAGGACCCAGCCCATCTCCACGCGCTTGGGGTCGATATCCAGCCGCTTGAGGCCGCGCTTGGCCAGCTGCTCGTCGTCGTAGTTGCGCTCGTGCTGCATACGCGCGTTCAGCGCCACCATGGCCAGGTTATGTGCGTTCATGATGTCGTTGATATCGCCGGTGAGACCCAGGGAGAACTCGGTCATGGGCATGAGCAGGGCGTTGCCGCCGCCGGCCGCAGTACCCTTGACGTTCATGGTAGGCCCGCCGGAGGGCTGGCGCAGGCAGCCGCCCACGTTCTTGCCCAGCTTGCCCAGGCCTTCCACCAGGCCCAGGGATACGGTGGACTTACCCTCGCCCAGGGGGGTGGGGGTAATGGCGGTCACTTCGATAAACTTGCCGTCGGGCTTATCCTTCAGGCGGTTCATAATTTTGATGAAGTCCAGCTTAGGCGTTTTGCCGTAGGGGATGATTTCTTCGGGCAGGAGGCCCAGCTTCTCGCGGAACTCATCCACGGGGGGGAGTGTGCGCTCCGCTTCTTCCGCGATCTGCCAGTCCTTATATTCGGTGGGATCGAGGGTCACCCGCCCGGTTACCGGGTCAACATACTTGCCGTCCTTAAATTCGATTGCCATAGGAATCCTCCTTGTTTCCCGGGATACTTCACCACCCCCGGGAAAAATTATATTTTGACGCCGCGCTTCAATCGTCCGCGACCCCGGCGCCAATAACAAAAATCAGGCGCGGCCCCCGCCGCAGGTTTTGGGGCATAACCATCCCGCCCCAACTTACATTCAAATTGTATCAAATCCCGGAAATATTTGCAAGGGTGAGATATGACAAAAATTTAACAATATCCTTGTGCAACCCTACAACGCCCCACCCTCAGGGGATGGCCCAGCCGCAGCCCGCCCGGTTGAAATAGCCAGCCAGCCGCGCGGGGTGATAGAAGCACTCAAATACCGCGTCCAGCCCGAAGGCGTCGTAAACGCAGCCGTACAATTCGTTCCCGAAGCTGTAAACCGCCATCTGCTCCAAGGGTTTTTCGCCGTAAAGGTAAGGGTTCATCCACACCTGCCTGTATTGCCGCTCCATATCCTCCCTGGTAAAATCCCCGGCCTTGATGCGGCTCACGGTGTCGCAGAAGAGGTGGAAATGCTCCTGAAAATGTTCATTGAGCACCGGCAGGGCTGGAACCTGCAGGTTAGGCGGCTGTTCCGGCTCTATCCGCCGTGAGACAACGCCCTCGGCGTTGTTGCAGAACTTCACCGCCAGCCCCTCCCAGGCGAAGCCGAGAATATACTGCTCCAGCAGGCTGAAGCTGTCATAGGAATTGCCGGCGGCTTCCGCCATATGGAGAAGCTGGAGATGGTGCATCTCATGGAGGACGGTCCGGGGCAGGTCCTCCAAGGAACAGCAGCGTTCTATACCGAACAAATCCAGATGGAACGCCCCTTCGTGGGCGTAGCCGAAGGACCGCCCAAAGCTGAGGGTGGACACCACCGCCGGGTCTGGAATCATCCCGGTCCCCCTGGGGAACAGCGCCGTGAGCCGCCGCTGCATATCCGCCAGGAAGCCGTCCGTGAACAGCGCTTCCGTCCGGTGGCAGCGCTCCGCATACTTTTGGGGGTTTTGTACGCAGTCCAGCCACTCGCCATGCTTCTCCCGGAGGGAATTCCGCCGGTGGTTATCGCTCAAATCGGGAATTTCCTCCGGCGCGATTGTAGTCAAGCGGGAAAAGTAGTCAATCAAGTGGGCCGCAGAGGGAATCCCGTACCGCCGCAGTTCAAATTGATAGTCCTCATGGGCGAGAATCCGTTCCACGGCGCTTTTATCTCCCGGATGGGACGCCAGGCCGGACACATATTCCAGCATCAGGGGGATGCTGGACATCCTCCGCTTCATATTAGCCTCCCCGCTTTCAGAAGCACTCCCGCACTTCGCCGCTCATATACAGCGAGCCCAACGCGCAGGCCACGCCGTCCGCGCCTTCCGCCGCAATGGCTTTTGCCACGCCGTCCGCCACGCTTCCGCATGGGGTGGCCTTCGCGCCCAAAGCGGAAATGCGGCTTGCCAGCTCCTCCGCCTTCATGGCGCGGGGGTTGTTGGGGCGGACGGTGAAAAACTGCTCCGCCAAAGGCACAATCAACCCCAGGATAGATTCCACGTCCTTGTCCGCCATCACGCCGGTGACGAAGGTAAATTTCCGGCCGGGGAAGAGCCGCTGCAAGCTTTCCGCCGTAGCCTGGATGCCGTGCGGGTTATGCCCGCCGTCCACGATAAACACAGGCGCCCGGCGCAGCACCTCAAACCGTGCGGGCCAGCGTGTCTGCGCCATGCCGTCCCGAACGGCTTCATCAGGAATCCGCCAGCCCCGCTCCCGCAAGACGCTTACAGTCTCCAGCACCACGGCGGCGTTGTTCATCTGGTAGCGCCCCGCCAGCGGGATGCGCAGCCCGTGCCACCCGCCATAGGAAAAACTCTGGCCGTCCAAGTCAAACGCACCGGGTACAATCTGCCCGAAATCCGGCTGGCGCAGGGAAGCATGCTTCCTCCCGCAGATGTCCGCGAACACGGCGTCGGCCTCCGGGTTCCCGCCATAGCTGACCACCGCGCCGCCCTCTTTGATGATGCCGCCCTTCGCCCGGGCGATATCGGCCATCGTGGGTCCCAATTCCTTCACATGGTCCAGCCCCATGGCGGTGATGACCGCCGCTTCCGGGGTGCGGATGACGTTCGTAGAATCCAGCTCGCCGCCCATGCCGGTTTCCAGCACCACGATTTCGCACCGCTCCCCCAGGAAGTATTCCATAGCGAGGGCGGTAATAAGCTCGAATTCCGTAGGGGAATCCTCCATAGCGTCGGCGTAGGGCTGTATGCGCTGGGTGAGTTCCGCCAGCGTACCGTCGGGGATCTGCCGCCCATTGACCTGCATCCGCTCGTTGAAGCGGTTAATAAACGGCGAGGTATACAATCCCACCCGGTACCCGGCCTTCTCAAGAATCGACGAGAGCATCGCGGCGGTGGAGCCTTTGCCGTTGGTTCCGGCGATGTGGATAAATTTCAGCTTTTCATGGGGGTTGCCCAGCTTGCCCAAAAGCACCTGGGTCCGTTCCAGGCCCAGCTTGCTGCCCACCCAGTTTACGGAGTGGATGTACTGAAGCGCTTCTTCGTAGGTCATATTGAAATTACCTGATTTCTTAAAGTATTATGCCCGGGAAACGAGCCGCCGCACCACCGGCTTATAGACGGCGCGGTTGACGATCGTGACCACCACGGCGTTGACGGCGATGGTCAGGGGCTTGGTTGCCAGCCGCTGCACCAGGTTGGTTCCCAGCAGGACCCAGAAGATGGTGGTATCCTGCTTGACCATGATGCAGCTATAGAGGGTGCTGCCGATAAGGCCGAAGACAAAGCTGTTCAGGATGCCCAGGATAACGACAACCACGGCCACCTTCCAGGCGTCCCTGGTTTCGGCCAGCGGGCTGCGGAAGATATACTTGGTGCTGATGCCGCTGAGGATGCCCACAGACAGGGGTCCAAGCACCAGGGGCGGGAACCATGTGCCGTAGCCGCTGAGGATGGTTCCCAGGAAATCGGCCACTACGGCCACAATCGCGCCGGGGATGGGTCCGAGCCACATGCCGGCCAGGATCACGGGGATGCTCTCAAAGCTGATGCGCAGGGTGTCGCTGGCCTGGATGCTGAGGAAGCGGGCGAGGATAATCTGCATAGCGATGAGTGCGGCCATCATGACGAGGTTCTGGGTGGAAAAGGTTTTTTTGAGGGCTGTTTTTTGATTTTGGTTACGCTCCATTTGCGTGTCCTCCTTAAAATTCCGCCCGAAGGGGCTGGTGTTAGGGAGGTAAAGTTGGGCTGCCCAGGGCGCCAGGAATAAAATATGCCAACCTAAGCCGTGTCAAACGGCCAAGATTGGCATACAACATCCTGGAAACGCGCAGGGACGTCGTCAAAAACGACGGTCCTGGCGGCGCAAGGCGCCGCCTGGTAGCGGATGCAGCATGGCATCGTAGGCCCTATTTCGCGGGGGCCTTTCGTGCAAGGGCAACTTCCCAGCCGCTTGCCACTTTACGCGCCATGCTTACTCTACCAATCCTATTCAATTGGGAGCCAAGGCCCTCACCCTGGCTGACAGGGCTATCATACACCATACGGCCGCAGATTGCAACAACTTTCACAAAGCTTTACAAGAATTTTTTCAGCCGCCCTGCAACGCCGCCCCGATTTTCTTCATCCGGCCCAGCACGATATCCCCCACGTTGGCCAGGTCCTCGGCGGTAAACGCGTAGCGGAAATTATCGGAAAACAAAATCTGGGCGTTGGGCGGGAATTCCTCGTCCCCCGCCCACAGAAGGAATTGTATCGCCAGCCCCTCCATCAGCTCCACCTCCCAGCCGCAATCGCTGCGGCTGAGACGTTTGGCGGGGAGCCTTTCCATGATCCTGTCCAGCAGCGCCAGCTTGTTCCCGTAGGAGAACGCGAAGCGCTTGATGCACCGCCCGGTAAACTGCTGCAAATAGACCTCCCCCCAGGGAAACTCGCGGTAGGTGAGGTACTGTCCCAAGGGCTGCGCCTTCCTGCCGTCCAGGAGGTAGCGGAGGAAGAGAATCCGCTCCGCGTTTGTCAGGGGGGAGGGACCCACCACGGTATAATCCGGGTGGGTCACGATAAACCTTTCCCCCAGCAGGTTCATGGAAACGGCCCGGGCGGCGCCGTCATAGGGCAGGCCGCACCGCGCCGCCATTTCGGCGGGGTCCATCTCCCGGAACCTTTCCAAGTAAAATTCCAACGGTTTTTCTTCTTTATTGTTGACGACTTCCATAGCGTCCCCTCTTTTTCCTGTTATTCCCGGCAAAGGTATTTTCCCCGGCACGGCCAGCCCCCGCCAAGCCGCTTTTGCAGAACGTCAGGGCTTGTTTGAAAAATGTCAACACGCCCTAACTCAGGTGCCAGATATCCTCGTTATACTGCCGGATGGTCCTGTCGGAGGAGAAATACCCCGCCTTGGCGATATTGACGAGCATTTTCCGCGCCCAAGCCTCCCGGCCCGCATACTGCCGCACGGCCTGGTCCTTGACGGCGATATACTCTTCCAGGTCCAGCAGCGCCATAAACCAGTCCTTCCCCTTGATATCCCGCCACAGCGCGGCCAGCGCCAGGGGGTCGCCCACCGCCAGCAGCTCCGGGGAGAGCAGGAAGTCCACCAGCCGTTCCACCTTGGGCGTGTGGTAATAGTCCAGCGCCCGGT
Organism: uncultured Clostridia bacterium; assembly: GCA_947649615.1. Classification (GTDB taxonomy): domain Bacteria; phylum Bacillota; class Clostridia; order Oscillospirales; family Oscillospiraceae; genus Pelethomonas. The sequence continues at coordinate 3,311 of CANSSG010000017.1, read as the reverse complement.
ACCGCTCGCCGCCCTTGGCGTCGTAGAGACGGATGACCCGGTCGCTGTGCGCGCCGAAGGTAAAGATGTTTTCCGGGCCGACCAGTTCGGCGATTTCCACGTTGGCCCCATCCAGGGTCCCCAGGGTCACCGCGCCGTTGGCCATCAGCTTCATATTGCCGGTGCCGCTGGCTTCCTTGGAGGCGAGGGAAATCTGCTCGGAAATATCCGCCGCCGGGATCAGCCGTTCCGCCCATGTGACGTTATAGTTTTCCACCATCGCCACCCGCAGCCAGGGCCGGACCTGCGGGTCGTTTTCGATCAGCCTTTGCAGGCAGAGGATCAGGTGGATGATATGCTTGGCCATGACGTAAGCCGGGGCGGCCTTCGCGCCGAAAATCACGGTGACAGGCCGTTCGGGCGTCTGCCCGGCCTTGATTTCCAGATATTTGTCGATGACGTACAGCGCGTTCATCTGCTGCCGCTTGTACTCATGGAGCCGCTTGATTTGCACGTCAAAGACAGACTGGGGGTCCAGCGCGATGCCCTGTGCCGCCTCAAGCTGCCCGCAGAACCGCACCTTTGCCGCCTGCTTCACGGCCAGCAGCCTGCCCAACACCTGCCCGTCGTTCCCATAAGCCAGCAGCCCTTCCAGCTTTTCGGGCTGCTGCCGCCAATCGGCGCCGATGCACCCGTCGATAAGGGCGGTCAGCTCCGGATTACAGGCTTCCAGCCACCGCCGCAAGGTCACGCCGTTGGTCTTATTGTTGAATTTCTCCGGATAAAGGGCATAAAAGGCCTTCAACTCCGCCTTTTTCAGGATTTCGGTGTGAAGCGCGGCCACGCCGTTGACGGAATACCCGTAATGGATATCCATATGCGCCATATGGACCAGTCCATCCTCATCCAGGATGGCCACGGCGGGGTTGCCGGAGACCTTCCGCGCCCTCTTGTCCAGCTCCTTGATAATGGGCGTCAGCTGCGGCGCCACCTTTTCGATAAAGGCCAGCGGCCACTTCTCCAAGGCTTCCGCCAGGATGGTGTGGTTGGTGTACGCGCAGGTTCTCTCGACCTGCCCGATGGCCTCGTCCATGGACAGCCCCTTCTCCATGAGCAGCCGGATCAATTCCGGGATGACCATGGACGGATGCGTATCATTGATCTGGACCACGGCATGGCCGGCCAGTTCATCCGGCGCGAACCCCCGCTCCTCCAATTCCTTCAAGATAAGCTGCGCCCCGGCGGACACCATGAAGTACTGCTGATAGACCCGCAGCAGCCTCCCCTCCTCATCGCTGTCGTCGGGATAGAGGAAGCTGGTAATCTGATGGGCGATATCGGTCTTATCAAAATCAATTCCCGATTCCGGCGGCTGGGCAGGCTCCTCCACATCGAACAGATGCAGCCGGTTGGCCCTGTCGCAGTAAGCGCTGGGTATGGCGATGTCCCGTAGCACGGCCTTCAGCTCGAACCCGCCGAAGGGTACGGTAAAAACGGTGCCGGTAGGGATCAGCCAACTGTCGTCCTCCATCCAGGGGTCCGGGGTTTCCACCTGCTTATTCCCCTCGAACTTCTGATGGAACAGCCCGTAGTGGTAATTCAGCCCCACGCCGTCCCCCTGCAAGCCCAGCGCGGCGATAGAATCCAGGAAGCAGGCGGCCAACCGCCCCAGGCCGCCGTTGCCGAGGGAAGGCTCCGGCTCGGCGTCCTCGACCTCGCTCAGGTCTTTTCCCATTTTGGCAAGCAGCTCTTTTACCTGCCCATGGATGCCCAGGGCCAAGAGGTTGTTGTCCAGCAGCTTGCCCATCAAAAACTCGGCGGAGAAGTAGTACAGCTTCCGCGCCACCGCCGGGGCCGGCCGCTTCTCCGTCAGATGTTGGGTCAAAGCCAGCAAGGCGGTATAAAGCTGCCGGTTCCCGCATTTTTCCGGCGTCAGGTGAAAACGCTCCTCTGTAATCTGCGCGAGTAGTTCTCTCAGTTCCATGATGAAATCAAACTCCTTTCAGGATGAAAATGAAAAAGGTGGGGATACAAGGTCTCAGAGCGGGGGGGCGTCCTTCATTCTTGGCGACAGCCTGGCCACGCTCTCGCCGCTGATAAGCTGGAAGGGTACCACCTCATGAACGGGGTGGGCGCCCCGTTCAATATTCCGCAGCAGCACATCGACGCCCCTTTCCGCCATATGCTGGGTATTCTGCCGCACGGTAGTAAGCCTGGGGACCAAGAAGTCGGCGATTGCGATTCCGTCGAAGCCAACGATGGACACGTCATCAGGCACCCGTTTGCCCAAATCCCGCATAGCCCGGATGGCGCCCATAGCCATCACGTCGCTGACGGCGAAGATCGCGGTCAGTTTCGGGCAGCGGCCCAGCAGCCGCCGTGTCGCGGCGTAAGCTTCCGCCATAGAGTACCGGCACGGCTCGCACTGCCGTTCCGCGTCGAAGGGCAGGCCCAACTCCTGGAACGCCCTCCGGCACCCCAGGAAGCGGCTGTAGCTGATTTGCGCGCAGGACCAATTCCCGCCCAGCACGCCGATATGCTGGTGGCCCCGTCCGGCGAGAAACTGGATCACCTGGTAAGCGGCCTCTTCGTCGTTGGTAGTAATGGAAGAAAGGTTGTCAAACCCCAACGGCTGTGCGCTGTTGGTCAGCAGCAAACAAGGCGCGTTGATATGTGGGAAGCGTTCCTGGAACAGCTTCAGGTCGCCGCCGAGGAACATGATGCCCAAGGGCTTCCGTTCTCTGCAAAGCTTAAGGGCGTACGCCACCTCGTCGGCGTCCTCATCCAGGTAATAGACCGAGGAATCCCGCCCTGCGTCCCGCAGGAGGGTCTGAATCCGCTCCACCAGGTCTGCGAACAGCATATTCTGGGAGCCTTTAACGATAACGGCGATACTGGTACCGGCCTGCTGTTTGAGGTGCTTGGCGTTATTATTTGGCTGGAAGCCGTTGGCTTCCACGATTTCCATCACCTTGCGGCGGGTTTCCTGACTAACATCCGGGTGATTGTTCAGGACGCGGGACACGGTAGCCACACCGCAGCCCGAAAGGCGGGCGATATCTTTAATTGTCACGAAAGCACCTCCTTGCCGGGGTTATTCTAACAAATCCAACACAAAAAAGCAATAAATTTTTGCCGCGCTCCGCGCGGCAGGGGTTACTTTTTGTGTGAACAAAAAGTAACCAAAAAATCATTTAAACCTGCGGTTTAAAAATCCCTCATTTATTACGGGGGGTAATTATTTTTCGCTGCGGCCTTTAGTTTGTTTTTCTATCTACAGTGCCGTGGGCCGATGCCGGTGCTTGCTTCTGCGCACAGTTCTAACGATGGTA
>CANSSG010000016.1 GCA_947649615.1 uncultured Clostridia bacterium | reverse complement strand
CGCATCTGTTCCCTGTTTTTTCTCACTTCCCTTCTTGACTTTTATTAGCTGGACTCAACAGTTGGGCAGGCCGGGAGGCTTTTGATACCATGTACTTTCTTCCGGCTTTTTTTGATTGGGCGGGATGCAATTACAAGAAGAGCTATACTTTTCAAATCTTGAACGAAAACGGCGAGATGGAATCCATTGAGGTTCCTGATACTTCCAACGTGGAGAGAGAAGGGAAAGAATGGATTTATCCGGAAAATTGGGAACAGCTCATCTACAAGAGGGACGAGAATTGGGTGAAGTACATCGATGGTGCAAATGGCGGCTGTGTCTGCAGGTCCTTTAAAAATCCAAGAACATATGTAAGCTCTATCGAGCGTTTGGTAAACGATACCGCCTATCATCTTGCCGCCAACCCGGAATGTCATAAGATGGTCATTGATCTTCGGGAGCATCCTGGGGGAAGTCATCAATGTATGGGGGTGTTTGCCAAAGGAATCGAACAGCTAAAGGCTGAACAGGTCTATGTGCTGACTGGCGGCACAACCGGTTCTTCTGCCATGTTGTATATGGCCTATTTCAAGGATGCGCTGGACGCGGTAACGGTTGGCGAACCAGCAGGACAGTTTTCCTCCTTTTTCTATGGAAAAATTGAGCCATCTATTTTGCCCCATCCTCAGATTGGCGTACAGATTGCAGACCTCTGGTGGAATCCAGTGGAAGAATTGGCCCGCTGGGGCGCGCAACCGATTGCGGAGGAGTATTACGACGAAACGGGCAGGCTCTACCCATGGGAAAACACGATTCTCCCGGATGTGTACGTCTATCAGGATATCGAGGATATCCGTCAGGGAAAGGACAGCGTGTTGGAGTGGGTGTTGAAACAGTAAATATACAAAGATTAGGAGAAATATAGCTTATGGTTAAGTTAAAACCGTCTATGTACAATTTAATTGTATAGTCACCACAGTTGAAAAGCGGTAGAGGGGGCATCATCATAGGTGGGCCGCAACATATGTCTTCAGTTTTTCCGGATTGATCTTTCGGAAACTTCTATGCAGATCTTTCTTTTCCAAATTTCTCGTTTCTTTCAGCTGCTTTTCCCACTTTTGTATCGTCGATTTGGAAACCTTGAAGACTTGGTGGGTCGCTTCCAAGTTATGTCCTACCTGCCGGTATTCTATTGTGTGTTCCCTATATCTTTTTGAATAGTTCATGTTCTTATTCTACTCGTTGTCCTACCTTTTTTCAGATGGTTTTACTATAACCCCAGCGTCCTTGTCGACGCCAATGTGGCCTTATAGCCGAAGCGCCAGGTGCTTCCCGTCCTCAGCAGTCCGGATAAGACTTCATTTGCTTATCCATGTCCTCGGTCTACAGCAACGCTGCTCCTCTTGCATCCCTTTTGTGCGGTGTTGCTTTAACCCCGCCCGGCGAAAAAAGGGCCGCCATTCCGGCGTTTTGACAATACCCTAGTTTACAAATCCTGCCGGGGGTGGTATACTGCTTGCGAGAAAGCGGGGTGACATTTTGAGCAAGGAAAAAGTGTACCATCTGTTGCGCACCGCCGGCGCATCCTATATATCCGGCCAGGAGTTGAGCCGCACCCTGGGCATCAGCCGGGCGGCGGTTTGGAAAGCCATCGACAGTCTCCGCCGGGACGGCTACACCGTAGACGCCCGCACAGGGCTTGGCTACCGTCTCACCGGCACGCCGGATTCCGTGGCAGAGCGGGAGATTCGCAATGCTTTCCCTCCCGGCCTGGACTGCCCGGACCTGCGGTGCCTGGAGGAGGTGGATTCCACCAACTCCTACCTGAAAAGAGAAGCCTTGGCGGGGGCGCCCCATGGCACGGTGGTGGTGGCAAACTGCCAGACCGCTGGACGGGGGCGCATGACCCGCTCCTTCCAGTCTCCGCCAGGCAAGGGCGTATACCTCTCCATCCTCCTGCGGCCACAGCTTCCGCCGGAGGAACTGCTGGGCGTGACGGGCATGACCGCCGTGGCGGTGTGCGCCGCCGTAGAAAAGACGGCGGGGGTCCGCCCTCAGATCAAATGGACGAACGACCTGGTGCTGAACGGCAGGAAAATTTGCGGCATTCTGACGGAAATGGCATTGGAGGGTGAGTCGGGGCTGACCCAATCCCTGGTAATCGGCGCAGGGGTCAACGTCGGCCACACCGATGCGGACTTCGGCCCGGAGGTGGCAAAAATGGCCACTTCCCTGGCCCAGGAGGGCTATGCGGTCTCCCGGTCCGCCCTGGCTGCCGCGATGATTGAGGAGTTCAACCGCTTGGGCGAGGCCTTGGGCGGGGATATCGGGCCGTGGGTGGACGCCTACCGGCGGGACTGCGTAACCCTGGGGAAGCCGGTGCGCCTGCTGTGGACCGGTGGCCAGACCCAGGCGGACGCGTTGGATATCGACAGCCAGTTCGGGCTGATCGTCCGCTTTCCGGACGGCGGTGAGCAAATCGTGCGCACAGGCGAGGTCTCCGTCCGGGGACTGTATGGATATGTGGAGTAAAAGCGATGAAAATTAGAGCGTATAATAAAACCTATCACGGCTACCACGGCAAACGGCCATGGAAGCGGTGGCTTCTGCTGGCGGCAGCGGTTCTGGCGGCCCTGGCCGTTCTGGCGGCGTTGGCAGGATGGCTGATGTTCCGCCGGGAATTGTCCATTACCGGAACCATCCGGAAGCTGGACGCCCCTTCTCCCGCCTGGTTTATGGAGGTAAAGGGCGACTACTATTTTGAGGAGTTTCTGGCTTCCGGCGGCGGGTCCTCCGACGCCGGGGTCAGCGGGTTCCTGTCCAAAAAGATTTCCAAGGGCTTCTACGAAGCCCCGGTGGGAGAGTACCGGGAAGGGTGCAGCGTCCTAAGCGCCGTATCCGGCGGCGGCGCCCACCTGTGGGGCAGGAATTACGATTGGACGGACTCCGTACCCATCATCGTCCGGCATATGCCGGCGGATGGCTACACATCCCTGTCCACCTGCGATTTCCGGCATATTACCTTGAACGCAAAGGCCACGCCGGAGGGCGTGATGAACAAGTTCCTGGCTATTGCGGCCCTCTACGTCCCTCTGGACGGGGTAAACGAGGCGGGGCTGTGCGTGGCGGACTTGCAGGTCAACGAGGGCGGAATGCCCGACCCCGGCACGGAAAAGCCGGACCTGACCGTTACCACCGCCATCCGCCTGCTGCTGAACAAGGCGGCTGACGTGGAGGAAGCCCTGGCGCTGCTGGCGCAGTACGACATCCACCCCTCCGGCGGCATCAGCCATCATCTGGCAATTTCCGATGCGTCGGGCCGGTCCGTGTGCGTGGAATTTACGGCGGACGGCTTTACCGCCGTAGATACCCCCGTGGCAACCAACTTCAATCTGGCCAACGGCGACACCGCCGCCGGCGGGGAAAGCTCGCAAGCGCGGTACAACGCCCTTATGGGCTTTTTCCTGGACAGCCAGGCTGCCACGGCGAAGCGCGTCAAGACCGCCATGTCCCATGTGGCGCAGGACGATGCGGACGGCGCTACCCAGTGGACCATGGTTTACGACCAGAGCGCCCCCTTTGTGACCTGGTATTTCCAAGGCGATTTTTCCAACGGCGTCACGCTGCCCATCCTGCCGGACAGCCACAGCCGTTGAATACTGAAAGGAGAAATTTATGAGCATCTATCCTGACCTGTTCGCCACCTTTGCCAAGGTGGGCGTCATGACCTTCGGCGGCGGCTACGCCATGCTGCCCATCCTCCAGAGGGAGGTTGTGGACAACAAGGGCTGGGCCACGGAGGAAGAGCTGGTGGACTACTTCGCCATTGGCCAATGCACCCCCGGCATTATCGCCGTCAATACAGCCACCTTCATCGGCCAGAAGCAGCGGGGGGTTTTAGGCGGCATCGTGTCCACCTTGGGGCTGGTATTCCCGTCCCTGGTCATCATTTCCCTGCTGGCGGGGGTTATTACCACCTTTTCCCATCTGGCGTGGGTGAACCACGCCTTCGCAGGCATCCGGGTCTGCGTGTGCATTCTGATTCTCAACGCGGTCATCAAGCTGCTGAAAAAATCCGTGATTGACGTACCGGCCGGCATTCTGTTCGCCGCCGTGGCGCTGTGCGCCTATTTCACCTCCCTCAGCCCGGTATGGTTCGTGCTGCTGGCGGCTGTGGCGGGCATTATTCTGAAGAACCTGGGAGGGAAGAAGGCATGATGAGTGTACTTTCTGTTCGCGTGATGCTGTTTTTGCGCCTGTTTTTTGAGTTTTTCAAAACCGGCCTGTTCGCCGTGGGCGGCGGCATGGCGACCATTCCCTTCCTCTATAACATGGCGGATTCCACAGGCTGGTTCACCCGCATGGACGTGGACAATATGATCGCCGTAGGCGAATCCACCCCCGGACCCATCGGCGTGAATATGGCTACCTATGTGGGGTACATCACCGGGTCCGGCGAGGGCGGGCTGCCCCTTGCCATCCTGGGCGCGGTGGTTGCGACGCTGGGGCTGATTACGCCGTCGATTATCGTGATTCTGATTATTGCGTCGTTCCTCAAGAGTTTCCGGGACAACCGCTATGTGGAGAGCGCGTTCTACGGCCTGCGGCCCGCCTCCACCGGCCTGATTGCGGCGGCGGGGCTGTCGGTGATCGTTGCGAACCTGTTCTTTACGGAAACCCTGGCGGGCGGCTTCTCCCTGGCGTTCTTCAATTGGAAGGGCATCGTGCTGGCGGCTGTGCTGTGGGTGCTGACCAACAAGGTCAAACAGACGAAGAAACTCCATCCCATTATCTTTATCGGCGCGTCCGCCGTGGTGGGGATCGTGCTGGGGATGTAACCGGCAGCATGACGGAATGGATTCTTCCGGCCAACCGGTCTTATCGCGCGTATGATGCGCTGCGGGATCTGCAAACAATCGAGTGGGGGCAGAATGCTAAGCTGCGAGATGCCGCCGTAGGGGACATTGCCTATATTTACGAATGCGATCCGGTCAAGGCCATCCGGTGGAAATGCCGGATCACAGCGGTGAACCGGACAGTCTGTGTTATTGACGACTCCGCCTATTCTGATGATCCTGTAGAATATACCGGCCCGCATCTGGAAATGGAAGCCGTGTATGCGTATCCATTCTACCGCCAGCTTTCCCTTGAAGCTTTACGGAAACACGGCTACAAGGGCAGCATGCAGGGACCGTGCCAGGTCTCCAGCTATCGCGGTTTGGCCGGATACCTGCATAAGGTTGAGAAAATCCAGACCTCCGAGCCGGGGCTTGCCGGACTTGCCGCGCAGGCTTCCCTGCTGGAACTTAGGGAGCTTGCCGGGAAGCATTCCCTGGCGTGTCCAACGGCCAGGGCAGTCCGGGCCAGACAGTACGTCCGCTCCCCGCTGGTAGCTGAATACGCGAAGAAGAGGGCGGATGGAAAATGCGAATTGTGCGGCCAACCGGCTCCTTTTCTGGACCGGTACGGCAGGCCTTACCTGGAGGCCCACCACGTCCAATGGCTGTCCAGGGGCGGCGGAGACACGGCGGCTAATACGGCCGCGCTGTGTCCCAACTGCCACAGGAAAATGCATGTTGTGCAAGACCCTGGGGACGTCTTCGCGCTGCGGAGGAAATTAGAAAACGAATAAAACGCCCGGCGGAGATGCAGGCTGCTCTCCGCCGGGCGTTTTAGGACTTGCCTTCATAGGCGGGGAAAGCGGCAAAAGGCCCGGCCAGACGGCGTCCAACATCTGTAAATACAAGCTTTTTATATCAGCATCCACGCCCCCACCGCCAGCAAAGCCGACAGCACGGCCTGCAAAGCCTTGCCAGCCCAGTGCCAGCGAAAGGACAGCCCCGCCGGGGCGGCGCAGGACAACGCCTGACAATGGACCGACAGCCCGCCCCAGCCGGCAATTGCGGCGGCAGCGATAAAGCCAGCCTTGCCCGAGGGCAGCGCGGCCATGCCCGAAACCATTTCCAGCGCCCCCAGCGCCGGGAGTGGAAGCGGCGACGGCGGCAATGCGGCCAGCACTTGGAACAGGACCACGAAGGCGCAAATATTCAGCATAGCCCCCGCAGCGCCGGTTACGGACGCGGTCAACGCCTGCGCGAAGGGGACGGGCTTCGCCGGAATTCTGCGCCCCGGCATCACCTGGCCCCGTTCCCCGGCGGCCCGGCAGAGGAATGCCCCGGTGAGTACCGCCGCCAATGCGTGGACGGCGAACAATGCCGCCCCGGCCCGCAGGTCCCCCAATACGCCCGCACCCACATACCCCAGCAAAAATGCGGGGCCGCAGTTGTCGCAGAAGCCCAGCAGCAATTCTGCTTCCTGCCGGGAGACGCCGCCTTGCCGGTATAGCTCCGCGGCCGTCTGCGCACCGCTGGGATAGCCGCCCAGCAATCCCGCCAGCAGAGGCAGCGCGCATATCCCCCGCATCCGGAACAGGGGCTTCATAAGCGGCCCGCAGACCCCTTGGAGCGATTCTGTCAGGCCTAATTGCAGCAGGAGGGAAATGACGGCGAAAAAAGGGAACAGCGACGGAATTACCGTCCCGGCGCAAAGGCGCAGGCCCTCCCGGACCGCCCCCGCCGCTTCCTGCGGCCGCAGCAGGAGGAGGGCCGCTGCACCCAGCACGGCGGCGGCAGGTAAAAATTTCTTCATTGCATATCACCCATAGAAGATATGCGGGAAAGGGACAGGGCATTCGGGAGATTTGCGCGGGCCGCACCCGGCCCGGTCCTTTTCTCCAAAAATGCAGAGCATCTTTTTTGACGCGCAGAGGACATGCCCCGGAAGCGGCCGGCTTCCGGGGCATGTCCTAAAAACGGCTGCGCTGTTTTTTGAGGGGGCTGGTTCTCACCGCAGGAGAATCCTTGCGCCATCTTGCCTGCACCGAACCTCCCCGATCCGCTGGGCGCTGGGTACACACGCCTTTATTTCCGCAAAGAGCGCGTCCGCGTCTTCGGGATGCACCGACGCCAGAAGCCCTCCGGCGGTCTGGGGGTCAAAGAGCACGTCCTGCTTATACAGCGGCGTATCGCCCATGTCCACAGAGGACTCCGCAAAGGTCCGGTTGCGGTACATGCCCTCGGGCAGGACGCCTATTTTAGCCATCTCCAGCGCCTCGGGGATCAGGTCGATCTGGTCTACATGGAGCACGGCCTGCACATCGCTGCCCTGGGCCATTTCCAGCAGGTGGCCCAGCAGGGAGAAGCCCGTAACGTCCGTGCAGGCGTGAACCCGGTATTTCACCAGGACGTCACGCGCGCTTTTGTTCAGGGTGGTCATCAGCCGGTACGCCAGCTCCATTCCCTCCTGGGAAGCCAGCCCGCCCTTAAACGCGGTTGTGAGGACGCCGATGCCCAGGGGCTTGGTCAGAATCAACACGTCGCCTTCCCTGGCCCCGCTGTTGGTCAGGATATGATCCGGATGGACAAAACCGGTCACCGCCAGGCCGTATTTGGGTTCGCTGTCAAAGATGCTGTGGCCGCCGGTAATCAGGCAGCCCGCTTCATATACCTTGTCGTAGCCGCCCCGCAGCATTTGGTGGACGGCCTCCGAGGGCATGTCCTTGGGGACGCACATCAGGTTCAGCGCCAGCTTCGGCTCGCCGCCCATGGCGTAGACGTCGCTGAGGGCGTTGGTCGCGGCGATCTGGCCGAACAGGTAAGGGTCGTCGGCAATGGGCGGGAAGAAATCCACCGTCTGCACAAGGGCCAGCTCGTCAGAGATTTTGTAGACCGAGGCGTCGTCGCTCTTGTCAAATCCTACCAGCAGGTTGGGATCGCTGTGAACCTGGATGCCCTCCAAAAGCTGGGCCAGCACCCCAGCCCCCACCTTGGCGCCGCAGCCGGCGCAGTTGGCAAGCTTTGTCAGCTTCACTTCGTTTTCCATATCGTTCCTCCTTTTGGGATAGCTTCCATCAAAATATACGCCTTCATTATAACAGATAATTTCCCCGCTGTCAGCAATTATCGCATTTTCTTTTCTGCAATTTGCGAAATGCCGGAACGCCTGCCCCGTGCCGCCGCCCGGCCGGAAAATCCTATCCCGAAACTTGACAACCAGGTGGCGTCATGGTAACATATTTTGTAAAATGAGCAATAAATAATAGGACCTGACGCCTTTCCCGCCATAGGGCGGCGGTCTTGAAATTGGGAGTGTGACTGCATGGAAAAACAAAGCGTCCTGCGCAATATCCCCAAGGTGGACGAGCTGCTGAACCATCCTGCGCTCTTGGCGCTGGACCTGCCCGCCGGGAGCATCCGCGCCGCCGTGCGGGAGGATCTGGAGGCGCTGCGCGGCCAAGTCCTCTCCGGCGCATTGGATGTGCTCCCGGACAAGGCGTCCATCGCCGCAGCGGCCGGGGAGAGGGCCAGACGGGAGGCGCTGCCCTCCCTCCGCCCCGTCATTAACGGCACCGGCGTGGTGCTGCACACCAACTTAGGCAGATCGTGCCTGTCCCAGAGGGCGGTGGAAGCCGTGGCCGCCGTGGCGGGCGGATACTCCACCTTGGAATACGACGTGGCGCAGGGCTGCCGGGGGTCCCGGCACAGCCATATCGAGACGCTGCTTGCCCAGGCCACGGGGGCGGAAGCGGCCATGGCCGTCAACAACAACGCCGCCGCCGTGCTGCTGATCCTCAGCGCCATCGGCAAGGGGGGCGAGGTGGCCGCGTCCCGGGGGGAAATGGTGGAGATCGGCGGTTCCTTCCGCATTCCGGATATCATGACCCAGTGCGGCTGCGCCCTGCGGGAGGTGGGGACCACCAACAAAACCCACCTGTACGACTACGAAAACGCTATCGGCCCGGAAACCAAGGCCCTGCTGCGGGTCCATACCAGCAACTACCGCATCGTAGGATTTTCCGAGCGGCCCGCCCTGGCGGAGCTGGTAGAGTTGGGGCATAGGCACGGCCTGCCGGTGATTGAGGACCTGGGCAGCGGCTCCCTGGCGGATTTAAACGCTTTCGGCATCCATGACGAGCCTACCGTGCAGCAGAGCGTGAAGGCCGGCGTGGACCTGATTTCCTTCAGCGGCGACAAGCTGCTGGGCGGACCCCAGGCCGGACTGATCCTGGGGAAAAAAGCTTACATCGACCAATTGAAGAAGCATCCGCTGGCCCGGGCGGTGCGGGTGGATAAAATGACCATCGCCGCCCTGCGGGAAACCTTATACGCCTATCTGGACCCGGCCCGCGCCCGGAAGGAAATCCCGGTGCTGTCCATGCTCGGCGAACCGCCGCACATGCTCCACAGCAAGGCGGCGCTGCTGTGCCAGCAGCTCATGGGCCAGGGCTGCGCCGCCCAAGTGGTGGAGACGGAAAGCCAGGTGGGGGGCGGAAGCTGCCCGGCCCAGACGCTCCCGTCCTGGGCGGTGGCTGTGGAGCCGGGGAAGCTGACGGCAGACGCGTTGGAGAGCGCCCTGCGGCGGCGCGAGCGCCCCATTATCGGCCGGATCAGCCAGGGGCGCTACCTGCTGGACGTGCGTACACTGCGGGTTGAGGATTTTGCATACATTGAGACGGCGGTAAGGGAGGTGCTCTCGTGAAGCATGTGATCATCGGCACGGCGGGCCATGTAGACCACGGCAAGACCCTGCTGGTCAAGGCCTTGACCGGCATTGACACAGACCGCCTGACGGAGGAGAAGAAGCGGGGCATCACCATCGAACTGGGGTTTGCCCACCTGGACTTCGACGACGGCACCCAAGCGGGCATCGTGGACGTGCCGGGACACGAAAAATTTATCAAAAACATGCTGGCCGGAGCGGGCGGCATCGACCTTGCCATGCTGGTAGTAGCTGCCGACGAGGGCTTTATGCCCCAGACGGTGGAACATCTGGGCATCCTCTCGCTGCTGGGCATCCGGGATGGCCTGGTGGTGCTGACCAAGTGCGACATGGTGGACCCGGATTGGGTGGAAATGGTCCGCGAGGATGTGAAGGCCCAGACGGCTGGCACCTTCCTGGAGGGAAAGCCCATCCACACCGTTTCCGCCCGGACCGGCGAGGGCGTCGCGGAGCTGCGGCAAAACCTGCGGGAGCTGGTACGGCAGGCGGCGGAAAAGAATCTGCGGGTCCCTTTCCGCCTGCCCATCGACCGTGTGTTCTCCGTGGAGGGATTCGGCACCGTCGTCACCGGCACACTGATTGAAGGTTCTCTGGCGGCGGGAGATATGGCGGAAGTGCTGCCGACGGGCTTCCAGGCCCGCGTCCGGAATTTGCAGGTACACGGAAAGGATGTGGCCGCCGCCTACGCCGGGCAGCGGGTAGCGGTCAATCTGGCCGGGACGAAGAAGTCTGACTTGGCCCGGGGAGACACCATCGCGAAGCCGGGGTCCGTACGCAAGTCCCTGATGCTGGACGTGAAGCTGCAAAACCTGAAAAGCTCCCAGCGGACCATCCTTTCCGGGTCCCAGCTCCATCTCTACCACGGCTCGTCCGTGCGCCTTTGCAAGGTGGTGCTGCTGGACCGGGATGCCTTGCAGCCGGGCGGGAACTGTTTTGCACAGCTTCGGATGACCGAGGATCTGGCGGTCAAATGCGGCGACCGGTTCGTGGTGCGCTTTTACTCCCCGCTGGAGACGATCGGCGGCGGGGTGGTCTTGGACGACTGCCCGGTCCGGCACAGAAGGGGAGACCAGCGGACGCTGGACGCCTTGGCCATCCGCGAGAGCGGCTCCGGGGGCCAGCGTTTGCTACAGGCGGTGGCCCGGGAGGGGCATACGCTGCCCACCCTGGCGAAAATTGCGGCGGCGCTGAACCGGGAGGCGCCGGAGCTGGAAGGAGAACTGGCGGCGCTGTGCGCCGCCGGGGAAGTGCTGGAGCCGCTGCCGGGGCGGTACCTGGCCGGCGGCGTATTCGATGAGATTTGGGAAACCTGCCGGGGCCTGCTGGGGAAATACCATCAGCAAAACCCCCTTCATGCGGGCATGAAGGCGGCGGAGCTGCGGCAGAAGCTATTCAAAAATACGGACCAGCCGGTGGCGGACGCCATGCTTGCGGCCCTGGTACGGGAGGGGAAGCTGCAAAGCGTGGCAGACCGGTACGCCCTGGCGGGCTTCACCGTCCAGCTGACCAAGCGGCAGAAGGGCATTCGGGACAAGCTGCTGCAAACCTACCGCAAGGCGGGTCTGGAAACGCCGGGGCTGGACGAAATTTCCGGTCTGTTCTCCGCCAACGAGCAGGCCGACTGCAAGCAGGTGGTGGAGAGCCTGGTATCCGGCGGCGGGCTGGTGATGCTCACGCCCCAGATATGCGTCCACCGGGCGGTGTATGAGGAGGTTTCCCGCCGTCTGGCGGAACACTTCGGCAGGCAGGAGGAACTGACCTTGGCGGCGTTCCGCGACCAATTGGGTACTTCCCGCAAATACGCCTTGGCTCTGTTGGAGTATTGGGATAAGAACAAGGTGCTGAAGAAAGAGGGCGACGTCCGCCGCCCCGGCCCTGCGTTTTCGGGGCTGGCGGCATCTTACGCTATAGAAAAAATCAATCCGTAAGGGTTTACAGTTGCTAATTTCTTGAGAATATAGTAGAATAGACGCGCAAATGGGAGTAGACGGGTGCTGGTGTGCCCCCTGGTCTTCAAAACCAGTGATAGGGGTGAAAAGCTCCTTAGGTGGGTTCGATTCCCACATATTCCCGCCAGGCCGGAGGTGCGCGCATGTGTATCTCCGGTCTTTTTCCGTTTGCGCGGCGCAGTAGGGAGGGGCGAGCATGGATATTGATATCAAGGAATTGGAAGCCTTTGTTGCTGTGGTGGACCAGGGCAGTTTTTCCCGCGCCGCCAAAAGCTTATACCTGACCCAGCCCACTGTCAGCACCCATGTGGCTGTCCTGGAGCGGAAGCTGGGCATCAAGCTGCTGGTACGGACTACGAAGGAGGTCTATCCCTCCGATGCGGGGAAGATACTCTACGGATACGCCAAGGAGATCCTGCAATTGCGGGAACGGGCCGTCCAGGCGCTCCACGCCTTTACCCACGATATGCAAGGCTCCATCCATGTCGCCGCATCCACCATTCCCGGACAGTATTTTCTGCCCAAGCTTATCCAGGGCTTCCGGGCGGAGTATCCGGACGTCAGTTTTAGCTTGCAGCTTTTGGACAGCACCGAGGTTGCCAACCAGATTGCGGCCAGGAAGGTGGAGATCGGCTTTACCGGCACGGTGGTCAATCTGCCCAAGTGCGTCTACCAGCCCTTTGCGGAGGACCGGCTGGTGGTCATCACCCCCAATACGCCGAAATACCAGGGCTACCAGGCCACCGGCTTTCCCACGGGGCAGCTTACCAGGGAACCGTTCATCAGCCGCGAGCCGGGCAGCGGCACCCGGCTGGAGACGGAAAATTTCCTGCGGGAGATGGGGGTAGACGTAGCCGCCATCCGCACCGCCGTGGAGGTCCGCTCCCCTGAGAGCATCAAGCAGATGGTCAGCGAGGGCCTGGGCATCGCGGTCATCTCCCAGAGCGCCTGTGAGGACTACTGCAAGTTCAAGAAGCTTCTGGCGTTTAACTTTGACAGTGTGAAGCTGCGGCGGAAGCTCTACCTGGTCCGGCATAAAAACAGCATCCTTTCCCCCGTGGCCCAGGCGTTTTATGAGTACGCTTCCGGGTTCTACAGCAAGGGCAGAGGCCTTAACCGGTGATTTATTGATATTTTCGATAATAGGGCAGCTATTGTATATCCGTATATTTTGCTTTTTTTCTTGTAAAAATCCAAGCATACATGTAGACTATATACCGAAGCGAGGCTGTTTTCAGCCCCAGGATTTATGAATATTGTTGGATGAAGTCCTCAGGAGATCCGCTTTAGCGGGGCCGAAGGAATAAGCGCGTGGACATGCCAAGCCTGCCGTGAAGATCTCAGGCAAACAGACTGAGGACTGACAACACTCTGGAGAGCGTAAGCGCCGACGGAGCAATTCGGGGAACCCCCGAAGAATCTCTCAGGCTGAAAACAGAGCAAGGCAGCAGGATTTGCAGCGCCTTGCTCTTTATTTTGTACCAAGGCCGGCGCGGCGGTTGGGAGGATAGTATGGCTACTGCATATAATCCCCGGGATTTTCTGATCCTCACGAATAACCCCCTGGTACCCACCTGCATGGAGGGGCGGGGCCTTTATACCATCCGCTTCCAGCCGGAGCGGAGTTTTCGGGAGATTCTGGTGGAAGCCCGGGACATGGTTTACGCAGGGCATATCCTCTATACCCACCCCCTGGCCGGCAGCGTCAAGCCCAATGAGACGCCCTATAAATCCCTGGTGGTCTCCATGGAGCCGCACGGCTTCGACGCCCAGCATGGGGAGATGATCGCCAACGCCATCGCCGTGTTCGACAAATTCAAGCCATTGCAGCGTTCCCTTGGTCCGTCCGTGCTGGAGGACTTTCAACTCATTGACTATACCCTGCTGGCCGGCGCCATCGGTTTTGACGCCCAGGCGGGTCTTAGTAAATAAATCGTTAGAAGGAGGAGGTGTTCGCTTTGAAATTGGAACTGGGCTACATCCAGATTAAAGACATCCAGTTTTCAAAGGAATGCAAGGTAGACAACGGTACCCTGTATGTTGACCCCGACGCCGTCAAAGCCTATTTATATGAGGATGACGACGTCAAGGCGTGGGTCAAGGATTTCGGCTTCGACATCGCCAAGCCCGGCGAGAGCGTCCGGATCACCCCCGTTAAGGACGTCATCGAGCCGCGGGTAAAGGTGGAAGGACCCGGCGGCGTGTTCCCCGGCGTCATCAGCAAGGTGGAGACCGTCGGCAGCGGCAAGACCCACGTCCTGCGCGGCATGGCCGTGGTCACCGCCGGTAAGATTGTGGGCTTCCAGGAGGGCATCATCGACATGTCCGGACCCGGCGCGGAGTATACCCCGTTCTCCAAGCTGAACAACCTGGTGGTCGTGGCGGAGCCAAATGAGGGCTATCAGGACCACAAGCACGAGTATGAGCATGCGGTGCGCATCGCGGGTCTCCGGGCCGCCACCTATATCGGCGAGCTGGGCCGCAGCGTTACCCCCGATGAGACCGCCGAGTTCGAGACCTACGGCATCAAGGAGGGGCTTGAGAAGCTGCCCAACCTGCCCCGCGTGGCTTACGTCCACATGCTGCAAAGCCAGGGCTTGCTCCATGACACCTACGTCTACGGCGTGGACGCCAAGCGGAGCCTGACCACCATTCTCTGCCCCACCGAAACCATGGACGGCGCCATCATCAGCGGCAACTGCGTGTCCGCCTGTGATAAGAACACGACCTACCACCATCAGAACAACCCCGTGGTGGCCAACCTGTTCGCGGCCCATGGCAAGACCCTCAACTACGTCTGCAATATCATCACCAACGAGAACGTGTATCTGGCCGACAAGCAGCGTTCCTCCGACTGGACCGCCAAGCTGTGCCGCCTGCTGGACCTGGACGGCGCTCTGGTGAGCCAGGAAGGCTTCGGCAACCCGGATACCGACCTCATCATGAACTGCAAGAAGATCGAACTGCAAGGCGTCAAGACCGTCATCATTACCGACGAGTACGCCGGCCAGGACGGCAAGAGCCAATCCCTGGCGGACGCCGACCCCCTGGCGGACGCCGTGGTCACCGGTGGCAACGCCAACGAGGTTATCATTCTGCCGAAAATGGACAAGGTCATCGGCACCCTGGACTATGTGGACGTCATTGCAGGCGGCCATGCCGGGTCCCTGCGGCCTGACGGCACCATCGAGGCGGAATTGCAGGTCATCACCGGCGCTACCAACGAGATGGGCTTCAACCGCCTGAGCGCCCGCTGACCCGAAAACAAAGGAAAGGAGGAAATTATCTGTGAGCTATAAAGTTGTACACTATATCAACCAGTTCTTCGCCAACATCGGCGGCGAGGAAATGGCCCACGTAGCCCCCGAACTGCGGGAAGGCTTCGTTGGCCCCGGTATGGCCCTCAACACCGCCTGGAAGGGCGAGGCTGAGATTACCGCCACCATCGTCTGCGGCGACTCCTACTTCGCCGAGCACGAGGCGGATGCCAAGGAGAAGGTGCTGGCCTGGGTCAAGGAGCAGAAGCCCGACATGTTCATCGCCGGCCCCGCTTTTAACGCCGGCCGTTACGGCTATGCCTGCGCCACCATCGCCAACGCGGTGCAGGAGGAACTGGGCATCCCCGTGCTGACCGGTATGTACGAGGAGAACCCCGGCGCCGACCTGAAAAACAAGGTTCTGATTGTCGCCACCGCCAACAGCGCCGCCGGCATGCGCAAGGCCGCCCCGGTTATGGCAAAGCTGGCGCTGAAGATCATGAAGGGCGAGAAGATCGGCGCTTCCGCCGAGGAGGGCTATATGCCCAACGGCATCCGCCGCAACTTCTTTGAGAAGGAAGTGGGCGCTAAGCGCGCGGTGGACATGCTGATTGCCAAGCTCAGCGACAAGCCCTTCACCACCGAGTATCCCATGCCCTCCTTTGACCGCGTGGCCCCCAACAAGGCCGTTAAGGATCTGAGCAAGGCGACCATCGCCCTGTGTACTTCCGGCGGCATTGTCCCCAAGGGCAACCCGGATCATATCGAGTCCTCCTCCGCCTCCCACTACGGCGAATATTCCATCGCCGGCGTGGATGATCTGACGGCGGAGACCTATGAAACCGCCCACGGCGGTTATGACCCGGTATACGCCAATGCCGACGCGGACCGCGTCCTGCCCGTGGACATCCTGCGGGAGATGGAGCGCGAGGGCAAGATCGGCAAACTCCATGACTTCTTCTATACCACTGTCGGCAACGGGACCTCCGTCGCCAACGCCAAAAAATTTGCCGCGGAGTATGCACAGAAACTCCTTCAGGCCGGTGTTCATGCCGTTATCATGACCAGTACGTGAGGGACTTGTACGCGTTGCGGTGCAACGATGGTAAAAGAGATCGAGCGCGCGGGCATTCCCGTGGTGCATATGTGTACAGTTACGCCTATCTCCATGACGGTGGGCGCGAACCGTATCGTCCCCACTATTGCAATCCCCCACCCCCTGGGCAACCCCGCCCTCTCCCTTGAGGAAGAGAAGGCCATCCGGCGCAAGCTGGTGGAGCGCGCCCTGGAGGCACTGACCACTGAGGTCGACGATCAGACCATCTTCGAGGTCTGATTCCAGGCGATTCCGCCGGGGCGGGGCCGTCCGGCTCCGCCCCGGACTTCCTGAATACAGGAGCTTATAAAAGCTATGAGCAAGATTTATGATGTAATCATTTTGGGCGGCGGCCCCGCCGGCCTGACGGCCGGCCTTTACGCCGGACGCAGCCGCCTGAGCACCCTTATTATCGAAAAGGGGCAGGATGGCGGCCAGATCGCCATTACGGACGAGATTGAGAACTATCCCGGCCAGATGGTGGAGGGCGAGAGCGGACCCAGCCTGATCGCCCGCATGACCGAGCAGGCCAAGAAGTTCGGCGCGGAGCGCTGCACGGACGCCATCAAGAGCGTGGAACTGGAAGGCGAGGTCAAGAAGCTGGTGGGTACCAAGGGCGAATACCTGGCCAAGTGCGTCATTATCGCCACCGGCGCATTCCCCAAGCCCATTGGCTGCGAGAACGAAGGCAAGTTTACCGGCAAGGGCATTTCCTTCTGCGCTACCTGCGACGCGGCGTTCTTCGAGGACTTCGAGGTCTACGTGGTGGGCGGCGGCGACAGCGCGGTGGAGGAGGCCATGTACCTGACCAAGTTTGCCCGGAAGGTGACCATTATCCACCGCCGGGACGAGCTGCGGGCGGCTAAGTCCATTCAGGAGAAGGCTTTCGCCAATCCCAAGATCGCTTTCATGTGGGACAGCGTGGTAGTCCGTGTAGACGGCGACGACCTGCTCAATTCCATGACGGTGAAAAACGTAAAGACCGGCGAACTGACCACGGTGGAAGCGGACGAGGAGGACGGCCTGTTCGGCCTGTTCGGCTTCATCGGGTATAACCCCAACTCCAAGCTCTTCGAGGGCATGCTGGAGATGGAGAACGGCTATATCAAGACGGATGACAACATGCACACCAACATCCCCGGCGTATTCGCCGCAGGGGACATCCGTGTCAAGAGCCTGCGCCAGGTGGTCACCGCCGCTGCGGACGGCGCGATTGCCGCCATGCAGGCGGAGCATTATGTCAGCAACCATTGATTTTTGACTGAAAATGAGATATAATGTTCTCATCTTACACAATAGGAGGCCATGACCATGCTTGAGCTGGATAAAACAACCTTTGAGGCCGAGGTCCTCAAGGCCGAGGGCAAGGTGCTGGTGGACTTTTACGGCGATGGCTGCATTCCCTGCGCGGCCCTTATGCCCCATGTCCACGCCTTTGCGGAGACCTACGGCGAGAAAATCAAGTTCTGCGCCCTGAACACCACCAAGGCCCGCCGCCTGGCCATCAGCCAGAAAATTCTGGGCCTGCCCGTCATCGCTATCTACGAGAACGGCGAGATGATCGACTCCTGCGTCAAGGAGGACGCCACCCCCGAGAACGTAGAGGCCATGATCAAGAAGTACGCCTAAGGCGTATCCCCCATCGTTAGATTCCGGAAGGATTCTATAAAAACTGAAGAAGGAGGTATGTGACATGAGCATCTTAGCTGGCAAGAAGGTCATCATCATTGGTGACCGCGACGGCATTCCCGGCATGGCTATTGAGGCCTGCGCCCAGTCTGCTGGTGCCGAAGTGGTGTTTTCCTCCACGGAGTGCTTCGTCTGAACGGCCGCTGGTGCAATGGATCTGGAAAATCAGAAGAGAGTCAAGGAGTTCGCTGAGCAGTACGGCCCCGAGAACATTGTTGTTCTCCTGGGCGCTGCTGAGGGCGAAGCCTCCGGCCTGGCCGCTGAGACAGTGACCGCCGGTGACCCCACTTATGCCGGTCCGTTGACAGGAGTCTCGTTGGGACTCACGGTTTACCATGTGTGCGAGCCCGAAGTGAAGGCGGAGTTTGACGACGCCGTCTATGACGAGCAGGTCTCCATGATGGAGATGGTTCTGGATGTGGATGACATCATCAATGAGATGAGCGCCATTCGCGATGAACACTGCAAGTACCTGGGCTGATCGACGCAGGTAAGGGCGGCGGCTGGTTAGCCGCCGCCCTTTTTTGTATTTTCGCGTACCGCTTCTTCCTCTGATGCAGTATTGTCTCAAGGTTAAGGTTCTTTTTCATGCTTTTTCTTTCAGAAAAAGCATGCGCCAAAATTTACCAATAAAAGAAAGGCTGTGGACATTATGAAAAGCGTTATCAAGGGCGCCGGGTACATCCTGGTGCATACCCCCGACATGGTCCTGCACAACGGGACCACGCAGACCACAGAGCGCATTGTGAACCCGGAGAGCGAGTATCTCAAGGAGCTGCCCAGCCATATCCGCAGCTTTGACCAGGCCCTCTCCTATTGGCCCAACCAGGTCTATATCGGCAATAAGCACCCTGACGAGCTGGCGGAAGTGGCCCAGCCCTGGTGCGACAAGGCCTGCGATGTTTCAGACCGTTTCGGCCCCTTCGGGCAGATGATGCCCCAGGAAGAGTTCCTGCTGCTGATGCAGGCCTGCGATGTGTTCGGCCTGGTGAAGCTGGAGCAGGGCTTTGCCGACGCCCACCGTGCTGCCTTGGCAGCCAACCCCATCATGGATGAAACCATCCTGGCCCGGATTCCCGAGGCCCAGACTGCCGGGGAAGAGATTGCCCGTCTGGTCAATGAGGAGCACTCTGAGGGCCTTTACCACAACGGTGCGCTGGTTGGCTGCGTCAACCGCGCCCACGATATCGACGTGAACCTCTCCGCCCACGTCATGCATGAGAACCTGGTGAGCAAAGCCAGCTCCGTGATGGCGCTGCTGTCCGCCGTGAAGAACGCGGGCATCGCCAAGGAAGACGTAGAATACGTGGTGGACTGCGCCGAGGAAGCCTGCGGCGACATGAACCAGCGGGGCGGCGGCAACTTCGCCAAGTCCGCTGCGGAGATCGCCGGCCTTGCCAACGCCACCGGCTCCGACGCCCGTGGCTTCTGCGCGGCGCCTGCCCACGCCATGATTGAAGCCGCCGCCCTGGTGGCATCCGGCGCGTACAAGACCGTCGTGGTTACCGCCGGCGGCTGCACCGCCAAGCTGGGCATGAACGGCAAGGACCATGTGAAGAAGGGCCTGCCCATCATGGAGGACATGGTTGGCGGTTTCGCGGTAGTGCTGACCCAGGACGACGGCGTAAGCCCGGAGGTTAACCTGGATATGCTGGGCCGCCACACAGTAGGCACCGGCTCCGCGCCTCAGGCGGTTATCTCCAGCCTGGTGACCAATCCCCTGGACAAGCACGGCCTGAAGATCACGGACATCGACAAATATTCCCCGGAAATGCAGAACCCGGATATCACCAAGCCCGCCGGCGCAGGCGACGTGCCGCTGTCCAACTATAAAATGATTGCCGCCCTGGCGGTGAAGCGGGGCGAGCTGCAAAAGACGGACCTGGCCACCTTCCCGGTAAAGCACGGCCTCACCGGCTGGGCGCCTACCCAGGGCCATATCCCCTCCGGCGTACCCTATATCGGGTTTGCCCGCAACGACATCATGGCCGGGAAGCTGAACCGGGTTATGATCATCGGCAAAGGCTCCCTGTTCCTGGGCCGCATGACCAACCTCTTTGACGGCGTATCCTTTGTCATCCAGGCCAACACCGGCGCGGAGAAAGCGGAAGCCGGGGTCAGCGAGGACGAGGTGAAGGGCATGATTGCCAAGGCCATGAAGGACTTTGCCGCCACACTGCTGGCCCAGGCCGAATAAGGCGGGAGGATGGCTATGAGTAATCTGGAAAAAACCATTGCCAAGGCGTTTCTGGAAATGGCGGAGGGCCTGGAAACCGGGTCTTTCGGACCCAAGCCCCGGATTGCCCTGACCGGCATGGGCAGTGAGCACGGCGAGGAGAACGCTATGGCCGCCGCCGTAGCCGCCGCCCGCCGCGGGGTAGACGTGCGCTATATCGGCACCCTGGAAGCGGAAGGGGTCACCACCGTCCATGTAGGCAGCGAGGACGAGGGCCACAAAAAGATGGAGCAGATGGTGGAAACCGGCGAGGTAGACGGCGCCGTCACCATGCACTTCCCCTTCTCCATCGGCGTGTCCACCGTAGGCCGCGTTGTCACACCCGCCAAGGGAAAAGAGATGTTCATTGCCACCTCTACCGGCACCGCCAGCGCGGACCGGATTGAGGGGATGATCAAAAACGCGGTGTACGGCATCATCACGGCCAAAGCCTGCGGCGTACAGGATCCCACGGTGGGCATCCTGAATGTAGACGGTGCGCGGCAAACAGAGATGGCGCTGAACCAACTGCAAAAGAACGGCTACGCTTTCCGCTGGGCGGAATCCGCCCGTTCCGACGGCGGTGCGGTGCTTCGCGGCAACGACGTACTGCAAGGCACCCCCGACGTCCTGGTGTGCGACAGTCTCACCGGAAACGTGCTGGTGAAGATGCTCTCCGCCTACACCACTGGCGGCAGCTTTGAGTCCGCCGGATACGGCTATGGCCCGGGCATTGGCCCCGGCTATGACAAGCTGGTGCTGATCGTCTCCCGGGCCAGCGGCGCGCCCCTGGTAGCCAACGCCCTGGAGTTTGCCGCCCAGCTGGTGCGGGGCAAGGTCTTTGCCATTGCCGCCCAGGAGTTCGCCGCCGCAGAGAAGGCGGGGCTGAGCAAGATACTGGCAGACCGCAAGTCCGCTGCCAAGCCCGCCGGTGAGGAAGAGGTCAAGGCCCCTCCCGCCGAGCCATGTACCGCCAGCATCCCCGGCATTGAGGTGATGGATCTGGAGGACGCCGCCAAGGCCCTCTGGAAGGCTGGAATCTACGCGGAGACTGGGATGGGCTGCACCGGCCCGCTGGTGATGATGAGCGAAGCGAACCACGCCAAGGCCCAGGAAATCCTGAAAGCCGCCGGATATATCGGATAAGGGGGCGGCAGGATGAAAGTCATTGATATTGTCAACAAGGCAGACCTTGACCTGACAGTAGAGCAGCTAATAGACCTGGTCGCCAACCATAACCGCCAGGTAGACCTGATTTTCGCGGAAAAACGCACGGATGAGGACGGCTACCTGAGCTGGGACCAGGAGAACTGGACCTGTGTAGACGGCAAGCGGTTTATCCGCAGTTATTTCCTGCAAGGCCGTGCGCTTTCTGATTATAGCGGCTACAACAAGTATGACATGAAGGGCTGCTTCCTTCCGGAGGAAGCCCAGGAGGTTCGTTTAGGCTGATTCCCTGCGTATGCAGGCAGGCGAACAAAAAGCGAGGGGCTGCGCCAGTGGCGCAGCCCCTTAAGCTATGTTCGTTTTCCGCTGTCAATCGTCCCCCTGGTGTACCAAGGCAAACGAAGCCTCCTCCCGCCGGTAGACCGCTTCCAGGTCGGCGTCCATGCAGGCAAGCATGGCGTCCTCTGCGCCATAGAAAACACAGGTGCCGCAGGAAGAACTCAGCCGCCGGGGGACAGGCGCCAGGCAGGCGCCATCGACCCCGGCCTTTTTCAGCGCGTTGCAGCTCCGCAGCGCCGCCAGGTGGGTGTGAAAGGTAGCCACATACTGTTCCATTACTTTGACAGCAGCAGCTTAAAATCGCCCTCGAAATCCACTACCTTCACCTGATAACCGGCGTTCCGGGCGAACCGGGTCACATTCTCTACGGAGCACTGGTTGTCTACAGCCACCTCCAGCTTGGAGGGTCCGCCGTCCTTGACGGCCTTCTGCACCATCACCACAGGGGTGGGGCAGGAATATCCACGCGCATCAATCATACCATTAACCCTCCAATTTCTGCATATTCATCAAGGAAATAACTGCCAGAACCACAAAGCCAACCACAACCGCAATAGCGACAGGGCCAGTGCCGATGCCGGTAGCGGAAGAGGCCAGGCCGAAGTTATGGGACACCGCCGCGCCGACGATGTAGCCGGTAACGGTGACGGCAGAGTCGGTATTGCCCTCACCGGCCAGGATCAATTGGCGCAGGGGGCAGCCGCCCAGCAGGACGGAACCCCAGCCTACCAGGACCATGCCCATCAGGTTCCAGGTGGCTTCGGAATGGGCGATGGGCTGATCAACGAAGCCCAGACTGAACTTGCTCAGGGCCAGATTGCCGATAAGCACCGCCACAATGATGGCGATGAAGGCGGAAATCAGACGGAAATCCTTGAACATCACCGCGTCACGGATGCCGCCCACCATGCACAGGCGGGAACGCTGGGCCAGAATGCCCACAATCACGGCAACCAGCAGGGCGGCCAGGACGGGAGCCGCCATGGAGCCGGGGCCTTTGGCACTGAAAATGATGAAGTCCGGACGCATCATCAGCAGAACCAGCAGTCCCACCATCAGGACCGGGAAAATCAGGCCCTCCGCCATGGACTGCTGATACGCACGGCGCAGGCTGAAGCCCTTCTTCAGGAACGCGATGCCAAGGAGAATACCCAGGGCGAAGCCCACCAGGCCGACAACCGCGTTCAGGTCGCCGCCGCCGATACGGATAACCATGCGCAGGGGGCAGCCCAGGAACACCAGCGCGCCAATCATGACGAAAACCGCCACGATGAAGCGGATCATAGGGGAAGAACCCCCTTTGGGGCGAAATTCCTTCTTGGCGAAGGCAATCGCGGTGGACCCCAGCACCAGGCCGATAATCTCAGGGCGGATGTACTGGACGATGCCGGTGCCGGCCTCGGCGTCAAATCCGGCCCGCTGGAAGTTCAAGGCTCCGGCGATGTCCCGCAGGAAGCAGGCGATGCAGAAGCCCATGTTGGCCGGATTGCCCAGGGCTGTCAGCAGCACCGCCGCCGCTCCCACCACCAGGCCTGTCCCAATGAGCAGGCCATAGCGCTTGATAAAGCTTTCTTTTGGCATAAATGTTTTCTCCTCTCGATTCTCCGAAAAATTCTGGCGCGGCTCTAATGACGGCCACGGGGATGTGGGCAAATCGCCCTATCCTGACACCCAATATATCGTTTTTCATTGCCAAAAGCAAGATGAATTTCCTTTTTGCCTTCCCGGCGAGAAAACAGTTGCATCAAGAAAAATTTTGTGGTACAGTAAAATTGTAAAAACAGGCGAAAAAGCGCGGCTTTTGCGCTAAATGCTTTCAGAAATAGCCTATTGTGATTTGGATTGCAATGGCTTTTACTGATTGAATACTTCTATAGGAGACAGCGATATGAGCCAGATATACCTAGATAACGCCGCCACTTCTTTTCCTAAGCCCCCTGCCGTAGCCGCTTCCATGGCACGCTATTTGACAGAGGTGGGAGCGTCCATCAATCGCGGCGTTTATGCCAGCGCACAGGACGCGGGCATGACTACGCTGCTGCTGCGGGAAGGGCTGTGCAAGCTGTTCCACCACAGCGACCCCACCCACTGCATTTTGACCAGCGGCAACACGATGGGGCTGAATATGGCGCTCCGGGGCTGGCTGAAGCCCGGAGACCACTGCATTACCAGCAGCATGGAGCACAACGCCGTCATGCGCCCGCTGCACAGCCTGGCAGACCAGGGGGTAACCTTTGACCGCATTCCCTGCAATGGGGAGGGGTATCTGGACCCGGCAGACCTTCTGCCGCTGCTCCGCCCCAACACGCGGCTGGTAGTAATAGCCCACAGCTCCAACGTAGGCGGTGGCATACAAGACGCAGCCGCAATTGGGAAAATCTGCCGTGAGCGTGGGATTCCCCTCCTGCTGGACGCCGCCCAGACGGCGGGGCATTGGGACATAGATTTCGAAGGCTGGGGCCTATCGGCGCTGTCGGTGCCGGGACACAAGGGCCTGATGGGTCCTTCTGGGATTGGCGCACTGCTGTTGTCGCCAGAATTTGCAAAGGGCCTGACGCCGCTCATTACCGGCGGCACAGGCAGCGCATCGGATTCCGAACGCCAGCCCGCCTACATGCCGGACAGTTTGGAGTCCGGTACGCCGAATCTGCCGGGCATCTACGGCTTTCACGCCGCTGTGGAGTTTATTCTGGAAACCGGCGTTGAGGCCTTTCGGCGGCGGGAAGAAGAATTGGCCGGCCAATTCCTGGCGGAGCTGCGGGATATTCCCAACATCCGGCTGGCGGGACCGTGGTCGCTGGAAAACCGCGCGGGCGTGATTTCCATAGACTTTTTAGAGCAGGACAATGCGGAAGCGGCGTTCTGCCTGGAGCAGCAATTCGGCATCCTCACCCGCTGCGGCCTGCACTGCGCCCCTGCCGCCCATAGAACCCTGGGTACGTTCCCGCAAGGCACCGTGCGCTTCAGCCCTGGCTGGTACACCACCTCTGAGGAGATTTCGTCGGCGGCAGCAGCCATAGGTAAAATCGCTGCGGGACAGGGGTGAGCGGGGAACCGTATAGAATAGCCAAGCAGAGCGGACTGGCAAAGCCGGTCCGCTCCGTTTAATTATATCCTGTATTTTTCGCACAAATTATAGCCAGCGCTTTTTCGGCTGCGCTGGCTATATAACCGTATTGTCTCAAACAACCCCAGGCAAATCGTTCAAGGATTTAAAGGTATACCCCATCTCCTCCCACTTGCTCAGCAGCTCGTCCAAGATTTCAGCGTTCGTCCGCGAGGTAGAGTGAAGCAGCACGATAGCGCCGTCATGGATTCTCGGCAGAAGCTTGGCGTAGGCCTGATCGTGGGTGGGCTGGCTGTCGGTGTTCCAGTCAACGTATGCCAGACTCCAAAAGACGGTTTTATAGCCTAAAGCCTGCGCCTGCTTCAAATTTTCCTCGCTATATTTCCCCTGTGGGGGACGGTAGAAATGGGAGAGGGGCTTTCCCACGGTTTTTTGATAGAGTTCAGCAAGACTGTCCAACTCCTGCTGAAAGGCGGCTTGTTCGGAGATGCTGGACATGTCGGGGTGATGAAAAGTATGGTTTCCCACCACATGGCCCTCCGCCGCCATGCGGCGGACGATGTCCGGCGCGGATTCAATCATATGCCCCACCACGAAAAAGGCGGCGGGGGCATTGTGCTTTTTCAGCGCATCCAGAATCGGTTCAGTAAATCCGTTTTCGTAGCCGCAGTCGAAGGTCAAGTAGATAACTTTTTGAGAAGTATTGCCTAAATAATACGCGTCGTATTTTGCCAAATCGGAAACAGAAGCGTTCCCGTTCGGCGCGTCCCCCTCCTTGGGGAAGGAAAGCCCCCAATTACCAACAGAAACGGGAATGGCAGCATCAGAAGACGCAGGAATGGACTCCCCACTGTCCCGGAGGGAGAGAAGCACGGCGGCAGCCAGCAGGACTGCCGCTGCGGCAGCAAAAATGAGGATGGATTTTTTATGAGCAGATGACATGAAATTTTTCTCCTTTTACGGGGTTTTAACTATTTTGCCCCTGGGAGGAGGAGATATACATCGGGGGTATTTCCAGAAAAACTTATTGACGGTTAAAGCAGAAACCCGTATAATTGCAAAAGAGACGGCAGCAATCTTTGAGGCTTTCGGGAATGAAAGGGGAATTTTTTATCAATCCCCAGGTCTCCGATGCCCTGAATGCCGTGCCTAAACATGGGGTTTAGGAATACCCTGCTTATTACGAAATGTAATTATTTTGCCGGATGGTACGCCGCCGGTGATGCGCGTACTTCATGCGCCCGCCCTTTTTGCTCCGGGGACTCCCGGCGCATGGGGACGTTCCCGATATGAAGCCGGCGCAATATGGCACATAAAAAGGGGAAAACCATGAACGAACGAAATTTAGCCGCTAACGTCGTTACGGAAGTAAAAAAAGCTATCGTGGGCAAAGACCCCATATTGGTGAAGGTGCTGGCCGCGATTTTGGCCCGGGGCCATATCCTTCTGGAAGACATCCCCGGCGTAGGAAAAACCACCCTCGCCCTGGCCTTCGCCAAAGCGTTAGATCTCCAGTTTTCGAGGGTGCAGTTTACACCGGACGTCATGCCCTCCGACGTGACCGGCTTCTCTATATATAATAAGGAGACCGGGAAAATGGAATACCAGACCGGCGCGGTCATGTGCAACCTCTTTCTGGCTGACGAGCTTAACCGCGCCACCAGCCGCACCCAGTCCGCCCTGCTGGAAGCCATGGAGGAAAACCAAGTCACCGTAGACGGCGTCACCCGCCCTGTCCCCCAGCCCTTTATGGTAATCGCCACCCAAAACCCCGCCGGCGCGTCCGGCACCCAAAAGCTGCCGGACAGCCAATTAGACCGCTTCCTCCTGCGCCTGAGCATGGGCTACCCCTCGCCTGCGGAAGAGCTGGAGATGCTTCGCCGCCGCCAATTCGGCCAAGCTATGGACGGCGTCCAGAAGATAGTGGACCGGGACGCCCTGGAGCAAATGCGCCAAGCCGCAGGCCGCGTCCACGTCAGTGAACCGATTATGCAGTACATCATCAAATTAGTCAACGCCACCCGCAAGCATCCCCAGCTTCTCCAAGGCGCAAGCCCGCGGGCCACGCTGGCCGTCACGGCGGTAAGCCGGTCCGTAGCCTTCCTCCGCTCCCGTGATTATGTGGTGCCGGAGGACGTGCAGACCATCTGGGTGGACGCCGTTGCCCACCGCCTGCTGATGGTTCCCGGCGCGGAGCGTTCCGCCAACGTCCAGGAAATCGCCCACGCGGCCCTGCGGCAGGTGGATTCGCCGAAAATCCAGTAACGCCATGCTGAGAAGGAGGATTTTGTACGCCGTCGCTTTGATTTTGGCCTACATGGGCCAGCTTTTCGACGTAGGCTACTTATTTCATTTTATCTTTTTTGCCGCGCTGAGCTTCCCGGTTTTAGGCCTGCTGGTCAGCCTGCCCGCTATACTGGGGAGCAGGGCGGTACTGGAAGTCTCCTCCCCCCGCGTCCTGCGCGGGGAGGCGGCTGTCTGGACGATATCCCTCCACAACCGCTTCCATCTGCCCGTAGCCCGCATGTCCTACCGCCTGCGGATAATAAACCGCATGTCCGGCGAAGTCCATTCCGCAAAAACCACCCTCCGCCGCGCCATGCCGGAGGAGGACCGGGCCTGGACGCTGGAAACCGATCACTGCGGCCTGGTGGAGTGCAGGGTAGACCGCCTGTGGGCTTGCGACTGCCTGGGCCTGTTCGCCCTGCCCCTGCGGAAGCCGCCCACCATGACGCTGATAATCGCCCCGCGTCCTGAGCACCCCGGCCCGATTGAACTGCCGGACGGCGTAGGGTCCGCCGCGCCGTCGATGAAGGGCAAGGCGGTTTTTGGCGAAAACTACGAACTGCGTCCGTACCGGGAGGGGGACAGCCTGCGGATGATTCATTGGAAGATGACCGCAAAGCGCGATGAGTTAGTGACCCGGGAGCCGCCGGATGACACCCGCCCTTTGCCGGTGCTGACATTCAATCATTTTGGCCTGCTGGCGGAAGTAGACCGCACCCTGGACCGCCTGGAAGGCTGGAGCATGGCCCTGCTGGAGCAGGAGCGCGTCCACGAAGTCCGCTGGCGCCACCCGGAGACGGGCGCAGTGCGCGTATACCGGGTAACCGCGCCGCGGGACTGGGAGGCCTGCTTGGCGGCGGTGCTGTCGGACCCTGCGCCCATGGGCGGCAAGTCCATCCTGGAGCAGGCCATTGTCCAAGGCCCAGGATCGCCGGTGTATCAGATTCATGTATCCGGGAAGGAGGTTCCCAATGGGGAAGCTTGACGACGTCCACGCAGAGGGAAAACTTCTGCTGCTGGCGGGGGATTTCCTGATTGCCGCGCTTCTGACGGCAGGCTGCGCCCTATCCTTCCTGTCGGGGTACTCCGTTGTAACGGATACGGGGGCTATACTGGCCTGCTGCGTATTTAGTTCCGCTGTTTCCGTGCTATTGCACAGGCAGTCCCATCCCTGGTGGGCGCTGCTGGCGGCGGCGGGGATTGCCTGGGGGCTTTGGCTGCTTCGAGAGGACGCCCTGCCGCTCCTAAAGTGGCTGGGGCAGAAGATGAACCTCCTTCCCGTCCTGACAGGGCTTCCCTTTCCGCAGTCCAGGACCGTGGAGGGAAAACCGCTGGCAGTCCTCCTGCTGCTAAGCGCGGCCCTGGCCTGGGTCAACGGTTGGATTACCGCCCGGGCAAGGCGCTGGTATCTGGCTGCGCTGCTGAGCACAGCGCTGATACTTCCCGCCATACTAATGGGCGTCCTGCCCGCTTGGGGAGCGGTGCTGGCGATATTCACGGGATGGGGGACGATGCTTCTCACGGCCCTGTTTGGCCGGAAGGACCCCGGAAGCCTGGCCCGCGCCCAGCTTTTCCATCTCGCGGGGATGTCGCTGATGGTGCTGGCGCTGGTAATGGCGCTGCCCATGGACAGCTACACGCATCCCCCATGGGCTTCTGACGCCCGGGACGGGCTTTTGCGGCGTGTGACCCGGCAGGCGGAGCGCTTTTTTGACATAGGCGAACTAAACGCAGCCTTCGAGGAGTTGGGCATAGACTTTACCATCCCTATGGAAGGCGGGGGCGAACTGACCCTGGACGGCGGTCTCACCGGGGAAGCCGGCGGACCCGGCGGCGCACCCGGACGGCGTGAGAACCTGCAAGCGGCAGGTCCCCGCCGCTACGCAGGCCGCCGGGTTCTGACCGTGCGGTCCAGCCAGCCTGCGGCAGGCCGGATATACCTGCGGGGCGGCGCGCTGGGCGTCTACACGGGAGACGCCTGGGAGACGGTTGGCGCGGAGCTGGGCATATCCCCCACGCTGTTTCCCTATGAGACGGCAGGCCGTCCTGAAGAATACACCATGTCCATCCGCGACGTCTCGTTCCGCGGCGTATATTTCTATCCCTACCAACTGGCGGCAGGCTATGGCAGTACGGACGAAGCCGGCTGGCTGCGCCTGCCGGGCGGCGGCGAGTGGGATGACATCCTGATCCCCGGCAGCGAGGAATACGAGGTGGGCTACATGCCCAGCGACCCACGGGAAGTCTTTGCGCCTTTGGAGGGGGCGGCAGCGGAGCAGGAGCGCGTCTACCGCCAGGAAGCCGTCCCGGCATATCTGGACCTGGACAGCTATACACGCAACCGAGTCGAAAATTTGCTGGGTCAGGAGCGTCTGCTGCTGATAATAGAATCGCTTGAAAGCTCGCTGGACGGGGCGGAAGGCGAAGAGCGGGAAAGCTTGGAGCAAAACCTGGCGCAATTTCGAGCGGCATACGAAAATGCCGTCACCCTGGAAGATTTTGGCGGTACGGTGGATCTGACGGACGATATGAGCGTCCCGGAGCGGTTTGAAACCATTCTGGACGCCGCGTCCCGGACGGCGGAGCTGCTTGCGTCCATCGCGGTCTACGACCCGCATACCCCGGCTATGGCACCGGGGGGAGATTTCCTCCAACATTTTCTAACGGAGGGGCGCGGCTACTGCGTCCACTTTGCCACAGCAGGGGCCTTGATGCTGCGGGCGCAGGGAATTCCCGCCCGGTATGTGACAGGCTACACAGTCCAACTGAACAGCCAAGGCCGCGGGACGGTCATGGACAGCGACGCCCACGCTTGGGTAGAGGTCTACATTGACGGTTTTGGCTGGCACCCGGTAGAGATGACTCCGGGCTACACTGGCGGCAGCAGCGGCGTAGAGCTGTCCGGCGCACCTGAGGCCCAGGACCCGTCCGGAGAAGGAACTGCCCCGGATGAAACGCCTG
The DNA here is from genome assembly GCA_947649615.1 of uncultured Clostridia bacterium. Taxonomy (GTDB): domain Bacteria; phylum Bacillota; class Clostridia; order Oscillospirales; family Oscillospiraceae; genus Pelethomonas. Next base: position 30,612 of record CANSSG010000016.1, on the reverse strand, counting down.
AAACGCCGGAAGAAACCGCCCCGGACGATTCCGAGCAGGCCGGGGACCCCGCCGCCGGAGACCAAGACGGCGCGGAGGAAGCGGACGATCCTTCCGGCACAGCGGAAAGCCACGCCGGCCGTCTCCTGCTGGCGGCGGCGATTTTGTGCGGGATATACTTCCTCAGCTTTCTGCCCCGAAGGGCGGCGCAGGGCAGTACAGATATCAATCGTTCGGTGATAAACGCCTACTGCCGCTACCGCAGGGCGGCAGACATGGGCGGCGCAGAGGACGAAGTCCTGGAAATGCTGGGCCGCAAGGCCAAGTTCAGCCAGCATACCTTAACGGCGGAGGAGCGTGAATCCGCTTGGAGCCGCCTGGACGCGGCAGCAGAAACCGCACGAACCCGCCAGCCCAGGTGGCGCCGCTGGCTGTTCTTCTTGGTTAAGCCGCTGCTGTAAGGAAGGAAAAACGTACGGAACCTGACAAGCTGCCAGGCAAGGAGGAAGGCGGCTAAACGCAATAAGAGAGCAAAACGGGCCGCGCATCCTGGCTGGCGCGGCCCGTTTTCAGCAGTCTTATTTAATGAGGAGGCAGTATGATCAACGTGGATTTCCTGTTAGCGAGCTGCAACACCCGCTGCAAGCACTGCTACGTCAACGGAGGCCCCGGCCCGATGATGCCTGTCGGGGATGCGCTGGCGTGTATAGAGCGGCTGGACGCTTTGGCGGCGCACCTGCCGGGGGACGTCAGCTTCACGCTGGACCACGAACCGGTGAACCACCCCTGTTTAGGCCAAATTCTCCGCATGGCCGCCCAAACCCGCCATATCGAAAATTACCACCACGGCATGACTACCGGCGTGGGACTAATGGCCCGGCCGGACAAGGCGGCGGTGGTGCAAGCCTATCTGGAATGCGGATACGAGACCTTCGGCGTGACGCTCCACGGCGGTCCGGCCCATCATAATGAAATTGTCCGCCGCAGGAACGCCTATGAAGCTGCCATTGCTGCTGGAAAATTTTTGAAAGCCCACGGGGCGAAGCTGGATGTATCCCTGATGCTAAACCGCTTTTTCCCGGCAGATGCAGATATGCTTACGGCGGCGATGGAAGATTTGCAGCCCGACTACATCTACTTCGCCATTCCCATTTTTACGCCCCACCGGAACATGCTGGATTTCGAGCCGTATCGTGCCTCCATGGAAACCCTGCGCCAACTCCGTGGATATTTGCTCGAATGGCGGCAGGACGAGGCTGCCATTCTGAAAAAAGCCGAACAAAGCACAATTTCCGCCGCCATTGCGCATTTGCGCTGCGGCCCGGGCCTGCGTGAGCGGTTTTCCCAGGCCCAGGACGAACTGTACCTGACGCTGCATCCGGACTGCAAGCTGTATGTAGGCAATTCCGGCGCGGAAAGCCGCTGCCTTGGCGATCTGCGGAGCATAGACCTCAAGGCAGCGGCGGAACAAATACGATCTTTACCGGGCAACCGTGACTACGGCGCATACTATGACGCAGGCCGTCTGCCCGAAGACGGTGCGCTGATAGAGACGTTGGAGAAGCTTCCACCCGGCCAGATATACGGCGACCTCCCCAGCGCGATTTATCGCGGGCTGGCGGAAATGGGCGTCCCCACAAATATTATCCGCTGATGTGTCACGCCAACTGTAACTGGTACAGCTTCCGATAAATCCCGTCCTGGTCCAGCAACTCCTGGTGGGTGCCGCTTTCCCGGATTTGGCCTTTGTGCATCACAATAATCTTATCGGCATGCTGGATAGTAGACAGCCGGTGGGCGACCATAATCGTAGTCCGTCCCTGCATCAGGGTTTCCAAGGCTTCCTGAATCCATTGCTCTGTCTCGGTGTCGATGTTGGCGGTGGCCTCGTCCAGGATCAGGATGGCAGGGTCAAAGGCCAGCGTCCGCGCGAAGCTCAAAAGCTGCCGCTGCCCCGCCGAGAAGGTGGAGCCGCGTTCTGTGACCCGCTCACCGTAACCGTCCGGCAGGCGGTCGATAAACCGGCTGGCATTGACTTCCTGCGCGGCCTTTTCGATTTCCTCGTTAGAGATGCGGTCTTCCCGGAGACGGATATTGCTGCGGATATCGCCGGTAAAGATGAACACATCCTGCTGAACCTGCCCAATAGCGGCGCGGATTTGGTCTCTGGTCAGCTCCTTGATGTTCACACCGTCGATCAGGATTTCGCCCTTTTGGATATCATAATACCGTCCAATAAGGTTCAGAATAGAGCTTTTCCCCGCGCCGGTAGCGCCTACGAAGGCTACCTTCTGACCTGGCTCAATAACGAAGCTGACGTCCCGAAGGATAAAGTTTTCGTTATCATAAGCGAACCAGACGTGCTTGAACTCAATGCGGCCCCGGATTTTCTCCAGCTTTACCGGCTGCGCCGGGTCATGAATCAAAGGCTCCTCATCCAGCAGGGTAAAGATTTTCTCGGCGGAAGCCACGGCGGATTGGAGGGTGGAAAGCTGCTCGGCCAAATCCTGAATCGGCTCAAAGAAGGTCTTGATGTATTGCAGGAAGATATACATGGTTCCGAAAGACAGCGTCCCGGCCAGCACCCCATGACTGCCCCCGGCGATAACGATAGCCATGGCGATGACGCTGGTCAGCACGATAATGGGCCGGAACACGGCGTTGACCATGATTGCCCGGAAGCTGGTGCGGTAGTAATCCTGGTTATGCTGGGAAAACTCCTGGTATTTTTCCTTTTCACGGTTGAAGATTTGGATGATCTTCATGCCGGAAAGGTGTTCCGACAGGAAGGTGTTCAGCGCCGTCAGGCAAGTCCGGTTTGCGCGGTTGGCCCGCAGGGAGAGGGACCTGGTTACCAGCGTGAGTACGCTGACCAGCGGCACCATCACGAAGCTTAGCAGCGCCATGCGCACATCCAGCATGAGCATGACTGCGGCCAGCCCGATGATTTTCACGGTGTTCCGGAACAATTTGACCAGGATGTTGGCGTACAGCTCATGGACGGCTTCCACATCGTTGCTCACCCTGGTAACGATTTTGCCTACCGGCGTCAGGTCAAAAAACCGCATAGACAAGCTTTCAATATGCGCGAACAATTCCCGCCGCATTTCATAGACGATGCTCTGGCCGATTTTTTGCAGCAGGTTCATCATCCGGTTGTTGCAGAAAAAGGTGACCAGCAGCGCCCCGGCGTATTTCGCCGCCGCCAGCAGCAGCCCGCGGAACCGCTCGTCCACGGCTTCCCCGGGGGCATAGTCCCCGGCGATGTAGAGGTCAATCGCGCCGCCGGTAATCAGCGGGCGGTATAGTTCCAGCCCGGTCAGGACAAGCACCAGAACCAGGCAGACCGCCATTTTTGCCGCATGGGGCTTCAAATAGGAGAGCATTCGCAGGACCGCGCTGCCCTTGTAGTGGATGTCCGCCGCATCCTCGGGGGTTTTATGAAACAGGCTCAAGATGCCGCCCCTCCTTCCTCACGAAGCTGTTTTTCCAACTGCTGTTTTTCGTAGACGCTGCGGTAAATACCGCCCAGGGCCATCAGCTCATCGTGACGCCCATACTCGGCGGCCTTGCCGTCATCCAGTACCAGGATATGATCCGCGTGTTGGATCGTAGAAATCCGGTGGGCAATTATGATCGTCGTCCGGCCTGCCCGGTTTGTCTTCAGGTTGTGCAAAATCTGCTCCTCGGTGTCGGTGTCCACCGCCGAAAGCGCATCGTCGAGAATCAGCACCGGCGAATTTTTCAGCAAGGCCCGGGCGATGGCGCTGCGCTGCTTCTGCCCGCCGGAGAGGGTGACGCCCCGCTCGCCCACCATGGTTTCGTATTTTTCCGGGAAATCCATGATATTGTCATGGATGCAGGCGTCCTTCGCGGCCTGCTGGATTTCTTCCAGGCTCTTCCCGTCCGCGCCGAAGGCGATGTTCCGGGCCAGGGTATCGGAGAACAGGAAGCTGTCCTGGGGTACATACGCGATGTCCCGCCGCAGGACGGCCAAAGGAATCTGGTAGAGCGGCCTGCCGTCGATGCGGATCATGCTGCTTTTGGTATCATAGAGCCGCAGCAGCAGGTTTGCCAGGGTCGTTTTCCCGCTGCCGGTCCGCCCCAGGACGGCCAGGGTCTCGCCCTCCTTTACATGGACGCTGATATGCTCCAGCGCGGCGGTCCCCTCGTGGCCCGGATAAGCGAAGGTGAGGTCTTTCAAATCAATCTCTCCCCGCAGGGCGCCGGCATCGTGCGCTTCGGGGCTGTCTACGATTTCCGGCTGCTCGTCCATAATGACCTTGATCCGCTTCACGCTGGCGAGACCCTGGGAAATCGTTGTCATACACTCTCCTGCCGCCAGCATCGGCCAAACCAGCATCGCCACATACAGATTAAAGGCTTCGAACTGCCCCAGGGTGATTTCCCCCGCAATGGTGAGGTATCCGCCGTAGAGCAGGGTAAACAGCCCGCTCAGGCCGATAACGAAATCGAGAAACGGCAGGAAGAAGGCCTGCGTCTTTGCTACGTCCAGGTTTTTCTCCTGGTTGAGCCGGTTGACCTTAGCGAAGGCGGCCAATTCCTTCCGCTCCTGGACGAAGGCCTTGATGACGCGGATGCCGCTGACGGCTTCCTGGACCTGGTCTGTCAGTTCGGAGAAAGCCCGCTGTTTAGCAAAGAACTTCCGGTGCATGACCTTGCCGTAGAAGTAGTCCCCGTACATAATGAGCAGCAGCGGGACCACAGCCACCAGCGTTAGGCGCATGTCCACGTAGAACATCATTTTGCCCAGCACCATCACCAGCATAACGGTCGCGTCGAAAGCGGTGACGATGGTAGGACCCATGAGCATCCGTACGGCGTGGAGGTCGTTGGTAAAGTGCGCCATCAAATCCCCGGTCTTATGCTCGTTGAAATAGTGGGTGGAGAGCGTCTCCAGGTGCGCGAACAAATCCCCCCGCATGTCGTTCTCAATGGCGAGACAGGTGCCGAAGATAAAGAACCGCCACCCGAAGCGGCCTACGGCCATCCCCGCGCCCATGGCAATGATCAGCCCCACCAGCCGCCAGACGCCGTCCATGCCGATCGTCCCCGCCCGGAGGCCGTCGGTAATTTCCCCGGTAAACTGCGGGATGTAAACATTCATCAAGTCCACCGCCGCCAGGGCGATGATGCCGGCGGCATATCTGGCCCAATAGCGTTTCACGTAGCCGCCGGAGAATTTCAGCTCCCTCATGACATTTCCCTCTTTTCCCCTGATTTTGCAGAGCGTTCCGCTTATCATACTCCCAACCTTGCAAAATATCAAATACCCAAAACGCATACTAGACCATACTCGCAGGGCATGGGAGAATAGGGCTTGTTTGATAAATGGCGGAATGACCAAAAGCGAGAGATTTTTTCGATGGACAAGGCAAAAAATCGCAGGAATACTTTGTGTATTTCAAGATTTTTTAACGCTGTACAGCGGAAAAAGATCCGCTGTTTGGGCGTTTTGACATTTTTCAAACACGCCCTAGGGCGGAATGGAAATTTTTCCCCGCCTGAAATCCCGCCTTGTCTTTCCAAGGAAACTATGGTATACTAAAGACTGGAATGCTTTAAACATAAGGAGGTGACGGCCATGGCAGTACATGCGGAGCCATTTGGCTCCGTCCGGGACGGACGTCCCGTGGAAAAGCTCATCCTGCGCCGGGGTGGATTGGAAGCGGAGGTGATAACATACGGCGCTGCGCTGCGCGCATTGCATGTGCCGGACGGCAGGGGCGGCAGGCTGGACGTGGTGCTAGGCTACGACGCGGTGTCCGCCTATGAGGACAACGGCGGCTACGTGGGCGCGGTAGTAGGGCGTTACGCCAACCGCATCGCGGGCGCAGGCTGTACCATCGACGGGCGGCCGGTAACCCTGGTACCCAATGAAGGGTCCAAGCAGCTCCACGGTGGGCCACACGGCTTTTCCAGGCAGGTATTCACGGTGGCGGAGCAAAGCGGGGACAGCGTGACGCTGGCCAGCACCGCGCCGGATGGCCAAGACGGCTGGCCGGGGGAGCTGGCGCTGCGGGTGACGTATTATCTCACGGACAGCGCCCTGGGCATCCGGTACGAAGCGGTTGCCAACAAGCCAACCCACTGCAACATCACCAACCACGCCTATTTCAATCTGAACGGCGGCGGGGACGCCATGGGCCACCGTCTCTGGGTAGACGCGGCGCGTTTCACGCCGGTAGGCCCGGACAGCATCCCGCTGCGCATGTGGGAGGACGTCCAAGGCACGCCGTTAGACTTCACATCGGAAAAACCGATCGCCCGGGATATTGGCGCGGACTGGGAGCAGCTTCGCAACGTAGGAGGCTATGACCACAATTTCTTGCTGAACCCGGCCCAAGGCCTGCGCTTAGCGGCGCGGCTGACAGGCGAGGCCAGCGGCGTCTCCATGGAGGTCTGGACGGAGAAGCCGGCGGTCCAGTTCTATAGCGGCAATTTCCTAAACGGACCCGGCGGCAAGGGCGGGGTGGATTACACGCCCCGCATGGGGGTCTGTTTAGAGACCCAGTTCGTCCCGGACAGCCCCAACCATCCCGAATGGGGGGACGTCGTCCTGCGGCCTGGGCGGCGGTACGACTACACGACGGAATTCCGGTTTGTGTAGGGCAGGGAAAAATTCCCTGTGAAAAAATCATTCCGGAGGGAACTTTTCGGGCAAGAAACGCGTCATAGTACCAGAAGGGCGGTGAGCGGTTCCCCATAGCTGGAATTAAGGAATGATACAAAAAGGATACAAGTTTGATACGAAGACTTTACAATGTCCTGGTATCATGTTGTAACGAAAGATTCCCAGGCGGACAAGCAGGCCGCCGGACGTGCGGGGCGAAAGGACCCGTGTAAGTGAGAAAGGAAGGAATGAACATGAAAACAACAAAGCGCAGATTGCTGTCGCTGTTTATGGCGATGGTAATGGTATTCTCCCTGCTCCCCACCGCGCTGGCGGAGGGGAACGGCGACGAGCAACCGCCAGTAGATCCACCGCCGGTTGAAACCCCGGAGCCGGGTGATCCTGTAGATCCTCCGGCGCATGAACATAACAATAACAATACGTGGAAGAATGATGAAAAAGGCCATTGGCATGAGTGTACTGCCGCCAATTGCCCTGATAATGGCAGGGTGGACTATGGAACGCACACGGTTTCCACATGGACAGTAGAAAAGGAAGCTACCTGCAAAGACGAAGGACTGGAAAAGGGAACCTGTTCTGTCTGTGGCTATGAACAGTCAAGAACGATTCCTAAGACGAGTGAACATACTAAAGGCCCTACTCCAGAATACAGAGCCAAGGATAATAAGCAACATATTTGGGAATGTGCTATTTGTGGGCAAGAGCAGCTTGAAAACCATAATTTTGCAAACAACGTATGCAATCTTTGTGGATTCGAGCAATCGGTCACCATTTCTCTGCCCTCTACGCTCAGTCTGGCCGTTGGTAAGACGGGTACTCTGACTGCAACAGTAAGCCCCGCAGGTACAGCCGTGAGTTGGAGTGTGAATAACGATGTAGTTACAATTTCCGGCACGGGTACTTCCGTTACCGTTACTGCTGTAAAGGCAGGAACGGCCACCATTACTGCCACCGCTGGCGGTGAAACTGCTAGCTGCACCGTCACCGTCACCGATTCCTACACTGTCGAGATTAGCCCGACACAGGTTAGCCTTGCTTCTGTCGGCCAACAGAAGCAGCTTACTGCCAAAGTAAAAAATGGCAACGATATTGTGACGCCCACCCCCACTATTACTTGGAAATCTAACAATACTAGCGTTGCTACCGTGGACCAAAACGGTCTCGTCACGGCCAAAGGCTCCGGTACAACGACAATCACCGCATCTTCTGCTAATGCAACCCCTGCAACTTGCACCGTTACCGTATCCAATCCCTTGGTTCTCGAGACTTCCACAACCAAGCTGACCTCTTACGATTCTGAAGCGACTCTGCGCGTAAAATTTAATGGGAAGACCCTTGACCCGGACGATGTGAAGTGGAGTTACGACCGCAACTACATCGACTTGAACGAAGGCAGCAACAATACGATTATCGCGACCCCCGTTGCCAGAACAACCAGCACGAAAATTAGTGTAAAATACACAACTGGCGGCGTAGAATATAGCGATTCTGTGACCCTTTCTATTTCCTTCTCCGCCTACAATGTTGCCACTGTAACCATCTACAACTCTACTGACAACTACAACCTGGATGACCCCGATGACGAGGGTGATGATTCCATCATTGACCAGTTGGAGACCTACTTCAACAAGAAGAGCAGCGGTTACTATGGCATTGATTACGTGGAATTCGAAACGGTTTCTCACGATTATGGCACGTTGGATGCTAAGACCAGCGGGAGATATTATGTTGACGGCTCTTCTTCCAGCCGTTATAACGAACTCTCTGACGTAACCTTCTCCCCCCGTTCCAACAAGACTGGTTCTGCTGTCTTTTCTCTTACTGTGTATGCCTATGTCAGCGGCACCAGCACCAGCAGAACCGAGGCTGTTTCCTGCACCATTACTTTTAAGGTGAAGGAAGGCGAAGCATCCGGCGGCGACGTGGAATACACTGCCGCCCTGGGCGAAGACGTTCCCTTCAGCGCCAGCGACTTTGAGGACTTCTGGGACGACATGTATTCCCGCGGCGAGCTGGAGTCCGTCAGCTTTAAGGTATCCGGCGGCACCCTCCGCGACAGCGACGGCAAGACCGTTGGCTCCAAGGAATGCTATGTCAGCCCCACCCGCAGCCAGATCGACCTGGACGGCGTATACTTTGAGCCGAACAGCACCACCAGCAAGAAGGCCGGCACGGTGAAGTTCACCTTCACCGCCACGGGCTACGCCCGCAACAGCAGCAAGAGCACCACCAAGACGGGTACGGTGTCCATCACCTATATGGCCGGCAGCCCGAAGGACATCTCCTACACGGTAAACGCCAACGGCTCTGTAAATCTGAAAGCCAGCGACTTCACTGCGGCCTATAAGGAGGCCACCGGCAGCAACGCGCCCAGCGGCATGACCATCATTCTCAAGAGCGTCCCCCGCAACGGCACCCTGACCTACACGGACAGCAGCAAGAGCCGGCCCACAGACCTGAAGCTGACCAGCAGCAATATCAAAAACCGCAGCTTCACCACCCGTTCCAGCGGCACGAACCAGATCAACGATATTTCCTATTCCGGCAATTCCGGCACCGACACCATTGAGTACACCGCCTATTCCGGCAACTCCGCCCAGTTCACGGGCAAGATCGTATTCAACGGTGCGCCCACCGCTCCCACGAATCTGAGCGTGACCTTCACCAGCACCAACGGCAGCCCGGCCACCATGAGCACCGCGGCCTTCACCACGGCCAACGCCACGGTAATGGGCAAGACCTACCGCATGCGTTTCACGACTCCCACGAACGGCAGCCTGCTGCTCAACGGCGCTACCACCGCTGTGGGCGTAGACATCTTCCCCAGCAATCTTGGCAGCGTCAGCTACCGGCCCAAGGCTGGCTTTAACGGCTCTGACAAGTGCCTGTTCATGGCCTATGACGCTTCCGGCAACCTGACCGGCAGCGGCACCGTGAACTTTGTGGTAGCCGGCAATCCCAGCACCACCAATCCCGGCGGCAACACCGGCGCGTCCAGCATCAGCCAGTTCAAGGATGTACCCGCTACGGCTTGGTACCGCACGGAGCTTGCCGACCTGGTAAGCAAGGGCATCATCAAGGGCAAGAGCGCCACCAGCTTCGCCCCCCGCGACAACGTGACCTATGGCGAAGCGTTAAAGATGGTCCTCCGCGCCGCCGGCCACACCGCTGAGGAAGCCACCGGCAACAACTGGGCCATTAACTACAAGAACCTCGCGGTCAGCAAGGGCTGGATTGACAACAGCATCGTCCTGACCAACGCCATCAGCCGTGCGGCTATGGCCGACCTGGTAGCGAAGGTCCTGGGTGTTGCGTCCTCCGGCGCGGCGTCCCCCTTCGCTGACACCGCCAACGGCTACGCCGTCGCCCTGTACAACACCAACCCGAGGATTTTCAACGGCGAGACCGGCAAGGACGGCAAGCTGTACTTCAACGGCGGCGACTCCCTGAAGCGCGAGCAGATTTGCGCGGTAATCTACCGTGTCAACCAGTACTACACGAACAACAGCTCCAACCAGATGCCCGACGGCATCTAAGCCGCAGAACCCCGGCAATGCATAGCAAAATCCCCCCGCGCATACGCGCGGGGGGATTCCTTTGTGCGCATCATCCCAGTATTGGCAGAATCAGGCCAGCCAGCATAGTAACCACCAGAATACCGATAATCACGCGTGAAATAATCTTGACCATTTTAGGACTCACTGCGCCACCTCCCCGTCCAAGATTTTTTTGATCGCTTTTTCGGCCTTGCTTCTTGGGAGCATCAGCTCATGGCCGCAGGTTTCACATTTCAGCTTGATATCCATGCCCAGCCGCAGGACGACCCAGGTTTTCCCGCCGCAAGGATGCTGCTTTTTTAATTCCACCCGGCTGTTCAGCTTCAAGTCCATAAAAAACACCTCATTTGTTTCACCGGTCAAGCACCGGGCCGCATACACTGTTTTATATCAAGAAAAGCAAGGACGGTGTATTACATGCGCAGGAACGAATATTTGCCGGAAGGCGTAGGCCCCCAATTCCCGGATAACCAACCCCTCAGCGTATTGGAGCAGGCCATGGAGGAGCAGGCGGTGCTGGAAGGCATGGCCATCCGCTGTGACGCCCGGCGGGACCTGACCATTCGGTTTGGCGGCTACGAGGGGACGATTCCCCGCCAGGACGCCATCCACCCCGCCATCAGCGGCGCGGAGCGCGACATTGCGGTCCTCTCCCGCGTAGGGAAGCCCACCTGTTTTACGATTACCGGCGTGACGGTGGACGGCGGCGGCAGGCCGCGTTTGACACTATCCCGCCGCGCCGCCCAAGAGCAGGCTATAGCCTATCTGCTGGATCACAGCGCTCCCGGGACGGTGCTGCCTGCGAAGGTAACCCATCTGGAAAGCTTTGGCGCGTTTGTAGACTTAGGCTGCGGCATAACCTCGCTGATTCCTTTGGAGAACATATCGGTATCCCGCGTAGCCCACCCCGCAGACCGTTTCCACGTAGGCCAGGAGATTTTAGCGGCGGTCACGGAAATCGACGCCCCTGCCTGCCGTTTTTATCTGACCCACAAGGAGCTGCTAGGCACCTGGCTGGAGAACGCGGCGGCCTTCGCCCCCGGCGAAGCGGTTCCAGGCATTGTGCGGGGCATAAAGGAATACGGCATCTTTGTGGAGCTGACCCCGAACCTGTCGGGGCTGGCGGAATGGCGCGGCGGCATAGCCCCCGGCGACGCGGTGTCGGTTTACATAAAGTCCATATCTCCGGACACCCGCAAAATCAAGCTGCAAATCATCCAAACCCTCGGCTCCGCCGCCCCGGCAAAGGAGTTGAAGTATTACGTTACCGGCGGTCCCATAGAAAACTGGGTTTACTAAGAAAGCGGTTCGCCCTTCCACTTTTGCCAATAGCTTTTCGCGGCCTGTTCGTTTTTATTATCCCCAAACTGGTAATAGCAGGACCCGGCCAGCTCATCGGGCAGATATTGCTGCCTGACCCAATGGCCTGGGAAGTCGTGGGGATAGAGGTAGCCCTGTTCCCGTTCCTGCCCGGTGGAATCCGCGTGGACATTTTGCAATTCTCGTGGGACGGACCCAGTCCGTCCTTTTTTTACGTCCGCCCAGGCTGCGCCGATGGCGTTGATGATAGAGTTGGATTTTGGCGCGGTGGCCAGCAGCACCGCCGCCTGCGCCAGCGGAAGCTGCGCTTCCGGAAGCCCAAGCTGCATTGCGGTATCGACGCAGGCCTTAACGATGGCAATAGCTTGCGGGTAAGCCAGGCCCACATCCTCGCTGGCGGAGCAGAGCAGCCGCCGGCACGGGGTAATCAGGTCCCCGGCTTCCAAAAACCGGGCCAGGTAGTGAAGGGCGGCGTCAGGGTCGCTCCCCCGCAGCGATTTCATCAGCGCGGAGGCCAGATCATACATCGCGTCCCCGCCCCGGTCATACCGCATGGCGCTTCTCTGGGAAACTTGTTCCGCGTCGGAGACGGTGAGGATCAGCCTGCCTTCCTCCGTGGGCGCGGCCTCATAGAGCAGTTCGACGGCATTCATAGCCTTCCTGACGTCCCCGCCGCAGGCATGGGAGATGTAGTCGGGTACGCCGTCCTCCCAAGTAAGGGGCAGCGGGCTTTCTTTCTGCACCAGCGCCAGCGCCCTGTCTACAGCGGGCCTGATGTCAGCAGCGGTAACAGGCTTAAACTCAAACACGGTGCTCCGGCTAAGAAGGGCGGCATAGACGTAGAAGTATGGGTTTTCGGTAGTGGAAGCGATCAGGGTGATCTCGCCGTTTTCCATGAATTCGAGCAGGGATTGCTGCTGTTTTTTATTGAAGTACTGGATTTCGTCCAAGTACAGCAGTACGCCGCCTGGCGCCATAAGAGTTCCGACATCGCCGATAATGCTTCTCACGTCCTGAAGCGAGGCGGTCGTAGCATTGAGTTTGTAGAGCGTACGCTGCGTCCGCTTAGCGATAATGTTGGCGATGGTAGTTTTCCCAGTCCCGGACGGCCCATAGAACACCATGTTAGCGTCGGTACCCTTTTCGATAAACCTGCGCAGCAGCGCATTTGCGCCCAGCAAATGCCGCTGCCCAACCACATCCTCCAAGGTTTCTGGCCGGATACGGTCTGCCAATGGACGGTCCATGCGGGGTGTCACTCCTTTCTGTGTGGGGGCGCTCTTTTCTTTGTGAACAAAGAAAAGAACCAAAAGAAAAACTTTTTACCCGCCCGATGGGCCGCAGCCGTTTGGCGGGTGCTCCTATTGGACGATTGGGGTGGAAGGTGGCAGGGGGCGTATTTTGCGAGCTAGCCCCGGCCGCACTTTTCTGCGTCAATGGCCAGTACGGCCATCAGCGCGCACAGCGCGTTGCCCGGGTCAGGCACGTCGATGACGTAGGTATCCGTCCATTGGAACAGTTCCTTGCCGATGACGGCCACCAAGCCCTGGCTTGGGCTGGTAATGGAGTAATCCCACTCCATCCATTCCCCCTCGATCTCCCAATCGCTGCAATCGAAGGTAAAGTGCGGTGTGAAAAAGCTGAATTCCTTTTTTAGGCACCCTAAATATTCTCCATAGGCATACAACTCAAACTGTGGTAGGAAGGTTAAGATTTTCTCTTGGACGGTGCCGATGTGCTGCCCGGAAGCGTCTAAGATATGCAGGCAGTGTCCCCAGCTTAGCTTGCCCTCCACCGTAAACAGGGGGGCGCCGGACTCGTCGTATATGTCATAGCTGTCGAACCAGGAAAAAAAGCGCTGTTTGAATAGCATTTTCATGAGAACCCTCCTTGTCATACCGCCGGACGGCTACAGATTGGCGAACACATCCATTTGCCGCTGCAATTCCTCAACGATTTCCTGGTTGGTGTCCATCCGGGTGGTCACGCCGCCCATGTCGTCCGCCAGCGTCCTGGTACTGCCCGCTGCGCCGGTTATGCCGGATGCCGCGCCGTCAATCGCGCCGGAAATGGATGAGATTGCCCCTGCGATTTCATCCATGGCAACCCGCAGGCGGTCCGCCCGCTGGTTGAACGCTTCCATAGAGCGGCCTACATATGCCGAATCCTCCCGGTACTGCCGCCCAGCCTGGACGGACCGTTCAAGCTGGGTGACAACGGCCTGCCCCAGATAGTCCGCCAGTTCCTCTGCACTGCTGGCGAGGTAGCCTACCGCGCTGGTGACAACCGTGCTGACCTCCTGGATATGGTTGGCGGTCTCGGCACAGGAATCGGCCAGCTTCCGGACTTCCTGGGCCACCACGGCGAAGCCCTTCCCCGCCGCGCCCGCCCGGGCGGCCTCGATGGAGGCGTTAATGGCGATCAGGTCTGTTGAGGAGGAAATGGAGAGGATGTCCTTGGTCAGATTGTTGATTTGGTCCACACTGCGGCTTTTGGCAATGGCCTGCTGAAGTACGGCCATGATTTCCTCCGTCCGTGCGCGGACGGTCTCCATTTCCGCCAGCGCGGACTGCTCCATCTCCTCCGCCCGGCCCCGCATACCGGCGGAATAGACGGTAATGGCGGAGCATTCCTCTACCATGCTTTGGGCGTCGCCTTGGGTGCCGGAGGCGCTTGCGCTGATGGAAGCCGCGCTTCCGGCGATTTCCTCCAAAGCGGCGGAAAGCTGCTCCGTCAGCCCGGAAAGCTGGCGGACGCTGCCGCTGGAGGTCTGGACCCGCTGGCGGACATCCCCCACCACGCCGCTGATGCGCTCGGAGCTGTCCTGCAAGGTTTCCATGGCGCTGTGGATCGGGGCGATGACAGATTTGCGCACGATGCGGAATGCCGCCGCCACCAGCACGATGCCAAGGGTCAGCGTCACCGCGCTGGTAATCAGGGAAATGATGTAGACGATCGTGAGACGGCCCCGGGCGGCTTCCGTCTGCGCGGTGACGGAGGCGTGGAGCGCGTCGATGTCCTCTTCCACGGAGCCGCTCCAAAGGGCTACGTCGCCATTGGCGGTAGCGTAAGCGTCCTGGGTCTTGCTGTCCGCGCTGGCGCAAACCAGGTGGACCAGCGCATGCTTGAACTGCTCATAGTCTGCCAGGAGGGAGCGGTACGTCTCCATATCCCCCTCGGCCACAAATTCCTGGTAAGCGTCCAGCTGTTCGTCCAGGGCGGCTTCCTCCGCCTTGATTTCTTGGACCAGCCGGATCATCGTGGCGTGGTCCGCCGCTACAATGTGGGACAGGGCCAGACGGTGGAGGTCCATCATGGAACGGCGGATATCTGCCAGCCGTGTTTCCCCCACCATAAATTCGTCCACGATATGGCCTGCGTTGGCGTGGACATTGTTGATGCTGAACACTGCCAGGACATTGGACAGCAGAGCGACCAGTCCCAGCAGGACAATGGGTAAAATCAAACGCTGCTGAAGCGTCATTTTTCCTTTCATGCCATTCCCTCCTTAAGCCTGTTACCGCGCCGTCACGCCCTCTACCAGCCGGTCAAGCTGGGCTTGGAGGGACGCGCCGGAGGGATTCCCCTCCGCCATACTGCCTGCAAATTCCGCCACCGGGTCCCAGAACTTGCCCCCTACCCGCTGAAGCTGGGAGAACTCCGACTGGGCCAGCAGCGCGGCGATAGCGGGGGACGCCTGGACTTCCTGGGAATTGGCGGCGCTGGTATTGGCAGGGCCTTGCCCCCGCATCTGGAAGCGCAGGCGTTGATTGGATTCGTTGGTGATCCACTCAGCCAGCCGCGCCGCCCACTCCGGATGCTTGGAATAGGCGTTCACACCGATGAGCTTGCAGCCGGAAAAGGAGGCCATCTGCACCTGCCGGCCTTTGCAGGTGAACGTAGGCAGCTTGGCGGCCCCTGTGTTGCGGCCCCATGCTTCCTCCACGGCCACCGCGTTCCACACGCCGCTGATGCCGGCGATGACGGAGCCGTCCCGGACGCCCTCCATGAACGCGGCGTCCGTCATGCTGGCAAAGGCTGGGCTGGCGGAGATGGACAGCATCGCCTGGGCTACGTCCACCCCCCGGATGGAATTTTCCGTGCTGTTCCATGTGCAGTAGTTGGTCAGGCCGTCCTCATTCAGCCCGATTTCCAGCCCGGTGTTGCCGAAAAAGGCGTACACATACCACGCCGAAGTCCAGTCCATAACCACCAGCCGCTCCGCTTCTTCCGCCACGGCCAGCATCCGTTCCAGGCTTTCCACATCCTCCTCGGAGAAGTAGGCCTTGTTGTAGTAGAGAAAATACCCGTTGTCCGCCGTCAAAGGATAGGCGTAAAGCTCTCCGGCTACGCTGGCGGCATCCACAGCGGCGGAGAGGTTGGCGGCGCGGATATCCGCCGCATTTCCGATGGGGTCCAGTCCCCCGGCGGCCGCCAGGGCCGCCACCTGGTCATCTGCGAAGGCGAACACGTCCGCGCCGCCCTCCAGGTCGCCCAGCATCGCGTCCTTGCAGTGGGACTCGCTCTGGGCCTGGAAAGAAATCTGGAAATCGGCTTCCCCCGCATAATGGGCCTGGAAAGAAGAAAAGATTTCCTGAAGAAGGGCCTCGTCTTCCTCCGCGCCCCAGACTGTCAGGGAAACCGTCGAGGGCGCCGTCTCAGCGGGGGGCGCATCCGCTTCCTGTTCGCCGCAGGCGGCGGTCAGGAGCAGGACGCACAGGGATAGCAGCAAGAAGAAATAATTCTTTTTCATATCGACCAGCCTTTCCAAGTATTACCGCAGGTATTATACCATTACGCGGCAGGGTTGACAAGCGTCAAAACAGCGAAAGCGCCGCCGCTCAGAAAAATTACGGAGCGGGACGGCTGACGCCGTCCCGCTTAAAAAATAAATTACCACCGTTCCCCCGCTGCGGCAGGCACCGCTTCCCGCTGGACAGACAGGTAGAGCTGTTCCACAGCCTTTCCGAAGGCTTCCGCAGAAAATTTTTCGGACGAGGCTCTGGCTTCGTCCCGCATCCGCCTCCTTAGTGCGCCGTCGCTGCAAAACGCCGCCAGACAGGTCCCGAAGGTTTCGCTGTCCTCGTACTGCCACCCGTTAACGCCGTCTTCGACAACGCCATCCACACAGGGGTCTTTCCGGCACAGCACGGGTACGCCGGCGGCCAGGGCTTCAAAGTAAGTCAACCCCTGGGTCTCGCTGGTAGAAGCGGTAACGAACAGGTCGCCCAGCCTATAATAATCGGCCACTTCGCCGTGGGGTACCATCCCGGTAAAGATAACGTGAAGGTTCCTGCTCCTGGCATGTTCAAGGACGTCTTCCCGGTCTGGCCCGTCGCCCACCAGCAGCAGGGCCACGTCCCGCCGCCCCGTGTCTGCGATTTGGTCAATCAACAGTTCTAGGTTTTTCTCCTTGGCCATGCGCCCCAGGTACAGCAACACCGTATGCCCTTCCGGGATCGCCCAGCGGCGGCGCAGGCTGTCCATCCGCGCCGGGTCTGCGTCCTGCTGGTAAGCCCGCAGGTCCACGCCGGTGGGAATGACTTCGATCCTGCACCTCACGTTATAGGCCCGCAGGAGCTTCTCGACTTTTTTGCTGGGAGCCACCACGCAGGCGGTTCTCCCGCAAATCCACCGTGAGAATACCGACACCACCGCCTTGCCCACCCGGACGCTGGGGGAGAAGTAGTGGGTATAATCCTCATAAACGGTGTGATACGTATGGACGATAGGCGCTCCCAACCGGTTGGACAAAGCGTAAGCCACCCGGAAGGAGCTGAACTCGCATTGCGAGTGAATCACATCCGGTCCCCAAGCCACCAGTTCTTGCAGCATACTGCGGGTCCGGTTAACGCGGAACCGCGCGCCGGGGTAGATTTTATTCGCGCTGACAGAGCCCATATAATAGACGTTCCGGTCCCGGTAGGAATGCAGGCTGTTGGACAGCGTGACGACCCGCACCTCATGGCCCAAGGCTTCCAGTTCCCTCTGCAAGAGCAGGACAGACGTGACCACGCCGTTAATAATGGGGGCGTACCAATCCGAAGTAATTAGAATTTTCATATAGCATCCTCTCAATAAGGTAGAATAGGTTCAGAGATGAGCAGTATGATTATAGCAAATTCAACTCCACGGGGCAAGGGGTTTAAGAGAATCCTAAAAATTACCGCACAAGATTCTCCGGAGCCTGCCTGGACGAAAAAACCACCGGCATACTCCGTTTACCTCGATATCCCAGTGGGTCTGCCCCAGGGACGGTCCCCCCAATATCCCCCCTTGACAACAGTCCGGATTCGTACTATAATAACCCCGCATCATTCAGTACGAAACCGTACCAAAAGGAGCCGCCCATGAACAATCTTCACATCTATATCCACCGTCTCGCCTCCGCATGCAGCAGAAGCGACGGCGCCTACTACCGCTGGGCGAAGCAGTCCAAGGTAACGCTGCATACCCTGGACGTGCTTTACGTTTTAGAAGACGGCCAGCCCCGCTCCCAGAAGCAGATTTGCGAGGAGTGGGCGCTGCCGAAGACCACGGTGAACACCGTCATCCAAGCCTGCCGCAAAGCAGGCTTCATCACCCTGGAGCCAATGCCGGGCCAACCCCGCCAGCAGCGCCTTTGTCTCACGGAGGCCGGCCGCGCCTGCGCCCGGGACGCTCTGACCGAGCTGCATGAGCTGGAGGACCAGGCTATGGAGGAAGTTCTCGCCCAGTTCGGCCCAGAATTTGTAGACGCCATAGAACTTTTTTCCGCACGTTTCTGCGCAGCGGTTGACCAAAAATTTGCAGAGAAAGAGGGGAACGGCTCAGTATGAGGATCCAACTATCCGAGCATTTTACATACGGGAAAATTCTTCGTTTCACCTTCCCGTCCATCGTCATGATGATTTTCACGTCCATCTACAGTGTAGTGGACGGCTTATTTGTGTCCAACTTTGCCGGCAAGACGCCTTTTGCCGCCATCAATCTGGTATACCCGGTACTGATGATTTTCGGCGTCCTCGGCTTCATGACCGGCGCAGGGGGTACGGCCATCGTCGCCAAGACCTTGGGCCAAGGCAAGCGCAAGGAAGCCAACCAGCATTTCTCCCTCCTGGTCTGCGCCGCCGCCATAGGCGGGACAGCGCTTTCACTGGCAGGCCTGCTGTTCATCCGCCCCATATCCATCGCTCTGGGGGCGCAGGGGACCATGCTGGAAGACTGCGTCCTCTATGGGCGCATCATTTTAGCGGTGAATCCATTTTTCGTCCTGCAACTGGTATTTCAAAGCTTTTTCGTCTCGGCGGAAAAGCCGAAATTAGGCCTGGCGGTCATCGTAGGCGCAGGCATGACCAACATCATCCTGGACGCGCTGCTGGTAGCGGTATTCCGCTTTGGGCTGGCTGGCGCTGCGGCCGCCACGGCTATGAGCCAAGTAGTAGGCGGCGCCGTCCCCATCCTGTATTTCCTCCGGCAGAACGACAGCCTTCTTCGCCTGACGAGACCTAAATTCACCGGCTGGGTGCTGGTCAAGACCTGCACAAACGGCTCGTCGGAGTTGATGAGCAACGTCTCTTCCTCCCTGGTGGGCATTCTTTACAATTTCCAACTCATGCGCCTGGCGGGAGAGGACGGCGTAGCGGCCTACGGCGCGATCATGTATGTTTCCTTCATTTTTGCCGCCGTTTTCTTAGGCTACGCCGTCGGCAGCGCCCCGGTCATCAGCTACCACTACGGCGCAGGGCATTCGGAGGAGCTGCACAGTCTTTTGCATAAAAGTACAGTCCTGACCGCCATAGCGGGCATATCCATGGCAGCCATTGGCGCGGCGGTATCCGTGCCGTTGGCCCAGGTTTTCGTTGGCTACGACCGGGATTTATATGAACTGACGGTCCGGGGCTTTCAGCTATACGCTGTATCCTATTTGCTCTGCGGCTTCAACATATTCGGTTCCTCGTTCTTCACCGCGCTGAACAACGGCTTGGCGTCCGCGCTGGTATCCTTCCTGCGTACGCTGGTATTCCAGTGCGCCAGCGTACTGATCCTGCCTATTTTTCTGGATGTAGACGGCATTTGGCTTGCCATCAGCGTAGCGGAAGCCGCCGCCCTGGCGGTAACAACAGTGCTTCTGGTCAAATACCAAAAGGTATATCAGTATTAAAGCATGTTTGATATAGCCAGCGCAGTTGAAAAACACAAATGCACTTTTTCAAACCATGGGCCTGCGGCCCAACAGCGAAACCGCCCAAAGGAAAAGGGCCTCCATTTAGACGCTTAGACTTTTTCAAAACACGCCCTGTACGCACGGATAAAATCCACAAAACGCGGCACAACTAATCCCATCAACCGGAACAGGAGTGTAACGCAGCATGAATGTAAATCCCAGGAAAGCGGCCATAATTGGCTGTGGGTTTGTCGGGGCGTCCATAGCCTTCCGCTTCCTACAGCAGGGCTTATTTTCACACCTGGTTCTTCTGGACGCCAACCAGGATAAAGCCGAAGGCGAAGCCATGGACCTGAGCGACGGCCTCCCCTATGGTTCCACCATGGAGATCACGGCGGGAACATATGACAGCCTGTCCGACTGCGCCCTGGCAGTCATCACCGCCGGAGCCAACCAGAAGCCCGGGGAGACCCGTCTGGACCTGATCGGCCGGAACATCGCCATCATGCGTTCCATCATCAACGAGATCAAGGCCCGGGACTTTGGCGGCATACTCTTAATTGTGTCCAACCCGGTAGACGTCCTGACCTACGCCGCCTGGAAGCTCTCCGGCTATCCCCGCCACCGGGTAATCGGGTCCGGCACGGTGCTGGACACCGGCCGTCTCAAGCAGCTTTTAGGCGAAGAGCTGCGGGTGGACAGCCGCAACATCCACGCCTTCATCGCTGGCGAACATGGGGACAGCGAGTTTGCGGTATGGAGCGAAGCGAACGTCTCCGGCCTGGCGCTGGAGGACTTCTGCCGCATCCGCGGCCAGGCCCTCAGCCGCCCGGACATGGAGCGTCTCTACCTGGAAGTCCGCAACAGCGCCTATGAGATCATCCGGCGCAAGGGCGTCACCTGCTACGGCATAGCCATGGCGGTAGGCCGCATTGCGGCTTCCATTGTCAAGGACGAGCATGCGGTGCTCCCCATATCCGTGGTTTTGGAGGGGCAGTACGGCCTAAACGGCCTGGCCCTGAGCATCCCTTCCATCGTAGGCCGCGGCGGTTTAGAGGAGATATTGGAAATCCCGCTCAATACCAGCGAAGAACAAGCCCTCCGGGCCTCCGCCGCCCAGATGAAGGAAGCGATTTCCACCTTGGCGCTATAGCCGGACCGGCTTCCGCCGGAAGCGCACAGCGCCGCGAACCCGTCCATCCCGCATAGCGGGCAAAAAGCTGCTGGAAGGCCTTGGCGCCTTTCAGCAGCTTTTGGTTTGTGTACGGCGCGGCGTCATCCCTCCGCGCGGAGCTGTGTCTGTTCCCCGCGGTTGATTTCCGCCCGCAGGGATTCCCGGACCCGGTTCATTTCCGTTTTCCACTCAGCCTTCCGGTCGAATCGCACCGTCCTGCCCTCCGTCATATGCCTTGCGGCGGCATCCAGCCGCAGGGGGACGAAATCCAGCGGTTCCTCCGACTTTTTCCGCCAGAACCGTTCCAGGAGCAGGAAGCCGTCATACACCTCGCCGATTCCGCCGGAATCGTCCGTGTAGTCCACGTCGGGGAAGATCAGGACGCTCTCTCCCGCCTGGAGGGCCTCCACGGTTTCCTTAAAGGTAGCCCCAATCCGCACAGACCCCCGGTAAACCGGGATTGCGGACATAGACCGCATCAGCGCGCTGACATATCCTGCGGCAGCCCAGGCCGCCGCAGCAGCCAGCGCCCCCGGCATGCCGAAGCGTTTCGAGAAGGTATATTCCCGATACTGCTTCTCACAGACTTTCCGCTCCATGAACACATGCAGCGTCCAAGGCCGCGCATCAACCGGGAGCCAGCACATCGCCGCCAGCGGGCCAAGCAGGTTATTGTGGCTGCACACATACACCGCCGGTTTTTTACGCGCAGGCACGTCCGCCGTCCAATGCCCGATAAACAGCCGGACGAAAAACCGGCTGAAGTAAAAGAGTTTACCCCGCATGGGGTCCCTCCTCTCGAAATACCCAGTGCATTTGGATTTGATAGCTGCAAATGGCGAGGATAATGTCCCCCGCCGCCTTATTGACCGCCGGCCAAATTCCCGGCAGCAGCCAGTCAAGCAGCAGCAGGAGCAGGTAGGAGCACATAAGCTGCCCGCCCCACAGGCAGTAGTACCGCAGCATCGTCCTCCAACTGGGATTCCCGCCGAAGACATACCGCCGGTTCAGGCTGTAATTGAGCGCCGACGACAGCGCCCGCGCCGACAGCGTGGACCACCAGTAGCAGGCCAATTCCGACAAGGGGCGGAAGACCACCGCGCTGCAAAGCCAGAACGCAGCCACATCCGACACCGCCGACAGCGCCGAGGACACGGTATACCACCCCAGCCCAGACACCAAAATAAGGGCCACCCGCCAGGAATCCCGGACGGCCCGCAGATGGGTTCCCTCATTATTGTTGTAATAGACCACCTGGATGCCCACCTGCCGCAGTTCTATTTTTTCCCGCGCGGCGCGGATGAGCTGATTCATTTCATACTCATACCGTTCCCCCCGGATTTTGCCGCACCAGTCCAGCAGTTCCCAAGGAATTCCCCGCAGGCCGGTCTGCGTATCCCCCAGCCGCAGCCCGTAAAGGGTCCGAAAGGCCCAACTGGAAATCCGGTTTCCCACCCTGGATTTGGGCGGCACCTGGGGCAGAGACAAATCCCTGACGCCCAGCACCAGGGCATCCGCCTTCTCCAAGGCGGCCCGGCCCACGGCGCAGACATCCTCTATGGTGTGCTGCCCGTCGGCGTCCGCCGTCACCACGGCGCAGCCCTCCCATTGGGTCTGTCCCAGGATGTACGCGAAGGCGTCCTTCATCGCCCGTCCCTTGCCCTGGTTGACCTGGTGGCGCAGGACGGTGCAGCCCGAAAGGCCTTCCATCCTCCCAAAAACATCCCGGCAGGCATCCGAGCTTCCGTCGTCCACGACCACCACCTGCTCCGCCCCCCGTTCCAGCAGGGCGGCCGCGTAATCCGCCAGCGCCCCATCCGGCTCCAGCGCGGGAATGACGACGATGCAGCGGGCCAAGGCCCTCTCATCCACACACATAGGCACAACTCCTATCCGTCCTCATAAAGGACTGCGGGGAAGCAGTTCCATTCTGGACGGCGGGCCGTCCAGAGCTGCGGAAGGCCTTCCGCAGCTATTTTCCCCTGTAAGAGAGATTATAAGCCATCTGCCTTAAGTTCGCAAGAGAACTATGTTTAATGTTCTCTTAATTTTCCAGAAATTAGGCACATTGCTTTAAGCACGTAAAGAACCGCCCGCAAAATGCGGGCGGTTCTTTCAAAATCCGATCAAATCCCCATTTCGGCCTTAACTTCCTTGAAGCACTGGACGGCAAAATCCAGATCCTCCTTCGTGTGCCCGGCGGACACCTGGGTCCGGATCCTGGCCTTCCCCTGGGGTACCACGGGATAGCTGAACCCGACCACATACACGCCCTTCTCCAGCATCCGGGAAGCAAACTCCCCGGCCACCTTGGCGTCATAGAGCATCACGGCCACGATGGGGTGGTTCCCCTCCAGCACATCGAAGCCCAGTGCGCTGACTTTCTCCCGGAAGTAGGCGGTATTTTCATGCACCTTATCCCGCAGCTCCGTAGAAGCGGACAGCAACTCAATGGTCTTAATCGTCGCGGCGCAGATAGCGGGGGCAACGGTATTGGAGAAGAGGTAGGGCCGGCTTCTCTGCCGCAGCAAATCAACGATTTCCTGCCGCGCGGCGGTAAAGCCGCCGGACGCGCCGCCCAGCGCCTTTCCAAAGGTGCCGGTAATAATATCAACGCGGTCCCGCACGCCGCAGAACTCCGGCGTACCCCGTCCGGTATCGCCCATAAAGCCGGTGGCGTGGCTGTCATCGACCATCACCAGCGCATCGAACTCGTCAGCGAGGTCGCAGACCCCCTTCAAATTCGCGACATAGCCATCCATGGAAAACACGCCGTCGGTCGCGATGAGCTTGACCTGGCACCCGGCGTCCCTGGCGGCTTCCAACTGCGCGCGCAGGTCTTCCATGTTATTGTTCTTATAGCGGAACCGCTTTGCCTTGCAGAGCCGTACGCCATCGATAATGGAGGCATGGTTCAGCTCATCGGAGATAATGGCATCGTCCGGCCCCAGGAGAGTTTCAAACAGGCCCCCGTTGGCGTCGAAGCAGGAGGAATAGAGGATAACGTCATCCATGCCCAGGAACTCCGCCAATTTCCCTTCCAATTCCTTATGGATAGACTGGGTGCCGCAGATAAACCGCACGGAGCTGAGGCCGAAGCCCCACTTATCGTAGCTCTCCTTCGCGGCCGCGATCAGCTCCGGGCGGTTTGAGAGGCCCAGGTAGTTGTTCGCGCACATATTCACGACTTCCTTTGCGGCAGTCGTATCAATCCTGGACTTCTGGGGGGTCGTAATAATCCGTTCGCCCTTCCAGGTTCCCGCCTCTTTAATGGCGTCCAATTCCTTGCGGTATTTTTCCAAAGCCTGCTTCATGGTAAATTCCTCCTCATAATCTCCTGCCGCACAGGGCAAGTTTTTATACCGGCGGGGGCGGTAGTGGGCCGGGAAAAATTTTTTTGCAAAAGGTTGCACAAAACACGGCAACTTTCCGCCAAATGCGGCCTGCTAGTGTAGCGAGCGTCACCTACCGGAACTTCGCGCGTTCAAACAAAAACGCTCACAGGGGTTGATCTCCCTGGAACATCCCCGGCGCCGGTTGCAAACGGCTGTACCTTGAAAACGGAATAACAAGCGGTTTATTTACTCCAATCGAGAATCACTTTCCCAGACTTCCCGCTGTTCATGGCGGTAAAGCCCTCCTCGAACTGTGTGTAATGGAACCGGTGGGTGATAACGGGGGACAGGTCCAGGCCGCCCTGCACCATATAGGACATCTGATGCCAGTTATCCATCTTCCGGCCATAAATCCCCTGCAAGGTCAATCCCTTGGTAATGATCTTGTTCATATCCATAGGCACCGGCGTATTGGAAATCCCCAGCAGGCTGATCTTGCCGCCGTTGCGCATCACGGAAATCATCTGCTGCAAGCCCGCGCCGTTGCCGCTCATTTCGAGACCGATGTCAAAGCCTTCCACCAATCCCTGCTTGTGCATAACGGAGGGCAGGTCTTCGCTCTTGACATTGACGGCGGCGTCCACGCCCATTTTCCGGGCCAGCTCCAGCCGGTAGTCGTTCACATCGGTGATAACCACCCGCCGCGCCCCGGCGTACTTGCAGATCCCCGCGGCGATGATGCCGATGGGTCCTGCGCCGGTAATCAGCACATCCTCGCCCACCAGGTTCCACATCAGCGCGGTATGGGTCGCGTTGCCGAAGGCGTCAAAGAAGGACACCACATCCTCCGGCAGGCTCTCGTCAATAATAATGACATTGCTTTCCGGAATGCAGACATACTCCGCGAAGGCGCCGTCCCGGTCTACGCCCACGCCCTTGGTGTCCTTGCACCACTGGATGTTGCCGGTATGGCAGTTCCGGCAGCGGCCGCAGGTAATATGCCCTTCGCCGCTGACCCGCTGGCCCACATGCAGCCCGGACACGCCGGCGCCCAGCTTAGCCACCTCGCCCACATACTCATGGCCGATGACCATAGGGGGCCGGATATGCTCCGTAGCCCAAGGGTCCCAATTATAAATATGTACGTCCGTGCCGCAGATCGCGGTTTTATGCACCTTGATCAGCACTTCTCCGGGTCCAGGCTCGGGAACGGGAACCTGCCGTAGCTCCAAACCAACACCTGCTGCGGGTTTTACCAAAGCGTCCATGAGCTGCATTACAATCGTCCTCCCATAAAATACATTTTTGTTTTATTCGTTCTTCTACTATGGACAGTATAAGCCTATCCACAGGAAAAGTCAACAATAATTTGCTATTTTTGTGAAAAAACCACAGAGGGCGGACCGGCATGGTCCGCCCTCAAGGCACAGTTAATACGCCACGCCCCAGATGATGTCGGTGGCGCAGTCCTTCCCGCAGACAGGGCATTTCCCCGCCGTCCCGGATTGTTCCAGGGGAATGCAGCGGGAGGTGACCCCCGCCTTTTCCTTCATGGCCATTTCGCAGGCCCGCTCCCCACACCATTTGGTGTGGACAAACCCGCCGCTGTTCTTCTCCACCAGGGCCTTGACCTCCTCCAGGGTTTCCGCCGCGAAGGTATTGTCCTCCAGGTTCTTTTTGGCCATGGCGAACATATTGTCATGGATATCGTCCAGCAGCTTTGCCGCCGCTTCCTCCATCTGGGCGAGGGGGACAAAGACCTTTTCCCCGGTATCCCGCCGCGCGACGCAGCACTGCTCCTTCTCGATGTCCTTCGGGCCGATTTCCACACGCAGGGGGACGCCCCGCATTTCATACTCGGCGAACTTCCAGCCGGGTGCCTTATCGCTGTCATCCAGCTTAACCCGCAGGCCGGCCTTTTCCAGCCGCTCCTTCAACTCCCGCGCTTTTTCCAGTACGCCGCCCTTGTGCATCGCGATCGGCAGCACAACTGCCTGAACCGGCGCCACCCGGGGGGGCAGCACCAGGCCGTTGTCATCGCCGTGGGTCATAATGATGCCGCCGATGAGCCGCGTAGAAACGCCCCAGCTTGTCTGATGGGGATGATGAAGCTGATTATCCGCGCCGGTGAAAGCGATGTCGAATGCCTTGGTAAAGCCGTCGCCGAAGTAATGGCTGGTGCCGGCCTGCAAGGCTTTCCGGTCGTGCATCATGCACTCCACGCAATAGGTATCCTCCGCGCCGGAGAACTTTTCCTTATCGGTCTTACGCCCCTTCGTCACAGGCATAGCCAGATAATCCTCACAGAAAGCGGCGTAAAGGTTCAAAATCCGCACGGTTTCCTCCACCGCTTCCTCTGCGGTGGCATGCATCGTATGGCCTTCCTGCCACAGGAACTCCCGGTGGCGCAGGAAGGGGCGGCTGGTCTTCTCCCAGCGCAGAACGCTGCACCACTGATTATACAGCTTGGGCAGATCCCGGTGGGAATGGATGATGTTCTTATAGTGCTCGCAGAACAGCGTCTCGCTGGTAGGCCGGATGCAGTAACGCTCCTCCAGCTTTTCGCTGCCGCCGTAGGTAACCCAGGCGCACTCGGGCGCGAAGCCTTCCACATGGTCTTTTTCCTTTTGCAGCAGGCTCTCGGGAATGAGCATCGGCATCGCCACATTTTCATGGCCAGTAGCCTTGAACTGGCGGTCCAGCTCCTTCTGCATGTTTTCCCAGATGGCGTAGCCGTAGGGGCGGTAAATGAACATGCCCTTAATGCTGGAATAGTCGATCAATTCGGCTTTTTTGCAAACATCGGTGAACCATTGGGCGAAATCCACGTCCCGGGCGGTAATGGCGTCCACCTGTCTTTGATCTTTAGCCATAGCAGTTTCTCTCCTGATTTGAAGTTTATTTCAATAAAAGCGTATTCTCTGGCTTTTTCGCATCAGTTATTGCCCGTTTCCCCAGCGGCGCTGTCCGTTTCCTGGGAGACGGGCGCCGCGATGGTGGCGGAAACCAATTTGCCTTCCTCAAACTCCACCGTGAACGCCTGTGTCACCGGCGTACCATTGGCGTCCTTGGTGGTGACGGTGGATTCCACTGTCACCTTATCGCCGTCGCTGGTGTAGTTCCAGCCGCTTTTGGCCGGGTAGCTGGCCGTTTCCGGCAGGGGCAGGCGGGCGTTGACGGCGGTCAGGCACATGGACAGATAGTGGTCCCGCTGGGCGGAACCGAGGTAGAAGTCCGTAGCCTGGGCGACCACCGCGCCGTTGCGGTAAACGGCATGCTTCTGGAAGTCGATGGACTGCACCGTCTTGTCCTTGTTGTTCAACTCTACGACAATCGCATCCTTGGTGTCTGAAAAATGAACTGTTTCCGCGTCGTTGACGGCGTAGGTCGCGCTCTCATCATCGGATACCAGCCGCTTTACCTCCCGAACCGGGTAAATGCCGCACTGCTCAAATATGGCGAGAATCGCTTCCTCCTGTTTGCTGGTGACCTCCATGGTCTGGCCCAGCTCCGTCTCGGAAAGGGCCTTGCCAAAGGGCAGCTCGAAGGGCGGGTCAATGGGGAAATGGAACATAAAAACTGACACCGACAGGCCTGCCAGCAGCAGCACCGCCGCCAGCACCGCCGCCAGCACCGCCGCAATGACCACCGGGAACTTCTTCGGCTGCTTTGCGGCGCAGCGGGGACACATCTTCGATTTTTTAGGTATTTCCGCTTTGCAGGACGGGCAGACCTTCGTCTTGGCGGCTTTTTCCTTTTTGGGCTTTTTTTCTTTCTTAGCCTTTTCAGGCTTTTCGGTTTTTTCTTTTTCGCTCATGGACTTGCCTCTTTTCTTCACTGGATTTCCGCCGCAGCCTCCGGCGGCTGAGGAAAACGCTTTGCCGTTCCATTATATCAGCTTTTTCCGGGAAGCGCAAGCGGTAAGACCGGCTCCCAGGCAGAATTTCGGATATTCTGCCCATTTCATTTCAAATCCTCCAATCCGGCCTTGGAAAAGGATTTAAAATATTGGTAATATGGCTCCAAAAACGCGTAGCCGTCTACCAGAATATCTACCAATTCCGGGGTAAAGAGCGTTTCGTCCGCAGGGCTGTAGCGGCCTACGGAGATGTCTTTCTTGTTGTACCAGTCCGCCAGCAGCTTGGTAGTCTCGCCCTTTTTGCGGGCATAATCGGTTCCCTGGACGGAAAAACGGCCGTCTTTCTGCATCCGGCGGACCAGCTTTTCCAGGCGCTTGGGGTCCTTGTCCATGTCGCGGCGCATGGCGGCCATGGTCTGCGCGCCGGCGTTCCAGAAGCCTACGCCGTAGCTCCACTCCTCCGGCGTGATTTCAAACCAGAAAACAGGCTGCTGGCTCCATATGTCGTTGTCTGGCCGGATGGTCAGCCAGAGGTGGTCCTTGTAGGGGCCTTGGCCGTGGAGGCGGCGGGCGTCGCGGTAAATGCGGCAGACATGGAGGTTTAATCCCAATTGGGGGAACTTGTCCATAAATTTTTCGTAGACCTCTTGGCCTAAGGCCATGGTGGGCTGGTAGAGGTGCTGAAGGTATTCCTCCTTGTGGGCGGTAAACCAGTCACGGTTGTTGTTAAACCGAATCCCCCACATAAAATCTATCGTTTTTTCTGAGTAGCCGGTAAACATGCATTCCCTTTCCGCCGCCCGCCGGGGCGGCTTTTTTGTTTTATCGAATCCGCCCCCGCAAGCCGAAGGCGGGAAAGATTATCTCTGCTCTTCCTCCAGGCTCCACCCGTATAACGGATACCGCTGTATTGCGCCAAATATCTTCTTTTTTAATTGGGGAAACTGCTTCTCCAATTGGAGAAGCAGCGCCTTCGTCTCCTCCCGCTTGGTTGTCCCATTGGCGGGACATGGGTTTTTTACGACAGGAAGGTCCAGACGCCGTACCGCGCCCCGTACTTCCCGCTCCTGTACATACAGCAGAGGGCGAATTTGCGTGACCTGGCTGCGGTCCAAATAGGTCACAGGCTGGAAACAGCCGATCCGCCCTTCCAAAAACAGCGACATGACCATGGTCTCTACCGCGTCGTCGTAGTGATGCCCCAAGGCAATCTTTTTGAGTCCTAAGCGGTTCATCTCCGTGCTTAATGCGCCGCGGCGCAGCTTCGCGCACAGGGAGCAGGGATTCTTCTCCTTCCGGCAGACAAATACGATTTCGTAAATCGGGACCGGTATGCGTTGATACGTTACCCCTAATTCCGCACACAGCCGGGCAATGGGCGTGAAATCCGTCCCTGGCGTCCCGCTGTCTATGGTCAAGGCCGTGACGTCAAACCGCTTGGGGTAGAATTCCCGCAGCTTCGCCAGCGCCGCCAGCGTCAATACCGAGTCCTTCCCGCCGCTGACGCCTACCGCCACCGTCTCGCCTTCCTCTATCATATTGTAGTCCTCCACACACCGGCGGACTAAGGATAATATATGCTGCATGGGCCGCTCCTTCCGGAATTATGAAAATCAGGCGAGAGATATCACGAGAAAACTAAAGAAAACACGCGTTTTGCAGAGCATTCTGTTTGCTAAATAAAAACGGTGTTGACAACGCGGGCCGGAGTGTGCTATAAATATATCTGCTCGCTGAGGTCATTGTACCTGATTTCGAGCAAAAATACAAGGCTTCCTTCGATAACGAGAAAGCAGGATTTATCCTCCTGTTCTTTCGTGATCGAAGGAAGGATATCTAAAGGAGATGCAAGCCAATGTCCACTTTTATGGCAAATAAGGGCAATATCGTCCGCAAGTGGTACGTCGTGGACGCCGCCGGCAAGCCCCTGGGCCACACCGCCGTCGTCGTTGCCGACCTGCTGCGCGGTAAGCGTAAGCCTACCTACACCCCCCACGCCGACTGCGGCGACAACGTGATCGTTATCAACGCTTCCAAGGCTACCCTCTCCGGCAAAAAGCTGGAACAGAAAATGTACCGCACCCACTCCGGCTGGGTGGGCGGTCTCAAAGAGACCAAGTACAAGGATATGATGGAAAAGAAGCCCGAACTGGCTATGCGCGTGGCCGTGCGCGGCATGATGCCCCGCAACGTCATTACGAAGGATTCCCTCAAGCGCCTGCACGTCTATGCCGGCGAAACCCATGAGCAGCAGGCCCAGAAGCCTGAACTGTACGCCGAATAAGGAGGTAGAGGAATATGTATCAGTCTAAAAAGCCCTATCTGTACGGCACCGGCCGTAGAAAGTCCTCTGTCGCCCGCGTCCAGGTCTATCCCGGCGGCACCGGCGCTATCACAATCAATGGCCGTGATATCGAAGAGTATTTCGGTCTCGACACCCTGAAGATGATCGTTCGCCAACCCCTGGTCGCTACCGCTAACGAGGGGAAGGTCGATATCGTCGCTACCGTGAAGGGTGGCGGCGTCAGCGGACAGGCCGGCGCCCTGCGCCACGGCATCTCCCGCGCCCTGCTGCTGGCCAGCGATG
>CANSSG010000015.1 GCA_947649615.1 uncultured Clostridia bacterium | reverse complement strand
GCTACGCCATGTTCGGCGAGCTTTCCCGCATGACCCAGTTCAAGGACAAGTCCGCCAAGAACGCGGATAACATCAACGGCGGGCTTTTCACCTACCCCAGCCTGATGGCGGCGGACATCCTGCTCTATCAGCCGGACGTCGTCCCCGTAGGCGAGGATCAGAAGCAGCATGTGGAGCTTGCCCGGAATATCGTCCAGCGGTTCAACGGCGTGTACGGCGAAGTGTTCAAAATGCCCGAGCCATATATCCCCAAGGTAGGGGCCAGGATCATGAGCCTGACCAACCCTTCCGCCAAAATGAGCAAGAGCGAAAATAACGACACCGGGCGAGTGACCCTCATGGACAGCCCCGACGCCATCATGAAGCAGTTCAAGCGGGCCATCACCGACAGCGATACCGAGCGATGCGTCCGCTACGACCCGGAGAATAAGCCCGGCGTAGCCAACCTGATGAACATTTATGCCGCCGCCACCGGCAAGGCCTTTGAGGAAATCGAGCAGGAGTTTGACGGCATGGGCTACGGCAAATTCAAGCCCGCCGTAGGGGAAGCCGTTGTAGAGATGGTGCGCCCCATTCAGGAGGAAGCCCGCCGCATTCTCTCGGACAAGGCCTATCTGGAGAGCGTCTACCGCGCCGGGGCCGAAAAGGCGTCCTATGCGGCGGAAAAGACCTTGCGGAAGGTCTACAAAAAGCTTGGCTTCGTTGCCAGATAACCGGAGGCAGGCAAAGAAATGAATGGATTTTTTGACCGGACAAGCGTTATGCCGGTGATTTTGTCCCTGGG
This sequence comes from uncultured Clostridia bacterium, assembly GCA_947649615.1. Lineage (GTDB taxonomy): Bacteria > Bacillota > Clostridia > Oscillospirales > Oscillospiraceae > Pelethomonas. The sequence continues at coordinate 62,613 of CANSSG010000015.1, read as the reverse complement.
GGTTTCCCTGATCCTGAGCTTCTGCCTGACGCCGCTGGTAAAGTGGCTGGCGGTGAAGATCGGCGCGGTGGACGTGCCGAAGGACAAGCGGAGGATGCACGACCACCCCATCCCCCGTCTAGGCGGGCTGGCGATTTTTATTGGATTTGTGGTTGCTGTGCTGCTGTTTGCGGACGTGAACCGGCAGCTTCGGGGCATCCTCCTGGGCGGGTGTATCATCGTGGCCGTAGGCGTAGTGGATGACTCCCACCCGCTGGGGGCAGGCATCAAGTTCATTTTGCAGATCGTAGCGGCCCTTATTGCCGTGTGGCACGGCGTCCTCATTGAGATGATTGCCAACCCCCTGCCTTTCGGAGACCACTATTGGGACTTCGGCATCATGGCGGTGCCTATCACCGTGGTCTGGATTGTGGCGGTAACCAACTCCGTCAACCTCATTGACGGCCTGGACGGCCTGGCGGACGGCGTGTCCACCATCGCGGCTCTGACCATGCTGATTATCGCCCTGCTGATGGGGGATATGGGCATGGGTGTTATCTGCGCGGCCCTGGTGGGAGGTTGCATCGGCTTTATCCCCTACAACCGCAACCCCGCCAAAATTTTCATGGGCGACACGGGGGCCACCTTTTTGGGGTTTGTGCTGGCCACGGTCTCGGTGACGGGCCTGTTCAAGCTGTACGCGGTTATTTCCTTCGTAGTGCCGTTTATCATCCTGGGCTTCCCCATCTTTGACACCGTGTCCGCCTTCACCCGCCGGATCATGAAGGGCCAGAACCCCATGAAGGCCGACCGCAGCCATACCCACCACAAGCTTATCGACATGGGCATGAACCAGAAGCAGGCGGTAGCCACCCTATATTTGGTAGCCACCGTGCTGGGGCTGTGCGCGGTGATGCTTGTTACCAGCGGGTATTTGAAGGTGATTTTATCCGTAGCGGCGCTGATTGGCACGGCCTACACCGTGGCCCGCATCGCCCGCTACCCCCACGACCACCACAAGCATGAGGAAGCTGCGGCAGAACCGGCCCCGGACGCCCCTGCGGAAGAGGAGGGATAAAGTGGAAAAGCTGCGTATTATGAGCGTTTTCGGCACCAGGCCGGAAGCGATTAAGATGGCTCCTCTGGTCAAAGAACTGGCCGGGCGGGAGGGGATCGAGTCCATCTGCTGCGTCACCGCCCAGCACCGGGAAATGCTGGACAGCGTATTGCAGGTGTTTGACCTCCGCCCCCAATGGGACTTGGACATCATGACCCCCCGCCAGACCCTCAGCACCATCACCAGCAAGTGCCTGACGGGCATGGACGAGGCCATTGAGGCCCTGAAGCCGGACATGATCCTGGTTCATGGCGACACCTCCACCACTTTCGCGGGGGCGCTGTCAGCTTTTTACCACAAGGTGCCGGTCGGCCATGTGGAAGCAGGCCTGCGGACCTACGACAAATACTCCCCCTACCCCGAGGAGATGAACCGGAAGCTGGTGACCGCTATTGCGGATTTGTATTTCTGCCCCACGGAAAACAACCGGGAAAACCTGCGCCGGGAGGGAATCACCGGAGGCGTGTTCGTCACCGGGAACACGGTAATTGACGCGCTGAAAACTACCGTGCGGCCAGATTACCGGTTTGCGGCGGATGAACTGAACCGCCTGCCTTACGGAGAGAAGAAAATCCTGCTGGTTACCTGCCACCGGCGGGAGAATTACGGCCAGCCTATGGAGGACATCATGTCCGCCTTAGCGGAAATCGCCCGGACCCACGAGGTAGAGATGGTATATCCCGTCCATCTCAGCCCGGTGGTCCAGGAGTGCGCGAAAAAGCATCTGGGCGGGATTCCCAATGTCCATCTGATCCCCCCCCTGGCGGCTGACGAGATGCATAATCTGATGGCCCGGAGCGATTTGGTGCTTACCGATTCCGGCGGCCTTCAGGAGGAAGCCCCCGCCCTGGGCAAGCCCGTGCTGGTACTGCGCCGGGAGACCGAGCGGCCCGAGGCCGTAACCGCCGGTACGGTGAAGCTGGCGGGGGTAAAGTACGAGGACATCGTGTCCATGGCCCACGAGCTGCTCACCAGCCCGCCGGCTTACGCCGCCATGGCCCACGCGGCCAACCCCTACGGCGATGGGAAGGCCTGCGGCCGCATCGCGGACGCGATTTTGTGGCATTTCGGGCGGGGAGCCAAACCGGAGGACTTCCGGGCAGGAGCGTAACCCCCCTGGGAACGGGAAAGGAGGCGCCGTCTTGGATAAGAAGCGCGTAGCCTATGTCAGCTTAGGCTTCGGCGTACTGCTGCTGGTCATTATGGCCATGCTGGCCTGGGGCGGCCGCCGCCAGACCAGTGAGATCGTCCTGCCGGAGAGCCAGACCGACACCTCCGGCGCCGGTGAAGACAACCCCGGCAGCCATCTGAACATCATTGCCATCACGCCCGAGACGGTCGGCAGCGCCATAAGCATCCTGGCCCGCCCCACGGCCTACAGCCGTAGCCAGACGGTGGAAACCTTCTGGAAGGGCGGCAGCGGGCAGTCCGTATCCCAGGTATACGTCAGCGGCGGGCAGACCCGGCTGGACACCACCCTGCCCGACGGCAGCGTCCGGCATACTTTGGTGGAACCCGCTCCCTCCGGCGAGGGTTCTGTGGCGGGGGTGTGGTACGACGATGAGACGGACTGGGTCCGCCTGGAATCCGCCGGACTGACCGCCGACGCCGCCGGGCGGATGCTCAGCTATGAGACGGTGCGGGAACTGCCGCCGGAAACGATTGCCCTGGCGGAGTACCGGACGGCCTTTGGCGGGAACTGTATCTATGTAGAGACCCATCCCGATAAGGACGGCTATACAGACCGCTATTGGGTGGGTATTAACGGGCTTCTGACGGCAGCAGAGCGCCTGTTGGACGGAGAACTGGCCTACCGGTTCACCGCCGGCGAACCGGAGCTCTCTCCGCAGGAAGCCAGCCTGTTCCTCCTGCCAGACGGCAGCAGCCTGCCGGCGGCGTAGCTTATATAAAGGCCCCCTATGTAGGAAATAAACCTACATAGGGGGCCTTGCTATGAAAGAACGAAAACAGACAAATAGCAGCACCGCTTCCTCCCGTCCTTAGTGGGGGTATGCGGTGTTCTAAGGCCTACGTCTTCTTCATAGCCGCCCTACCTTTCAGCAAGGAAGCCGCCAGCCACAGCATGCTTTTGAACTCCTGCCGCCAGAAGTGGGCGGCTGCAAAGACGCCGTTGATCATCAGGACACAGATCGCCATCCGCACAAGCAGCACCCGAAGCAGTCCGCCTGCGGCAAAGCTGCACACAACGTCTGTCAGCCACCAGGCAAGCCCGATAACCGTCAAATAACTGATGTATTTCCGTACAAAGGGGACCGGTGATTTTTTCAGGCAGTGGCGGAAAAACATATATGGGTCCACCCACACCGGCACCAGCAGCATACTAAGAACCGTCCCCATGAATACGCCGGCAATCCCATAGCGAATAACCAGCATGATGGAAAAAATCAGATTTAACACCGCTTCCGCCAGCGCCTTGTACCGGTCCAGCCAGAACATGCCCAGGGCATACCAGAAGGTGGCGACCGCCTTCCGCATGCCCTGCAAAAAGACGAGGATGCACAAAATCAGCAGGGTGGAGCGGTCAAGGAGATACGCCGGTCCAAAGCTGAGTTCAATAAATGGGGGCAGCAGTTCATACAGGCAGATAGCCGTCAAACCGTAGACCCATTGCCCGATAAAAAAAGCGTTATAGAAGACCGGCTCCAACGTCTCCCGTTCCTCCGACGCGCCCAGATTGCCAATGCTGGCGGCCATTCCTTGGAAGAGCCGGGCCAACACCTGCTGGACGGAGTGGATGACCAGATAGTAGTTGGAATAGATTCCTACGCTGGCAATGCCTGTAAAGCGGGAGAGCAGCAGGTTGTCCGTGTTGTTGATGACCACCGCCCCCAACCGGTGCAGGGCGAGGGCGCCTATATTGCGGCGGATTTCTCGTTTCTCGGCCGCAGGCAGCGCGTGGCTGCTTTTTTCCCGCAAGTAAGGGTACATACGGCCCGCCTGCCGGGAAATGCAGAGGTTGCACAGCAGCGAGCCAATTATGGCGGCCAGCAGGTACGCGATATAGCTCCCGGTGGTCAGCAGAAGGATGATTTGCAGGATAATCTGCACCAGGGAAAAGGCTGTATAGTAGAGGGTGACGATATACTCCCTCTGATGGGCTGTGATCAGGGTGCTCCGGTACATCAGTAGGTAGGACGTTACAGAATTCCCCAGATATAGCAGATAGATCAACTCCAGATGCTCTATGGCGGACAGGTCTCCTGCAAAATAGTCCAGGAACGGCAGCATTGACAGCCCGACCGCCCCCACAAAAGCCGCCACGCACATATACAGGCGTTTGTACAGCTTCATGACGGCCTGAATCCTGGGAATGTCGTTCTGCGCGATAGGGCGGTATAGCGCATAGCTCATGACCGAGGCAATGCCCAGTTCCGATAGGGACAAGACCCCTAAAATATCCGCAAACAGCCCGTTGACCCCGGCGTAGCTGGTGCTCAGAGTGCGGGTAAACACCACCCGGCTGATATAACCCGCCACGATCCTAAGCGACTGGGACGCCATGGCCACGCCGGCGTTGATGGCGGAATATTCGAGCCGGTTTTTCTGCCGGTTGCCTTTCTCCGTCACCGGCGCACCTCAATCTCTCCCAAGCAGTATCCATAGGGACCGGCGTCCTGGGTGTTTGCCAGGAGGATTTCTTGTGCAGAGCCGGGATCCTTCAGCGTTAGGTATACCGTGTAGACACCCTTTGCCAGGTCCCTTGTAGGAATAACGGCCTGGACGGCGGAGGTATTTCCCCTCTCCGCCCCGCCGGGAAGGGCCAGAAGGCAATGCTCCGCCGGATACTCTCCTATTAGGACGGCGTCCATACTGCGCAGGCTCACCGCCACATCCGGTTCCTCATATAAGGGGGCGAAGCCCTCGTTCCGGAACGTGGCTTTTATGGTGAGCTGCTGTTGGAATAGGTTCCGCTCTATTTTCACGCTGCTGATAAGCAGGCGGTAGCCTAAATGGCGCTCTATATAAGAGAGACCATCCATGCCGTTAAAGCAGCCGTTTTCGGATACGGTGGCTGCGGCCCATTTCTCCATCACCGCCGCATCGTAATCCTTGTTCAGGTAGGTGACATGCATAGTGGACAAATCCCGCACCGCGTTCTCAAAATCGTTAAACGGGTTGCTTATCACCACCTCGCCGCCGTTGGGGACGCTGCGGCACAGGGTTTCTTGGAATGCCAGTTCCTCCGCCCTGCTCCGGCGCTGGCCGCCGTGGAGCTCCAGGTCGTAGGTGCCAAGGTCATTCTCGCTGCCCAACATGCCGTCGTTGAACAGCCCCAACCGGGCGGCTAAGGCGGTGTCCGTCCCATCCAGGGTAACCGTCCGCCACTGGGCCGGCGTACGCACACAGAGACGGGAGGGGGCGACATCCGCCAGCTTTTGGGCTAATAGCCGCAGGTCTTCTGCGGTGTGATACCGCGTGTTGTGCATCTCCCCCCAGTCTCCGATAAAGAGGCCCTGGAGCGTAAAAATGCCGCCGGCGTAGCGGTGGAGGATCTCCCGAAGCTGCTCCATGTGGCGGAGAATGCGGTCCAGGCGGCTTGGCTCCGTGAGGAGGTTTTTCCCCTCCAAGTCATAAAGGAATCGTACGATCAGGCCCTTGCCCTTGTTGGAAAGGGCCTTGAAAAGGGCGTTAATGTTCTCTAATCCGGCCTGACTGATATCCCCGGCCCGATACGCCGTCAGATTGACCTCGATAAGGGCCAAAGTGGTATCATCATCTCCGCTGTAGAGCCGGTCTACCTCGGCAGTGTAATCTACCGTCTGATTGGTAATGTAAAAACTATAGATGCGGTAAAAGCCCCGGTTTGGATTCTGCAAAGGCCGCGGGGACTCCGCAAAGGTCTCTGCGCTCACATGCAGCCGGCTCAATTCCATCCACCCCCCACAAATAAATAGAAATACTACCGTTAGGATAAGTGCGGCGGCAAAGGCTGCTGCCTGCCGCAGAAAGCCCCGCTTATTCCCCATAGCCGATAGCCAAATCATAGGGCGCGTTAGGCTCCTGCCGGAAATAGTAGCAGACAAAGCTGTCATCCTCATAGTATATGTCCACCTCGCTGGGATAAAGTTCCGCAAACCGCTGGCACCAGGCATATGCTTTGGATTCTACCACCGTACGGTCATAGCGGTAGTAATCGAACGGCTTGTTATATTCGCCCAAGTCCTCCCGAGCCGCTTCCGGGGATATCTCCGTAGCAGTAATTGTTGGCGCAACGCTCCACGGCCTTCCAAATTGAACATACTGATCCCGGTTGTCCGGCCTGCCGAGGAAAGCGGGTCCCTGGGCTATATGGTTTTGCGCGTACACAAGGGGCTTTTTCTCAATAAAGATGAAGACATGCTCTGTGGGAATGAAATATCTCCCGTCTGCTGCTTTATGGAGGAAGTCCACCAATTCCTCATGCCTGCCATACGCAATTACGTGGTACAAGCCGTCCGTAGGCGATACAACGGTAAATTCATCCTTTGGATAATTTTGAATAATATGGTTCATTACCGCCACCTCCGCCCGGTAACGGGTCAGTTCATAGTAGAGGAAGTGGTGGTAGTTTTCACCCATTACGGCCCAAAGGCAGATTAGGGTCAGGCAAAAAGCGGAAAGAAGGTTTAAAGCGGGATTCTTCAGTCTCAGCGAGAGGAGGGCGAAGAGGAAGTCCAGGGGAATCGCCGCTGCTGCAAAAAAAAGCATCCGCATCGTTGTAACCAGCCGTGCTGCGACCACCAATTCCGGGAGGCCTACATACGGAAGGATATATAGGAAGGTCATTATAAAGGAAAGCCCGGTCAGGAGGAAATAATTATCCAGCCATAGCCGGGTCAGTCCTGTTCGAACAAACCAACAACATCGGAAGGGCGGAAACTGCATCGCCAGCTTCAGCGCCGCGCCGCCAAGGGTGACCACCGCCATCAGAATCAGCAGCGGCACAGCCCAGCTTGGATCAAGAATCCCTGTGTAGGCGCGGCGGAACACTTTGACGGCAAAAGCCGTACGCGCTTCTACTTCCCCGGAGACACCGGTCTCGTTCCTGGCCAACTCTTCGTTCAGTTCTTCCAGTTGGCTGCTCCGGCGCTCCGTGTCCGTTTCGCCGCCAATGATGCCCAAGGCCCAGTTCAGAGATGCCTGCATAGGGATGCCTGAGGCCAGCGCGGCCGCCATGGGCGCAAGCGCAATGAAAGCGCCGCATAGGACCGCCAATACCAGGGATAGAAACCGTTCCTTGCTAAAAGTCCTTTTGAGGTAAAAAAGCGCCACCATCAGGCACATAAGGAATGCCATCATGGCCGCGTGGAAATGGGCTGCCAACATAGCCGCCAGTGCCAACATAAAGACAAGCAGCTCGTCTCCTGCGATATACCCGGCGAATTTCCCCTTTTCCACCTTCTTCCCGCCATACCGCAGATATCGAATCAGGTACAACAGGCAAATCATTTGCGGTGCAAGGGCAAACTCCAGAGGAAGCGTCCATTGCAGGCGGGACATTCCTTGTAAGCTGCCGTTTGCTTCAAGAAGGACGAATCCAGCCAAAACAAAGATAGGCGTGAACCGCCAATGGAACAACTCCCGGAGCAGGCAGTAGGACGCCGCAAGGAAAAGGATGCATTGTATGCACCCGAAAAAGAGCAATAGATTGTATAGGCTCACGCCCAGCAGGGTATGGATGGCATACAGCATACAGTGCATTCCCGCCGGGTAAACGCCATCGAGAAATATTTCGCCCTGTATCAGGCCTTGGATCCAAGCATGGTGGACATACTGGTCGCCATAACCATAGGAAGTGTTTTGAAAGGCCCCCCATGAGAAATAGACCAGCGCGTACACCACGACAATTCCCAGGGCCAAATAATCCAGCGGATGCGCCTGCACGGCGCGCCACAGCAGCTTCATCCGCCTGGCGGCGGCACGGCCCAAACGCCGCAGCAGCAGTTTGGAGCGCGCGAAGGTTATGACGCGGAACGCGTCCTCCACTTTCTCCTCCGTTATATGAAGTCTCCGGTATAAAACCGCCAGAGGGACGCCGTAAAAAACAGTACGGACTGTCCAGGCATTGAGAATATGGAGCAGCCCCAGGCCGAGTACCACCGTGTTAATCAGAACCATCTGCACCGAAACGCAGAAGCTAAACTGATAAATCACGGATTTCCCGCGCAGGCGCCCGGCAAACACAAACCGCGGCCACAGAAATCCTACCAGCAGATAGCCGCAGAGGACTTTCAGAAATTCAAAAACCCAGTAGGGGGTATTGGAAATATCCAAAGGGATTCCTCCTTCCCAGGACGGTCACGACGCTCGGTTCCTGGCGTCTAGTTTCAAGCCCTTGATGCGAAGGGCGATTGCCAGGGTGCTGTAAAGCATACGGATCATGTACCACAGCGGCTTCAGTCCGGAATGGATGCTGATGCCCGCCGTGCGTGGGTGCATGAGGGCGGGCACTTCCACTACCCGGTAATTTAACAGCAGCATTTGCATGAGCATATTGGCGTCCGGGTACTTTACATCGAAGTTGTTGTACTGTGCATAGCAGGAAAAAGCCCGGCGGCTTAATCCCTGGAGGCCGGTGGTGGGATCGGTAATGGTCTGCCCCGTCATGAGCCGGATTAATACGCGGAACATCCGGTGGGCCAACCGCTTGGCCGGGGACAGCGGAAAGCTTTTGCTGTGCTCCAGATACCGGGAGCCAAGGACGATGTCGGGACGTTTCCCCGCCCCGTCCTGGCGCAACAGCCGTTCATATAGGATAGGGATGTTGCTTACATCGTGCTGGCCGTCCGAATCAATTTGGATGACGTATTGATAGCCCTCTTGGACCGCGTATTTATACCCCACTTGTATCGCGCCGCCATAGCCCAGGCAGAATACGTTGGAAATCATCCGGTACCCGCGCGCCGAAATAATATTTGCCGTACCGTCCTCGGAAGCGTCGTTGATGACAAGCACGTCCGCCATTTGTCCAACCTTCTCTGCATCCATCTGATCCAACAGGCGGGGAAGATTCTCCTCCTCGTTGTGGGCGGGCATAATAATCAGCAGGTCTTTTCTTTCCATGTCTCTTTCTCCCTGTGGCAATCAAAATTCCAGCAGCGCCCGTACCGTCTCCCGGGCGGCGGTCTTTTTAGTTCTGGCCGCTTCCCCCAGGCGTTTTCGCCGGTCCTCATCGCTCAGCAAACACCCGATGGTCCGGGCGATATCCTCCGGGCGCAGCGTACACAGCAGGCCGTCCCGGTTGTGGACGACCTGACGGCGGTTGCCGCTGGTGTCGGATACCACAATGGCGCAGCCTAGGGTCTGCGCCTCCTGTACGGCAATGCTCCATCCTTCATAGCGGGTGGCGTGGACGTATACGTCCGATTGGGCATAGTAGGGGAATGGGTTTTTCACAGTACCCAGAAGTAAGAAGTCCTCCTCCAGGCCCAGAGCGGCAATTTTTTTCTCCAACGCCCCCCGCTGCTCTCCTTCGCCCAGCACGTACCACCGGACGCTGTATCCGGCGTCCTTCAAAAGCTTCATGGCTTCGATGGCGGTATCGAATGCCTTCTGGTAGGTAAGCCGCCCTACGCTGAGGAGGCGCAGCCCAGTCCAGCCATCGGAAAAGCCCCCTGGCTCCTGGGCCAGACGGCGGATTTTTTCCTGATTCACGATATTGGGCAGCACATGAACCCTGTCCCGGCATTCCGGATGCACCTGGAGAAAGGGGCTGCGGATTTCCTCGGAGACAACAAATATTTTCTGAAACGCGGACCAGCAGCCGCAGTCCTGCGCCCGCGTATACCCGCTTTGCGTATAGTCAATATGGACGACAGCCAGCTTTTTGCCGGCCTGGACATGGTCTGCCACAAAGTACGCAGCCCCACCCTCCAGCCAGGCCACCGCTACGTCATAGCGCGTATCCAGCCGGACGGTCCCATCGGACACCACCCGCCAAAGCAGCTTGTCAAGCTGTATCCGCCGCCTGCGCAGCATAGGCGGCAAGGCGCACAGTACGCTTGCCAGCTTGCCCGCCCATTTCCCATTCCGAAAAAAGCAGGCGGCCACCATGCCCGCCAAGGCCCGCCGGCCGGGACCATCCAGCACGGAGCCGGTGTTTATGCTGGGATTGAGCAGCTGTATGCCCTCTGGCACCTGGTCCATCAGTTGCCCCCGGCCCAGCATCAGATAGAGATTAATGTCATATGCCCCGCCGGCCAGGCCTTCCAGCAGCTCCAGCAAGGCGCGTTCTGCCCCGCCGACGCCCAGGGTGTTAATGACAAACAAGACTTTCTTCATGATCCCGGCTCCCTCCGGCGTTTTCTTCCCGATCCTCCCGCTGCTCCGCCAGCAGGAGGGACACGGTCATAGCCAGTTCTTGGTTTTGTATCACCAGCCGGGAAATCATCAGGCAGATGCGGAAAGCGCCCATCAGAACCGCTGCGCCTACGCAGAGCAGCGCCACGCCCGTCCCAAAGGAGATGAACCCCAACCATTGGGAAAAGGCAGGTATAACGCCCACCGCCATGACCGCCGCGCCCAGCAGGCACCAGGTAGCCGCCATATCCGAGGTCATTTTTTTCTTGGCGTAGTACCATACGCTGATCCCCGCCAGGAGCAGGCCAATCCCCACAATGGCGCACCGCATAAAAATTGTGATACCCATAGGCCCTCCTCAGCGTCCGTCTTCACGCGCCCTTTGGTACACCTGTCCCGAGGGGCGGATACCGGCGCCTCGTTCGATCAGCTTGCCCTGGCAGAACACCTGGGCGTCCATGTGCCGCTCTACCCAGCGCAGCCGGAAGTATCCGGTAGTCCAGCCCACAAAGGACCCTATCACCACGCCAATACCGTACCAGATGTCCGGCAGAGTGGTTGCCGCGATGCTGGCCAGGCATGTGACCGCGCAGAAGCCCACCGCCGTAAACACCGCGCCCCACATGTCTTTGTAATAGTAGAGAAAAAGGATTTCCGCGTACATCTGGAACAGGATGAAGTATCCCGCGGCCAGGCAGGGGTAGATGCGCATGACCAGCCCCGCGAAGCCGAAACGGGGCAGCACCACCACAAGAATCAGATATACCACGACGGAGATGATAAACTGGATGCGGGCTAAATCCATCAATTGGTTGGAAATTTCCCGAAGCATCTCCCGCTTGTTGTTCCGGATGTCCGAAAGCCTGCCGCCGATGACCGCCTCGGAGTAGGCCTTATAGCGGCTGTGAAAGTACATCTCCACCCGGGCGATAAAAATCACTGTGGCGGAAATATTGGTAAACATGGCCAGGCAGGAGGCCATGTCGTAGGGCTGGGCGCAGACAAAGGACCGGGCTACCACCATCCGCATATCCGTCGTCCAAAAAACAAAGTTGTGAATATACAGCCCCAAGGTATAAAAGAAGTTAATGACCACCAGATGCCAGTACAGCCGGAAGTACCGCAGCACCGGGCGGAACCGGTTGCTGTTTTTCACGAAATACCGGCGCACCGAGCCGTACTCCAACACAGCGGTAAGGAAAAAGCCCACCGTAAAGCCCATCAGCATACATTCCGTGATTTCCCACCCTGCCCAATAGCGGAGGGCCAGGGACAGAAGGAAGGCGGCCGCAAGGCCCAGCAAATAAAACAGGGATATCCTGCCGTAGTCCTTGCAGATGGAGAGGTAAAGCTGGGAATAGAACACCAGCACCAGGGCAATAAACCCGCAGAAGCCGGTGAACACATAGGCCACCGGCACATTCCCCACAAAATGCTCCCACAGGCAGAAGGGAACGCCCAGCAGGCAGCTCAGGGCCACATTCATCAGCAGCCCGAGGTAATAGCAAGGCAGAATGTCCTGGTAACGCTCCTCGAAGATGGCGTCCTGCATGTACTTGGAGAGCAGCGAGTTAAAGGGCGCCGCAGTCAGCAGGGCGAAAATGAAAATGTACAAAATGGTACAGGAGAACAACTCCCTGGTATAGTAATCCAAGGTGTCGAACCCCAGAATCCATTCCAGCAGCAGCAAAACCCCAATTACCAGCACCATGGGGGCCACCGTCAGGCAGGAGCCGTAGGCAACGCCCGCCAGACCGGCCGTCAGGGACCTCTTTTCAAAAAATTTATTCAGCGTTACGCCGATGCCGGCCATCCGCCATTCCTCCTCCCGCGTTCCTAATGCGCCGCAACAGGCTGTCCCGGCTTCCGTCTCTCCTTCTCGGAGAAGTCGCGGTAAATGCGCTGATAGGCGTCATGCATCTGGTCAATACGGTAGTGGGCGCACACGCGCCGGTATCCGATTTCCCCCATCCTCCGGCGCTCCTCGGGGTGGTGGGCCAGATAGAGGATGGCCTGGGATATCTCCTCCAAGTTCATGATATGGGTAATTAGCCCCGCTGCGCCCAGGCCGTCGCCCTCGCCCATAATCAGCCCGCGGCAGTTTCCCACATCCGTGGCAATGGCGGGCTTATGGGCGGCAAAGCTCTCCAGGATGGTCAACGGCTGGCCCTCGCTGATGCTGGTGAGGATGGTCATGTCCATTCGCCCGAGATACTCCCTGACGTTAACTCTGCCGGTGAAAACCACATCCCGGAGCGGCAAATCCTCCACCAGATCAAAGCAGTCCTGTGCATACTCTACATCCTCCTCCCACGGCCCTATGACCCACAGCTTCAGCGCAGGTTCCCGCTCCTTGGCAAAGGCGAAGGCTTGGAGAAGGGACTTCACATCCTTGATCGGAGTGACCCGCAGCACGGCCCCCACATTAATCCAGCCTTCATCCTCCTCCGTCTTTCCCGGCAGATTTTGGAAGTCCGCCACCTGGATGCCGTTGGGGGTCACCAGGGTCTTCTGCTCCGGGCAGTCCAGTTCCACTTGCAGGGTGCGGGCATGCTCGTACAGGCTGGTCACCAGGTCCGCCCGCTCATAGGCCAGGCGGGACATCTTCCGGAATTGGCTGATCCACACGTTCTTATACAAGCCTTGCACCCACTTGGCCTTTACCAATTCTTCCTCCCGCTCCCTGGTGTAGATGCCGTGTTCGGAAATCATGAGAGGGCTGCCGTACAAATGCTTGGCCATACTGCCCAGCACACCGGCGTAGCCGGTGCATAGGCAGTGGTATAGGTCCGCTTCTGGCAGTTCCATTTCCAGCGTAAAGAAGAGGGGCAGGTAGATGGAGCGCATCATCCACAAGAAATCCGAAAATACCACTTGGCTGTAATGGAGTTGGTAAAACTCGGACACCACATGGAAAAAGTCCTCGCCCATTAATATGCCGTTGAGGGAGGGGCGTTTCTTCTGAAAAAAGTCAATCAGGGTCTCCCAGTCGATCCGCTGGTCCAGCAGCAGGCTGCGCAGGGCGTTAAATTCCGTACGGTTCATCCGGTTTTTCCGGCGGCCGCTCCAATCCTTGTCCTGCAAGTACAGTTCGTGGACTTCCGTCACATTGTCCGGCAGCGTGTAGGCGAATTTCCCGCGCATATCACGGCTGGATACAATGGTCAGAAGGACGAATTCATGCTCAGGAAAGGAGCGGATCATACTGTGGACCCAACTGGAAACGCCGCCCACGGCATAGGGATAGCATCCCTCTGCCACCATACAAATGCGCATACACGCCACCTCCTCCAGTCATTCGTTTCCGGCGGCCCGCCATTCCGGAAGCGCCGGACGCAGGACAACCTCCACCTGGCCTGCGCCGGTCTCCAGGAGGTATACGCCTTCCTCCATCTCGCGGACGCTGCCTCCCTCCACAGATTCCACCGTCTCGCCGGGGGCGCGAAGGAGAAACCACGCCGTACCGCTGCCGGTATGTTGGATGGAGACCAGGTTTCCCTCGCGGCTGTAGGTATAATCCATAGCGAGGAAGTCCCGAATGCGCCCATCGCATTGGGAAACTGTAGCAGGGTCAAAAACCTCGAAGTTATCCCAACTGCTTGGGACGTCTGCGGTAAGCCGCTGGGATAACACGTCCCAGGTGTCGTTTTTGCTGTCAGGATATACCGCCCTGGCGGCGTCGACCAGGACGCTGGTATAGGCGAGGGCTGTTTCCACGCTCCGCATCCGCAGGTCGCTCCGGTAAGTATGGGCAAAGCCGTCGGCGATGGCGGTCTGCCGGGTCACCTGTTCCGTCTGGTAGCCCAGTACGCTGCTGCCGCCGTCATAGGGGAAGACCACCGTGCGCACGTTTGCCAGGTCGCCCCAGCCCAACGCGTCGTTCAAGTCCTTTTCATCTAACCCGCCGCCGTAAAGGGAAGTAAATTTGTATTCTAGCTGCGCCTGCCGCATAAAGTTGAAATCCGCCGCCAGCCGCTCCGTTGCCGGCGTATCCGAAACGCTATACAGGGACAGCCCCGGCTCCGCGTCCAGTTCGTTGAGCAGCTTCATATAATAGACGAACTGGCCCTGGCTGGGATGGCGGGCGTCGCTATAGTCAAACTGGACGGACATCATGCAGGACAGCCCCAGATTGCCTCGATGGTAGACGGCGGTGAGGTCAGGCCACAAAACGTCCCGGTACAACCCCTGCATAGAGCGGCTGTAGTACCGGTCCAGCACGGCGCCGTTTTCTGCGGCCAAACAGGGATAGTTGGCCAGCACCAGGCTTTGGGCGTTCACCACCGGGTAGACCGTGCAGCTAGTGGTTTCCGAAACCATGGCGGAGAGGATGCCCAGCCCCGTGGCGTCTTCCATATAGCCGCCGTTTACCGCGAAGACGTAGGCGTTCTCCAGGCTCCGCCGCCAAATAACCGCCGGGTAGTCCTCTACCTTCTCCTCTCCTGGGGGAATCCCTTTCATATATGCCTTTGTGCCCGCGTCCAGGATGTACCAGGGCATTTCCAGTTCCATATCCTGGCGTTCCTCATCCTTCGGTTCTTCCACCTGATAGATGCATGCCCCGCCAAGCAGAAAGCCGCCGTAGAGGTGAATCCCCTGTGTTTTGGTGCGTTGGGCGCGCACCTTGTAGATGCCCAGCAGATCCCGCAGTTCCGGCGTTTTCTGGATCACGGACGCGTCCGGCAGGCTGGCGAATACCAGGTGAACCCCTCTGCCGGCGTAATTTTCCAGAGATTGGACCATTCCGGCGTCCCAGTCCATTCCGGCGCCATCCACAATCATCAATTCAGGCAGGTTCGTCCCTGGCTCAAAATCTGCCAGACGGGCGCTGGAGACGAACCCCCGCTTTGTATAAGCGGCCCAATCGGCCGCCATCCGGCCGATAGCGCCCCCGCCGCCGATGTAGGCCGCAGCGGGCCGGGCGGCGTCTAAAGCCGCCCCATCCTCCGCCGCGAAGACGCTGCTCCTGGCCGTCAGTTCCGATATATCCACGGCGTTCTCATTTCTTTCGTAGTCATTCCACATTTCCAGCGTTACGTTGGTAAACTGAAACATGAACAGAACCACCAGCATAATCGCTGCAATAGATAAATAGTTGCGGCGCGATATCATCTGCGTCCTCCCATCGCATCGTGTACGCTCAGGGCATATTTGCAAAACGCCCAAAGGGCGCTCTTTTCCGCCGGACGGCGGAAAAGCATCTACCCTTGGACGTTCCGCCATGTATCAAACAGGCCCTAACCGAATACCTTGATCAGTTCCAGCGTCTCATTGTCAATCACGACCGCCGAGCGCTTCAGCGCGGCCATCGTGTCAAAAAAGGCTTCCCGGTTTTTAGTAGAAAAGTACAGCTTCAGCCTGCATGTATAAGAAGGGAGGGAGTCCGAATACTGGGCGGACAGCCGGGCGCACCACGTTTCCGATTCCGCAAAATTCTCCGTCTCCAACAGCCGCAGGCATATGCTCTCATAGTGGGCTTCCGTAAGCTGGCAGGGGTCCTTGTCAAAGAGGGACTGGGCCGCCCCAGCCATAATGCCCACCATTTTTTTCTGCTCCAGTTCTGAAAATACCCGCTGCTTGAGAAAGCCGTCCATGTAGGGGAGAAGCTCCAGTTCTGCACCGGTTTCCCCATCCTCCTCTCCGGCGATAGACCGGCGCAGCTGCCGGACTTTGGTTCGGAAATCGTCCAACTCCCCGCTGAGGACGGAGGCGGCGTAGTGGGCAGTTTCGGAATCCTCGCTGTTTAATGCCAGCAGGATCACGCCCAGGGCGGCGTGGACGTCCCCGCGGATGGTGTTCATCATCACCAGGCGCAGGTCTTTGCTTTTGTTAATGAATAGGGCTTCTTCCAGGGGGATCATGTCCCGCTCCCGCTCTTCATCGGCTTTCAGGTAGGTTTTGACCCGCTCCTTGCTGAACACCACGTCCGACAGGCTGGGCTGCATCCACAGCGGCATCCGAAAGAGTATGTAAGAAAAGAGGAAGAACAGCGGACCCACCACAGGGCAGAGCGCCATAACCAAAAACCGCAGCAGGTAGGTCCGCCGGTTGTCATGGCACACCTCTGCCCCAGCCTTCCGCTCCTTTCTGGTCCTTAGCGGGGATATCACCAACGCGCCCACGGCCAGGTAAATTACCGCCGTCAGCAGGTTCAATATCCACAGGACGATAAAACCCCGCCAACTCAGCATTCCGCTCACAGCGACGCCTCCTCAATCAGGCGGCTTTCGTACCCCGCCGCCAGGAACCGTTCTTGGATGATCCCGGCATTTTCGCTGCTGGTGTTGGAGAGGAGCACGTACAGTACGCCATCCCGGGCATAGCCCATATAGTCCGACTGCCGGGTGTTTCTGCCGAGGGCGGACGCAGCGGCAGCACAGTCCCCGTTCTGCACCGGGACCTCCAGCAGGGCGCATTCCGTCAAGCCCTGGTCTCTGGCGCCTAGGAAAGCTTTTGCAAGCTGGCGGAACGCGTTCCCGGCCATCAGCCGGGTGCCTTCCACATACCGTTGGCTGCTGAGGGCGTCCAGATATTGGTTAGCCCGCACGACGGCGGTCTGGACCATTTGACCGATTACGGCCAGCCGGTTGGCCTCCGCCATGGTCATGCGCTGCCAGGGAATGCCCCATAGCATGAAAATCAACTCCATGCCGTCCTCGCTATACACGGCGCTGGCCATCAGGGGCAGGTTTTCCCGCATGGACTTGTTGATGAAGACCCGCCGCTCTTTCAGCTCGCTATACATCTCCGTCATAGCAGTGTATTCAATTGAGTGCCCAAGGCTTCTTGCCTCCTTGGAGGTGGAGGAAAAAAGGCGGGCGTAGCTGCGGTTTGCCACGGTGTAGATTGCTGCGCCGCCGCAGTCCATCAGATGGGAGAGGACCCGTACGGCGGTAAAAAGCACTTCTTCCGGAGCCTGCCGTTCCAGGGTGGAGGTGATGTCGTAAATCTTTCCCAGGCTGTCCTTCTGATTCACCAATTGAATCTCGAAGTTTTCCTTCATCCGCACATTACTGTCGTTGATTTCCGCGATGTCGTTGAGCCGCCCTTCCAGATAGGCAATCTGATCCCGGCTCTCCCGCTTTACGGTGTGGAGCTGATCTTTTATGTAGCCCACCACCATGCCTACGATGAATAACTGCGCCATCCACACATAGGTGTTGTAGTCCAGCAGCACCGCGAAGCCGCTGCGGGTGTGCATCTGCTGGAGGCAGTAGCCAAAGGAGGCCAGAAGGCCCGAGAGCACCGCCTGCCGCTGGCCCAACGCCACGGCAAACAGCAGCACGTATAGCAAAAACAGGTCCACCCGGTCAAAAAAGCCGTTGCCAGCAGTATATTTGTTCAGAAAGAAAAAAATAAAACCGCAGATTACGTTCTCCACATAAGGCACCAGAGCGGCAATAAGGACCCGGGTCCTGTGCAGGAACCGGGCCAGACGGCTTCCACCGGCGTCCTCCGCGCGAATGAAGGACTCCCGGTTCCGCTTCATGAACTGGGCAACCTGTTTGACGCCTTCCGGATATCGGGTAAAAATCTTCTGCCCCAGTTCGTTGGAAAAGGCGGCGCCGTCCAGGACGACCCGGCGGTGTTCGCCTACGGATTCGTCGATTACCTCGACGCCGCTGCCCATAGACTCCTGAACCATCCGGGCAAGCTGCAAGCCGTTGATTTCCTCCATAGAGGAAATATGGTATACCGGCCGTTCCAGCTTTGGCGCGGTAATGGCCTTGCAGGCCAGTTCCGCCGCGTCCTTGACAAACAGCATGGAGAACACATCGCGGTCGCTGGCAAATATCTTACCGCTTCTGAGTGCCTCCAGGCACATGGCGCAGCAGGGGTCCAGGCCCGGCCGCCCCCTTTTGGGAATGCAGTAGAGATGATCCAGGCGCAGGGTGCGTATATCCAGGCCTTGGTTCTGGCAGTAGTTGGCGCAGATATCCTCTCCCTGGGCAATCGCCATACTGCGCAGGCCCTTCGGATTCGTATTCCAGGTTTCCGGCAGATTGTTGGGGAAGGAGCCGGTAAACACCTCCTGGGAGGACAGGTACACAAAGCGGCCGCTGCCCCGCATGGTGTAGGCGGTGAGGATGTTAATCAGGGCTGCTGTGTACCGAACGGACTCCTGCCGCGCCTTCTCCCAGTCAAAATGGCTGTCCCATGCGCCGGTAAAGATAGTAATGTCTGGCTTAATGCTGTCAAAGATGTCCTTTACGCTCTCGTCGTCATAGGCGAAATTATATTTTTCAAAAACATGCTGCCGGAAAGGCAGCGGCTCTCTCTGGCCGGTAAGCAGATAGACTCTTTCCCCATTTTTGTTGAATCGATCGATGAGAGCCTCCGCCAACTGACCGGTCCCAATCAATAAAATCTCCATATCCCCTGCTTTCCTGCCGGCGAAGCAGCCGGCACATTTATGAAGCCTGTTCTAAACATGGAAGCGGACCCAGCCAACGCCTGTATGGGATTCTTTTTGCCGGTTTTCATGTATAGACAGAATATGTGATTTGCCAACAGTTCCGCTTTGATTAATCATGCAAATCCATTGGAAACATAATTGGTGGTCTTTCTGGAGATGTGCAGGCGTACAAAAATAGAGCCGTTAAGGGACATTTTCCCGCGGCTCTCCTTAATCCTGCCATCTCATATTGCTTAACGGCTGTTTCGACAGACAGGCGGCTTTTTCATCCTGCCACAAATCACATATTCTGTCAAATTGCCTATTGCATTTTTGAAAGGCCACATATATAATAAGCGTGAAAAAATCAATAGTTGGCAAATCACATATTCTGTCTATAATTGGACCAATCGCAATTTCTCCAAATATTTTGCATGTTCCGACACGCTGGTCATCAGATATATCCTCGTTGTTTCCACAGACGAATGGCCCAGCGTATCCGCCAGCTTTACCAAGTCCCGGCTGACCTGGTAGAAGACGGTGGCAAAGAGATGCCGCAGATTGTGGGGGAACACCTTGGACGGCTCTACCCCGGCCCGGACGCACAGGGCTTTCATCTCCTGCCAGATTTGCTTACGCGACAGGCTGTTACCGCTTTTGGTGAGAAAAATCTCGCCAGTGGCGGTTTTTGTTTTTCGAGCATATTTAAGCAGCTTAATGCACAGCTTGCGGGGGAGGAGGATGGTTCTGATTTTCCCTTTTAGCCGGATGACCGCCTGTCCATCCCTGGCGGCTTCCACGGTAATGTAGCGCACTTCGCTGACCCGGATGCCTGTAGAGCAGATGGTTTCCATCAAAAGTTCCAGCCGGACCCGGCCCAGCTTGCGGGCTGTCTCCACTAACCGTTCGTACTCCCGGCGGGTCAGCTCGCGGGACTTTTCCCGGAACAGCTGGCGTTGGATTCGCAAAAACTTGATACGGCATTCCCGCCAGCCCAAAAAGCTGAAAAGTCCGTTGAGGGCGGATATTTTTGCATTGACCGTCGCGGGGGACAGCCCCTCCGCCAACAGATGATTTTTCCACTGGGCTGCCAACTCCTTGGTTACCGCCCGTTCCGCCAGCCACCCGGCAAAGGCGGCGATATCCCGGCGGTACTTCTCAACCGTGGCTGCGGCCCGGTCTTCCGCCCGCAGGCTCTTGGCGTAGGCTGCAATTTTTCCGGCAGTCAGTTCCCGTACTCTCATGTACATAGTCCTCCTTGTTGTATAATTGAACTATTATACACTATTGGGGACAGATTTTCTACATATTCCTTCTTTGCCGCAGGAAATCCGCCGTTGCCGTCTCGATCCGCCGGTAATGGGCGGCGCAGTCCTGCCAATGCCGGTCCACCAGTTCCCGTTCCATGCGCCGGATGGTAAAAAAGCGTGTGATATACAGCCACAGCATGATAACAAAATAGGGGGAGAAAAAGCGAAAAAACCGCACAAATCTGCTGGGGCTTACCCGGAAGGCGGCGGCTTTCTCCTGCGCCAGCAGCAGGAACCGGAACAGGGGGGAATGCTCCTCTTTCCGCTGAACCCGGCACAGACGCCCGATTTCCTGATTATGCAATATCCGGCTGGCGCTGTTAAAATGGGATATGGATGTGCCGGATACCCGGTACAAGATGATGGGCCGGTTGACATAACAGGTTTTGATTCCTGGGTTTGCCGTAATGATTTTTTGGAAACAGGCGCGGTCATTGACCGTCCGGAAACGCAGGATAAAATCATAGACCTCCTCCGTCAGGAGGGATTTCCGGTATATGGCCGTCCCTGACAGCGGGCAGCCCAGCTTTACCGCCCGATGCAGGGCCTTTCCCTTGATAAATGCCTGCAACACCACCTCTAAATAAGTACGGTACGATTTAACTAAATTTCCGGAGCCGGAAAACTTGATAAAGGCAGGGCAGACCATGTCGTATTCCGAAAGCAGTTCCGTCAGTTCAAACACGTTGTAGGGCGCCAGCAGGTCGTCGCCGTCCACCTTCACAAACTGTTCCCCTTCCACAGCCCGCAGCGCGTCCACATAATTGCGGCAGATGCCGCCGTTTTCCTCCCGGAACAGCAGGTCGGTTTTTTCAAACAAGCCCTGGTTTTGTTCCGTCCACCTTTGGATAACTTCCCTGCTGCCGTCCGTGGAACCGTCGTCGGCGGCAATGAGCTGGAATTTGCGGCCCTGTCCGTAATGCTTGATTTGATATTTAACGCTTTCCAGCGCCATGACCACGACGTCTGACTGCTGGTAGCATGTTACAATAAAAGTAAATATTTTGATATCCTCCCCCTGTGGAATGGTAAACCGCTTGCATTTCCTCCGGCGCCATATTATACTGCAAGATAATTGTATGTGCAGAGGAGATGCGGTATGATTTCTGTCGTGATTCCCGTTTATAACGCGGCGCAATACCTGCGCGGCTGCCTGGACTCCGTCCTGCGCTCCGTTTACCAAGACTTCGAGATGATCCTGGTCAATGACGGTTCTACGGACGGAAGCTTTCAGATTTGCGGGGAATACGCCGCCCGGGACAGCCGGATCAAGTTCATTTCCCAGGAAAACGCAGGGGCGTCCGCCGCCCGGAACCGGGGGATGGACGCCTGCCGGGGCGAATGGATTGTGTTTGTGGACGCCGACGATTTTATCTCCCCTAATTTTCTGAATCTCGTTGCCCGGGAGGGATACCAGGGCCAGGATATTCTCCTTTTTGACTTCGCCCGGTCAGAGACGGACTTGGCGGCGGGTCCTACGCCGGAAACGCTTTGGTTTGGGCGGGAGCAGCTTCCGGCGCTGTTCCGCAGTCTCATTCAGCGTCTCCCGCTGGTAGAGGGCGGCAATCTGAACTTCGTCTCCCCCTGCGCCAAGGCGTACCGGAGGGAACTGATTGAAGCCGCTTCCATCCGCTTTTCCCCGGAACTTTTTTTCGGGGAGGACAAGCTTTTTAACGCGGAGTACTTAGCCCAGGTGCGGCGCTGCGCCTATTGCCCCGCCCCGGTTTACTATTACAACCTTCACCCGGACTCCTCCTCCCACCGCTTCAACCCCATGCTGGCCGGCAACCTTTCCCGGCTGCTGGAAAAGCTAAAGGAGGTTCTGATAAGCTGCCGCATGCTCCCTCAGTTAGAGCTGGATTTCTTCTCCTATGCCCTGGAAAATCTGAGTTACACAATGGTATGGACGGTATTCTGCCGGGAAAATACCAGCACCTTTGCCGAAAAGCTGCAAATCTGCCGCATATTGCGGGAAAATGCGCTTTACTGCGAAGCCATGGCGTATAACCGCTCCTGCGGCCACTGGGTCAGGAAGACGCTCATTTGGCTGTTCCGCCTGCGCTGGTATCCCGCCGTGGGCCTGTTGTCCAGAATATGGCATGATTACCTGTCATGGAAAAACCGGCGGTAAGCGGGGTATAGCTTTTTCCATACCCAGGAATTGTGAAAAAGTGCCCAGAGCAGTTCCTTGACCGCATTGCCCGCCTGGACTTCTCCGTACCGCCGCACTTGCCCCAAGGCGCGGAAGGCTTCCTTCCACCGGCGGTACTTCAAGGAAATCCGATACCGCCGGTTTGCCTTCCAGCAGCGGATGCGGTTCTGTTCCGCCGGGCTGTCTATGCCGCAGAGGGCGGCGATTTCATCCATCAGGCGCTCATAATCCGCGTACTTTTTTTCCTCCTGGGCCTGAGTCAGCGGCATCCGGGAATGGCTTCCGGGCCGGACGGCGACGCCGTAAAGCGGCTCCCGGATGGTGTGGCATTTATGGCGGTATAAAAAAGGCAGGAGCATTTGAAAGTTCTGCCCCACGCCATACGCTGGAATCCGGCGTTCTGGATAGATGGCGAAAAACGGCGCTGAGCGCAGCATATAGCACCCGCAGCAGACAAAAGTCCTTGTTTCCAGGATGTCCCAGAATAGATATTCCCTGGACAACTCCCCCTGCGGCTCGTCAGGCGGGCGGGGTTCGCCGGCCTCCCAGCCGAAGTAGTACGGGAGGGAGCGAACGCATTGATAACCGGGGTTTTCCTCCAGAAACCGCACTCGCTTTTCCACAGACGCCGGCGCCAGCACATCATCGCTGTCCGGCCAGATCAGGTACTCCCCCGCAACAAAGGGAAGCCCCCGGCTGATAGCGGCGGCGGCGTTTTCATGTTCTCCCTCCACAATACGGAAGCCGTACCCCCGGGCGGCAAATTTTTCCCGGTAGCTTTCCGCCACTTGCAGCGTATTGTCGGAGGAACCATCGTCCACCAGGATCATCTCAATTTGCCGCCAGCTCTGTGCCAGCACGGAATCCAGCATTTTAGGCAGGCAGTCCGCGCCGTTGTACACCGGCGTCACGATGGACACCACACCCGGTCTAAAGGAAGCTTTCTGCTGCACCTATTCCACCCCAATCCGGCCTGTCCGCACCGCCTTGTTCAGAAAGGCCACGTAATCAAAATCGTCCATGTACCGTCTTTTCAGCAGTTGGGTCCGACAGCCCAGTACCATTCCCAGTTCCGGCTGGTCCTCAAACCCCTGGATGTGAAAAGACGATGAAAATTCCGGGTATTCCGCCTTGGTAAACACCACCTTGTTGGGCCAAGGGAGTTGGTCAAAAGCCTGGAGGACCTCATAGCCGCAATCGCCTCTCTCTGCGCCAGTGAGGACGATGCAATCCCAGTTGATCCGCTTTTTCCGTTCCTCCCACTTTTTCGCTGCTTCCGCAAAAGAATTGTAGTGGGCAAAATTGACCCGGACGTCCCCCAACCAGGCAGCGGGGCATTCAAGCCCTTCTTCCAGCGCGCATTCTATAAGCTCCTGTGCCATGTACCACCGGAGACGCCCAGCCATTTTTACCAAGTCCCGCATACTGATGGTAAGATTTACTGTAGGCGTCCGGTAGGGAAGCCCCAAGTCGTGGTACATAATCGTACCAATACAGTTGGAACTAATGATTGTGAAATCCGTATTTTTCAGCCGTCTCCGGCGGCGCTTTTTATATAGCTTCCATTCCTGATCTCTTAAATACTCCCATATATCCGCCATGCTTTCACCTCCCTTTCATCCGCCGCCGCAGTCCTGCCAGCAGCCGTGCTTTTTCCGCCAAGATAAACAGTGCCGCCCCCGGCAGCACCCGCCGCAGCGCCATGAACAGCCTGCGGCTCCCTGCGGCGGGGGTGGGGCTGACCAGCCGGGGCTGGAGCAGGTCCTCCCTCTGGCAGGGGAACCAATCCAGTTCCTCCCGGATTTCCGTCCAGACCGCCGCCGCCTTGTCCGTGTGGAGGATCACCAGGGAATTGCCCATGCCGTCGTCCGCCTGGATTTTCTCAATACCCCAGAAATCGCCCAGGGTGAAATCGCTCCCCCGGTCTGTGGTACAGTACGGGCAAGCGTGGCAGGCGGGCCGGATGATGCAGTTGGAAAAGTATAACCCGCAGTAGGGATCAAAGCGCAGATTCCCCGCAAACTCTTTTCCGCCGCATACATAGGCCCGTGTGTGGCCGCTGTCCCGGTTCCGCTTGTCCCGGAAGGAAAAGGCGGTAAGTGTACCGCCATGCCTGCGTTCCAGCAGCCGGACATAGTCTTCCCACACGCCAGGGGACGGCGCGCCATAGCACACCAGGTCCGCCGTCAGCAGCTTAGGATAGGGCTTCCCTAAGAACAACCGCAGGGCGTGGGCCTGACAGGGCGTACCGCTGAAAAGCACCCATTCGCCCTCCGCCAGCAGCGCCGCAACCCGGCGGTAGACGCCTTCCAGGCGGCTTTGGACGTATTTGGTACCCTTCAGGCCCTCCAATTCCGCCCGGGACCGGGCCTCCTGGTGGACGGCTTCCATGTGTTCTCCCCAGCCTGCGCCAAAAACCGCCCCCTGCCGCCGGAGGACATATTCTGCCAGCAGGGGGAACACACCGCCGGAGGAGCTGCCGTACCGTACGGCGTCCTCCTTGGCTCTGGCCCCGAAGCAGCAGCCGGTTTGCGCCGTCTCCGTTTTTCCTATCGGACACACCGCCTGGCAGCGGCCGCACTGTATACACCGGGACTCATCCGTCTGGGGATACCAAAACCCCTCCGAATCCCGTTCCATCCGAATAGCTTCTACAGGGCAGGCATCCCGGCATGCGCTGCATCCGCGGCACTTCTCTTTACTCTGATATGGTGTCATTTTAATCCCTCAGCCACATGCTTTATCAGGAATTCCCGAGAGGACTTTACGGCCGCCGCCGTCCGCGCCCGCACCGCCGGCCAGTCCACCGGCGCGTCAATCCCGCCGCCGTTCCGGCAGAGACGGTCTTCCAGCCCATGAACGGCCAGCACCGATGCCAGCCGTTCGTTGACGGTGCTGTGGGCGAAAACCAGGAATTGCTTTTCAAAAATAATGGAAAAAGCGGCGGCATGAAAGGAGTTGGTTACAACATACGCCGCATGGTGGATATACCCGAGAAATTCAGCCGGTCCCGCCGCAGCCGCCACGCCGGCGTCCCGCCCCGCTGCGGCCCGCAGCTCCACCGCCGCCAGCCCGGTCTTTCGGGAAAGGGCCTGGACATATTCAGCCATCTGCCGGTTTGGCTCTGTGGTATAGGCCAGTATGTATTTCCCCTGGCCCGGGGCGCGCTCCACCTTCTCCCATTCTTCTTTCTCAAGGAAAAACACAGGGTCCAGCACGGTCTCTACCTTTCCGGGGAAAAATTGCTGTACATAGGGAACCGCCCCGGTCTCCCGGACAGACACCGCGTCCAAATTCCGGAGCAGGACGGAAAATTCCTGCCGGTACTTTTCGGGGAGGGACGCGCCGCCTAAGCTGGCCGCATAGGCGGTTACATGCGCATCCCTTGCGCCTGCAAAGGCTCCGAAATAGGCTTTGCGCAGGCCGTAGGTGATGGCAGGATTCCAAATCTGGTCGCTGCCCACCACATAGCGGCGGTAGGGAAGCTTCCGCAGGCCTGGAAGGAACAAAACCCTGGGCTGGCCTTTATCTATCAAATAGGTTTTCCGGAACCGCCCCATATTTTTCCGCCTGCGGGCGAACTGCGCGCCCGCCTGCAAGTTGTGCAAAAAGCCGTATCCCATAGCGGCCAGACTCCATACATTCTGTATGGGGACATAAGGGAGCCGCCAGTGCCGGCCCGTGAGAAAGGGCGGCTCATAGCGGACGATGTCCGCCGCCACCCCATGCGAACGCAAGCACTGCTTGAGACCGTATGCCTGTAGCATCGCGCCATAATTGTCAGAACAGTGGAATGTCAGAATGCCTACGTCTCCGGCCTGCCAGCCGCAGCCTGCCCGGTTAGCCATTGGTCATTTTCCCCCTTCCTATAAAGATAAACGGCGCTGCGTCCGCCGCCTGGATCCAATCTCCACCCGTTTTCCTTTTGCCTTATTCTACCACCAATATTCCGGCTTGTGAAGACAGTTTCTCATCTAAAAAGGATTGACGCCATTCCATGCAGCGAGACGCTGTGCGCAGCCGCAAAAACTCCCCTGCCCCGCATAAAAACCCAAAAACGACAAAACCCCGTCTTGACAAGAGGGGAGTATACCTATATTATAAGGAAGAATCTGCGAAGGGGGTAAGGTCCTATATGGCGGAGCGCATCACCAGCCGGGCGAACCCGCTGATGCTTCACATTCGCAAGCTGGCCTCGTCCCGGGCGCACCGTGCCGGGTCCGGGGAGTACATCGGCGACGGCGTCAAGCTTCTGGCGGAAGCGGTCCGCTGGCAGGCGCCATTAACAGCCGTAGTCCATACGGCGGAAGCGGCCCTGCCGGAACTGCCGGAGGATGTCCGGATCGTGGAAGTCCCTCCGGACGTTATGCAGTCCATCAGCCCCATGGAATCGCCGCAGGGGGTGCTGTTTCTGGGACGGATACCCAGCGGCCCGCCGCCTGAGCGGCTTCCTCCGGGCAGGTACCTGGCGTTAGAAGGGGTGCAGGACCCCGGCAACATCGGAACCATCCTCCGCACGGCGGACGCGTTTGGTGCGCGGGGCGTATTTCTGCTTCCCGGGTGTGCGGATTTATACAATCCCAAAACCGTCCGCAGCACCATGGGGGCCATTTTCCGCCTGCCCATATGGCGGTTTACATTAACCCAACTGCAAGAAGCGGCGGCGCGTTCCGCCCTCGCCATATTAGGCACGGCGCTGCGCAGCGATACGATAGACCTCCGGGAAGCGGCGCTGCAAAACAGCGTTATCCTCCTTGGCAGCGAGGGGAGCGGCTTGACTGGGGAAGCCCTTTCGATCTGTTCGCAGACGCTTCGGATTCCCATGGAGGAGAAGTGCGAATCTTTAAACGTTGCGGCGGCAGCGGCGGCGCTTTTGTGGGAAGGCTACCGGTAGGCGTCCCCGCGCCCTTGGGAGCCTGCCGTGGACTTTGCGAGACCGCTTTATGCAGCCGCCCCATGCCTGCCGGTTTTTTCCGGCAAGAGAAGAGAACGCCCCCGCAGGGGGGAAAAGAAAAAAGCCCCCTGCCGCCGCGCGGCGGCGGCGAGGAGAAGGGAGCGCGCCATGGCAGCGATAAAGTTCTGGCTCTGGTTGGCGAATCTGCCGAGACTGAGCAGCCAAATGAAGCTGACCCTCCTGGAGCATTTTGGTGGGCCGGAACAAATTTATTATGGAGAAAAAGAGGAATACTTCCTGGTGAAGGGGATGACCCGCCAAGCAGCGGATGTATTGATGAATAAATCCCTCTCCCAGGCCGACCAGATTTTAGGCGACTGCGACCGCCTGGGTCTCCAAATTATTACCAAACAAGACGCCGGTTATCCCGACCGCTTGCGCAATATCTTCGACCCGCCTTTGCTCCTCTATGTTCAGGGAAGAATGCCCTGCTTCGACGAAGAAGTGGCCGTCGCGATGGTTGGCACCCGTCAGGCGTCCGTCTACGCCTTGGAGCAGGGGGAAAGGCTGGCTTATCAGATGGCGGGGCTGGGAGCGGTGGTGGTCTCCGGGCTTGCGTCCGGCGCGGACGCCGCCGCACACCGGGGCGCCCTGCGGGCGAATGGCTTTACCGCCGCCGTCATTGGCGGAGGGCATGATATTGTTTTTCCAAAGGAAAACCGGGGGTTGTATGAGGATATCGCCGCGAGGGGCGTCATCCTTTCCGAATACCCGCCGGGAACCGACCATATGGGCAGTCATTTTCCGGTGCGCAACCGGATTATCAGCGGCTTAAGCGTAGGCGTGGTGGTCATGGAAGCGCCGGAAAGAAGCGGGGCGCTGATTACCGCCAACCGCGCCCTTGACCAGGGCCGGGATGTGTTCGTTATTCCAGGCCAGGTGGGAGACCGTCGCTGTGCAGGCAGCAATCTGCTCCTCAGGGACGGCGCGGGCGTGGTTACTGACGCCTGGGATGTGCTGAGCCATTATGCGGGGCAGTATCCCCATAAAATACGTTCCCTCAGGCGGGAGGAGCCGCGCCGTTTCGGTGCGCCGCCCCTGCCGGGAAAACCGGAGAAAAAGCCGCCTGAAAAAGCGCCGCCAGAACCGGCGGCGCCTGCGCTGCCCCTGCTGGATTTGTCGGGGGACCATGGCCTCACAGACGACCAGCTCCGCATCGTCAAGGCCTTGGATGGCCGCACGGTCCAGGTGGACGATCTGATTGAAGAAACCCAGATCCCCACGCGCCGTATCTTATCGGCCCTGACCGTTTTGGAATTAGACAGGATCGTGGCGCAGGAGAGCGGAAAACGCTTCTCCCTGCTTGTCACGCTCAAATAAACCAACAAGAATCTATGAAAAAGGGATTCCGCGCGCCGGGCGGCGCGGCGGCTGTCCCGGCGGCGCTACCAGCCGCCCAGGAGGATGTCAATGGCAAAATCGAGTCTCGTGATCGTGGAGTCTCCCGCCAAAGCCAAAACAATCGGCAAATATTTAGGACCCAGCTACCAGGTGAAAGCCTGCATGGGCCACCTGCGGGACCTGCCCAAGAGCACCTTGGGCGTGGACATTGAAAACAACTTTGAACCGAAATACTGCCCTATCAAGGGAAAAGAAGATATTATCAGCGATTTGAAAAAGTCCGCTAAGGCCAGCGATATGGTCTACCTCGCAACCGACCCGGACCGGGAGGGGGAAGCCATTAGCTGGCATTTAAAGGAACTGCTTGGCTTGGAGGACCAGAAGGCCCGCCGGGTGACCTTTAACGAAATTACGAAGCGCGTGGTCAGCGAGTCTATCGCCGCGCCCCGGGAAATCGACCAGAGCCTAGTGGACGCCCAGCAGGCCCGCCGGATTCTGGACCGGATCGTGGGGTATCAGCTCTCGCCGCTGCTGTGGAAGAAAATCCGCAGCGGCTTGTCCGCAGGGCGGGTGCAGTCGGCGGCCACCCGGATGGTCTGCGACCGGGAGCATGAGATTGCCGCGTTCCAGCCCCAGGAGTATTGGTCCCTGGATGCGAAGCTTACTGCCGACGGCACCGGGCGCAGCGCTTTCCTCGCCCACTATCACGGCGAGAACGGGAAGAAAAAGGAACTGAACACCATCGAGGAGGTGGAGGCGGTCATTGCCGCCGTCAAAGCCGCCGCTTTCGCCGTCAAGACGGTGAAGCGGCAGGAAAAACAGCGTTCGCCTGCCGCGCCATTTACCACCTCTACCCTTCAGCAGGAGGCCAGCCGCAAGCTGAGCATGACGCCCCGGCGCACCATGGCGATCGCCCAGCAGCTTTATGAGGGTGTGGATATCTCCGGCGAGGGCGCGGTGGGCTTGATTACCTACATGCGTACCGATTCGCTGCGCTTGAGCGATGAAGCGCTGGCTGCCGCCCGGGGGTTCATCCAGGGACGCTACGGCAGCGGTTACTGCCCCGCTACGCCGCGGGTTTACAAGACGAAGGCCGGCGCACAGGATGCCCACGAAGCCATCCGGCCCAGTGATGTGGAATTGACGCCGGAACGGGTGAAAAAGGACTTGACAAACGACCAGTACCGGCTGTATTGGCTGATTTGGAGCCGGTTTGTGGCCTGCCAGATGTCCAACGCCGTCTATGACGCGGTTTCCGTGGAAATCGAAGCCGGCATACACACCTTCCGGGCAAGCAGCAGCAGTTTGAAATTCTCCGGCTACACCGCCGTCTATGAGGAGGGCAAGGACGAGGAAAAAGAGGAAAAGGAAGGGAAGCTTCCCCCGCTGACGGAGGGACAGCCCCTTAAAAGCCTGGATTTCCAGCCTGGCCAGCACTTTACCCAGCCGCCGCCCCGGTATACCGACGCGTCCCTGATCCGGGCTATGGAGGAAAACGGGATCGGACGGCCTTCTACCTACGCCCCTACGGTCAGTACCATCCTGGACCGGGAATATGTGGTCAAGGATGGAAAATACCTCCACACGACGCCTTTGGGCGAGGTGGTCAACGGGCTGATGGCGGATAAGTTTTCCGACATCGTCGATACCGGCTTTACGGCGAACATGGAGAAGGAACTGGATAACGTCGAGGCCGGCGGAAAACAATGGAAAGAACTGCTGCGGGAATTTTACACGCCCTTCCGCGCGGAACTGGACAAGGCGGAAAAGGACTTGGAGGGCATCCGGTTAAAGGTGCCTGACGAGGAGTCCGACGAGGTCTGCGATGCATGCGGGCGGAAAATGGTTATCAAAAGCGGCCGGTTTGGCCGGTTCCTGGCCTGCCCGGGGTATCCAGAATGTACGTTTACCAAGCCCCTGGTGGTGGCGATGCCGGGTCAATGCCCTAAGTGCGGGGGCCGCTTGATGAAGCGCACGGGCAACAGCAAGAAAACCGGGAAGCAGTACACGTACTATTGCTGCGAACGGCTGACCAGCAAGGACGAGGCAAATAAATGCGACTTTATGACCTGGGACGTCCCCGTGGCGGATAATTGCCCCGCATGCGGCGACACCATGTTCAAAAAAGCCGGCAAGGGGTTCAAAAAGCCCTTCTGCATTAACGAAAAGTGCGAGAATTTTACCCCCGAGGAAAAGCGGGGCGGCTGGAAGAAGAAGCCTGCCGGAGAGGAAGCCGGGGAGGCCCCCGGGGCGGCTGACGCCGCGCCTGCGCCGGTGAAGAAGGCCCCCGCGAAGAAAACAGCCGCGAAGAAAACGCCGGCGAAAAAACCGGCGGCCGCGAAAGCAGCGGCTACTAAAACGGCCGCGGCGAAAAAAACTACGGTGAAAAAGGCCGCTGCAAAAAAATCCACAGCGAAAACTGCGGCGAAGAAAGCGCCGGCGGGGAAGGCGGAGGAATAGGGCGTGTTTGAAAAATGTCAAAACGCCCAAACGGCTGGTCTTTTTCCCGCCCGCCGCACCAGCTTTTGAGCGGGAGGGTATTCGGTTTTCAAGGTACAACCGTTTGCAACCGGTGCGGGGAAAAGCCAGGGAGATCAACCCCTGTGGGCGTTTTTGTTTGAACGCGCGAAGTTCCGGTAGGTGACGCCCGCTACACCTGTAGGCCGCATTTGGCAAAAAGTTGCTGTGTTTCGTGCAACCTTTTGCAAAAAAAATTTTTATCCCGCGCCCAGGGCTTGGCTGGATCATGCCCTGATGGGCGCAAATGCGCCATGTCCCCGTGAGAATAGAACGACCCCCCACCCCCTTGACAGGGACACAGCGGGCGGTTAAAATGGAAAAGAAAGAACTACTGCGGAGGGAAAGCCCATGTACCATTGCCGTCTTCATATTTATTTGACCGGCTGCCAGCCAGCTTTGTGGGATACGGTCAAATCTATACCCCCACTGGAATGCTTTGACCATGTTTTCTCCGAGTCCGCCGCGCCAAATGAAACAGACGCCGCCGGAGCAGACGTGATTTTTGCCGACCTGCGGGGCTGCGCTCCGGTGGATACAGCCGGGATGCTCTGCCGCTGCAAAAAGCCGGACGGAGCGTTGATCCTCCTGGCGGAAAAGGAACAAATCCCTCTGCTGGCCGGTCTGCTGGACCAGGCGGAGGACGTGTGGACCTTCCCCATGGAGGAGGCGGAGCTGCGCTACCGCTTCTGCCGCTGGCAGCGCAAGTACAAGGCCAGCCGCGACGCGTGGCAGACCAGCCAATATCTGGAGGCCACCATCAACAGCATCCCCAGCCTTGTCTGGTACAAGGATAAAAACGGCATCCATGAAAAGGTCAACGACAGCTTTTGCCACACGGTAAACAAAACCAAGGCCCAGGTGCAGGGCCGGGGCCACGCCTACATCTGGGATGTGGAGCAGGATGACCCCGCCTGCATCGAGTCGGAACGGATCGTTATGACCGAGGAACGGACCCTGGTGTCCGAGGAGGTTATTGACACCGGCGGCGGCAAGCGGATCCTGACTACCTATAAATCCCCCCTGTACGACCTGGACAACAGCGTCATGGGTACCGTGGGCGTCGCCATCGACATCACCCAGGAGCGGGCCTACCAGCAGGCCATCACCCAGAAGAACCGCACCCTGGAGACTTTGTTCACTACCATGGACTGCGGCGTTATGCGCCACTCCACCGACGGCTCCCGCATCCTCAGCATCAACCGCGCGGCCCTGTCCATACTGGGCTATGAGAACCCGGAGGAAATGCTGGCGGACGGCTTCCAGATGGTGGCGGCGTCCATCGCCCCCGAGGATAAGGACAGGGTCCAAAGCTGCATCCGCTCCCTGGAAACCGTGGGCGACAGCGTCAGCGTAGAATACCGCGTCCGCCACAAGGATGGCCGTACGCTGCACGTCATGGGCAACATCAAGCTCATTGAGGAAAACGATGAGCTGCTTTACCAGCGCTTCCTGCTGGACTGCACCGCCCAGCGGCAGCGCGAGGAGCAGGAACGCTCGGAAAAAGAACGCCGCCACATGGAATTGGTCCAGGCGTTGAGCATCGACTATACCCTGGTGTGCTTCTTCGACCTGGATACCGGCGTGGGCTATCCCCTGCGGGTGGAGAACAACAGCCGGCGGAAGCTGGACGAAATATTCACAGGCGGCATCCATCTCCGGGAGAGCATGGAGCAGTACATAGAGCGGTACGTCTACGCGGAGGACCGGGATCTGATGCGCCAGACCGTCTCCCCGGAGTGGCTGTCCAAGGAACTGAGCGAGAAGCACATGTGCTACGCCAACTACCGCACCTGCTGCGACGGCCAACTGGAATATTTCCAGTTCAAGGCGGTGTGCGCGGGGTCTTGGCAGGAAAGCCGGGGCATCGTCCTGGGCCTGCGCAGCGTGGACGAGGAGACCCGCAGCGAGATGGAGAAAAAGAGCCTGCTGGAGGACGCCCTTCTTCAGGCCAACCGGGCCAGCAAGGCGAAAACCGTGTTCCTCTCCAATATGTCCCACGATATCCGTACGCCTATGAACGCCATTGTGGGCTTTACCGCCCTGGCGGTGACCCATCTGGACCAGAGGGATCTGGTGGAGGAATACCTCAAGAAAATCATGACCTCCGGCAACCATCTGCTGAGCCTGATTAACGATATCCTGGATATGAGCCGCATTGAAAGCGGCAAAATGCACCTGGAAGAAGCGCCCACCAACCTGCCGGACATCCTCCACGGCCTGCGCAGCATCATCCAGTCCGACATCCACGCCAAGCAGTTGGAACTGTATATCGACGCGGTGGACGTGGTGGACGAGGAGATTTGCTGCGACAAGCTGCGGCTGAACCAACTCCTGCTGAACCTGCTCAGCAACGCCGTCAAGTACACCCCCGCCGGGGGCATCGTCAGTATGCGGATTATCCAGAAGCAGGGTGCGCCCGCAGGCTTCGGCAGCTATGAATTCCGCATCCGCGACACGGGCATCGGCATGAGCAAGGAGTTCGTCGCCCATATCTTCGAGCCGTTCGAGCGGGAACGGAATACCACCATCAGCGGCATCCAGGGTACGGGCCTTGGCATGGCCATCACGAAAAATATCGTGGATATGATGAACGGTTCCATCTCCGTTAAAAGCGAGCAGGGCATGGGTTCGGAGTTTACCGTATCCCTTACCTTCCGCCTGTGCGGCGGCGAGAAGGAACAGCAGATCATCCCGGAACTGTCCGGCCGCCGCGCCCTGGTGGTGGACGACGACTTCAATACCTGCGACAGCGTGTCCTTCATGCTCCAACAAATCGGCCTGCGGGCGGAATGGACCCTGTCCGGCCGGGAAGCGGTGCTGCGCACCCGGCAGGCCGTCATGCGGGAGGACAACTACTGCGTCTATGTCATCGACTGGCTGCTGCCGGATTTGAACGGTGTGGAGGTGGCCCGCCGCATCCGGAAGGAAATCGGGGACGAAGTGCCTATCATCGTCCTTACCGCTTACGATTGGTCGGACATCGAGGAGGAAGCCAGGGAAGCGGGCGTCACCGCCTTTTGCAGCAAGCCCCTGTTCCACTCCGAACTGCGCCGCTGCCTGCGCTCCATCGTGGACGCGGATGCGGCAAAGTTGGATGAAGACGTCTCCTTGGAGCCGGGGATGCACACCGGGCGCATTCTGCTGGCGGAGGACAATGAGCTGAACCGGGAAATCGCTTTGGCAATCTTGGAGGAGGCGGGATTCACGCTGGAAATTGCCGAGAATGGGCAAATCGCCGTGGATATGGTCAAACGGGCGGAGCCGGGATACTACCGGCTGGTGCTGATGGATATCCAGATGCCGGTGATGGACGGCTATGAGGCCGCCAAGGCGATCCGCGCCCTGCCGGACTGCGGGCAGACGGAACTGCCGATCCTGGCCATGACCGCCAACGCCTTTGAGGAGGATAAGCAGGCCGCGCTGAAATGCGGCATGAATGGGCATATTGCTAAGCCTATCAATATCGCCACCCTGCTGGAAACCATGGAAAAGGTTTTGAAATAACCTGGAGTTTTTGACCGCCCCGCCCTTGCTTGGGCGGGGCGGTTTTGCGGGGCGGGGCTTTGAAAAATTTGCCAGGGGGCTTTTCTAAACGGCGGTTTTGTGGTATACTTGGGAAAATACTTGAACAGGCCGGCGGCCGGGGAATGAATCCCCCGCGCCGGATGCGCAGAAGGATGCGGCAGTTATGGAAGTCTATCTCTCCCACAATGAACAGGAAACGGAAGAAATCGGAAGGAATCTCGCCCAACGGCTGGAAGCCGGGTCCGTCGTCGCTTATCAGGGCGGGCTGGGGGCCGGAAAAACCGCCTTTACACGGGGGCTGGCAAAGGGGCTGGGATGCGGGGGCCGTGTTACCAGCCCTACCTTTACCATCGTAAACGAGTATGAGGGTGCGCTCCCCCTCTTTCACTTTGACATGTACCGGCTGGGCGGGGCGGATGAGCTGTTCGACATCGGCTGGGAGGACTACCTGGCCCGGGGCGGCGTCTGCGCCGTGGAATGGAGCGAACAGGTCCCCGGTGCGCTGCCGGAGGACGCGGTGCATGTCGTCATTCAGCGCCATCCGGACCATGCGGATTGGCGGAACATCACCATCGAGGGGGCGAAAACCACATGAAGCTATTGGCGTTGGAAAGCTCCGCAAAGGCGGCGTCCTGCGCGGTGCTGGAGGACGGCGGGGTCATCGCTTCCGCATGGCAGGCCACAGGGCTGACCCACAGCCGGACTCTGCTGCCTATGGTGGAGGATATGCTGCGGAACAGCGGGCTGGCTGCCGGGGAGATGGATGCCCTGGCTGTGGCGGCGGGTCCGGGTTCCTTTACCGGGCTGCGGATCGGCATTGCCACGGTGAAAGGGCTGGCCTGGGCGGCGGATAAGCCCTGTGTGCCGGTCTCTACCCTGGAAGCGATGGCGTGGCCGCTGGCCCACATGGAGGGAACCGTTGTGTGCGCGATGGACGCGCGGCGGCAGCAAATCTACAACGCCGTGTTCCGGGCCGGGGGCGGGACGCTGGTCCGGCTGCGGGAAGACCGGGCCGTTTCCCTTGAGGACGCCGCCCGCGATCTGGCGGGGCTGGAAGGGCCGCTGGTGGCGGCAGGCG
Organism: uncultured Clostridia bacterium; assembly: GCA_947649615.1. Lineage (GTDB taxonomy): Bacteria > Bacillota > Clostridia > Oscillospirales > Oscillospiraceae > Pelethomonas. Next base: position 26,942 of record CANSSG010000015.1, on the reverse strand, counting down.
ACGGGGCGGGGCTTTGCCTGGACTTTTTGACCGGTAGGGGCATTGCCTGCGCGGCCGCGCCGGGACACCTGCGGCTGCAAAGCGCCGTAGGCGTGGGGATGGCCGCCTGGCGGAGCATGGACCGCGCCGTATCCGCCCAGGAATTGGCCCCGGTCTACCTCCGGCTCAGCCAGGCGGAGCGGGAACGGCTGGAGCGGGAGCAGCGCGTATAAAACCGTTGGAATGATGCCATTATATATACAAAAGGAGAATTGCCATGTACAGTGAAAAAGTCCACGTTGCCAACCATCCCCTGCTGGCCCACAAGCTGACGATCCTGCGGGATAAGGACACCTCCACCAAGGATTTCCGGGAGTTGGTGAGCGAGATCGGTATGCTCCTGACCTACGAGGCCACCCGTGACCTGCCGCTGGCGCAGAAGGCGGTGGAAACCCCCATCTGCCGGACGATGGCCCCTACGCTCAAGGGGAAGAAGTTCGCGGTGGTGCCGATCCTCCGGGCGGGCCTGGGGCTGGTGGAGGGCGTACTGCGGATGGTGCCGTCGGCCCGGGTGGGGCATATCGGCCTGTACCGCAACGAGGAAACCCTGGAGCCGGTGAAGTACTTCTGCAAAATGCCCAAGGATATTGCGGAGCGGGATGTGCTTATCGTGGACCCCATGCTGGCTACCGGCGGGTCTGCCGCCGCCGCCATCGGGTTTATGAAGGAATACGGCTGCGCGAATATCAAGCTGATGGTCCTGCTGGCCGCGCCGGAGGGAATCGAGCGAATCCAGAAGGAACATCCGGATGTGGAAATCTATTGCGGCGCGGTGGATGAAAAGCTGAATGAGAACGGCTATATCGTCCCCGGCCTGGGTGATGCCGGCGACCGGATATTTGGTACGAAATAAAACGGGAAAGGTTTTTTCAGAAAATGGCCAGGGGTCCTGCCGTCAATGCGGCAGGACCCCTTTTATTATGTCGTTCCGCTATTCCTGCCCCAGGCGGGCCATGCCGGTTTCCCCCAGCAGGGGGCGGAGCTGGTCCCAGGTGAGGGCCAGTTCGACCTCGCCGGCGCTGTAGGGCGCAAGCTCGTAGGGAGAATAGCACACCGTCATGCCTTCGCCGGTGAAATGTACCGCAGCCTCGTTCCAGCGGGCGATGATGTCCGTGTAATCCTGCCAGAAGGAGTCGTGGGCGGGATGGGCTTCCGCCTGGGCCAGCAGCGCTTCCGCCGCACCGGCGTGGAAGGCTTCCGGGTCCTCCGCAAGCTGGGTGGGGTAGATGAACTGCCCTGCGGCCAGGTCAAAAAGATAGCTGGCGGTATAGCGGTTGGGATGCGCGCCGCCAGTGTAGGTGCTGCGGTGCAGATAGACGGATACGATGTCTCCGCAAAAGTCCGCGCCTATGTCCGCGCTGTCTTCGTACTCCGAAGGCAGCGTACCGAATTCCGCGTAAACCTCCGCCGCGTCCGCCGCCATCGCCTTGCCCTGCTCTGTCAAATCCGCGCTGATGGACTGCATCTTGCTGTTGAAGGCTTCTATGTTCCGCGCCGCCGCTTCCCCGTCCGCCGGGGAAAGGGCGCCTTCGTTGGTTAACGACAGCAGGATGGCCTGGTAGCTGTATACGGCGATGACCTCCTGTTCCCCGTCCTCCGACAGGAATTGATTGCCGGAGACAAAGGGAAGAACCTCGTATTCCGGTTTCTCATACGCATCCGCTGCCGGGGCTTCCGGCGGGGCGGCGGGAGGGACGGGGTCGGATGCGGCCATTCCCGCACAGGCGGTCAGCAGCAAGAGTACGGATGCGCATAATAATATATGTCGTTTCATGTCCTTCTTCTCCTTTTCCAAAGGGCTACAGCATCACCGGGGAAACGGTGTAGCCCCGCTCCGGCACGGCCTGCCCCAGGTCGGGGTAGGCCAGCGCGTATAGGTCTCCGCAGCGGGCTTCCTGGTCGAAAACCCGCTGGGCTTCTTTACTGAGACGGCGGATGTGGCCGGGCTTGGTGATCACCGGCAGGGCCGCCGTTTTCCGCATCTGCCCCAGCAGCGCACGGCCCCGTTCGTTGGCGGCCAGCACACGCAGATAGGGCGGCGTCTCCCCCTGGGCGGCTTGGGGGACGCCCAGGCAGCTTTGCAGCAGCATCCGGCGCAGGCGGGAGAGGGGATACCGCTTGGTTTTGGCAAGGGCGAGAATCCCGTCAAGGGTACGCCCGGCGTGGACCGCGGCGTAAAAACGGCGGTATAGGCCCTCGTTTCCGCCGTCGTAGGGCAGGAAATCCGCCTCTGACATCCGGCGGAGCTGGAACAGCAGCGCCCGCTGGCAGTTTTCCATCTGTACCGGGGCGCGCCCGGCCTGGATTTCCCGGGAAACAATGGCGGCGGTGGGCGGCGGCAGGACGTTTTGCCAGCCATCTCCCTCCAGCAGCATCCGCCGGATGGCTGAGGCGGAGGGGTAAGGGCCTGCCGCTTCGCTGTCGTGGGCCGCACCAACGCGGGGGAGGGCCAGGGGGATGATAGGACGCCCCAGGGATTTCAGGGCGCGGAGATACTCGACCGCCAGGAGGTTGTTGGGCTGGGACAGGCAGTCCGCCGCATCCCCCGCCAGCGTACGGACGGCGGCTTGGCGGGCGGCGGCAAAGGTCATGCCTTCGCCTAAAAACCGCCGCAGCCCGGCGGGATACGCCGGGTCCTCCAGGCTCTCCGCCGCCTGCCGCAATGGTTCCAGAGCGGCGCACTCGCAGCCGAAGGCCAGGTGGGTGACCACCCCTGTGGCGGCCAGCACCGCCGCGCCGCCCTGGGCAAAACGCTCCGCTCCGGCGGCGGCCCAGGGGGTGGGCAGCTCCAGTACCAAGTCCACGCCGCCGTGGAGGGCGGCCTCTGCACGGGCGTGTGCGTTCATGATGGCGAAGCTGCCCCGCTGGACGAAGTTCCCGCTCATGCAGGCCACCACGGCGGTATCGGACCCCAGGACGCTGCGGAGCCGGGTGAGCTGCCACCCATGGCCCTTGTGGAAGGGGTTGTATTCCGCAATGACGCCTGCAACTGCCATGGAAATCTCCTTTTTAAGCGTTGAAAAAAATTTTGGAAAAACTTACGAAAAAATGGTTGTCTAACCGGCGTAAATAGTCTACAATATGGGATGGTATCTATTCTAGCCGTCTCGGGCCGGAAATGCAAGAGACAGGCCGGAAACAAAAAATAACAAAACAATAACAATAGAAGGAGAATTTGACGGATGAAAATTCTAATCATCAATGCGGGCAGCTCTTCCCTGAAGTACCAGTTCATGGAGTCCGAGGGGGGCCAGGTGTTCGCCAAGGGCCTGTGTGAGCGCATCGGCATCGACGGGCGGCTGACCCACAAGGTCCCCGGCCGGGAGGATGTGAAGCAGGAGATCCCTATGCCCACCCACGCCGAGGCCATCCAGTCCGTGCTGGATATCATGGTGGACCCCGTTAAGGGCGTGATTTCCTCCACCGATGAAATCGCCGCCGTGGGCCACCGCGTCCTCCATGGCGGTATGGCCTTCACCGAGAGCTGCATCATCGACGACAAGTGCATCGAGGCCATTAAAAAATGCATCCCCCTGGGACCCCTCCACAACCCCGCCAACCTCATGGGCATCGAAGCCTGCCAGAAAATTATGCCCAAGACGCCCCAGGTGGCCGTGTTCGACACCGCTTTCCACATGACCATGCCCCCCAAGGCCTACATTTACGCCATCCCTTACGAGTACTATGAGAAGGACGACGTGCGCCGCTACGGCTTCCATGGCACCAGCCACCGCTATGTCTCCGCCCGGGCCGCCGACATGCTGGGCAACCCCGCGCACAGCAAGGTGATCTGCTGCCACCTGGGCAACGGCTCCTCCCTGTCCGCCGTGGTGGACGGCAAGTGCGTGGATACCACCATGGGCCTTGGGCCTTTGGCCGGGTTCCCCATGGGTACCCGCTCCGGCGACGTGGACGCTACGATTCTGGAATACCTGATGGGCCGCTATGGCTACGATATCAAGGAAATGCTGAACATCCTCAACAAGAAGTCCGGCGTACTGGGCATTTCCGGCGTCAGCTCCGACTTCCGCGACCTGGAGGACGCTTCCGCCAAGGGCAACGAGCGGGCCGCCCTGGCGCTGGAGAAGTTCATTTACGAGGTCAAGAAGTTTATCGGCGCGTACGCCAACGCCATGGGCGGCGTGGACGCCATCGTCTTTACCGCCGGGATTGGCGAGAACTCCTGCGAGCTGCGCTATAAGATCTGCGAGGGCATGGAGTACATGGGCGTCAAGATGGACGCGGAAAAGAACAACGTCCGGGGCAAGGAAGTGGACGTCTCCGCCGCGGATTCCAAGGTCAAGGTCTTCGTGATCCCCACCAATGAGGAACTGATGATCGCTATGGATACCGCCGCCCTCTGCAAGTAATTCACAAGCCATCCGCCAATAGGCGTTCCGCCGCAGGCTGGCGCGACACGAGGTGCCGCGCCGGGCTGCGGCGTTTTAGAACCTGTATTCACAGGCGGTTGACGCCGTCTGGGCGGGCCTATAAACCATTCCATTTGAAAGGAAGTGCTTACTGTGGTATCCGCAAAAACGAAGGTCATCAACCCCCAGGGGCTACATATGCGCCCCGCGCAAATTTTTGTCTCCGCTATGAAGGAAATGGATTGCGATGTGCGCGTCCTTTCCAAGGGGAAATCCGCCGACGCCAAATCCATCATGAGCCTGATGCTCGCCTGCATCAAGCAGGGCGCAGAAATAGAAATCCAGTGCAGCGGACCCCAGGAGGAAGAAGCCCTCAGGAAGGCGCTGGAACTGATAGAATCCGGCCTGGACGACATGTGAGAAATTGGCATACGCTCCGGTGGAGCCTTTGGGCCGCCGGGTAAAAGGAGGGATTGCACCATGATCCTGCGGGGAATTGCCGCGTCGGACGGCATAGGCCTGGGCCGGGCCGTCTGCCTGCGTGAGATAAATCTGGATTATTCCCATATACCCTACTCCGGCAGGGAGGCGGAAAAGGCGCGCCTTCAGGCGGGGATTGCCGCCTTCGCGCGCCGTACCGCCGCTATGGCTGCGGAAATCAGGGAGCGGGTGGGCGAAAAGGAAGCGGAGATCCTTACCGGCCAGGCCGCCATGCTGGCGGACCCGTATATGCGCGCGCAAATGGAGGAAGCCATAGAGGGCGGCGCCTGCGCCGAGGCGGCGGCAGACGGCGTATGCACGATGTATGCCGGCATGTTCGCCGGCGTTGCAGACGAAGCGATGCGCCAGCGTTCTGCCGACGTCCGGGATATGCGCCGCCGCCTGCTGGCCATCCTCCTGGGGGCGGAGGAGCCGGATTTGTCCCAACTGGCTTCAGGGAGCGTCCTGGTCGCCCGGGACCTGACGCCGTCCATGACCGTTGGGCTGGACAAAGAAAATACAGCCGCTATCCTCACCGAGACCGGGGGGTGGACCAGCCATTCCGCCATCTTGGCCCGGGCGTTGGGACTGCCCGCCGTCCTCAGTATACCGAAAGCCTTGGCGTTCATCAAGGACGGCGACAGGCTGATTGTAGACGGCGGGAACGGCGCGGTCATCCTCCATCCGGACGAGGGGACCCGCAGCGAATACCGCAGGCGGCAGGAAGCCTTCCATGCCCAGCGGGCTTTGCTGGCGGGCTATCGGGACCGCCCCACCGTGGACGCGGATGGCCGGCGCTACCGCCTCTGCGCCAACGTCGGCTCCGCAGCCGAAGCGAGGGCCGCCCTTCACGCCGGGGCGGAGGGCATCGGCTTGTTCCGTACGGAATTTATGTTCATGAACCGCGCCAATCCCCCGGGCGAGGCCGAGCAGTATGAAGCATATCGCGAAGCCGCCCGCATCATGGCGGGCCGGGACGTCGTGATCCGCACCCTGGACGTGGGCGGGGACAAGGCTGCGGCCTGCCTGGATATGGAAGCGGAGGAAAACCCGTTTTTAGGCTGCCGGGCGATTCGATACTGCCTGGCCCGCCCGGAACTTTACAAGGTGCAGCTCCGGGCCTTGCTCCGGGCGGGGGCGGAGGGGAAAAATATTCGCATTATGCTCCCCATGGTTTCCTGTGTGGAGGAAGTCCGCGCGGCGCGGGCGCTGCTGGATGCATGCAAGGCGGAATTGGAGGCGGAACAGCGCCCCTATGACAAGGACATGGTCATGGGAGTGATGATTGAGACGCCGTCTGCTGCGCTGATTGCCGGCCTGCTGGCCAAAGAATGCGGCTTTTTCTCCATCGGCACCAACGACCTGATCCAATACACCATGGCGGCGGACCGGGGCAACGCCCAGGTGGAGAACCTCTATTCCGTCTTCCAGCCTGCGGTGCTGCGCGCCATCCGGCATGTGATTGCCGCCGCTAAGGAAGCGGGCATTCCCGTGGGCATGTGCGGCGAAGCGGCGGCAGACCCGGCGGTGATCCCCCTGCTCATAGCCTGGGGGCTGGACGAGTTCTCCGTCAGCACGGCTTCGGTGCTGTCCACCCGCGCCTGTGTTAGCCGCTGGCAGGGATGCGAGGCGGATAAGCTGGCCAGGAAGGCGTTGGAGCAGTCTACCGCCGCCGGTGCAGAGGGCTGCCTCAGGGCCGCCGTGGAAACCTCCCGTGGGCAGGCGCCCCCTGCGTGACAGGACTCGCTCAGCTTTCGGCCGCCTGCTCCGGCGGGGCCTGAAAGACGGCGCGGTTGTGGCGGACCGCCGGAGAATCCGGCTTGAAGAAGGCGGCCAGCTCGTTGAACGCTTCCGCCCTTTTCAAATCGCCCAGGCGGCTGTAGCAAACGCACATCTGAATGCACGGCAGGTAGCCGTAGCAGTCCGGTGAGACGAAGCCGCCCCTGCGGTCGTCCCGGGCGCAGGTCAGGGCCAGGGCGTACCAATAGGCGGCCTGCCGGAACTCCTCCCGCTGGAAAAACCAGAGGCCGATTTCACAGCAGACCTCGGCCCGGGGCTGGTCGTAGGCGAAGGTGCGGAACAGCGATTCCAATGCCGCCTGTTCACGGCCTAACGCCTTCTGGCAGTAGGCGCATTGGCGGCAGGCGTCAATATTGTTCTCCACCCAGCCCCGGCCCTCCCTTAAAAACCCCTCAAAGACCGCCAGCGCCTCCTCCCAGCGGCGGTGGTAATACAGCTCCCGGCCATAGTAGAACTGCTGGCGCGGCTCCAGCGCCTTTCCCGCTGCCAGCTGCGCCTGGTAGATCCGCAGGTTCCGGTCCGGGTCGGAGGGCTTGGTTTTCCGGTGGGTGACGGCAAATTCCGAATAAACGACCTTCCCCACCGGCGTGACCGCCTCATGGACGGACCCCGCCCACTTCATACCGGCCCGGTTCCGGATGAGCCGTTCCCGGTAATAGGAGAAGGTTACCCGGCCCCCCTCGTCAAAGCCGGTGTGGTAAGGCGCCATGACCACCGATACATCAGGGTCCAAAGACGCCTTCAAAGCCAGGAACGCCCTCTGGTCCGCTTCCAGAAATACGTCGTCCGCGTCCAGCCACAGGCAGTAGTCCATTGTGGCGTGGGAAAAGGACTCGTTCCGGGCGGCGGAAAAGTCATCCTGCCAGGGGAAGTCAAAGATTTGGCTGGTAAAGCGGGCGGCGATTTCCCGTGTGCGGTCGGTGGAGCCGGTGTCCACAATGATTATCTCATCCACCAGATACGCCGCGCTGTCCAGGCACCGCGCCAATACATCCTCCTCGTTTCGTACAATCATGCACAGGCTGACGCTCACCATAAGATAGAGCCTCCTTTGGGGTTGATATAGCGGGACGCCCGCCGGCAAAACCGGCGGGCGTCCCGCTATGCCGGAAAAAACAGACCTTCCCGCCGCTGCATACGAGACACTCTATGCGCATGGCCGCCGGCATGTGACAGATGGAACCAACCCCCTGCGCAAGGTTTCAACCGGCATTGGGAGAGAATAAGGGCGGCATACGGCCCCAGGAAGTTTCACAGTAAATTTGTTGTAATTTATTTTAATCTGTGCTATGCTATACCGGAGAGGAAAACGGCAACGATGGATTGCAAAGGAGATTACTGCCATGGAGGAAGAAAATATGGGCTGGAAGCCTGCTGCATCACAGAAAAAACCGAAGGAGCCGGAATCTACGGAAAGCGTCCTCTATTGCTGGGCGCAGGCGTTGGTGACTGCCGTGGTGGGCGTCGTCCTGCTGTTTACGTTCGGCGTACGGCTCATCAGCGTCAACGGCCCGTCTATGCAGGACACCCTCTATACCGGGGATGAACTGCTGGTGCTTAACGCTATGTTCTGCGACTTCAAGGCTGGGGACGTGGTGGTCATTAATGATTTCAACGCCGAGACCCCCCTCAATGAGACGCTGGTTAAGCGAATTGTCGCCGTAGGGGGGCAGAGCGTGGATATTGACTTTTATGAGGGCGTCGTCTACGTGGACGGCGTGGCCGTGGATGAGCCGTACGCCAAAGAGCCGACCTGGAGCGCCGCAGGGATGGAATTCCCCATTACCCTGGCGGAGGACGAGGTGTTCGTTATGGGCGACAACCGCAACCATAGCAGCGACAGCAGGGACAGCCGTCTCGGGCCGGTGAAGGAGGGCTATCTTCAGGGCAAGGCTGTCTTCCTGCTGATTCCAGGCAGGACGCCGGATACCGGCCGGGCCGACTGGAGCCGCTTGGGCATGCTGCACTGACGGGGGCCGCTATGGAAAACAGCGCAATGAATATCCAATGGTACCCCGGCCATATGACGAAAACCCGGCGGATGATTGCAGAGCAGCTTAAGCATATGGACGCGGTCTGTGAGATCCTGGACGCCCGGGCGCCGCTGTCCAGCCGCAATCCGGATGTGGAGGAATTGACCAGGGAGAAGCCCAGGCTGGTGGTCCTTAACCGGGTAGACCTGGCCGACCCTGCCGCAACTAAGAAATGGGCGGCGTATTTTCGCGGCCGGGGATTCGCCGTCCTGGAAGCCAACGCCAAGCAGGGGCAGGGGACCAAGCAGTTCCCCGCCGCCGTGCGGGCGCTGCTGGCGGACAAAATTGCCGCCTATGCGGAAAAAGGCCAGGCCGGGCGGATGCTGCGGGTGATGATTCTGGGCATCCCCAATGTGGGGAAATCTACTTTTATCAATCAAACGGCACGGCGTAAAACCGCTAAGGCTGAGGACCGCCCCGGCGTCACGAGGGCCAAGCAATGGGTGCCGGTAGACCAAAGCCTGGAACTGCTGGATACGCCGGGGATGCTGTGGCCTAAGTTTGAGGACCCGGCGGTGGGCTTCCGGCTGGCCTGCACCGGCGCGGTCAGGGATGAAATCATGGACTTGGAGGAACTTGCTTCCCAGTTGATAGCTTATTTAGGAAAATATTACCCCCAATCCCTGCTGGACCGGTATAAGGTGGAGGTCCGGGAGGGAGAATCCGGTTACGAACTGCTGATGGAGACGGGGCGTAAGCGGGGGTTTGTCCTCCGGGGCGGCGAGATTGATACCGGGCGCATGGCGCGCATCCTCCTGGACGAATTCCGGGGCGGGAAGCTGGGCCGGTTTACCTTGGAGCTGCCGGAGGATTTGGAGGAGCGGAATGCATAAGACGCTGCCAATGTGGGAACTGGAACGCATCTCCCATGAGAAGGGCTTCGCCGTGGTCTGCGGCTGCGATGAAGCGGGGGCGGGGCCTTTGGCCGGGCCGGTGTACGCCGGGGCGGTGGTCCTGCCGGAAGGGTTGGAGCTGCCGTACCTGAACGATTCCAAAAAGGTGACGCCGAAGCGGCGGGACTTGCTCTTCAGCCAAATCCAGGAGCAGGCGGTGGATTGGGCGGTGGCATTTGTCACTGCCGGGGAAATCGACGCGACCGATATCCTTAGCGCGCGGATCAAGGCGATGCAGCTTGCGATTGACGCGCTGGCCGTCCAGCCGGACTACGCCCTGATCGACGGCAACCGGGACCGGGGGCAGTCCTTTGCTATTACGACGCCCCATGAGACCGTCGTGGGCGGCGATGGGCGCAGCGCCAGCATCGCCGCCGCGTCCATCCTGGCGAAGGTCAGCAGGGACCGGTACATGGAAGAAATGGCGGAAAAATATCCCCAGTACTGCTTTGACCAACACAAGGGGTATGGCACGAAACTCCACTATGCCATGTTGGCCCAATACGGGCCAAGCCCCATCCACCGGATGAGCTTTCTGAAAAAATGGGAGGCCGGGCGGCGTGGATGAGCGGAAAAAACGGGGCGACCGGGGGGAAGCGGCTGTGGCGGATTGCCTGGAGCGCCGCGGCTGTGCCATTGTGGCAAGGCAGTACCGCTGCCGGTGGGGGGAAATTGACCTCATTGCCCGGACGGCGGACGGCGTCCTGTGCTTTGTGGAGGTCAAGACGCGCTCGTCCCGGGCGATTGCGCCGCCCAGGGAGGCGGTGACCGCCGCAAAGCAGCGGAAGCTGCGGGACGCGGCGTCCTGGTACCTGGCCCAGACAGGGGAGGACTGCCCCTGCCGGTTCGATGTGGCGGAGGTCTATCCCGCCGGGCCGGATGGGCGCAGGCAGATTAAATACATTATCAGCGCGTTCTGAGCGGGCGCGTTCGGGAGGAAACAGTATGCAATATTTGAGCACAAGGGATAAAAACCTTCGGAAAAGTGCTGCCCAGGCGATTACTATGGGCCTGAGCCGGGACGGCGGCCTGTTCACGCCCGTCAGCTTCCCCAGCATCAGCGCCTTGGAGGTGGAGATTCTGTGCGGCATGCCGTACCGCAAACGGGCGGCGTATATTATGGGGAAATACTTGGAGCAGTTCCGGCCTGAGGAACTGAATCTGTTTACCAAGATCGCCTATGGGCCGGATAAGTTCGACCACCCCGAGGTGGCCCCCCTGCACCAGATGGATAAGCGGACCTGGTGCCTGGAATTGTGGCACGGGCCTACCAGCGCGTTTAAGGATATGGCGCTGCAAATACTGCCCCAGCTTTTGTCCGCCAGCCTGCGGATGACCGGGGAGAAAAAGACCGCCTGCGTACTGGTGGCGACCTCCGGCGATACGGGAAAGGCCGCTATGGAGGGCTTTGCGGATGTGGAGCAGACGAAAATCCTGGTCTTTTACCCGGAAAACGGCGTCAGCGAGGTTCAAAAGCTGCAAATGGCCACCCAGGAGGGCGGTAATGTGGGCGTATGCGCGGTGAAGGGCAACTTCGACGACGCGCAGAACGGCGTCAAGGCCATCTTCTCCGATGAGCAGCTTCGGGAGGAGCTGGCGGGGCGGGGGTATTTCCTCTCCTCCGCAAACTCTATCAACTGGGGGCGCATCCTGCCCCAGGTAGTATACTATATCTCCGCCTATTGCGACTTGCTCAACGCCCATGAAATCAAATTGGGCGAGCCAGTGAACTATTGTGTGCCTACGGGGAATTTTGGGAATATTTTGGCCTGCTATTACGCGAAGCGGATGGGCCTGCCGGTGGGGCGGCTGATCTGCGCGTCTAACTGCAACGATGTGCTTACCGCGTTTATCCGCACCGGCGTGTATGACCGGAACCGGCCCTTCCATACGACCATGTCCCCGTCTATGGATATTTTGATCTCAAGCAACCTGGAACGGCTGCTGTTCGACCTCAGCGGCGGCGACGACGAGCTGGTCCGGACGTATATGGCGCAGCTTGACCAGACGGGGCGGTACGAGATTATGCCGGAGATGAAAAAGCGGTTGCAGGAAGTATTTTACGGCGGATTTTGCAGTGAGGAGGAGACCTCCGCCTCGATTAAAATGCTCCATGAATACGACTATCTGATTGACCCCCACACCGCTGTGGCGGCCAAGGTCTTGACGGACTACCGCAAGGAGACCGGGGATAAGACGCCGGCGGTTTTCGTCTCCACCGCCAGCCCCTATAAGTTCTGCGGCAGCGTGTTGGACGCCATCGGCGTACCCCCTGTGGCCGGCAGCCTGGAGCGGATCAGCCAGATGCAGGACGTTACCGGCGTGGCTGCGCCGGCCCGGCTAGCCGCGCTGAAAGGAAAAGCCCCCAGGTTCACCGCCGTTATCGAGCGGGAGAACATGGTGGCTAATGTGCAGGCGTTTTTGGGGTAGGGCGCGGGCGTCAATCCTCCAAGCCCGCCCAGCGGAGCCGGATGAGGACCGCCTCGACCGTCAGCTTCTCCGCCAGCAGTTCCTTGTATGTCACCGTCTTTTCTTTGCCCGCCTGCCGCAAGCTCTCTAGTTCAGCGGGAATCTCAGCCTTCCTCCGGCGTATCTGCTGGTGGAAGGCTTGATATTTTTCCAGTTCTGTCATGGGCGCTCCTTTCCAAATGCGGCGTGTGGGGGATGCCTCCCACACAGGGCTGCCCGAATAGGGCAGCCCATTTTTGGCCATTCCAGTGTTATTGGCCGGGGCCGAAATCTTTTATGTACGCCTCCGCCAGCTTTTCCGGCCAATCGCCAATGGGTTCCAGTACGCCGGTAAAGAACCGCAGGGTGGCCGGCTCATGGACGAACCGCAGCCCGCCGATCAGCTCCCGGTGGTCGTAGAGCCACTTCACCCGGTCAATGACGTACTCCGTCTGGGAGAGGGTGAACACCCGGCGGGGGAAGGCCAGGCGGACCAGCTCCATAGACGCCATGCGCTCGCTGCCGTCGGCGTTGCGCTCCTCGGAGAGGGTGCCGCGCTCCATGCCGCGGATGCCGCCGCAGATGTAGAGCGCGCAGACCAGCGCCCCGGCGGGGTACTGCTCCTGGGGGAGGTGCCTGACGAACTCGCCCGCGTCCAGATGCGCACCCAAGCCGCCGCCGGGGGTGATGACGGGGACGCCGTAATCGTCCAGATGTTTGACGCAGTAGCCCACAAACTGGGGTCCTTGGGAGATGATGTTCATATCCATGCTCTCCTCAAAGCCCACCGTCATGGCTTCGATTTCCCGGACGGACATGCCGCCGTAAGTCAAAAAGCCCTCGAACATGGGGATTAAGTCTTCCATGGAGTAATACAAATCCCGGTCGCGGACCAGCACGACGCCGCCGCGGGCAAAGCCGAACTTCCGGGCGGAAAAGTAGATGATGTCAAACAAATCCGCGACCATCCGGGTGATTTCCCGGACGCTCTTGTCCGCCATGCCCTCCTCGCGGGTTTTGATAAAGTACAGGTTGTCCTGGAGCAGGGACGCGTCCAGGACCGTCATGACGCCGTATTTTTTGCAGACGTCCGTGGCGGCTTTCATGTTGGCGTAGGAAATAGGCTGGCCGCCAATGAGGTTGGTGCCTGCTTCCAGGCGCACGAAGGGGACGTTCTCCGGGGTTTCCCTGCGGATGCAGGCTTCCAGCTTTTCCAGGTCGATGTTGCCCTTGAAGGGGAGCGTACTCTTGCTGGCAAGGCCCTCGTCCTTGACCAGTTCCTCCACGCGTCCGCCGACCCGGGTGATGTGGGCCTTGGCAGTGGTGAAGTGGTAGTTCATGATGACGCAGCTGCCCGGCTTGACGAACCGGGTGGCCAGGATGTTCTCGCAGGCCCGGCCCTGGTGGGCGGGGAGGCAGTACTGGATGCCGAACAGCTCTTGCAGCTTTTTCTCCATGCGGAAATAGCTCTCGCTGCCGGCGTAGGCGTCGTCCGCCCGGAGCATGGCGGATTCCATGTCGTCGCTCATGGCGTTGACGCCGGAGTCGGTGAGCATATCCAGGAAGATGTCGCTGTTGTGGAGCTGGAAGGTGTTGTAGCCGGAGTCCTTCATTTTTTGCAGCCGTTGGGCGGTGGGCAGCAGGTTCAATTTCTGTACGATGCGGACCTTGTGCATTTCCAGGGGGATGGGGTCGTGCTTGTAAAATGTGATCTGTGCCATTTTTGCTCTCCTCTGTTTTTATAGGCTGCGGCGGCAGCCGGCGTTGGTTTTCTTTAACACTTTAACATTTTAAATGCAAGAAGTAAATGTTCAGAATAGACAGGATGCCGCACGGCTTCCGGCGTTTTCTGGTGGGATTAGACAAATTCCCGCCGGTTCTGCACTGCGTAAGGGCGGAAAAAGCGGAAATACTACCGGTATCTTAAGGAGAAGGAGAGGATTTGCGTGATTGAACCGGATACCATTAAGCTGCTGCGGGAGTGCGACGCGGGCGTGAAAATGGGGGCGGCGTCCATCGGCGAGGTGCTGGGCGCCGTACAAAACAGGAATTTCAAGGAGCGGCTGGCGGACTGCAAGCAGGCCCATGAAGCCCTGGACCATGAATTGCAGGGGATGTTGGATAAATACCACGACGAGGGGAAAGAGCCAAGCCCTATGGCGAAGGGGATGAGCTGGATGAAAACCAACGTGAAGCTGGGAATGGACCCGTCCGACCAGGCCGTCGCCGGCCTTATGACCGACGGGTGCAATATGGGGGCGAAGTATCTCCACAAGTACCTCAACCAGTACAAGGCGGCGGATGAAGATTCCAAGGACATCGCCAAACGGCTGATCCGGCTGGAGGAACAGCTTGTCTCCGATATCCGGCAGTATTTATGATAGAAGAAAGTGCGAAGGGTTTGCCTCTTCGCACTTTTTCCTGCTGTTTACTTTTTCCGCACCGAGAAGCAGAACCCGGTTACATAGTTAGCGTCAAGGGAATCTTGCCAAAAATATTTCGCCCTCCCAAAACCGCCGCTTACGCCCGCCGTGTACCCACTCAGGCAAAACGGCTTGCAATCTGCCCACCCTCTGTTAGAATGGACGGGAAAGGAGGGGACGCCATGAAAATCACCTTGAACCAGAATCCGGCCTATCCGGAGACGGAAGTAATCATCAACTGCCCCCGGGCGGATGAGGACATCCTGCGGCTGGTCGCTATGCTGCGGGTCTACCAGAAAAAGCTGGTCGGCCTGAAGGACGGCGAACGGCGCCTGCTGGATGTGAAGGACATCCTCTACATCGACACGGCGGACAAAAAAACGTTCCTCTATACGGAGAATGCGGTTTATGAGTCCGCTCTGAAGCTCTACGAATTGGAAGAAGCCCTGCGGGAACTGGACTTCCTCCGGGCTGGGCGGTCGGCCATCGTCAATTTCCGGCGCATCCAGTCCATCCGGCCGGAGCTGGGGGGACGGATGCTGGTGACCATGGACAACGGGGAGCAGGTGTACGTGTCCCGCCAGTACGCCGGGGAGCTTAAGGACAAACTGCGGGAGTTAGAAAGGAGTATTCTGCAATGAAACGGTTTTTGAAGGGCGTTATGGAATGGAAAGCGGCCACATGCTATCTGTATACCGGGACTATGGCGATTTACCTGTTTTTCTGTACGGTGTTCCGCAGCGATGAAATTTCTCTGGCCATGCTGTGGACCCTGCTCGCGGTGAGCGTGGCGGCCACCCTGATTCAGGGGGTATGCTTCTCCAACTGGATTTTCAAGAAAATGCGCTACACCTGGCGGAGCGTACTGTTTGCAGCGCTGTTCCTGCCCGTGCTATCCTTCGCGGCATGGAAAGCGGAGTGGTTTCCCGTGGAACGGGCCAGCGCGTGGATTATGTTCATCGGCATATTTTTCCTGACATTCCTTGGCATGACCATCGGCTTTGACATCTATTTCCGCATGACCGGCAGGAAGTACGACGGCATGCTGGGGCAGTACCGCAGGCAGAAGGAGGAGAAGGGGGAGTAACGCAAATGGGGGGTCGCTGAAAAGCGGTCCCTTTTCCTCTTGCATTCCACACTGGGAGGGGATTATAATAGGGGCAGGAAATTTCCGGCAAGGAGGAGAAGCCGCCATGGAATTATTATACTGGTTTGAATCCATCCGCAATCCTGTACTGGACGCGTTCATGTCCCTGGTGACCCATCTGGGGGAGGAAACCTTCTTTATGATCGGGGCGCTGTTCGTTTTCTGGTGCGTGGACAAGCGGAAGGGGTATTATCTGCTGAGCGTTGGTTTTGTAGGCATTCTAGTGAACCAGTGGTTGAAAATCATCTGCCGGGTGCCGCGGCCCTGGGTGCGCGACCCGGATTTCACCATTGTAGAGTCCGCCCGCGCGGAAGCGGCGGGATATAGCTTCCCCAGCGGCCATACCCAGACGGCGGTGGGCTTCTTTGGCGGCGTGGCGCGGTTCACCGGGCGGCTGTGGCTGCGGCTCGCCTGCCTGGCGGCGGCGCTGCTGGTGCCGGTTTCGCGGATGTATTTGGGCGTCCACACCCCGGCGGACGTAGGGGTGTCTTTTGTCATCGCGGCAGTGCTGGTATTCGTTCTGTACCCGCTGATTGAGAGTACTTTGTGGTTTCCCAACCGTATGTACGTCATTTTAGGCGTTCTGCTGGCGCTCAGCCTGGCCTTTACCGGTTTTATGGAGTTTTTCCCCTTCCCGGCGGATATTGACCCTGGAAATCTGGCGGAAGCGGTTAAAAACGCGTACTCCATGACGGGCGCCGTCGGCGGGATGCTTCTGGTCAGCGTATTTGACAACCGGCTGCTGCAATTCCCCAACCGCGCCCCCTGGTGGGGGCAGGCCGTCAAGCTGCTGGGCGGCCTGGTACTGGTGATTCTGGTCAAGAGCCTTCTGAAAGCGCCGCTGCTGGCCCTCTGCGGCGGCCACGAAGCGGCCCATGCGGTCCGGTATTTTTTGATGGTCCTGGCAGCAGGGGGCGTCTGGCCCATGACGTTCCGCTTTTTTGAGCGGTATGCGCAGTAGGGAGGCTGTATGGCGGTTTTGATTTTAGGCGCATCCGGTTTAGCCGGGGCATGCATCCGCAGGCGGCTGTCCTCCGCCGGGGAAACGGTTTACGGCGCCTGCCGGCATCCCGGCGGGGACGGCGGGCTGCGGCGGCTGGATGTGGAGGAAGGCGGCTTGGAGCGGATTTTGGAGGAAATACGGCCCCATACGGTCATTTCCTGCCTGCGGGGGGATTTTGCGCGGCAGATGGAGGTTCACCGGATTGCTGCGGAGGATTTATCGCGGCGGGGCGGGCGGATGGTGTATTTGTCCACCGCCAACGTATTCGACGGCGAGACGGACCGGTCCCACTACGAAACCGATGCGCCCTGGGCGGAAAGCGGCTACGGCCGGTTCAAGATTGCCTGTGAGCGCATGCTGCAAGAGAAGCTTGGGGAAAACCTGGCGATCCTCCGCCCGCCGGAAATCTGGGGCCGGAACGCACCCAGGCTGGCAGATTTGCGGGCCGCCAACCGGGAGGGAAGGCCGGTCCGCGTTTACAGCGGCATAAGGCTCAACTTCACCACGGACGAACAAATTGCAGAGTGGACGGCGTATATTCTGGAAGAGGGCCTGCATGGGATTTTCCATGTAGGCACCAGGGATGAATGCGCCCACGGCGCCTTTCGGATACGGCTGGCGGAGCGGGCGGGCCTGCGGAACATCCGGTGGGAGGAGGATTCCTCCGTTGGCTGCCAGTCCGTGCTGCCGGGCCGGCGGGAGATTCCGGAAGCCTTGCAGGCTACGGTGGACATGGTGCTGCGGCAGGTGGCGGGATAGGGGGGCGGACCCTCCCTGGCGGGAGTTTTTTTGCACGGTCCCTTGACACCGACCGTCCCATGTGCTATAATACCGAGTAATCTGGTGTGATTTGGAAAGAAAAGCAAGTCACACCGGCGTGACCAATCAATAATCCGAGACAAGATCAGGATGGTGTGCTATGAAAAAAACGAAATTACTGAGCATGATCTTAGCCCTGACGCTGCTGGCAGGCGCGGTATGCGGATGCTCCGCCGCACCTGCGGAGGAGGATGTGCCGCTGGGAATCTTGATAGACGAGGCGGTGCCGCTTGCAGGAATGCCCGCCATCAGCACGGTGCTCTCCCCGGCGGCGTCCGGCACGAAGGTGGAGAAGGGCGGCTCCGCCGAGATCGACTATTCCAACGTCAAGGACGGCTATTTCATGGTCAAATGGAATGGCGGCGGCAATCCGAAGCTTATGGTGGTCGTCAAAGGGCCGAGCGGCGGCGACCAGTACCAGTATTACCTCCGCACCGACGGGGAGTACGACGTGTTCCCCCTCTCCGACGGCAACGGCAAGTACCTGGTGACCGTAAATAAAAACGTCTCCGGCAATAAGTATAATGTGGAGCTGTCCCTGACCATCAACGCGCAGATGGACGATGAATTCGCCCCCTTCCTGCGTCCGAACCAATACGTGAACTACACGGAGAACAGCACGGCGCTGCAAGTGGCCGCCAACCAGATTGCGGAAAAGGGCGCGGCGGATAACCTCAGCAAGGTAGAAGTTATCTACGACTACGTCGTCAACGCCCTCACCTACGACTCGGCCAAGGCCCAAAGCGTTAAATATGACTACCTGCCGGACATCGACAAGGTCCTCAGCGAGGGCAAGGGCATCTGCTTCGACTATGCCGCCCTGATGGCCGCCATGCTCCGCAGCCAGGGTGTGCCGATCAAGCTGGTGGTGGGCTATACCAGCACCGGGCAGAAGCATGCCTGGATCAATGTCTGGAGCGAGACGGAGGGCTGGGTGGAAGGCATGATCTTCTTCAACGGCCAGGAGTGGGAGCTGATGGACCCCACCTTTGCCTCCAGCAACAAGCAGAGCGCCAGCATCATGAAATACATCGGCAACGGAAAGAACTATACGGCCAAGTACTTGTATTAAAATTCGGAGGAAAAGACATATGAAACGACTGCGCGTCCCCGCCCCGTATCTCCCCATTTTCTGCCGCGAGCTGTACCAGCTGGTGCGTTCCGGCGTCCCCATCAGCGAGGGCTTGTCCATGCTGCGGGAGGATGAAACCGATCCCAATACCCGTGCATGGCTGGAGACGCTGTGCCAGTCAACAGAAGAGGGTATGCCTCTGGCTTCCGCTTTGCGGGAGACAGGGGCTTTCCCCGCCTATATGGCGGACATGGTTGCCCTGGCTGAGGACACCGGCCGGCTGGAAGACGTCCTGCTGTCCCTTCAGCGTCATTATGACCGTCAGCTCCGCATGAGCGCGGATATACGCGGCGCGGTAACCGTGCCGGTAACGCTGTTCGCGGTGATGGTGGCGGTAGTGATTCTGCTGGTGACGCAAGTCCTGCCTGTATTTGACAAGGTGTTTGCCCAGCTTGGCGTCCGCATGGGCGCGGTGGCGGTGGGGATGATGAACGCCGGCGCCGTGCTGGCCAAGGCAGGCACCGGCATCGCCGTGGTTCTGGTTGTTATTGCCGCTGCGGCGCTGGCAGTGGCCCTGATCCCCGCCCTGCGGGAGAAATTCACGGCATGGTTCCGCTGCCGTTTCGGCGGGCGGGGGATTTTGGGCCAGATGGCCGTATCCCGCTTCGCTTCCTCTATGGCAATGGCGGTATCCAGCGGCATGAGCATGGAGGACTCCGTGGAGATATCCGCCAAGCTGTGCGGCGGCGCGAAGGAGATCGACAGCAAGACGGAGCAGTGCCGTAAGGACATTGCAGAGGGGGGCAGCCCCGCTGAAGCCCTGGCTAAAAGCGGCCTGTTTACGGGGCGTGACTGCCGCCTTTTAAAGCTGGCGGAGCAGACCGGCTCCCTGCCCGATACCCTGGAGGACCTGGCACAGCGGCAGGAGGAGGAGAGCCTGCGCCGCATCGACCGGACGGTTGGCGCCATCGAACCTGCGATTGTGGTCGTCACCAGCGCCTTGGCGGGCGTGATCCTGCTGAGCGTGATGCTGCCGCTGATGGGCCTGCTGTCCACCATCGGATAAGGCGGTGTACATGAAGAAACGGAAGTACATAAGCCGCTGGTCATGGGTCCCTATGGCGTTAGGGCTGCTGCTGTTTATTGCGGCGGCGGTGTGGATGGTGAAGGGGGTCCAGGAAGCGGCGGCGGTCTCCAGCCGCGAAGGCCTGCGCATGGCCCAGGAAGCCGCCGACCGCGCGGTAGTAAGCTGCTACGCCCTGGAGGGCGTCTATCCCGCCACCTATGAGGACCTGAAGGCCAAAAGCGGCCTGGCGATCGACGAGGAGCGGTACGCGGTATTTTACGAGATATTCGCATCCAATATGCGCCCCTCCGTCACCGTTGTGGAGCGATGGGAGGCGGAATCATGAGAAGGCAAAGCGGCGCGGGGGCTTTAGCCGCCCTGATGCTCACCTGTGTATTCGGCGCGACGCTGCTGCTGAGCCTGGCCGCCGGGGCGGGGGTCTACCGCCGGGTGGCGGACCGGACCGCCCAGAACGCCCAGGACCGGGTCAGCCTCAGCTATGTCACGGCCAAGCTCCGCGCCTCCGACGCGGCGGGGCGGATTGAGACCGGGTCCTATGGGGACGGCGGCGCAGTGTTCCTCTACGAGGACATTGATGGCGTCACATACGAGACTATTTTGTACGTTTACGACGGCAACTTAATGGAAATTTTCTTTGAAAAGGGCCATGAGCAGGGTCCGGAATTTGGCGAGGCCGTCTGCCCCGCCCTGCGTTTAGAGACGGCGGAGATGGAGAACGGCCTGTTGCGCCTGGCCCTGACGGGTCCGGACGGCGGGGTGCAGACCGCCGGTGTATACATAAGGAGTGATGGATGAACATGGAACGCGTAAAACCAACCCGCTCGGGCCTGTTCGCCATTGAACTGCTCATCGCAGTGGGCGTATTTTCCCTGTGCGCGGCCATCTGCGTGGGGCTGTTCGTCCGCGCGGAGGTCATGAGCCAGGACAGCGCGAACCTCAGCCGCGCCGTAGGCGAAGCCCGGACCGCCGCCGAGTGCTTCAAGGCCGCCGGCGGCAGCCTGGATAAGACGGCGGAACTCACCGGAGGCGAAGTGATGGGCGGCGCCGTCCACATTGCCTATGACGCGGGATGGAACAAGCTGGCGTCTGGTGCGCCGGGCGCGTTTGAACTCGTCCTGACGGCGCACCCGGCGGACGGCTATACCGCCGGGACCCTGTCGGTGCAGCGGTACGACCGCGCCGGGACGGAAAGCCAAAGCGAAACGATTCTCACCTGGGACATCGCGGCATGGGAGGTGGCGTCATGAAGCGGGGCGGCGTATCCGGGGCGGTAAGCCTTGTGATGATCTTCTGCGTTTTGTGCCTGGCGGTGTTCGCGGTGCTGACCGTAGCCACGGCGGACCGTGAAGCGAAGCTGACCGCCATGACCGCCCAGAACGCGGCGGACTACTACGAAGCGGACGCCGCAGCGGTGCGGGTTGTGGCTGCGCTGCGGGACGGCGGCGCGGTTCCGGAGGGCGTGGAGGTTGCCCAAACCGGCAGCACGGCGTCCTTCTCCGTACCCGTCGGGGAATCGCAGGCATTGAACGTAGAAGTATCCCTAAGCGGCGGCACATGCCGGATTCTCCGCTGGCAGACGGTCTACACCGGCGAATGGGAGCCGGAGGAGTACATGAACCTCTGGGACGGATTCTGAGAATCTGCATGCACAGTCAAAACTTTACAAAAGGAGCAATAACACTATGGAAAGTGTCCTGACATATCTCAAGCGGGCGGTGGAGGAAAACGCATCTGACCTGTTTGTTGTTGCCGGCCGCGCGGTATCCATAAAGAAGGAAGGCCGGATCGTAGCCCTCCAAGACGACCGCCTGATGCCGGACGATTCCGAGTCCCTGGTCCGGGAGCTGTACGGCATGGCCCACCGCCCCATGGACAAGTGTATGTCTGTAGGGGATGATGATTTCTCCCTGTCGGTCACCGGCCTGGCCCGCTTCCGGGTGAACACCTACCGCCAGAGAGGTTCCCTGGCGGCGGTGATCCGGATCGTCAGCTTTGGCATTCCCGACTGGCGGAGCGTAGGGATACCCGAGGAGGTTATGCGGATTGCCAACATGACCCGCGGCATGGTGCTGGTCACCGGACCCGCAGGCGGCGGCAAATCGACCACCTTAGCCTGCGTGGTAGACGCGGTAAACCGGAACCGCGACGCCCACATCATTACCATCGAGGACCCCATTGAGTACCTCCACCGCAACGACAAGAGCATCATCAGCCAGCGTGAGCTGGCCATGGACACATCCAGCTACGTCACCGCCCTGCGGGCCAGCCTGCGGCAGGCGCCTGACGTGATTCTCCTGGGTGAAATGCGTGATTTGGAGACCATACAGACGGCCATGACAGCGGCCGAGACGGGGCATTTAGTGATTTCCACCCTGCACACAGTAGGCGCGGTAAACACCATCGACCGCATCATCGACGTATTCCCCCCGTCCCAGCAGCAGCAGGTCCGCATCCAGCTTGCCCAGGTGATGAAGACCGTCATCAGCCAGCAGCTTTTGCCGTCTGCCGACGGCGGGCTGGTTCCGGCCTTTGAGATTATGCACCTGAACAACGCGGTGCGGAGCATGGTCCGCGACAGCCGCATTCATCAAATCGACTCCGTCATCCAGACCTCTGCGGCAGAGGGGATGATTTCCATGGATGAATCCATCACCCGGCTATACCGCGCCGGACGGATTTCCGCCGAGACGGCGGTACACTGCGCCATGAACCCCGACCAGATGCAGAAGAAGCTGGGGAAGTAAGGGCGTCTCGAAAAGCCGCCATTGCGCCCTGGACATTTTTGCCGTATGAAGCCCTCAGCGGAAGCCGCCAGCGCGGCTTCCGCTGAGAGCTTCATAGCCAGCCAAGCCTTAACCGGTTCGTTGCCCCCATATTCCTGCGGGATATTGATAAAATTTCCTCTTGCATTTTCGGGAAACATCGTGTATAATAGGACCACATGAATGAAATATCCTCCGCAGGCATTCGCGTTGAGGTTCCGGTCTCGCGCAATGGAAGCCTGTGAACCATGTCAGGCGGGGAACCGAGCAGCATTAAGCGGGACGATATGTGCCGCGAGGGTGCCGGTTCGGAGTGGATGCTTGCGGAGAATATTTCATTTTGCGTAGGGGCCTTGCGGCCCCTATTTTTTGTAGGGAGGCAGCTATGTATCAGGCGTTGTATCGAAAATGGAGGCCGAAGTCCTTCGCGGATGTGGTGGGGCAGGCGCATATCACGGAGACCCTCCGCCGTCAGGCCGCCCAAGGCCGGCTCAGCCACGCCTACCTGTTCACCGGCACCCGCGGCACCGGCAAAACCACCTGCGCCAAGATCCTGGCCAAGGCGGTGAACTGCCAAAACCCCGTGGACGGCGATCCCTGCGGCCAATGCCCGGCCTGCCAGGGCATCGACAACGGGAGCCTTCTGGACGTACTGGAGCTGGACGCGGCCAGCAACAACGGCGTGGACCAGGTTCGCGCCCTGCGGGACGAGGCGGTCTATTCCCCCGCCAGCGTGAAATACCGGGTGTATATTATCGACGAGGTTCACATGCTGTCCATTTCAGCGTTCAATGCGCTGCTGAAGATTTTGGAGGAGCCGCCCGCCCACCTGATTTTCATCCTGGCTACCACCGAGCTGCATAAGGTTCCCGCCACGATCCTCTCCCGCTGCCAGCGGTTTGCATTCAAACGCATCCAGCCCCAGGACATCGCCCAGCGCCTTCGCTACGTAGCGGAGCAGGAGGGCATGGCGTTGACGGACGGCGCCGCCAGCCTGCTCAGCCGCCTGTCCGACGGCGCCATGCGGGACGCCCTGAGCCTTCTGGACCAGTGCGGCGCGTCGGGCGGGACCATCGACGGGGAACGGGTGCTGGACGTGCTTGGCCTGGCGGGAAATGTGCAGACGGCGGAGCTGATGGGCTGCATCCTGCGCCGGGATGCCCAGTCATCCCTGCTGTGGCTGGACAAGCTCTACAGCGGCGGCAAAGACGTAGGTGCGCTGCTGGGGGAACTGTCGGCCTTGACGCGGGATTTGCTGATCCGCATGACCGCCCCGGAGGGCGGCGCATCCCTGCTGTCCGGCGGGTATGACGACGGGCTGATGGACAGCCTGTCCCAAGGGGTCAGCCCGGCCCGGCTGCTGTTTATGGCGTCCCTGCTGCAAAGCGTAACCGCGTCTTTGTCCCTCAGCGCCAACCGCCGCACCGACGCGGAGCTGTGCCTGCTGCGCCTGTGCGATGAAAGCCTGTGCGGGGATGTGACGGCCCTGTCGGCGCGTTTGGCCCGGTTGGAGGAAGGCGGCTTGCCAGTTCAGGTTTCTGCGGCGCCTGCCGCCCCTGCGCCCGCGCCAAAAACGAGGAAAAAAGCGCCTGCCCAGCCCGCCCCGCCCCCTGCGGATGATGTTCCGCCCTGGGAGGAAGAACGTCCGCCATTGCCGGACGCGCCGCCTTGGGAGGAGGGGCCGCCCTCTGGCGTGGAGCCAGCCCCTCCGCCGGAGCAGCCCGCGCGGCGCAAGGTTGGCGTCCCTGCCGAACCGGCCCCGCAGCCAGCACCGCCGTCCCCCGCCGGGTGTGCGCTGTGGAACGAGATGGTGGAGCAGTACAAAAACAAGCTGACCCCCATGTACTGGTTCATGCTGGACGACGCCCGGGGCTTTCTGGAGGGGGATGAAATGGTTGTCCGCTGCGGCGACGGCCTGACCCTGGAAAGCTTGAACAACCCGGAGGTAGCCGCTGTTATCCGCGAGACCACCGGCGCAAAGCTGGGGCGCGAGGTTCGCGTTCGCTTCGCCCTGGGAAGCGGGGACGGGCCGCCGGAGGATAAGCTGGATGAGTTGATCCGGCAGGGCAGCAAGTTCGACAGCTTTACCGTGAAGCCTTGACACAAAAAGGGCTCCTCCGCGTACTGCGGAGGAACCCTTTCCTTTTTATCTCCGTAAAATTTCCGTATTCCGGTACTGTATCGCTTCCGCCAGATGGGCGGCGGAGATGCTGGCCTCTCCCTCCAGGTCCGCGATGGTCCGGGCCACCCGTAAGATCCGGTCGTGGCTGCGCGCCGTCAGCCCCATCCGGTCAAAGGCCGCCTTCAAAATCCGCTCGCCCGCGCCGTCCAGCTTGCAGAATTCGCCGACCCGGGCGGCGGTCATATGGGCGTTGCAGCTCACGCCGCTTCCGGCGAAACGTTCCGCCTGGCGGGCGCGGGCGGCGTTCACCCGGGCCTTGATGACGGAGGATGGTTCCGGCGACTGGCGGCGGCGCATGGCTTCAAACTCCACTGAAGGCACCTCCACATGCAAATCCATCCGGTCCAGCATCGGGCCGGAAATGCGGGATACATATTTCTCCACCATAGCGTCGGTGCAGCTGCACCGGCCCGAGGGATGCCCCCGCCAGCCGCACCGGCAGGGATTCATGGCGCACACCAGCATAAACCGGCTGGGCAGGCAGACGCTCCCGGCCGTGCGGGTAATGGTGACTTCCCCGTCCTCCAAGGGCTGGCGCAGCACCTCCATAGCGTCCTTGGCGAACTCCGGCAGCTCATCCAGGAACAACACACCGTTGTGGGCCAGGGAAATCTCCCCTGGGCGTGGGACGGCCCCGCCGCCCGCCAGCGCCACGGCGGAAACGGTATGGTGGGGGCTTCGGAAGGGCCTGCGCTGGAGCAGGGGATGGCGGCGGTCGGTCAGCCCCGCCACGGACCAGACCTCGGTGGCTTCCAGCGCTTCCTGCCGGGTCATATCCGGCAGGATGGAAGGCAGGCGGCGGGCCAGCATGGACTTCCCCGCGCCGGGGGAGCCGATCAGCAGTATATTGTGTCCCCCGGCGGCGGCAATTTCCAGGGCGCGCTTCACATTTTCCTGCCCCATGACTTCGGCGAAATCGGGACCTGCGTCCTCGCTGCGCCCTGGCGTCCAAGGCTGTGCGGGCGGGATAGGGGCGCGCCCCTGGAGATGCCCGAGAAGCTCCTCCACATGCCCCACCGGATAGACGGTCAATCCCCCGGCCAGGGTTGCTTCGGCGGCGTTTTCGGCGGGGACGTACAGTTCCTTTACGCCGTTCCTGGCGGCGGCCATCGCCATGGGGAGCATCCCGGTGATGGGCCGCAGTGCGCCGGTCAGGGATAGTTCTCCAAGGAACGCGGCGGTTTCCGGCGGCGGGTCAATATCGCCCTGGGCGGCGAGAAGCCCCAGGAGGATGGGGAGGTCGTACACGGTACCCTCCTTCCGCAGGGCGGCGGGGGCCAGATTGACGGTAATGCGGGAGACGGGGAATTTCGCGCCGCAGCTTTTGATGGCGGCGCGGACGCGCTCCCGGGACTCCTTGACGGCGGCGTCGGGCAGCCCCACCACGTCGAAGGCGGGCAGCCCGCCGGAGAGGGCGCATTCCACGGACACTTCATAGCCGGTGATCCCCTGCAAGCCCAGGGAACGGATTGTAACGACCATACTCGCTCCTTTCTCGTCTTTCCTGCGCCGGCGGACGGTGCCGCCGGAAACATATTTTTTCAACAAATTTTAAAAAGGTTGCTGTAAAAACGGCAACTTTTGCCCAAATGCGGCCTAAGGGTGTAGTGGGCGTCACCTACCGGAACTTCGCGCGTTCAAACAAAAACGCCCTACAGGACTGATCTGCCTGGATTGCCCCGCGCCGGTTGCAAACGGAGGTACCTTGAAAACCGAATATTCCATCCCCGAAAGCCAAAAAGGCGTACAGTTTTCTCCATTATACCATAGATTCCTCCTCCACCCATTTGCAAAAATCGCCAAAAAAGGGAAGAGATTTTTTACACTTCCGGAGAAAAAGAAATTTTTCCGGAAATGGAGCGAACATAACATTTACACGGAGCCAAAAAGGTGGTATAGTAAGTGACGTATGAGTACCTTGCTGTGTATTCACCCCAGCAGTATCAAATATTCAGGAGGAGCAAATTAACTATGGCTAGAAAATTCAAGTCCATGGACGGCAACAACGCCGCCGCGCATGTCTCCTATGCGTTCAGCGAAGTTGCTGCGATCTATCCGATCACCCCGTCCAGCCCCATGGCCGACCTGGTAGACCAGTGGTCCGCCAACGGTCTGAAAAACATCTTCGGCACCCAGGTCAAGGTGGTCGAGATGCAGTCCGAGGCCGGCGCCGCCGGCGCCGTCCACGGCTCTCTGGGCGCGGGCGCGCTTACCAGCACCTACACCGCCTCTCAGGGCTTGCTGCTGATGATCCCCAACATGTATAAGATCGCGGCTGAGCAGCTCCCCACCGTTTTCCATGTCTCCGCCCGTACCGTTTCCACCCACGCCCTGAACATCTTCGGCGACCACTCCGACGTGATGGCCTGCCGCCAGACCGGCTT
>CANSSG010000014.1 GCA_947649615.1 uncultured Clostridia bacterium | reverse complement strand
TTCTGCCGTTTTTGCACGTTTTCTTGTACTAGACGGCCATTATCAAGCCCCTTACTTGACGGCGTAAAACTCGCGAAACCGTTGCGGCCCAACGGTTTCACGGGTTTTGTCTGGTAGCCGACATTTTTTGTTCCCAGTAGGGAGGGCTATTACAACAAGAACCCATGCAGAATACATCTGCATGGGTTCTTGAACAATATGAGTTATTAAAGCACACTAAATGATATTTGACAAACCTACAGCATTTCCGACAGCAAGTTCTCCGCCGTCAGCGCTCCCATCGCGTATAGCGCGGCGGCCAGCTGTTCCCGGTCGCAGTTGGTTTCGGTCTGTTCCGCCAAAGCTGCGGGCAGGCACAACGCAAGCCGTCCACGGCCCGCTTCCCCACCGGGGTAGAGGGTGTATAGGATGGGGTTATCCAGCGTTAAGTCGGTGCGTGGGGAAAATAAAATGAGTGCGTCGGCCCGGTTCAACTGATCCGGCGACGGTTCCAGCACCAGGGAGATGCCGTATTCCCGCCGCAGGTTTCTGGAAAACAGCTCGGCGCCGCCCTTCACGCTCAGCAGCACATAGCGGTAGTTCAGCGCCAGGGCCTTGGCGCACTCGGTAACTTCTCTGACGGGCCGCTCACCGGAGACAGCCACCACAGCCTGCGTAGGCTGGTAGCCGCCGCTTTCCAGCCGCCGCCGCGCCAAAGGTGCGGCTAAGGTCCGCCGCAGCGGCAGGGTGTCGATGGGCAGAATACCCTGCCGGATGAACAGCGCCGTATAGGGGAAGTCCACGGGGAAAACGGCAGAGCGCACACCGGCTTCCCGGAGCATCCGTGCGCCCTGCCGCGCACGGTAGAGGGCCACCAGCCCATTTGGGCGGGGGTGCCGCCCCATTTCCAACGCAACAAAAGTCCCACCGGAGATTTGCCGGTCCCACAGGGCCGGACGCTTGGCCGCGCCGTCTCCATAGATGATATATCCTAGCATTTTTACACCGCCTTCCGGTGGAGTATATGGCGGAGAGGGCGGATATATTATTTCCGGATGAAAAATTCGGAAATAATATGGGCGCATCCGGGCCGCCTTGGCCGGAATGGAAAGAAACGGCAGGAAAGCTTTGCCGGTTCATCTTGCATTTTCCATGGAAATAGGGTACAATACGAATCGTACATACCATAGACATTGCGAAATTTGGGAGGAAACTATTTTTATGAAAAAGCGAATGCTTTCCATTCTGCTGGCGCTGGCTATGGCGCTGGCGCTGCTGCCCGGAACGGCGCTGGCTTTCGCGCAGCCGCCGGACACAGACTTCTGGGTAGGCCTGTCCCGTGAGCAGGTAACCGATATGATCAACCGGATTAGCCAGCAGACCGAGACGAGGGATGTCGTACTGCTCTGCTACCCCTCGGACGGCGCGGATCCCGTCCCGACGGCGATTACGATGTTTGCAAAGTACGCCAACGACCGGCAGATCAAACTCTACTACTACGCCTTCTCCGGCGGCGCCGGAGACCCTTCCCGGATAGACGGGGAATTGGCGGAGTTGTTTGAGGAGGTCTCCGATTCCTGGCCCGACTGGCCCATTGCGGTTACCTATAATTCCTCCACCAAAAATGCCCTTTGCCGGGAATATGTAGCCACGCTTATGGGCGTTCCCGGCGTAAACGGCCTGCTGGACCTTATGCGTGAAAACGGCGTAGCCAGCGGCTCCGCAGGCGAGGACCCTGACCCCGATCCTGATCCTGACCCCGATCCTGACCCTGATCCTGACCCCGATCCCAAGCCGGACATTCCCGCCCCTCCGGCCCCCGATCTTCCCGACGGCATGGATGAAATGGCCTGGGAGGTTCTGCGGCTGGCAAACCAGCACCGGATGTCCGTTGGCCGCGAGCCGCTTTCCGTTTTTGACGAGCTGCAAGACGTAGCGGCCCTTCGCGCGGAGGAAATTTATGCCGATTACCGCGCTGACCACACCCGCCCGGACGGCCGCATATGCTGGACTGCCTACCAGGAGTGCGGCGTACTCTACCACTACAGCGCGGAGAACATTGCCTCCGGCCAGACAACCGCCGCCAGCGTGATGAGCAGTTGGCTCCACAGCCCCGGACACCGCCGGAACCTGGAAAGCGCCCGTTCGGTCCACATGGGTGCGGGCCACTACTACGGACGCAATCCCTCCGCCGGCGCACACAACTGGACGCAGGACTTTGCCGCAGCGGATAACTGCCGTTTCACCGGCATGTCGCTTTCTGCGGAAGCGATTTACGCCCGGCAGGGCGCGGATCTGGAAGCCCTGCTGGCGGACGCAGACCTGGCCGTATACGTCTCCTGCTACCGCCACGGGAGCTGCATGCTTCCCGTAATCGCCGCCATGTGTACCGGTTATGACGCTTACGCGGAGGATGACCAGACCGTCACCGTTACTTACGGCGGACAGACGGCGGACCTTCTGATTGCCGTCCGCCACACCTGGGACGATGGCGAAATCACCGAAGCACCTACCTGTACCGGCCCCGGCGTCATGACCTACACCTGTACCGACCCCGGCTGTGACGTGTCCAAAACAGCGTCCATCCCGGCGGCGGGACACAGCTTCCCCACCGGAAGCGCCGCCTGCACGGAATGCGGAACAGGGATTGGGGACGCTGTGGGCGACGGCTTGGAGACCAACCGCGCCCCCGCCGGGCTGACCGAGGACGAAGCCGCCGCCTACGCGGAGGATCTGGCCCAGGAGCGTCTGGACGAGATGGGCCTGTCCGGCTATACCCCCTCCATTGAGGTCAGCGAGTACGTTCCTCCGGTGGACGAAACACCGGACGCCCCCGGCGCGTATGGATGGCTGGACTACACCATCAATATGGCCGGCGCCATGTCCCGCTCCGGCGGGGGTATGTCCCCCATGCTGCGGCTGGATATTCCCCCCGCGTCCGAAGCGGATGAACCCTCCAACGTCCAGGAGCACACTTATATCATCACCTTTGACGCCAACGGAGGAACGGTGCGCCCCTCCACACTGAATACAAACGCGGACGGCGTTCTCTCTGAGCTGCCCGTTCCCACCCGTACGGGCTACATTTTTGACGGCTGGTATACCAGCCCCACCGGTGGGGAAAAGATTGGCACAGATACCATCTTTTCTGATGACACCACAGTGTACGCCCACTGGAGCACTGAAACCCCCGACCCCGATCCCGACCCCGATCCCGATCCTGATCCCACGCCTGACCCTGACCCGAATCCTAACCCCGCTCCTAACCCCGGCGGCCAGGGCGGCAGTACCAAGACTTACTATAGCATCACAGCGCCCAGCGTCTCCGGCGGGAAAGTAACGGTCAGCCCCGCCAAAGCCGCGAAGGGAAGCCGTGTCACCGTCACGGCCACCCCCAACGAGGGCTACGAGTTGTCCAGCCTGACCGCCGTCTCAAAATCTGGTAAAACCATTGAGCTGACCGAACAGGGCGGCGGCAAATACACATTCACCATGCCGGATGAGGGCGTTACCGTAACCGCCGTATTCCAGCCCGTCCCCTCCACCGGGACGGAGACGCCCAGCGAAGAGGAAACGCCCTGGGCCAATCCCTTTACGGATGTGTCCGGTAGCGCATGGTACTACAACGCGGTAAAATTCGTCAGCATGAACGGCAAGATGCAGGGCGTCAGCGCCGCCCAATTTGGCCCGAGCCTGTCCCTGTCCCGGGCAATGCTGGCGCAGGTCCTCTATAACCACGCGGGCCGTCCCGCCGCCAGCGCCAACGGCGGCTTTACGGACGTACCTGCCGGAAGCTGGTACGCCAGCGCAGTCAACTGGGCGGCGGCGCAGGGGTATGTTACCGGCTATGAAGACAACCGCTTCGCCCCGGACGCGCCTGTCACCAGGGAGCAGGTGGCTGCGATCCTCTGGCGCTTCTCCGGCAGCCCGGCGGCAAACAGCGCCCCGCTGTCCTTCCGCGACGCCCAGCAGATCAGCGGCTACGCCCAGCAGGCCATGGCCTGGGCGGTAGCGCAGGGAATCCTCCAGGGCAGCGGCGATGTCCTGAACCCCAAGAGCGAGACCACCAGGGCGCAGGCCGCGCAGATTTTGATGAACTACATCCATTACAGCACCGCGCAATAACCGCGCAAATATAAAACCGTCCCCCCGCGCCGAAAGGCGCGGGGGGACGGTTTTTCTATTGCCATCTAATCAGAATCCGCCCGGAAGTACATTTCCCGCACATGCTCCAGCGGCACATGCTCTGCCTGCGCCAACGCCGCCAGGGGCGCATACTCCGGCTTGCTTTTGGTCAGGCCATACCCGGTTCCGGTTTTGCGGAGGAACGTCCCGCCTTCGCCCGACAGCCGCTCCACGGACACCGCCATGGCATACCTGGCGCAGTCCGTCCGTCTCACGCCAAAGGTGGACGTATGCCGCAGCATTTCCCGCGCCAGCCTGTCCGCGTCTCCGGGGCGGCACAGGCAGGACAGCATCACCCCGGGCCTGTTTTTCTTCATAAATACAGGCGTATAGGACACATCCAACGCCCCGGCGTCCATCAGCCGGTCCATAGCGAACCCCAGGGCTTCCCCGGTCATGTCGTCAATATTGGCCTTCAGTTCCACCACCTGGTCGTTTGGCCCGCCGGCGGCTTCCGCCGTATCCAGCATAAAAGCCCGCAGGCAGTTCGCCCTGGGGAAATCCTTGGTGCCGCATCCAAACCCGCACCCCAGCATTACCCCGTCCGGCATAGGCCCGAACTTCTCCGCAAAAACCCGCAGCAGCGCCGCCCCGGTAGGCGTACACATTTCCGCAGCGATGTCTCCCGCCGCGACAGGCATCCCCTCCAAAAGCCGCGCCGTAGCTGGGGCAGGCACCGGAAGCACCCCATGGGCAGTATCCACGGTTCCGCTGCCCACGGTGACTGCGGACGCCCAGACCGTATCCGGCCCCAGAAGCTCCATCAGGTAGCAGACCCCAGTCACATCCATCACCGCGTCCAACGCGCCTACCTCATGGAAGTGGACCTCGCCCACCGCCACGCCATGGGCGGCGGATTCCGCTTCCGCAATCAGAGCATACGTCTCCTTTGCCTTTTGCCGCACCGCTTCCGGCAGGTTGAATCCGCCGATCACCGTTTCAATGTCCGCCAGCGAGCGGTGGGCATGATGGTGATGGTGTCCCTGGCCGTGGTGGTGGACATGGCCGTCATGCCCCTCCTCATGTCCATGGACGGACACCCGCATATGGGTGCCGGCGATTCCCTGCCGCCGGACGGCTTCCGCTTCCAGGGATACCCCGGGCAGCAGGGCGTTCATATCCTTTAAAAACTTTTCCTTGTCCGGGTACAACTCAAACAGCGCCCCCATGAGCATATCTCCCGCCGCGCCCATAGCGCACTCCAAGTACAGCGTTTTCATTGGCCGATTCCTTTCATTTGATTGATCCTGTGGGCCAGGAACCCCGCGCCGAAGCCGTTGTCAATATTGACCACGCTGACCCCGCTGGCGCAGGAGTTCAGCATAGCCAGCAGCGCGGCCAGCCCGCCCAGATTTGCGCCGTATCCCACGCTGGTAGGCACCGCGATCACCGGGCAGCCCACCAATCCGCCCACCACGCTGGGCAGTGCGCCCTCCATTCCCGCCACAGCGATGATGCACCGGGCTTTCTCCAGTGTTTCCAGCGATCCCAGCAGCCTGTGCAGCCCCGCCACACCGGCGTCATAGACCCGGAACACCTTGCTGCCCAGGGCTTCCGCCGTCAGCGCCGCTTCCTCGCAGACCGCCAGGTCGCTCGTCCCCGCGCTGACCACAGCCACCGCGCCTGTTAGCGTCTGTTCCACAGGGTTTGCCACAGCCAGCCTGGCGGCGGCGTCATAGCGGTAAGGGATTTTCCCACGTATAGCTTCTTCTTTTTCCTCCGGCAGCCGGGTAATGATAATATTTCCCACACCCCGCCCGATTAAGGAGTTGACGATACCCACGATCTGCTCCGGGGACTTCCCCTGCCCGAAGATAACCTCCGCCGCCCCCTGCCGCGTGGCCCGGTGGTGATCCACCTTAGCATAACCCAAGTCCTCATACCCGCTGCGGCAGAGCAAACCGGCGGCATCCTCCGGCGCAGTTCTGCCATCGCGGACCGCGTTAAGCAGTTGTAAAAGCTGCTGATTATCCATAAAAACATCTCCCTTTTGGCGCTTTTTCCAGAAAAAATATGACCGCTCGGTGGGCATGAGCAGTCAGTAGAAAGCAAAACGAAAGCAGCGTCCTTTTTTAATATTATACCGGAGCGGCAAAAAGTTGTCAAGTAGCTAGGACCGCTCCGGTTTGCGCATATGTAGTCGTACAATGCATATTGGACAGCAGGGGAAGAAACAGGTAGAAGGATGCAGTCTCATCGGTTAAACATGAGTAAGAGTATAACACAGGACATAACCTACAGGCAATCCCTAATGAACTACGCGGAAAAATACGGCGTCACCCGAGCCAGGTGGAACGCAGCCACCAGGAAGACCAGAAACGCTTTTATTCTGTCCGCTCTTTCTTCTCTCTGGATGACTTTCAGAAGCAGCTCGCTGTTCATAACCGCCGCTCCAACAACTTGCCGATGCGGCCCCTCCGTTGGGTTTCTCCTATTGACTTCCTTGGCCTATTTGTTTGACAAACTTACAATTTCCGGAATTTCAGTCCTTTTCCCGTTCCCGCGCCGGACCTTCCTGCATAAACTGCCAGTAGAACAACCAGGGAGGGATTGGCATGGAAATACACGTAGTACGCCCCGGCGAAACGCTCTACAGCATTGCCGCACAACACCGCGCCGACCTGTCGCTGCTGCGGGCGCTGAACGGTACGCCGCCGGACGATGCGCTGGCGGTGGGGCAAACGCTGGTCATCCGCTGGGCGGATACCTTCCACGCCGTCCAGCCTGGGGAGACCCTTTCCGGCATTGCGCGGCGCTACGGCATGTCCCTGCGGCAGCTATACCGGAACAATTACCCCCTGGGCGGGCAGCCCGCTATCCGGCCGGGGCAGCCGTTGGTCATCGCCTACCGGGACCCGCCTGACGCCGGAACGTATACGAACGGCTACGCCTATCCCTTCATCCCTGCCCCGCTCCTCAGCGCGGAGCTGCCGTACATGAGCTATCTGACCCCCTTCACCTACGGCATCACGGCGGAGGGCGGCCTGCTGCCGCTGGCGGATGAAATGCTGCTGGCCCAGGCCCGGCGGCTGGGGAGCGCACCGCTGATGCACTTATCCACCTTGACGGAGACGGATAATTTTTCCAGTGAACGGGCGGTTGCGCTCCTCACCAGCCCCACCCGCCAGGAAGCGTTAATCTCCCAGATTTTGGAAAATATTGCCGCCAAGGGCTACCAAGGCCTGGACGTAGATTTTGAGTACATCCCCGCCGCCCAGCGGGAAGCTTACGCCGGGTTTATTGCCGCGCTGCGGGCGCGCCTGGCTCCGCTGGGGCTGCCCGTCATTGTGGCGCTGGCGCCCAAGACCTACGCCCGCCAGCCGGGCCTGCTGTATGAAGCCCATGATTACGCCTTGCTGGGCGGGGCGGCGGATTATGTGCTGTTGATGACGTATGAGTGGGGCTACACCGCCGGCCCGCCCATGGCGGTAGCCCCACTGCCCAACGTACGCCAGGTTTTGGACTACGCCGTCACGGAAATTCCCCGGGAAAAGATATATTTGGGCATTCCCAACTACGGCTATGACTGGCCCCTGCCCTTCGTCCAGGGCGAGACCATGGCCCGCTCCCTGTCCAACCAGGCGGCGGTGGAACTGGCGGTCCGGTACCGGGCGGAGATTCAGTTTGACGAAGCCGCCCAGTCCCCCTGGTTCACCTACACGGCCCCTGACGGCGTCTCCCATGTGGTTTGGTTCGAGGACGCCCGCAGCATGTCCGCCAAGCTCCGCCTGATTGGGGAATACGGCCTCCACGGCGCGGGCTACTGGAACCTGATGCGCCCCTATCCCCAAGGCTGGGCGGTGCTGAACGCGCTGTATGAGGTATGGGACGGATAAAGGCGGCTGAGGCCGCAAAAAGCCCCCGGCCGGATGGCCGGGGGCTTTTTGTAGAAAAGAGAGAGGGAGAAAAGAGAGAATTCATTTCTGAACAATGCCATCATAATATAGCGCCTGTCAAAAGTCAACCGGTCTCCATGACAATTCACGAAATGTTCACAGGAGGTTCAAAAACCATTCAAAATCCCTGCTTGACGAAGGGAAAAATAAGGTGTATAGTTAGCAAGCTAAAAGTAAGCGTGCTAACTACCAGCAAAAGAAGGGAGTGAAAACCATGAGCGAAACGCCGGATATAGGGCTATTGATCGGCTACTGCGCCCACCTGGGAATGCTGTATAACGAAAAGCTGCTGCGCCAGTCCGGATATGACGTAACGCCGGTACAGTCTCATGTGCTGATGTACCTGTTCTGCCGGAGCGGGCAGCCCGTGAACCAGCGGGATTTGGAGCAAGAACTGCACCTGAAGCCCTCCACCATCAACGGCATTGTCAGCCGCCTGGAAGAAAAGGGCTGCATCACCCGGCGGACCAGCCCCGCCGACGGCCGCGTCCGCCTGCTGAGCCTGACGGAGGACGGGAGGCGTAAAACGGAAGCCTTCCAATCCATTTTGAAAGGCACGGGGCGGCGGTTTGCAAGCTGCCTGTCGGAGGAGGAAGAAAACATCCTGCGGGAGCTGCTGCCCCGCATCATCGAAAACTTGGAAAACGAGGTAAACAAGGCATGATCAAAAAACTCTGGCCGTATACCAGGGGATACCGGAAATGGATGCTCTTCGGCGTACTCTGCTCCGCCGCCGAGGCGGTGTTTGAGTTGCTGCTCCCCCTGGTCATGGCCGGCATCGTGGACACCGGCATCCCTGCCGGGGACACAAGCTATATTTTGCAGAGGGGTGCGCTGATGGTTCTCATGGCCCTGGTGTCCATGAGCCTGGGCGTAGGGGCGGCGTTCTTATCCTCCCGGGCGGGACAGGGCTTCGGCGCGAACCTGCGGCAGGCCCAGTACAGCCATATCCAGGAGTTCTCCTTCCGGAACATTGAGAAATTCTCCACCGCGTCCCTGGTGACCCGCCTGACCAACGACTGCAATATGATGCAGATGACGGTAACCATGGGGATGCGCCTGCTGGTTCGCGCCCCGGTGATGCTGGTGTCCGCCCTGGTGCTGGCTGTCGCCATCAGCGCCAAGCTGTCCGGCGTGTTCCTGGTGGCTTTGCCGCTGCTGCTGGTGATGATCGCCCTGGTGGTCAAATTCATCAGCCCCATGTTCAGCCAGCTCCAGGAAGCCACCGACGGCGTCAATCTGGCTGTGCAGGAAAACCTGTCCGCCATCCGCGTGGTCAAATCCTTCGTCCGGGAGGATTATGAGGAAGAGAAGTTCCAGAAGCGCAACCACCAGCTCCGGAACATCTCCGAAAAAGCCTTCGGCTTTGTGGTGGTCAACATGCCCATCATGATGCTCATTACCTACGGCACCATCATCGCCGTTATGTGGTACGGCGCACCCCTGGTTCAGTCCGGAGAACTGGAGGTGGGCCTGCTGTCCACCTTCTTCACCTATATCACCCAGGTGCTCATGAGCCTGATGATGGTATCTATGATTATGATGATGCTGACCCGCTCCGTGGCCTGCGCTAAGCGTATCGTGGAAGTGCTGGACGAGACTCCGGAGATCGTGGACGGCGGCGGCTCCCTGACAGTATCCGACGGCTCCGTGGATTTCGACCATGTCTTTTTCAAGTACAACGAGGGTGCGGAAAAGTGGAACCTGCATGACATCAGCCTCCACATCCCCAGTGGCGCCACAGCCGGCATCATTGGCGCCACCGGCTCCGCCAAATCCACCCTGGTTCAGCTTATTCCCCGGCTTTACGAAGCCCAGGAGGGCGCCGTACGGGTGGGCGGCAGGCCCGTGCAGGACTACAGCATGGAGCATCTCCGGGACGCGGTAAGCGTGGTCCTGCAAAAGAACACCCTGTTCTCCGGCACCATCCGGGACAACCTCCTGTGGGGCGACGCCAACGCCACGGACGGGGAAATCGAAGCCGCCTGCGAAGCGGCCTGCGCCGCCGAATTTATCCGCCGCATGCCAGATGGCTACAACACCGACCTGGGCCAGGGCGGTGTCAACGTCTCCGGCGGCCAGAAGCAGCGCCTTTGCATCGCCCGGGCGATTTTGAAGAAGCCTAAAGTCCTGATCCTGGACGACAGCACCAGCGCGGTGGATACGGCTACGGACGCGAAAATACGCGCCGCCTTCCGTACCCAGCTTCCCAACACGACAAAAATTATCATTGCCCAGCGGATCATTTCCATTATGGACGCGGACATCATCGTTGTGATGGACGACGGCAGGATCGCCGGAACCGGAACCCATGACGAATTGATGGAATCCAGCGAAATCTACCGCGACGTATATCTGTCCCAGCAAGAGGGGGTGAGCGCAGATGCCTAGACATGGACACGGAGGCCCCCACGGCGGCTTCCAGAAGCCGAAAAATACGGGCAAAACCATTGGTACGCTGATGGGGTATATCGGCAGGTCAAAATGGCTGCTGCTGGTAGTAGCCCTCTGCCTGGTGCTCAATACCGCCTGCTCCATCGGCGGGATGTATATGCTCCGGCCATTAATCGACGAGTGCATTGTCCCCGGCGACTATGCCCGTCTGGCAAAGACGCTGGTATGGATGGCCTGCCTCTACATTGCCGCGGCGCTGCTGAGCTACACGTACTCCCGCATCATGGTTCACGTCTCCCAGAAGGCCACCCACGCCATCCGCAGGGATCTGTTTGCCAAGATGCAGCGCTTGCCCCTCAGCTACTTCGACACCCACACCCACGGCGAGCTGATGAGCCGCTACACCAACGATATCGACACCCTCACCGAAATTCTGCAAAACGGTATGATTTCCCTGGTTTCCGGCACACTGACCTTTGTAGGGGTGGTTGCGGTAATGCTGTACCTCAGCCCCGTTCTGTTTTTGGTAACGGTGTTTTCCTTAGGGCTGATGCTGGTTGTAATCATGACGGTAGGCAAGCGTTCCCGCCGCTACTTCATGGCCCAGCAGAAAGACCTGGGCGAGGTCAACAGCTACATTGAGGAGATGATTGAGGGGCAGAAAGTCATCAAGGTCTTCAACCACGAGGCCAAGGCCAAGGAGGGCTTTAACCAGCGCAACGAGCGTTACCGCCGCAGCGCCACCAATGCGCAATCCTTCGCCGGGGCTATGATGCCCGCTATGGGCAATATCAGCCATATTAACTACGCGCTGACCTGCTGTGCCGGCGCACTGCTTTCCATCGCGTTTGGCCTGGATTTAGGCTCCCTGCTGCTCTATCTCCAGTACACCCGGCAGGTCAGCCAGCCCATCAGCCAGGTCAGCCAGCAGGTGAACAGCATCCTCGCCGCCATCGCAGGCGCGGAGCGGGTGTTTGAAGTCATGGAGACCGCTCCCGAGACAGACGAAGGCAAGGTCACGCTGGTTCACGTCTCCTGCGCCGCTGATGGAACCATTACCGAAGCGGCGGGCCGCAGCGACGGCTGGGCCTGGAAGAAGCCTGACGGCGGGCTGGTTCCCCTGCGGGGCGACGTGCGCTTCCAGGATGTAGTATTCCGTTATGTGCCGGAGAAAACCATTCTCCACGGCATTTCCCTCTACGCCAAGCCGGGGCAGAAGATTGCCTTTGTCGGCTCTACCGGCGCGGGGAAGACGACCATTACCAACTTAATCAACCGGTTCTATGAAATTGAAAACGGGCTGATTACCTACGATGGCATCAACGTCCGGGACATCAGCAAGGAAAGTCTCCGCCGCTCCCTGGGCATCGTCCTCCAGGACACCCACCTGTTCACCGGCACCATTGCCGACAACATCCGCTACGGCAAGCTGGACGCCACCGACGAGGAGGTCCGCGCCGCCGCCCGCCTGGCCAACGCGGATACCTTCATCAGCCATCTGCCGGACGGCTACAACACCTGGATTACCGATGATGGCGGCAGTCTCAGCCAGGGGGAGCGCCAGCTCTTGGCCATTGCCCGGGTCGCCGTAGCGGACCCGCCGGTGCTGATCCTGGACGAAGCCACCAGTTCCATCGACACCCGGACGGAAAAGCTGATTGAGAAGGGCATGGACGGCCTTATGTCGGACCGCACGGTGTTTGTGATTGCCCACCGGCTGTCCACCGTACGCAACGCAAAAGCGATTATGGTATTGGAGCAGGGTGAGATTATTGAACGTGGGGACCACGATGACTTGATTGCCCAGAACGGCAAATATTACCAGCTTTATACCGGGCAGGCGGAACTTAGTTAGCATCGTTGTATTTGCAACAGACAAATTGCATAAAAATTGGGTATACTAGGGATACCATCAACTGAAAAGGAGAAATCAAACCATGAAATATGTTTGCGATGTTTGCGGCTACGTCTATGATGAGGCCGCCGGTGATCCTGAGCACGGCATTGCCCCCGGCACCAAATGGGCGGATGTTCCCGAGGATTTTGAATGCCCCCTCTGCGGCGTGGGGAAGGATATGTTCTCCGAGCAGTAAGGCTACGCAGCGAGACCCCGGCTTCTGGCCGGGGTCTCATATTTTCTGCCGCCCAGGCCATGGGGGCGCTTTTGGCGGGGGTAGGGGCGAAGCTGCGCTAGGAATCCACCTGCGCGCCTGGCGGGATTTGGGGGGACTGGGTGCTGCCGACCGCTTGGCCGACTGCCTGCACAACCGCCAGATGGGTGTCGTCGAAAAGGTGCATATAAATCCGGCTGGTGGTATTGGTGGTACTATGCCCCAATGCGCGGCTGATGCCGAAAAGCGGGATGTTCGCGCTGTTGGCAATACTGGCAAAGCTATGCCGCAGGCCATGCAGCGTAACATAAGGAAGCTCCGTCTTGCTCAATACCCGCTGGAGGCGGTTGCTGAGATAATCCGCCTGATAGGGCTTCCCGCCGTCGTGGCAGATTACATACCCCTTGTCCTCATAGCGGTCCCCCAGCAATTCCATTTCCATCTGCCGCTGGTTCCAAAGCCGCTCAATCAATTCCTCCATGTCCGTCAGGCCCGCGTAGCCTAAGCGCCGGATGGAAGAACGGTTCTTGGTGGATTTGTTCACCGGACGGCCGTTGACCGTCGTCCGCGTATCCGCAATAGTGATTACCTTCTGCTCCCGGTCCACATGGTTCCACTTCAAGCCGCAGATTTCCGCCCGCCGCAGGCCTAAGTACCCCGCCATCTTTACAACCGGCTCCATAGACGTACCGGCCAGGATTTCAAAAAGCTTCGCCATCGTCTCGGAATCATAAAAATGATGGGTCGGGTCGCTGGCAGAGGGCGGCGTCACGTACTCTGTCACGTTACGGGATACTAACTCCTGCTTCCGGGCATGCTCCAGGGCGTTGTGGAGCAGCATGTAATGCTTGCGCACGGTGTTGGCGCATAACCCCTCGGACTGCATCCGGTTCAGATACAACTGCACCTGGGCCGGCGTCAGCTTGGAGAGCAGCTCGCTGCCCAGCGCGGGGGAGAGATGGTTGCGGATAATCATACAGTACCCATGGGCCGTGCTGGCGGAACGGCTGGGCTTGATAATCTGTTCCAGCCAATAGGTCAGCCATTGCCCCAGGGTCAGCTTGTCCAGCCCCTCGCCGTGGGTTAGGATTTTCTCCCCGCCCCGGCGGTCCAACGCCTGTATGGCCAGTTCCAAAGAGGGGTAGCATTGGACGGCCCGCTTCATCGTTCCGTCCGGCATGGGACGGCGGATGGTAACATAGAAGCTGCGGCGCTGGGTGTCGTAGGCAATGTTTGGCAGAATTGTCTTTCTGGACATGGAAGTACCTCCCTTTCGTATTCGACAAAATTGGTAATTTTTGCCTTTAAAATACGATAAGGCCTAACCGATTCATCTGTCAAGACATAATCAAAAAACCACGGAAAATTTCCGTGGTTTTTTCCAGTATTTGCCGGCAGGAACGTTCGTTCCCTATCATTCCTTTTCCAACTTCTGGTGTAGATGCAGGATCGCTTCCAATACGCCACCGCCCACTGCCAGCGCCTTATCGGAAGCGCAGCCGCAGTGCTCCGGTTCGCAGCGGGGGTCCACGTCGCCGCTTTTCATCCCTTTGGTAACTAAAACGTTGTCGGCAAGTAATCCGCGAAGCGTACCGGATATCGTGCAAACCATCGGTACGCCGGACACGTACCCGGCGGCCTCTCCCGCTTCCACATAGTCTCCGATTTGCTTTGCGCCTTGAAAACGGCCGTCCGCAGGGGCGCGGAGGACCCGTTCGCCTGCAAAGCCGCCAATCAAACCGGGAATGTTGGTGTTCGGCAGGGCGGCGCCTTGATAAATCACACGCCCCAGATAATGCCCGCGCATGGTCTCCACTACCGCATGGCAGTCTGTTCCGGCGGTGAAGCCGGGTCCTGCCGCCACCACAATGGGCGCCATGTCCATCGTAGTGCCAAGGTTGCGTTTGGCGAGAATCCCGTCCACCACCGCGTCCGGCTTTAACCGGGAAATACAGGCCGCTTCCGGGTCAACCAGCACGGGGACTATGCCTTTTTCCAGCAAATCCGGCACATCTTCAACCGCCGCACGGCGGGCGGAAATGCCTTCCACCACCGTTTCCCCCAGGCGGACGGCTTCCGAAAAGCAGACCGTCCGGCGGATGGACGTAGGCGCGGCCGTCTCGCAGACCACAACCGCCATCCCGCTGCGGTACAGCCGCAGCGCAATCCCGGTGGCTAAGTCGCCGCCGCCGCGAATTACGACAAGCATGTCAAAACTCCTCCTCTCAACGCTCCGGCGAAAACGGGCTGGGGCAATAACCCGGCGAGCCGCCCGGCGCAAGCCATGGCCGCCGGCGTTTCCGCCTGATTGACGATGATAATATCCCCCAATCCCTCCGCCGCAATGAGCCGCGCCAGGTTTTCCGGCGTAACCGGCTCATCCGGCCCGGCGCCGGTCAGGGCGCAGAACTGCTCCCAG
The DNA here is from genome assembly GCA_947649615.1 of uncultured Clostridia bacterium. Lineage (GTDB taxonomy): Bacteria > Bacillota > Clostridia > Oscillospirales > Oscillospiraceae > Pelethomonas. Next base: position 48,488 of record CANSSG010000014.1, on the reverse strand, counting down.
CGGTGGACAGCGTCCCGGACTGGCCGCCCAAACCCGGACGCGCCTGCCAGCAGCAGCGTCACCCCCGCCTCCGACGGGATCACCGGTTCATGGGCCAGATGCGCCTTGACCGGCAGGCCCTTGGAGCCGTCCGCTTCCACCAGCACATAGTCCGCAAGCCGCGCCAGCTCCCCCACGGCCAGCGCCGGGGCGGATAGCTTTCCTTCCCGCGCAGGCGCGCCCGCGCAGACACAGCCATAATTCCTGACCGCCCGCGCCAGCTCCCCCGCATCCGCGCCGTCCAGGACGGGCAGGTGGCCGGACGGCAGGATGTGGGTCGTGGTTGTGCAAACCACCGTGCCGCGCCGCACCAGTTCCCGGGCGAGGGCGTACATCGCCGTCGTTTTCCCCCCGCCTCCGGCCAGCGCGGCCACGCCGGGGCGGAGGTTCAGAAGCCTGCTGAATTCCACAAAGTCTCCTCCATGCGTTATTCTCAATAAAATATAACACATCGAAAAGTATTTGGCAAGAACAAATTGACATAACCTGTCGAATCTGATAAAATAAACCCAGCCCCGGATGGGGCTGGGCGCTGGATAACGGTAGGCGGATGGCGACACTTTCCGAAAGAAGGTGCCGCCATCCGTCTGTTCTGATTACGATTTACTGGAAAAGGCACAAGATTACTTTATTATAGCCCCTCAGGCTTGTTTTGTCAAGCCTGGGGGGCTTTTTTCTGCAAAAAGCGCCCCCCAAGGGCCGAAGTCCTTGGGGGGCAGGGGTTAATCAGGTATTGGCGCTAGTGGTGTCGGTCAGGGTAATGTCAAAGGTGATGGTCAGGGTTTCGTTCTCCCAAACCTCAGTCCAATTCTTGCATACCTCTGCACTGTACTTCACAACGGGACGCTCGGCAAAGTATTTGCCTTCCGCCGCAGTCAGAGTCAGGGTGATGCTAACAACACTGCCAGCCTCCAGTTCATCGCCACAAGCGGCCTTGAACTTTGTGAAGTCAGGGACACGAATTACGCCACTCTCACCTTCGAACGCATAGATATCCTTAAGGTCAATGTCAGTGTTCTGGGTCTTAAAGTCAACAGCTACGAACTCGTTCTCACTGCCGCTCTTCAAATCCGTGCCAACCTTCAGTTCCAGCCCCTCGATATCCGCCGCGTCGGCCACCGCGTAGGTATAATCATAGCCATACTCCAGCGTGGTCTCGAAGGTCATCTTGCCCTCTGCGTTCTCAACGCCTTCCAGCGTGGTAACAACCTCTTCGCCATCTCCGTCAGTGGCGGTCTGGACAATGACGCTACCCTCAGTCCAGGGATCATCGCCCTCAGTGAACGTCACAACCGCGCCAGCGGCAACATAGGTAGCTTCGCTAATCGTAACGCCCTCAGTGATATCACCATAGGTGTAGGCCGCAGAAGTTCCAATCGCACCGCTGGCAGTCACCTTAACAGCGGGAACGATGCTCACATCGCCATCGGTGTTCTCAACAAAGGAAGTCTCAGCCGCGAGCGTAAGGGTAGCAACACCAGCCGCAGTCGCGACCGTAATGAGTTTATCCTCCGCAATGTGGGCGGCAGTCGTACCCACAGGCACATAGTTCCCATCGTCCAGGCCCTTGCCGGTAACGACCAGAGTCGCACTCGCGGCCTTGGCAACCACGCCCAGTTCCTTAGCGCCGTACTTAATCATGTAGCCCTGGAGGTAGCTGATTTCCACATTAGTCCACTCAGCCTCAACAGGCAGCTTGAACGCGGGAGTAACCTTGCTACCGCCCTCGCCGTCAATGAACTGACGCTCAAAGGTGTTGAGCACCTTCACGGTTTCCAGTCCAACATCCTGGGTCAGCTTCAGCTGGTAGTAAGAACCAGCGTCAGCAGTAGCAGTGATGGAGGGAATTTCCAGGGTGGCACCCTTGCGGGCGTAAGCGGCGTTAGTAAAATCCGTCACTTCCACATTGGTGCAGCCAGCGTAAGTAAGAATAACCTTAGCTACCTTACCACTACCTCTGCTGGCGCTCTCAACCGTCACAGGGATAGCAGTGACAAGCTTCACGTCGCCGGCGAAGGCGGTGAGACCAGACTTGGTTTCACCATCGGTATCAACCTTAGCGTAGAGATTAGCCTCCGCAGCAGCGCCAGCCTTGGTATCCTCAACATATGCACCCTTGGCCAGGCAGTTCAAAGTCGTGGCGCCCAGGTTCGCAACGCCGACTTCCTTGCCGTCTACGGACACCTTAACAAAACGCTGGAGGTTAACGGTATAGATTTCGCCGTCGCAGAGGAGGGTGGCCTTGGCTACACCACTGGCATTGGTCGCCTGGTTGATCTTCGCGGAAGTGAAGGTCTTGTCGGGATTCTCGGCGGTCAGAAGGGCCACCAGATGCTCCGCGTCAATGTCCGTCAGGCCCCAGGCGGGGTCCAGCCACCAGTTCAGGGTGATGGTAGCGGTTTCCTCGTCGAACTCGGAGTTCTTGCCGGCGACAGCGTCGGCAAGCTTCTTCTCGAAAGCTTCCACGGCGGCCTTGATGGCCTCTTCGGTGAACGCCGCGTTCAGCGCGTCGAGGGCCTCGTCGAGAGCGGTGTCGATCTTATCAAGCTGCGCACCGTTCAGGTCGGGGTTATTCTTCTTGGCGTCCTCGGCCATCTTCTTGACCTGCTCCTTAGCGGCGTTTACCTGGTCGTTGATGGTCAGGGTGGACTTGGTGGTCACCGTAATCACGATGGCCTCGGTGGTCTCGGGAACGGTGTACTTCACGGTGCCGTTCGCCTCAAGGACCAGATTGGTGGCCGCTCCGCTGCCAACGGCAGCGGTAGCGGTCTCGATTGCGAAGTTCTCAGCGGGGGTGATGGTGATAACGTCCCCAGTCTTATAGATATCCCGCACGGGGTCAACGGTGACGTTCTCACCCTTCACGGTGACAGTGATGCCCTCGGGGGCCAGCTTGGAGGTGTGGGCGATGAACTTGGGCATGGGAGCGCCGTCAGTCATCTGAACCCGGAAAGTGTACTTGGTGTTGCCGTTTTCCAGAGGCTCGCCCACAGGCTCGGTAATCATCTTGCAGTGGAAGCAGCCAATGCTCTCCAGCTTGTAGCCAGCCTTCAGGGTGAAGGAAACGGTGCCGGTATCGCCCACGGCCTTGGTCTGGCCGGCGGCGTCGGGATTCCACTCCCAGTCGCCGGAGCCGTCGCCGCCGCCGATGCCGGGTTCATCCTCATCCTCAGCGCCGCCGCCGATATCCGCAATGGAATTGAAGGGGGCGACTACGCGCAGGGTAACGGTCTCGCCGTCAACGGGGACAACCCAAGCGGTGCCTTCCTTAACGGCCTTCGCGCTGGCAGTCTCGACGCCCTCGACAGTGAAGGTGACCTTATCGGAAGCAAACTCAGACTCATTGATGGTGATTTTGCCGTCAACAGCTTCCTTGTCCGCGATAGCGGTCAGGGCCAGGGCGGTATCGCCATCCAGGTAGGGTCCTGCGCCGTATTCATCCTTGGCCCACAGTTCAGCGGTAACGGTGACAGTACCCTCGAAAGGCTCCTTGCCCTCCTCGGAGACGGTCAGGGTCACGTAGTAGGTGGCGTCAACGCCATCGGCCAGCACAAAGCCGGTCTTGGCAGTGACAGTCACCTTGCCGGTGTACTCGCCAGCAACAGCGGCGGGGTCTTCCACCGGATTGCCCTCAGCGTCGGCCCACTCGGCAGTGAAGTCCACGCTGTTGGCGGGGGTAGCGGTAACGGTGATGGCGGGCATCTCGCCGCCGACCTTGATTTCATCGACGCCCAGGGTGACGTCAACGGCAGTGATTTCGACAGGCACTTCCCCGGCGAGGATTTCGTCGATAGCGGCCTTGTAGGCGTCCACAGCGGCCTTGATGCTTTCAACGGTAGCGTTTTCGGCATCAATGGCATCCTGAAGGGCCTTCTTGGCGGCATCGGCGGCAACCTTGTCATCGCCGGTCAAACCAGCGATATCCCCGCTCCGGTAGGTGTCCAGAACGTTCTTGGCTTCCGCCTTAGCGGCTTCCAGAGCGGGATCAACCTTCTCAACGAAGGAGATGGTGACATGCACGCTGCCGGTGACGTTTCTCAGGGTCCAGGTCACGTTACCAGCGGCATCAGGCTTGGCTTCGATGAGTTCATCGTAGCTGCCAGCGGGGCTGGCGGTCACGGTAACCTCGTAGTTAGCCAGCCACTCCCCAGCAATGGTGAAGCTGTAGTCCTTGCCGGAATCGACAACCTTCGTGGCGGGTACGACGAAGCCCTCAGGCGCACCCTCCGTGCTGAAGGTGATGTAGTCCACATGGGCGGGAGCGGGAACCACGTTCTCCCAAACGCGCTGCGCGAAGTCGGCGTGGCCGGCGTCATCGTAGGCATTCTGGAAGGAGACGGCGTACACGATCTCGTTATCGCTGTTGTAACGGACCAGGACGTCGTTGTAGAAGTAGCTCTGGCGGTCGGTGGTATCGAAATACTCGCGGTTCTTGGCGGGATCGTCCTTGCTGCCGCCGTCAACGCCTTCCACGCGGCCAACCAGGACGTCGCGGTAGCTCATTTCGTCCTCGTCGGACAGGTTGGCGGGATACTCGCGGTAATCATCAATACTGCCGTAGCTGTAGCCATAGCCCAGGGTGTAGAACTTGCTGCCTTCCACAATGATGGGCTGCGCGGTGGAAGTGTTGGCAGTGTCAACGACTGGCGCACTGTCAACCCATGCAGCGGGATTGACGACCACGTAGTCGCTGTTGGTAGTACCTCTGTAGTACTGAACCTGGCCGGTGAGGAAGCAGCCGGCGTCGCGAATCTCTTCGTGGCTCAGCGCTTCGAGCTTATACAGCTCGTCGCCGTTCTCGGAGCACCAGTACAGGCCGGGGGCAAGCTTCTTGTCATAGTTGTTGGCCAAAAGCTGGACGCTGCTGTAGCTGTTGACGTCGATCCACTTGCTGGAACCCTTGGCGTCGATGATCTGGACGTGGCGCAGGCCGGTGCGGTCCACCTGGCCCTCGTCATCAACCAGCAGGACGATGCTGCGGGAGTTGGAGGGAACGTCATTGAGTTCGATGACCACGATGTCAGCGGTGTAGTAGTCAGCATCGCTGTGCTCGTTGTCTTTTCTGGTCAGGGTGCCGACAGCGTAAACGTCCTCGACAAGCTCAAGGCCCTTGCTGCCGCGCTCGGAAACCAGGGAGGTAATCGCGCCGACGCTGGAATAGCCGGTGAAGGCCTTCACGCCGCCAACGCCGCCCTCGCCGTCGGGCCATACCACGTAGTACTTGGTAGTGCTCAGGGCGCGCAGCTCGACGTTGCCATCGGCCTCGTCATAAGCGGTGTCGCTGCCATTGCTGGTGACATAAACCGTACCAGCGGTGTAAGCGGAAGTGGGAATCTTGTCGGAGGGGATGTCGATCATCGCGCGCTGATAGCGGCCGGCAACAGCGTAATCCTCAACGGGGAGAATCTCGCCGTCCTCGCTAACAGAAGCCACGGTGGTCTTGATGTAGTTGGCGCTGTAATGGACATTCTTGCCATTCTCGTACTTGCAAGCCCAGACGTTGCCGTTCAGCTCAGCACCGTTGAAATATACTTCGGTGTTGTCGGCTGTGGCGTGGGTGTGGCGGGGCAGATTGTTCAGAGCGCCGTTGTCCTCGTCGGTGCCGCCCAGGTACTTCAGGGCGATCCAGTCGTTGTTATCGGTCTGGCGCAGGTTGCCCTTGCCGTCGAAGTACTCGACATCGCGGCCGATGAACATGTTGCCGCCTGCGGTCAGGTCAACGATTTCCTGCTTGTCCTCGTCCTCGTTGTAGACCTTGACAGCGTACTCATGACCGTTCTTGGTGCTGTTGAACCAGCCGTCGGTGATGAGCTTGAAGTCGCCGGAGCGGTTGCTCTTGACGAAAGCCAGCAGATAACCGCCGCGGTCAAGGAACAGGTCGAACTGAACCTTGCCCACCAGATCGGTGACCTGATCGGCATACTCGGGATCCAGGATGTGGTTGCACACGCCGGACTCGGTATACTCGCCCTCGTCAGTGGTGGTGGTGGACTTGGTGTTGCGGTTGATCTTGTCGATGGTAGCGGAAACCATCTCGGCCTTGTAAGCGCGGGCCACGCCGTCGATGATGGCGTAGTACACCACGTCGCCCTCTTCCAGTGCCTCGTCGCTCATATTGACGACATCCTGCTTGGTGAGGGTGTTGACCATGGTCTCGATGCTGCCTGCGCCGATGCGGTCATGGCCGTTGGTCAGCGCATGGTTCTTGACATCCAGGGTGATGGTATCGTTCTTGATACGCTCCACCTGGGCGCCGGTGTAGATGACCTTCAGAACGTACTCGGCCACGCCGTCGGCATCGTTGTCGATGACCTTCAGCCAGTTGCCGTTCTCGTTGTTGGAGATCAGATCCACATTGTCGGTGTACTCCATGAAGGTCTCCACGAACTTCTCGAAGTAGTAGTCGGGATCATCGGAGATATCCTTGGTGGACTGGGTGTTGACGTAGATTTCGCCAACCTTGTAGTCGCCGTCGTTGTTCTCCAGATCGCCGTCCGCAAAGATGTACTCCATCCAGTCGAGGTCAACGCTGCTGACCCCGGACTTGGGCTTGAGGACGACACTGATGGCGGTAGCGTTAACCGTCACAACGGCGTCGCCGTTGGCATCCTTAATGGCCTCCGCGACATCAGCGGCAACCAGGTCGGTACCCACCAGGTAGCCGTCTCTGACTTCCAGGACGTAGCGGATGCGGTAGGGGGTGGTGTACTGAATGAACTCATCAAAGTTGATGAAGTGCTCAGCATCGCCAGCGCTCAGGCCGGCCTTCTTCAGCAGGTCGGAGAGCTTGCCCTCGTCGAGGGTGAACTCGCGGGTGTTCTTGGAGCTGTCGGCAATGGACAGGACCTTCTTACCATTCTGGAGATAAGCCAGCTTGCGCTCGCCGATATCGTCAAAATTGGTGGTGTAGTCGATGAGGTTGCCGTCCAGCTTGGTCTTGCCCTCAGGCAGGACGTCGGTATCCTCCAGGTTGGCGTACTCGTTACCCATGACGACGCCTTCGACCTCGTCCAGGCCCAGCTTCTCATGCGCCAGGGTCTTGCCGGTCTTGGTGTAGCCGCCGGAGGTGAGGGGGCTGTAGGTCACGGTCTCGTTGAGGATGGCGCGGAAGAGGATCTCAGCGACCATCTCACGGGTGGCGGCGCCGCCCAGCTGGGCTTCGGTGATGTTCTTGGTGATGCCCAGCTCGTGCGCCTTGGCAGCGGTGCGGATTTCCCAGCCGGAGCCGCGGAACTCGCCGTTCTTGTCATAGCCCAGCGCGCGCAGGATCATGGCCAGGGTAGCATAGCCGGTGATTTTGTCGTTGGGGTTGAACTTGCCGCCGCCCACGCCGACGATCAGTTCGGCGTTCTGGCAGTAGTTGACATAGCCGCGCGCCCAGTTGGCCTGGTTCAGGTCGCTGAAGCTGGCGTTCATGTCGGTGTAGATGCTGCTCTGCGCATCTTTCACATCGCCGGTGGCGATACGATACAGGATCGTAGCGACCTCGGCACGGGTGATGGTGTTCTGGGGCTTGATAGAACCATCTTCATAGCCCCGGAAAACCTCCACGCCCTTGAGGACGTCGATGGCGGTCTTGTAAGCAGGGGTAATCTGCTCACCACCGGCCGCGGCGTCCGCGGCGCCAGCCGTTGCCATGAGCGAAAGGCTCATTACGAGGGCCAGCACCAGTGCGAGAATCTTCTTCAGATTTCTCATAGTGGATTTTTCCTCCTTCTAATTTTTCGAGGCGGTTTGCCTGACTTTCTGCCGTTTTTGCACGTTTTCTTGTACTAGACGGCCATTATCAAGCCCCTTACCTCAGTTTGTAATCCTCGGAAAGTACCACCCTTTTGTCCGCACCGGAGCACATACCGTGGCTAGCCGGTCCCGTATCTGTTCCGGGGAGAACAGCCGGGCAGGGCGTTTCGAGGTTTACAGTTGGGAGTTTAACATGGGGTTGTCGTTTTGTCAATGGGATTGCCCGCCTTGTAACAGAAGCGTAACATTGCAGCCAATCCTGCCGTTTCTGTCTCTGGCCTGCAAATATGTATATTATAATGTAGGATATCGGATTCATTTCGCGGAGGAGCATTCCCATCTGCCCCTCCGCAAACCTTGCCGCCCATCATTCCACATCCGCCAGCTTCCGCAGCAGCGCCTTGAAATCCTCCCGTTCCTTCAACGCGTCAAAATTCTCCATTCCCTCCAACACAGCGCTGATATTCCGCGCCAAATACGCCGCCGACATGCCAGAGGCGCCGGCGTTCAGCTTGTCATAAAAGCTGCTCTTGACCAGTTCCTCGCTGTTGACCCGCGCCCACTGCTCCAGTCCCCCGTTCACATACTCTCTCAAGCAAGCCACAGCATCATCCAGCTTCCCTTCCCGGCAAAGGACTTCAGCCCGCAAAAACTGTAGGGTACTGGTCAAGCCGCCGATTTCATCCATGCGCAGGTCTCTCTCCACGGCGGCAGCAATCTCCACGCACTCCCCCGCCCGTTTCCAATCTTTCCGCAGCCGCGCCGCATTGTAAAGCCCCACCAGCCCCAACACCGCGTTCCGCCCCACAGTCCACAGCTCGGTCTGAAACATTTTTTCTGCTTCGTCTAGTTCGTTCTTTCGCAAAAGGATATTGCCCCGCATGAACCGCACGTTGATTTCCGGCTGAGGCTGCTCGTCCAGAATCTCCAGCGCCTTATCCAAGTCCTCCCGCATCACGTATAGATTCACCAGCATGCTGCGGGAACAGGCCGCCAGGTCCGCGCCGCCATTGTTCCGGCACTGTTCCAGCAGGCAGACGGCCCGTTCTATCTGCCCCTCCACCCACTTCTCATCCAAAACGGCGGCGATATACATAATATACAGCCCCGCCGCTGCGCATTTCAAGTGCAAATCATTTGGGTATTCCCGCAGCAGCGCCTCGCAGGACTGAACCGCTTCCCCAGCCTTTTTCTCCTCAAAAAGCTTCCTGCGGTCCTCCAGCAGCACGTTGATCTCCTCCTGCGTCAATGCCGGGCGGAAATCCAGCAGCGCATCCACGGTAATGCCCAGCATCCGGGCCAAAGGGCATAGCATCCCTACATCCGGAATCGCCGCGCCGGTCTCCCACTTGCTGACCGCCGCGCTGGTGACGCCCAGCGCCGCCGCCATCTGCTCCTGGGTTAGGTTTTTCTCCCGCCGGAGCTGTTGAATCCGTTTTCCGATCTCCATAGAGCGTTCCTCATTTCCGGAAGCGTCCTCCCTATTTCAGGCCCACCCTTATAATACCACACCCCCGCCGCTTCCGCAATGGAAGCGCGGTTAAGCGGCTCCGTCCATCGCTCAACCGCAGTTCAACCGGCCAATCAATGTAGCGGCTTGACCCGGTCGGGCCTTGCGTACAAGGTCCCCGGCTGAGGGGCCACCCCCTGGATGCGGAACAGCTCCTCTACCGTGACAAAAGCATACCCCTCCGCCTGTAGCTTGTCAATAATCTCCAACGCCGCATCCACGCTGGTAGAGTAGAAGTCATGCAGCAGGATGATGTCGCCCGGCTGCACCGCGTCCAGCACAGCGGCAGCCACCTTATCCTTGTCCAGCAGCTTCCAGTCCTGCGGGTCCACGGACCAATAGATCATGGGCGTGTGAATTAGCTTCGCCCTCTCGCTGCCAATCAGTCCGTAGGGGGGCCGCAGCCAAAAGCACCCCTCCCCCACAGCTTCCTGCAAAAGGGTCTCCGACTTATGGACTTCCTCCACCACATCGTCTTTATCCGCTTTCAGCAGGCGCACATGGGAGTAGGTGTGGTTGCCAATCTGATGTCCCTCGGCCTTCATCCGCTGCAAAAGCCCTTCATTGCACGGAATCTGCTCCCCGATGACAAAAAAGGTTGCCGCCACCCCCCGTTCCAGCAGCCCGTCCAGCAGCCGGCCGGTAGTATCCGCCCTAGGCCCGTCGTCAAAGGTCAGCGCCACATATTTCGGCTCCTCTACCAGGTTCTCCAAGGTGTCAGGGTCCAGTTCCCCGAGAATTTCTTTGGGGATTTCCGCCGGCCCGGCGGCATAGCCCGTAAGGTCCGGTTCCACCGGCCTTGCGCAGGCCGCAGCCGGCAGAAGCAGCATTACCGCCAGAATCAAGGACGCCAATTTTTTTGTTTTTTTCATATTTCCCCTCTTTTCCCGCATACTTTTCACTAGTATGCCGCGAAAAGTGGAAAATACGCGGGGCAGCGCCATGCCAAGTGCTGGCGCTGCCGCCAAACGCCAAATCCGTCAAATTTTTCCTCCAAAATCCCCCGCCCAGTTCATCCCATAAAAGAAAAACGTACGGAACAATTCCCGGCAAATTGTTCCGTACGTTTTTATCCCGGCACAGCCAGTCACCCCACGGCGTACCGTACGCTGTTCAGGATGCTGATGCCGATAATGACAGCCATCAGCCCAATAAACAGCACATCCACCGCATGATTGTCCATGCGCTTATTCAGGCTCCTGCCCAGGATCCCGCCGCCGATGCCGCCCGCAGCCATCAGTACCAGCGTAACCGGCTGGAACGCCGGCACCGCGCCGGAAACGACCGTCGCCAGCAAATTGGCAAGCTGGCTGAAAAAGATGATATACAGGCTGTTCGCCGCCGCCGTCTTGGTCTCCATGCTGAAAAAGAAATACAGCACTACCAGGTTAATCGGCCCGCCGCCAATGCCCAAAAAGCTGGACACACATCCCAGCGCCAGCCCAATGCCCACACAGGCCCATTTGCTTTCCACCCGCCGGGTTTTGATCCGGCTTTTGCAAACGGTGTAAGCCAGCGTCCCGGCCGTCACCACCGCCAGGCAGCCCGCCTGGACAGCCCCCACGCCGTTAGGGTTCGCGAACAAGCCCTTCACGGCGGCGAATACCTGGCTGCCCAGCAGCCCGCCTGCCGCCGCGCCCACCGCCAGCGGCGTCCCGGCCGCCAGGGAGACCCGTTTCTCCCCCGCCAGCATCGCGCGGCCCACGGAGTAGCAGCTCATAGACAGCACCGTACAGCCAGACAGGAAGCTGACCGCCTGGACCGATTCCAAGTGCAGCAAATCCAGCACAGGCTTAATAATCACGCCTCCGCCGATGCCGCAGACCGCGCCCACCGCGCTGGCCAGCAGGCTCACCAGAAAGAAAACCGCCATAGCGCTCCCCCTCACTCCACATAGGTTTCCAAGTCTTTGCAAATCGACACTGCGGCAGCGCCTACAGCCCCGCTGAACGGGTCCGGCTCCACGAAGATAAACTCTCCCGTGCGGATTACGCTGCAAAGGTTTCGCCGCACCACCTCCAGCAGCCGTTCCCGGTTTTCCTGGCGGCAAAAAAGCTTCCCCTCAATAAGCATCCGGCTGGGGCAGGCGAAATTATGAATATTCGCCACAGCCACCCCCAGGGTATGAACCGCCTTCTCTACAATTTCCGCCGCATCCGGGTCGCCCGCGCCCTGGGCTTCCAGGAGCAGTTCCATCGTCGCCGGGCGGCCGCCGCAGATTTGCCGCAGCACCGGCGCCCGGCCGGCCGCCAGCGCATCCCTGCACCGGCCCAGCACCGCCCAATCGCTGGCGTAGGCTTCCAGGCACCCGCGGTTGCCGCAGTTGCAGCGAAGGCCGCCGCGCTCCATGACCATATGGCCCACCTCCCCGGCCCCCACTACGGAGCCGAACACGCTGGCGGTATTGAGCACCAGCGGGCAGGCAATGCCCACGTTGATAAATAGATAGGCAAAGGTCTGCACATCCCCCAGGGCCTCCCGCCGGAAAAGCTGCGCCCCATAAGCCCGGGCGCAGGCATTGTTTTCCACGCTGATCGGCCCATTATAGCCAACCAGCGCGGCCATATCGCCCCGCACATGCTTTCCCGACCAGTTTAGGCTGGGCCGCACCACCAGCGTCCCCTGCCGGTTGTCCACCAGCCCGGGCATGCAGACGCCGATCCCGGCAATGTCCGCCAGCGTCAGGCCGCAGGCTTCCAGCGCGTCCCGAATCATGTCCCGGGCCATTTCCATATTCCGCCCATAGTCCGGGCAATCCTCCCCATCCGCCCGGGTATACAGGGCGCGGCCCCGGTAGTCCAGCAGGCACAGCGTCCGCCGTGCGCCCTGGATTTCCACGCCGATAAAGCGCCTGGACTCCGGCACGATGTCTACCGGGTGCGCCTTCCGCCCCAGATAGCCCTCCCCGGGCTGGGCGGAGCCAGCCTCCCGGACCACCCCCCGCCTGATCATAGCACTGACGTTGGTCGTAATGGTAGGCAGCGTCAGCCCCAGCCGCTTGGCAATTTCCGCCCGCTTGATTGGCCCGTGGTGGTAAATTGCCTTTAAAATTGCGGCCTGATTGAGCGCCTTGACCCGCGCCGGGTTAGCCCCCTGTTCAAACTGCATGGCGCCGCCCTCCCTTCGCTTTAAAACTTAATTACCGGATCTTCTCTCCCCGCACAAACACGGCGGAGATATTGTTTTTATCATCCAGCGCCACCAAATCCGCGTCCTTCCCATCGGCAACCGAGCCTTTCCGGTCAAACACGCCAATCAGCCTTGCAGGATTCTCCGTCAGCAGCGGCAGCACGTCCTCCAGGGTCCGTCCGGTGAAAGCCAACAGGTTTTTCAACGCCGCATCCTGGGTCAAGGTGCTGCCCGCCCGGGTGCCGTCGGACGCCAGCTTCGCATCGCCGTCCTCCACCACCACTTCATTGACGCCCAAGTGGTACTTTCCATCCGGCAATCCCGCCGCCATGATGGAATCTGTAATGGCAACCACCCGTTCGATGCCCTTGACCTTCAGCAGCAAGCGCACGACAGCGGGGTGAAGGTGCCGCCCATCGCAGATCGCTTCGCAGTAGACGTCGCTTTCCAGCACCGCGCCGCAGATGGCAGGCCGGTGCTGATGGAGGAGTTGCATGGCGTTGAAGGTATGCGTCGCCGCCTGCGCCCCGGAAGCGATTGCCGCCATAGCGGTCTCATAATCCGCGCCGGAGTGGCCGATCGCGGCAACAATCCCCAGTTCCCTAGTGGTGGGAATCAGTTCAACAGCCCCCTCCACCTCCGGGGAAATGGTCAGATACCGGACGCCGCCCTCTGCAAGTTCCTGGTAGGCCCGCAGCAAACCGGCGTCCCCTTTCCGCAGCAGATGCTCCGGCATAGCGCCCTTGTAAGCCGCCGCCAAAAACGGCCCTTCCAAATGGATGCCCAGCAGCTCCGCCCCAGCAGTCCCGTTCTGCCGGTGCGCCTTGTATTGCGTAATACACCAGCGGGTCTGTTCCTCGGTGTCCGTCAGCACGGACGCCAGCCAGGAGGTGGTGCCATTCCCGGCAAAAAACCGTGCGATCTTCTCCAAACCCTCCGGCGGCGCGCTGTTCACATCTACGCCGACGGCGCCGTGGGTATGGACGTCGATGAACCCGGGGACGATCTTTTCCCCCGCAGCGTCATAGGCCTCCCCCTCCGGCACGGGCGCATCCGGGGGCAGCAGCCGGATCTTCCCATCCTCTATGCAGACGGTTTTCGCCTGGAAGCGGCGGCCCACATACACCTGGCCGTTAATCATGCAGCGTACGCTCATACCCCGCCTCCTCATTCCGGCAGATTTGCCACAAATTCCGTGATCCGCAGCAGCGCGTCAGGATGCTCTTGCAGCAGCGTCACAGGGAAGTGTGCGGAAACCTCGCCATAGGCCGCGTGGCGGGCTACCGCGCGGTGCCAATCCCGGAAGCATCCCAGCCGGATTTTCCTGGCGCTGTAAATTTCCTTCATGCCGATGGTGACGCACCAACGGGGCATATCGTCCACCGCGCCGTTCAAGTCCCCGATGGCGTTAGCGGTACGCGTCTCCCGCGAGATTTCCAGCACCCGGGCCGGCAGGGCGCGGAACTGGTCCGGCGTCAACTCGTCCTGGGCTTCATTAAAAGCGACGTGTCCGTTGATGCCGATGCCGCCGAAGCAGATATCCACCCCGCCCAGCGCTTGGATCGTCCGCCACATATTTTCCGGGTCCTTCGGGTCGGGAAACACCCGCTGGTTTTCCGGCATGACCAGGGCGGGGTCGATTTTGGTATACACCGTCCGGTCCATGAAGCCCCGAAAGCTGAGCCGGTGGTTCTTATCAATCCACTCCTTATCATCGGTAAGATACTCATCCATGTTAAGGAACCAAACGTTTTTCAGGCTGATTTTTTCCTTGTTGACCATTTCAACGAAGTAAGGATACTGTCCCACCGGGCCAACAGGGCAGATAAACACTGTTTTCTCCCCCAGTGCATTTTTCCGCTTGATCTCCTCCGCCATTTCCCCGGCCATCGTCTGAAACACGGCGGCGTTGTCCGCCATAACGGCAACGGGCAGCTTCGGCGACGCCAAAAGCTGGGCTTTGTCGTAATAATAATATTCATGGCGCATAATATACCCTCCTTCAGGCTCCCAACCCACGGAAGCCGGTATAATTTGCCGTAACCTCCAGCACCCGGTATACGTCCAGGTAGGGCTGGAATTCCGGCTCGTTTTCTTGTATCAGCTTCCCCAGCGCCAGCCACGCCTCCCGGCCCTCCTCCGGCCTGTCTGCGGCCAGCAGTTCCAGCGCCCGGGCAAGCTGCATCGCATATTCCCTGTGGTACGCCAGCAGCCGCCAGTACAACCCCTGGTCCCTGCGGGCGTCCACCCAGGGCGCAGCTTCCCGGCAGGCCGCCTGCAAAGCCACCATCCGGCGGGCCATACCCGCCGATACGCGCCCGCCCTTCCCATTGACATAATCCCGGCTGCTCAGGCGGGACAGCGTGGTCAGATACGCCTTCACCCGCTCCCAGTCTTCGCCGTAAGCGGCCTGGAAGTACTCATTGATTAAGTCCCCGGTATCCGCCGTCTCGTCAAAAAGCGTATAGCCCATCACATAGTTTGGCAGTGCGTTCGGCAGCGCCGCGCGAAGCTCCTGGCAGCTAATATAGCCGTCCAGCCCCATCTGCCGCAGCTTCTTCACATCGCCGCCGGTGATACGGGCCATATGGACATAGCCCAGGTCGCCGTAGTGGGCGCGGCCCAGCGGGTAGTCATACACAAAGCCGTCTCCATCGAACGTCTTCTGCCACCCCCGCAGGAACGCCAGGTTTTCCCCCAGATCCGTAGGCAGGGTAATCTGGTTTCGGATATAAGGCGGTATTTCCTTTTCCGGCCCATCCAGGGCGTAGGACGCTTCAAAGGTCCGGCTGATGGGCGCGAACATGAGGACGAACCGGTCTGGATTCGCCAGCCGTTCCCGGACCGGGGGCCACAGAAGCTCCTGATACAGCAGGAATACGATCCGCGTCCCCAGCCCCGAAGCGGCCAGCCGCCGGTCGATTTCGTTGAGCAGGGCTATGTACTGGTCGGACAAGGTTGTCTCACGACATGCATCACACGCACACACATTGTTGAAAGCGTCCGCCAGCCACACATGGACATAGTCCGCCGCAGGGTTCCCCGCCGCATATTCCACCACCCGCTCCGCAAAAGCATCCACGGCCTGCCTGTTAGAAAAGCACAGATTGGTATTGGCCGGAACGCCGTGCCACAGCGCCCGCCGCCCGTCGATCTCAGCGGCCAAGCCCCGCTTCTCCTCCGCCAGCGGCGCCCGCTCCGCATCCCAGGACAGCGCGTGGAAGCCCAGCACCTCCCCCGTCCATCCGTGGCCCGCCTTGTGCAGGAGCAGGCCCCGCCGCTTGACGGCAGCTTCGAAGGCAGCCATATCCCGCTCCGCGTCCGCCTCGGTATATGGTTCCGGTTCCCGCAGGGGGTTATTCTCATGCCGGTACCACCGCTTTAAGAAGGCATAGGGGGTCTTGAACTGCAAAAAGAAGGCATTATACCCTGCCTTCGGCAGCCAGTCGATAAAATGCAGCACATTTTCCCGGCTGTCGGCCCCCTCGATGCACACACCCCGGTGGCGGAAGGACGCCCGCTTCTCATAGACCGCCGCCAACTGTTCCCGGCGGATGCTTGGAATCATCTCGCAATGTTTTCCAGGCCCGAGGAACCGGCACCCCAGCCGCCGCAGGTAGTCGTACACGCCCAAAAGGACCGCCCGCGGACAATTTCCGGTTATAGAACCGCCCGCAGGCGTCATAGAAACAGAAAACCTTTCCGCCTCTTCCTTCTCCCGGCCCGCCAAGAGGCGAATGGAAACGTCCTCCGTGCCATCCGGCAGCATCCGCTCCATATAGCGTTCCAATTCACTTCCCGCAAACGACAGCGTCTCATCATGCGGCCCGCCGCAGTTGACGTGCAAAGCCATTCCCCTCCTCTTAAAAAGCGGGTCCGATGGAACCATGCTCCACCGGACCCATTCCACTCCTTTTCCACGGGAGCGGAGACGTTTCTTACTTCAGAGCTTCCTCAATCACGTCGAACAGAACGAACTCGCCCACATCTTCCTTGGCTTCCTCGGGCTTAATGTTCTCGGTCTTCACCATATCGTTCTGCATTCCCTCATAATAGCCCTTAAGGGTGCCATCCGCCACGCCGGCCTTCAAATCGGCAATGTTGAACCAATGGGCGTCACCCACCTGAAGCAGGTTGGCGTCCAGGCCAGTCTTGGTCTGGGTCGCACAGTACTGGGCCACCGCTTCGTAGTTGCCGGTCTGGGAACCCCAATCCATGCCCTTGTAGAGCGCGCGGCTGAACCGGACCAGAACGTCATGGTTCTCCTCGGCGTACCCAGGCAGGCAAATCCAACTGGAGATGTTCGTGGAGCCGTCGGCAAACTCGATCTCATAGGAGCCTTCCACCTGCTGGAGAATCTGGCCGGAATAGGGATTCCAGCACACAGCAGCGTCAATGGAGCCGGACACGGCGGCCGCTACGATATTGTCGATGCCCAAATCCATAGCCGTCACATCGTCCCGGGTGATGCCGGCCACGGCAAGCGCGTTGTTAAAGGTGGATTCGGAGGAAGACCCGGAGTTAAAGGCAATGGTCTTCCCGGCCAGGTCTTCAACAGACTGAATGCCGCTCTCCGGCATAACGACGACCTTATCAACGGTATGGACGGAGCTGGGCGCAAAGATCACGGCGCTGCCCAGGATGCAAAGGCGGTGCGCGCCCTTGCCGATGTAGGCCAGGTCGATGGAGCCGCCTTCCATAGCGGCGATCTCAGAGGGTCCGTCAGGGAACTCCGTCAGTTCAATGGTAATGCCCTCCTCGGCGAAGCAGCCCTGCTCAATAGCGGACAGTACGCCCCACAGGGAAGCGTAGTTGGGCATATAGCCGATGCGCAGGGTAATGGGTTCGGGACCGGCAGGCTCGGCAGGCTCTTCGTCCTTCTTCTCCTGCTCAGTAGGAGCGTCGGTCTTCGGGGGATCGGCGGGGGGATTGCCGCCGGCTTTGTTATCGCCGCCGCAGGCCGCCAGGGCCAGGGTCATGACGAGCGCCAGCAACAGGGCTGTCAGTTTCTTCATTTCATTTTCCTCCATAATTTCCAAATAATTTGTACGCTGTATCAAAAGAGCGGAACCGCCCTCCTGAACCAAAAATTGCTGCGGCCTACTTCCGTACCTCCAAGTACTCCTGGTACACTTCGTTCCAAATCTCGGCCTTTAATTCCATAAAACGCGGCTGGCTCTTGGTGCCTTGGTCCCGGGGGTAGGGGATGTCGATGTCAACGATCCGCTTGATCCGGCCCGGCCGTGCGGACATAATCACCACCCGCTGGGCCAAAAGCACCGCCTCATCCACGTCATGGGTGATGAAGAAGCAGGTCTTCCGCTCCTCCTCCCAGGTCTTGAGAAGCTCCGTCTGAAGCTGGGCGCGGGTCTGGGCGTCCAACGCGCCGAAGGGTTCGTCCATCAGCAGGACTTCCGGGTTGTTGGCGTAGGCGCGGGCAATGGCCACCCGCTGCTTCATACCGCCGGACAGCTCCTTCGGATAGGAATTTTCAAAATCCTCAAGCCCCACCATTTTAATGTATTTCCGGGCGATGGCTTCACACTCCGCCTTAGGCAGGCGTCTCATCTGCGGCCCGAACATCACGTTCTGGATCACCGTCTGCCAGGGGAACAGGGCGTACTGCTGGAAAACGACGCCACGCTTTACATCCGTACCCACGATGCGCTCGCCGTCCAGATAGCAATCGCCGCTGCTGGCCTCATGGAGACCGGCCAGCACATTCAGCAGCGTAGACTTCCCGCAGCCGGAGGGGCCGACCACGCAGATGAACTCGTTTTCCATGATATCCAGGTTGACCCCGTTCAAGGCTACGGTCGTCCCATGGTCGCCATGGTATTCCTTTTTGACGTCCTTGATCTGTATCTTCACATTTTCGCCCGGGGTCACGCTTCTTCCCGTTTCTCCTGCCATGACGTCAGCCTCCTTTCGATAAAGTCCACAAGGGTGTTGAGCAGTGTGCCGATGATTCCGATCAGAATGATGTACCCCAGCATCGCGTTGGTCTCGAAGGTCGTCTGGAGCGTACGGATCCGCATCCCCAGGCCCGCCTGTGCGCCGGTAGACTCCGCCGCCAGCAGGGTCGTCAGGCCCGCGCTCAGCCCCAGCCGCACGGCGGTCAGAATAAACGGCACCGTAGCGGGCAGGGTGATCCGGAAAAAGATATCCATGTCGTTAGCCCCCAGGACCCGGGCGGCCTTGACCAGCGTATTGTCGATATTCCGGATGCCGTGGAAAATGGTAATGCACATGGTCATAAACGTACAAATCCAAATCAGCACCACCGAGGGGGCGCGGCCCACGCCCAGCATGATGACAATCAGGGGCGCGTAGGCCAGGGCGGGGATGTTGCGGATAAAGTTGATCCACGGCTCAATGATCCGGCGTACCGGGGCGTACCACGCCATAAGGAACGCCATTGGCAGCGCAGTGACGAAGCCCAGGCCGAAGCCCATGGCCACAGAGATCATGCTGCTGGCGAAGTCGCTCCACAGCGCGTCCCGCTCGATCATGGTCTTCATGCCGTCGGCCACGGCATAGATAAACGGAAAGCTGCGGCCCGTTTTCTGCCCCTTGGAAAGGCCGAACCACACCAGCAGCGCCACCGCCAGGGAAACCGCCAGCCACATCCAGTTGGACGCCACGGCCATTTTCTCCGCATGGGTCAAATCTCTCCTGTGTTTTCTGCTCATTGGACACCATCCTTTACTCTCATTTCTTCTCCGATTTCTGCCGCTCAGCAGCCGCAGCCGCCGTGTCCGCTGGTGCCGTCGTAAGGCTCGTCCTTCATGCACAGGTGTACCGCGCCCACCTTGAAGGTCTTGGGCAGGGCCAGGATGCTGGGGTTTGGCCCTACGTACTTCTTCATAGCATCGGCCAAGGCCTCCTCGAAGGTGGCCCGGGTCTTCAGCCCCATGCCCCGGGCAATGCCCGGCTCCTGGGCGCCCACGATGTAGATGGCGGATGTGTTCATCTCCGCGATGTGGGCGCAACTCATCATGGAAAAGCCGTGGAAGGGATGAAACGCGTTGGCAAAGCGGTACTTCCGAATATACTCCTCATTGGTGGCAAAATACTCGCCATACCGGTTCATATCCGGCAGGATATTCATGTAATCGTGCTGAAACAGTTCATACAGCTCCCGCAGGTAGGGCCAGCGTTCATCGTGGAAGTAGCCGTTGCAGGCAGAGGAACAGATAATCACGCAGTTATCCTTCATCACCCGCTTGTGGCGGATGACCTGCGCGGAGAGGGCCTGCATCATCTGGATGGGGTTGGTTCCCATGCCGTCGCCGTAGTGAAAGGCCTGGGGCATCCCAAAGACCATCACGTCATATTTCTTCTCCGCAAAAGGCACATAGGTCCGCTTGTCGGCCACCTCCCAGCTCTTGGGCATCATCTCCGCCGCGCAGCCGGAGAAAACCGCGATCTGCCGGGAGTAGGTATCCAGCACCGCGTCGCAGCAGAAGAAGGGGTGTCCCATCTTCTCCTCCATCCACATGCCGATCTCATCGAACTTGGTCCGCATCAGGTTCTTCCCGGACACGGGGGTAAAATCGGCCCGGTGCATCACCTGGGGTACATGGTGGCTGGCGATGGAGCGCCAATGGGTGATGCCGGTAGCGCAGTGCTTATAGCCGCCGGAGTACCCGCCGTAGGGATTCCCCTGGGTATGTCCGATCAGGATGGGGATGTCGCAGTCAAAGACATACTTGTTCATCAGCACGGGGTCCCCCCGCCGCGTAACGCCCAAGTCCACCATATGGGCCTGGTCCTCGCTGTCATGGCTGGTAAGCTGGCCGGAATAATAGAACTCGCCGAACAGCTCTTCGCCTAGAATCTGCTTCATCTCCGGCACGGTAGCCCTGGGGTGCAGGCCGTTGGATATCATCATCAAAATGTCTTTCTTCTCCACGCCCGCGGCATACAGCTCATCCAGGCAGGCCCGGATGGCCACCTTCCGGTGGCTGGTTGCCTGACAGCCGCCCTTAACGATGTCAGGGATGACGAAAACCACGCTCTTGCCGGGTCCGGCCAGTTCCTTCAGGGGCTTCATGCCGGTGGGATGGCGGATGCTGTCCAGCGTCGCGCTGTAAAGGCTGTCCCAATCCTGGGGCAGGCAGGGCGGGTCCGCCACGGTCTCGCCCGGGATAAACACGTCGGTACTGTCCGGCAGCACGGCGCTCATCAGGCCGTGGCCGTATTCAAAATCAAGCTTCATCATTTATTCTCCTAAATACAACCGGATGATTTCCAGATACTCATCGGGATAGAACCCGATCTCCCCCTGGAAGCGCGTCAGCGCGATCAGCCCGCCGTCAATCTCGTCAATAGACGCCAGCATCGCCGCGTTATCAGCCTTCAGTCCGCCGCCGTAGACCACGTCCATCCCGCCGGTGCGTTCCTTGACAAACCGGGCGATCTTCGTAATGTAGTCCTTCCCCGCCGGCGTCTTGCCGGGTCCAATGGACCAGACCGGCTCATAGCCGATGACCACCCGGCTTTTATCCACGCCGTCCAGCCCCACATCCAGCTGCTCGCCCAGCACCTTCTCCCATTCCGGCTGTTCCTCGCTGGTCTCGCCGATGCAGTACAGAACCGCCAGCCCTGCGTCCTGGGCGCATTTGATCTCCTGATTGAGCAAACGGTTCACGGCGGACATATCCGCCGCCCCGGCTTCCGCCAGAATCCCCTTCTTATCGTTCCTCTCCTCACAGTGTCCGATCAAGGCCGAGGAGCAGCCCATAGCCTTCACGATAGAAGCGGGCCGGTTGGTTGTAAAGGCCCCAAAATTCCCGCCCACGGCGGTATTCATCCGGTAGACCCCCTGGCTGCCAAGCTGCACCGGGCTGCCCTCTGATTTCGCGGCAGCCGCGCCCAGAAGGTGGGCTTCCGGTAAGTACTGGACGAACTCCACCTTAGCGGGGTCGTATTTTTTCAGCGCGTCCTGGGTGCCGCCCACCACCGCCGCCCCCCAGTCCTTCACAGGGGCCAGCCGGTTCACGCCGCCCAATTCCACAGGCACGTCAAAGCGTTTGAGGTTCAAGTAAATATGTTTCATAGCGTCTCACTTTCTCAGCAGGGCGTATTCCGGGAAATCCCCGCCCATCAGAGGCAGGGCGTACTGGAAAAACGGTTCTGCAATTTGGTTGCCGTCCACGATCCACTCCACCGGGAATTTTTTCTCTACGTTCGCCACATCCGCCAGGGGAGCCAAAAACAGGCTGCTCCGGTACACGGGGGACCGCTCTGCGGCAATTGCCGCCATATAACCGCTCTCATCCCGCAGCGCGGCTTCCAGCGCAAATTTCCCCACCGCGTACGCCTCCTCCCGGTCCGGGATGGAGACATAGGGAATGCTGGCCCGTCCCAGCAGCCCCGGCTTTTCCGCCCGGGACTTAATCCCCAGCTTTTGGATGATTTGATCCGCCACATGCTGCGCGGCGCCTCCGGGGATCGTATGGCCGAAGCCGTCCACCATGCCCGTATCCGCCAGCGGCTTGCCATCCAGCCCGCGAACCCCCTCGCTGACCGCCACCAGCAGGCCCCTGCCTTTCGCATAATGCCGCTCAATGCCGGCCAGCATCTTATCCTCGTCCACCGGCGTTTCCGGCAGATATGTCAGCACCTCGCAGTCCGTAAGCCTAGCGGCCATGGCGGCGGCGGCGGTAACCCACCCGG
The DNA here is from genome assembly GCA_947649615.1 of uncultured Clostridia bacterium. Lineage (GTDB taxonomy): Bacteria > Bacillota > Clostridia > Oscillospirales > Oscillospiraceae > Pelethomonas. Next base: position 26,389 of record CANSSG010000014.1, on the reverse strand, counting down.
CGTTGCGGCCCATCAGTTCCAGAACCACCACATGGATGGGCAGTCCCGACGCGTCCAGCGCCAGTTCTGCGGCGCTGAGGGCCGCGTACCGCGCGGCGGAGCCAAACCCGGGGCAGTGGTCGGTAATATCCAAATCATTGTCCATCGTCTTTGGGATTCCGATAACCCGCAAATCCAGCCCTTCCTTTTTCGCCAGTTCGTTGACCTTATGGCAGGTATCCATAGAATCGTTGCCGCCGTTGTAGAAGAAGCAGTCAATCTCAAACCGTTTCAGCGTCTCCAGCACGGTGGGATAATCCGCCTCCGAGAGCTTCCGCCGGCAGGACCCGATGGCGGAAGCGGGCGTATGGCGCAGTTTGGCAATCGTCTCCGCAGGGACGTTGGTCAAATCCAGCAGGTCGCCCTTCAAGATCCCCTCTGCGCCGAACCGGGCGGCATAGATTTTATCCACCTTCCCAGAAGCCCTCGCGGCCTCCACCACCCCCTGCAAAGAGCAGTTGATCACCGCTGTAGGCCCGCCGCCGTGGGCGACGAGAATTTTTTTACCCATCAGATGCCCTTCTTTCTGTACCGCTCCGCCATCTCGTCCAGGCTGACGGCTTCAATCAGCGGAGCCTTCCCCACGCTGTCGAACTCCACAATGAGGGTTCCGACCACTTCCTTCACGCCCCGCTCAATACAGTCCACGATGCAGCCGATGTCCTCATCAGGTACATTGCCATACATAACGGTATCCATAACAGGCGGCAGGAACACCCTGGGGTCGAAGGCGGAAGGATTTGCCAGCAGCAATTGGTAAATCGCGCTGATGGAGGTCTTTTCCCGCAGTTCTGGCTCATTTTTGAACAGCTCCCGCAGGTTGCGGGTCACCGCCAGCCGGATGTCGGTATCCACATTGATCTTGCGGATGCCCAGCTTGGAGACCTCCTTAAGCTGCTCCTTCTTAATGCCGTAAGCATCATGAATATCGCCGCCCAAGGCATTGATCTCAGAGACGATGTACTGGGGTACGGTAGAAGACCCGTGGCTGACAAGTGTCCCCTCGATCCCCTCGTGCATCATGCACTCCTTGGTCGCAATAGCAATTTCCTTGCGGATGATGGTATCCTTCCCCTTGTTGGCCCCATGCTTGGTGCCGTAGCTGATAGCCAGCGCGTCCACGCCGGTCTGGCGGAAGAACTTCACCGCGTCCATAGGGTTGGTGTAGGTCGAATTAGCGGCGAAGACGTGGTCTTCCACCCCGGCCAGGACGCCCAGTTCCCCCTCCACGGTGACGCCCCGCTCATGGGCGTATTTGACCACCTCACGGGTCAGCTCCACATTCTGGTCAAAGGGCAGGGAGGAACCGTCGATCATGACGGAGGTATATCCCCCCGCAATAGCGGCGATGCAGGAATCCAGATTCTTCCCGTGGTCCAAATGCAGCGCCACGGGAACCGGGCTGGTCTCGGCATACTTTTTGACGGCGTTGGCAATATTCAGCGCGCCTTTTTTCTTATCCTCCAGGGTGCCGTTGGCGAAATCGGTGCGCCCGCCCATGAAAGCGTTGGCCAAATCCGCCCCCTGCAAGATCGCGGCGGAACGGAACATCTCATGGACCTCGATGACGGCCTTGGCCTGGCAGACGGCGTTGACATTGAACGCGCCCTGGGCGTAGTTGTACTTCTCGGTAGCATCCAGGATAGCTCTCATAGGAACCAATGGCATAGCATTTACCTCCATAAGCGGCAGGGTCGCGCCGCTGAATTACTTATTTAATTTAATTAATTTTATGATACACCGCCCGACCCCATCTGGCAAGATGGGAAATGTGCTAAATATCCGTGCGGCTTTTCAGCAAGAATCACAAGAAGCCCCGATATTTGCCGAAAAAAACGCCCGGGGACGCAGCCGTCCCCGGGCAGACATGTTACATCAGCGGAGCCAGGTTCATCACAGGATGGCCCTTTTCCGTCAGGAAGTTGAGCAGCTCCTCCGGATCAGAGGTAATGGTCTCATCCCCCACCATGTCGCAGAAATGATCAATCCCCAGCAATTCTTTCGCGGTAGCGTTGAGCCTGGACGCCACATCGTCCTTCAGCTCCTTGGGCATCCAGACAATTCTGGCAATGCCGCCCTCAGCGGCGGCGAACTTTTTGGAAGCGATAAAATGCCGTCCATGGCCCATAAAGCCAGGCGTCTGCACCCCGCCGCCGGTCATGGAGGCCAGCTCGCCGAAGGTCATGCCGGTAGGCGTCATGCCCTTGAACTCCCGGTTGCAGATGACAAGGCCGTTAGAAATAGGCTCGATGCCGCAGATACACTCGAAGCAGCCGCAGGAGGTCATGGGGTCTTCCATAATCGAATACAGGCTCACATGCTCCACCGCGCCCTGGGTAGCGGCATGAACCATCCGGTCCACGTCGGGGTAGTAGCCCTTCACCTCGTCGGTGCAGCCTTCCTTGCTGATAGGCTGGCAGGGTCCTGCATCATTCAGTTCCTTGGTGGCCTTGGCGTCCAGCCAACTCACCGCGCCGCAAAGCCCAAGGCGTTCCGGCGTCACCACGCAGCAATGGCTGGGGGCGAAGGACTGGCAGAGGATGCAGGTATAGAATTTGTCTACGCTTTCGTCGGTCATGGAGCTGAGCCGGTCGTCACGGGCGTTGTAGGCGGGCATCGCCTCCTCGTCCAGGACCTTCTTCGCCTTCACCGGGTCGGTAACCAGGGTGACCTGGCACTTATCCACCACAGCGGCGAACTCGTCCATAATCATATAGTAGAGGACTTCGCCGAAGTGCTTCATCCGCAGGCCCTTATGGAAGGCGTCGTTAGAAATCCGGATACGGAACTGGTTCCGTTGTCCGGTGTGCATCACGCCCTCCATGTAGTTGAACCAGGCATGGATTTTCCGTTCGATAACGGATTCAAAATCCTTCTGCATCTTCGCGCCATAGACCTCGATATAGGTCGCCAGGGCATACTCCGTCTCACCGTTGTCGATATCAGGACCGTCAATAACAATTTTATGGTCCTCCACCGCGTCCGCGTCCCGCATAGTGACAAGTTCGCAGGTAGTATTCTTACTGGACCAGAACTCCACCTTCATATCGGCCTTACGGATAATCTCACCCTCAAAGGCGGCGGCGAAAGCCACCGGAATGGGCAATTCCTTGACCTTGATATGGATGCCCCGCAGGGACAGGGAGTGTTTTGCGGTTTCATCATGGCTGGTAACGGCTTCCAGCGCGCCGGGAACCTGCAAACCGCCAATATCCTGATCCACAACCACCGGGAAGCCTAAAGCAATAGCCCCCGCGCCTGCGGAAACCACCACGGGATCCAGCGCGCCGAAGGTATTGACAAAAGCGGGAACGCGCTCCTTGGTATAAGCCAGCAGGCCGGCCAAATCGCCGGGCTTCACGTTGCCGAAAATCAAGGCGGCGCGAATCGCGACGGTGACAACATGAATCACGCTGGTTACATCGTGTCCCAAGGGTACCACCCGCAGCTCCAAGCCCATTTTCACACCAGCGGCAAGCGCCTGCTCAATGCACTCGCCAATCAGGAAGGTAAGGATGCCCTTGGACTGGTAGTCCTTGACCACCTTCGCCACATCGGCGCCATCGTCCGCCTTGCCCAGCACCACGGCAACACCGGGAATATCGCCGGTTACCAGCGGAACGCCCAGGGAGCGGATAATGGGGTCAGGCACAAAACCGATGCCGGAATCTTCGGCGTAGGGGTCCGCGCCGCCCACATATTTCAAACCTTCTATAATCTCCGCGCCCACAGCGGTAGCGAGACCTGCATTCAGCGCCGCGCCGAGATCGTCCTGGTTGGTAATCAAGCTTTTAAGGACGCCCACGCAGGCGGGCAGATCGCCCAGCGTCTTGACTTTTACGCCGGTAGCGGCATAGATCGTGGGGAAGAAGTAGGCTGTGTCAGGGAAAACCACCGGCGTATCCGCGCCATGCTTGGCGATCGCGTCGTTAACCGCGCCCTCCGTCAGGCCAGCCACGGCATTGGAACCGGAATAAATAAGATCAGTTAATGCGCTCATAGGAAAGCAACCTCCTGTAAAAATAGAATCACTTTCTTTAATATACCAAAAAATCTCGTTTTTGTATAGAGGTTTTCGGTTAGAATGGCAAAATTTTTTTAGAAAAAGCGGCAAGACCGGTCCCCCGACAAGCCGCGCCTGTGAAAGCTGAAAAAGCGAATGCCAGATAGGAACCACACGCTAACTCGCACATCACATCTAAAAAGAGGGGAACAGGTTTCCCCGTTCCCCTCAAAAAGTGCTGAAATTGTGGCAAAAATCTTACTTGAAATACCGCTCCAGCAGCCCCTTAAACGCCTTACCATGCCGGGCCTCGTCGCGGGCCATCTCGTGGACGGTGTCATGGATGGCGTCCAGCCCCAGCTCCTTAGCCAGCTTGGCGATCTCCATCTTGCCGGCGGTGGCGCCGTTCTCGGCCTCGACGCGCATCTCCAGGTTCTTCTTGGTGGAGTCAGTCACCACCTCGCCCAGCAGCTCGGCGAACTTAGCGGCATGCTCGGCCTCCTCGTAGGCGGCCTTCTCCCAGTACAGGCCGATCTCGGGATAGCCCTCGCGGTGGGCTACACGGGCCATGGCGAGATACATGCCGACTTCGGTACACTCACCGGTAAAGTTGGCATGGAGACCTTCCAGGATGCGCTCGTCAACGCCCTTGGCAACACCCACTACATGCTCGGCAGCCCAGCTCATCTCACCCTTCTGCTCGGTAAACTTCGCGCCGGGAACGCCGCACTGGGGACACTTCTCGGGGGGGACATCTCCCTCATGAACATAACCACATACGGGGCAAACCCACTTCTTCATAGTAAAAATCTCCTTTTCAATTTTTGATTGAATCATTATTATAGACGCCTCGCGGCGTAACTAACATTGCGCTTCCGCCTTGCGCCGGCAGCAAGGGCATAGGCCCCGGTACATTACCGCGCACTCCTCCAGCAGAAACCCCTGGTCATCGGCGGGCTGTCCCACCGGCGCGGCTGGAAGGTCCGCCATTACGCCGCATACGCGGCAGCGGACGTGGCTGTGGGGTTCCACTTCGCCGTCGTAGCGGCTGTCGCCCCCAGCCAGATCCAACCGGAGGATTTTGCCTTCCTCCGCCATTCGGGATAACACACGATAGACCGTGGAGCGGCTGATGGTAGGATGGCTCTGATGCACCTGGTCGTATACCATTGCGGCTGAGGGGTGGCAGTGCATCTCCCGCAGCGTTTGGCAAATAATCTCCTTTTGCATCGTATTTCTATCCGCCATCGGTCTTGCTCCTTACTAGGACTAAATCCTAAAAAGGAATATACTACAGTTCTGCCCTTTTGTCAAGTGAACTTTTTGTGAATAGGGCTTGCTTGATACAGTCACCCCCTCTGAAGCCTTCAGAGGCGCACACAGGCGGAGGAGCCGGAAAACGTACTGTTTTCCGGCTCCTCTGGTCATCGCGGCGGTTTTAGGTTTTTCGCAGCCAGTCCGGGAGCGTCCGGCTCCGGACCCCGGAGACGATGCCCATGGCTGCGTAGAGGGAGACGATGGAACTGCCGCCGTAGCTGAAAAAGGGAAGCGTCAAGCCAATCACCGGCATGACAAACAGGCACATCCCGATGTTCTCTACCGTCTGGAAAATCAGCATCGAGCCGAACCCCACGCAAATCAGCGCATCCATACTGCTTTTTGCCTGGCGGGCCGTCTGGAAGCAGCGGTAGACGAGGAGAAATTCCAGAATTATGATAAACAGGCAGCCTATAAAGCCCAGTTCTTCCCCGCAGACGCAGAAAATGAAGTCCGTTTGACGGGCGGGCAAGCTGCCCTTTTCTCCCTGGGTCTGGATGCCCTGGAAGAGGCCTTGGCCAAATAGGCCGCCGCTGCCCAGGGCCAGCAGCCCTTTCCGCTGCTGCCAGCCAACATCGCCGCCGGGGTTCATATAGCTGTGGTCAAAGACTACATGGAAACGGTCCACCCAGTACTGGGGAAGCTTCTCAAACACCGCCAGCAGGCCGATGCCTGCGCCGAGGGTCCCGATGCCTAGTGCGAACCAATACCATGCCAGCCCCGCCGCCAGCGCCATCCCGGCATACATCACCAGGTATACCAGCCCGCTGCCCGCGTCCTTGGAGAAAAAGTAAATCCAGACGAACATCAGGCCGGCGTGGGCCGCAGGAAAAACCAGGGAGCTGAGGCCTTTCATTTTGCGGTTTTCCCGGAACCACGCCAGCTGCTTCGCCAGCAAGACCGTGTAAGTCAGCTTCACGACCTCTGACGGCTGGATGCTGAAGGGAACGCCGGGGAATTTCAGCCACGCGCGGTTGCCGGTGCCGTCGTCTGTTCCAAAAAAGCGGAGCAGGGCAATGAAGCCCAGGCCGAACAGGAAAAAGAGAGACCACTTTTCCGAAAAATGCTCCATGTCGATGTTGGAAAATATGAAATAGGCCCCGATGCCTATGACCGCGCCGCCGCCTTGGATGATGATCCGCCGCAGTTGGGTGGAGGGGGGCAGGTAGTTCGTCGCGCTGGTAATCAGTATCAGGCCAAAGGCCGTACAGACGATGCACAGCCCCAGCAGCTTCATATCCGCGCGGCGGACGATGTCCTGTATGGATTGCAGCATTCTCTTTAATGTGGTCACAAGCTTGCCTCCAGTGAAAAAGTCTCTGCTAGTTTACCACATTCGGGAACTTCTGTAAACCGTTTCTGTGACAAAATCCTGCCGCGCTGCCTATGCGCCTTTAGCGGAAGCCGCTCCGGCTGTAAACGGCGGAATTTTTTTACTGCATGGATGAGATGACGCCGGCCAAGGCGGACGGGCTGCCGGTGAGAATCGCGCGGGCTGTGCCGTTCTCAAACCGGTAGGCGCATTTCACGCCGGACGCGTTAACGCGCTCCATGAGTTTTTCGCGCAGCACTTGTTCCGCTTCATCTCCAGATACGGGGATATCCCAGATGAAGCACCCCTCCGCTTCCTTCCTGCGCTCCGCCAGGAGGAAGTCGTAGACGATGCCGTTCGCTTTGGCTTGGACGCTCTGGCGGACCATGTCCTGCTGAAGGAAGCGCCCAAACTGCTCTGGCGTGAAGCGCCAGATGCCGTCGTTCTTTTCGCCTTCCAGTTGACCGCTGGTGATGTAATTGCGGATGGTGCGGGTGCTCAATCCGCTCATGCCCGCCAGGTCTTCAATGGTAAAATATCCGTTCATTGCGATTCTCCTTTTATGATGTGGTCCGGACTTGCTTATAGTATATAGGGCGGGGCTGGAGAATGCAATTTGCAGTTTGGCGTCTTTTTCATAGCGGCGGGGAAGCGGGAAATCTCTTGTCACCATCGGGCGCATGTGCTAAAATAGAGGAAATCAAGGGAATGGAGGGGCGCGGATGAAACGCTTATGGGCGGTCGTAATCTGCCTGCTGCTGTCCGGATGCGGGGGCGGGACGGATTGGGACGGTTTTGCGCCTGCGCAGGATGCGCGGCTGGTCATCTATACATCTCACGAGGAATCCGTTTATGCCCCCATTATCCAGGAATTCGAGGAGCGGACCGGCCTGTGGGTCCAGGTGGAGGCCGGAGGGACCGCCGCGCTGCTGGAGCGGTTGGAGAAAGAGAGCGGCGCGCCGGTCTGCGACCTGATGTTCGGCGGAGGCGTGGACAGCTTGCAGGCCGGACGGGACTTATTTGCGCCTTACGTCAGCCCGATGGCGGATGCGCTGGACCCTGCCTGCCGGTGTCCGGACGGGAGCTGGACCGGCTTTTCCCTGCTGCCGGTGGTCCTGATTTACAACCCCATGCTGGTGCGGATGAACCCGCCGGAGGGGTGGGGCAGCCTGCTGGACCCAGCGTGGCGGGGAAGAATCGCGTTTAAAGACCCCCTGGCTTCCGGGGCCAGTTATACCGCCTTGGCGGCGCTGCTGCAAACGCTGCCGGGGGAGCCATTGGAGACGCTGGACGCTTTTTACCAGAACTTGAACGGGCTTGTGGTGGATTATGAAGGCGATGTGGCCGTGGAGGTGGCGGAGGGGCGGTATACGATCGGCGTCGCCCTGGAAGAGGTGGCTCTGCTCGCCGCCGAGGGCCGCAGCGATATCGCGCTGCTCTATCCGGAGGAGGGGACGGTACGCCTGCCGGATGGGATGGCGGTTGTCAAAAACGCGCCCCATGGGGATAACGCGCGGCTGTTTATCGACTTCTGCCTGGGGGAGGACGTCCAGAATTATCTGGTCAACACCTGCCGCCGCAGGCCGGCAAGGGTGGACGTGGATTGGTTTCCTGCGGAGACGGAAGGCCTGCGGCTGCTGGATTACGACCTGGACCGCGCCGCCCGGGAGAGGGAGGCCATTCTGGACCGCTGGAGGCGGCTGAGGGAGGAAGCGCCATGAAGGGTTGGATTGGGAAATCCTTCCGCAACCGGATTTTTGTGACCATGCTGCTGTCGATTATGCTGCCCGTGCTTCTGTGCGGCGCGCTGCTGCTGCGCTTGCAGGTGGTCCGCAGCGAGCGGAACCTGGCCCAGCAGGCCCAGGAGCAGCTTGCCGGGCTGTCCCTGACGCTGGGCGGGCTGTCCGACACCTGCCGGGAGACGCTGGAAGCGCCGGCCGGCAGTACGGTGGTGCGCTCCGCCCTCCGGCGGGGCGGCGGAGATTCCAGGACGCTGTATCAGGTGCTCTACCGCGCCGCCGTTCCTATGCGGGAGGCGGTAAGGCTGGATGTCTGCGATGGGGCGGGTGTGCGCCGGTACACGACCTCCGGCGTTCCCGGCGGGGCGCTGGATACCAATTGGGGACTGCTGCGCGCCGCCGGGGAGTCTGAAGAAGTCGTCCTGCGGCCCGGCGGGGATGGTACGCTTCAGGCGGGCCTGGCGGTCCGCAGCGGGGAGCGGATTCTCGGCTACGTTATCGCCGTGATCGGGCAGGGCGGATTTGACAGCCTGTTCGGCGGGCAGTACGCAGCGGCCAGCGAAGTGCTGCTGCTGGATGGGCGGTGGCGGCCGGTCTATTACTCCCGGCCCGCCCAGGCGGCGGAAACGGCGGACGGGCTGCGGCGGCAGCTCCTTTCCGGCCAGACGCCGGAGCAGGGGGCTTACCGCTTCTTTGCCCGGAAGCATGAGTCCACCGGGTTCGTCCTCATTTTGCAGCAGCCCAGGGCCTTTGCGCCCCCGGTAATGGGAGCCATCTACCTGACCGGGGCGTCCATGGGGGTGCTGTGTCTCGCCCTGGGGCTTTTGAGCGCGTGGATTCTCAGCCGGTACCTGTCAAAGCCCGTCCATCAGTTGGACGAGGCTATGGGGCAGGTGGAACGGGGGCGGCTGGACGTGCGCCTGGAAACCGGCCGGGCGGACGAGCTGGGACGGCTGGCGGGCCGGTTTAACCATATGGCGGAGGAATACCGGCTGAACCTGGACCGCTCCGTCCAAAGGGAACGGGAGTTGAACGAAGCCCGCCTGCGGATGATGCAGGCGCAGCTTAACCCCCATTTCCTATATAACACCCTGGACGCGGTGAAATGGTTGGGGATGGCGCATCAAGCCCCGGAGGTGGCGGCGCTCGCCACGGATTTGGCGGCGATCCTGCGTTCCAGCATTTCCGGGGACGAGACCGTCACGCTGGAGGAGGAGCTGGAATTGGTGGAACGGTACGTCAACATCCAGACCATCCGGTTTGGAGACCGGTTTACTTGTGAGCTGGATGTTTCTGACCGGTTTCAGGGGTGTTTGATTCCCAAGCTGTCCTTGCAGCCTTTGGTGGAAAACGCCATCCTCCACGGCGTCGGCGGCCGGGAGGATGGCTACATCAAAGTCTGGGCGGCGGAGGAAAATGGCGATTTGCTGCTGTATGTGTCCGATAACGGGCAGGGAATCGCGCCGGAGGTGCTGGAACGGCTGAACAGCGCGGATAAGCGGCTTCCCAGCGGGCATTTGGGGCTGTTCAACGTGGACAGCATCCTAAGGCTGCGGTACGGGGAAGGGTACGGTTTGTCCGCTGAGAGTTCGGCGGGGGAAGGGAGCCGCGTCTGGCTGCGGCTCCCGGTGCGGAGGAAGGAGCGGGACGCCTATGCTGAAGGTTTTGATTGTTGACGACGAGGAATTGGTCCGGCGGGGTATCGTGCTGGGGGTGGATTGGGCGTCCCGGGGATGCGTGGTAGTGGGCGAAGCCGCAAACGGCGAAGAGGGGATCGCCGCCGTCCAGCGGTACAAGCCCAATTTGATTATCACCGACGTCCGGATGCCGCGGATGGACGGGATTGAGATGATCAACCAGCTCCGGGGGCAGGGGTGCCGCGCCCACGTCATCATCCTCACCGCCCACAGCGACTTTTCTTACGCCCGCAGCGCCTTGCAGCTTGGGGCGGACGATTATCTGCTTAAGCCCTTCCGGGACCAGGAATTGACTGCCGCCATCGACAAGGTGCGCCGGAAGGAGCAGGAATTAACCGCGATGACGCCCCAGGACGCGCTGCCCCTGGCTAAGGGCGATAAGAGCAAATATGTCCTGCAAGCCCTGGAATATATCGGCAGGCACTACGGGGACCAGGATATCTCCATTACGGCCATCGCCGCGCATCTGGGGGTCAGCGAGGGACACCTCAGCCACGTCTTTAAAAAGGAGACCAGCTATACCGTCATCGGCTACCTTACGCAATACCGCGTACATACCGCCATGAAGCTGCTGCAAGACTGCCGGTATAAGGTCTATGAGGTGGCTGAAATGGTAGGGTACCGGGATGTAGCCTACTTCGGGAGCACCTTCAAAAAATTGGTGGGCGTCACCCCTTCGGAATACCAGGACAGGTGCCGGTAGCTTCTCACTTCCACTCCCGGGGGCTTTTCCCATACGCGGCGCGGAAGGCCCGCAGGAATACGGAATAATCGCCAAACCCCGCGTCCTCGGCGGCCTTCAATACCGGAACGTCGCGCCGGATGGCTTCGGCGGCCTGCTGGAGGCGCTTCTGGCGGATGTATTGGTGGACGGAACAGCCGTAGACCTCCTTAAAACGGTGCATGAGGTAATAGCGGCTGAGGAAAAAGATGCTGGATAAATGGTCGATGCTCAGTTCCTCCACCAGATGGGCCATAATGTAGCGGGTGACCTCCTCCATCTTCGGGTCGAAGCGGTAGGCGGCGGTATCGGCTTCCTCCCAGGCGCCCGCCACCGCCCGGTTGAGGGAGATCAAAAGCTGCAAAACATAGGTGTCCGCCAGCAGGCCGGCGGCAAAGCCCTCCTCGCGTCCCGCCGCTTCCACCCGCTCGAACAGGCCGCGCCAGCGTTCCCGCTCCTCGCCCCGGGGGCGGTGGAGGTGGACGCCCCGCTGGGCTGTCAGGCGGAAGCAGTCCGATAGATCCGCATCCGGGGTGCTGTAGCGGGACATGAAGTCCCGGCCTAGCCATAGGACCATCCGTTCGTAGCCCTGGCCGTCCTCCACTACCGGCAGGTGGATCAGGTTGCGGCTGACCAACAGGATGTCCATAGGCTGGAGCGGGTAGCATTTCCCTTCAATATGATAGGTCACCCTGCCGCCCAGCAGCAGGACCAGCTTGTCAAACTCGTGGTAGTGGTAGTCCAGCTTCAGCGCACGGTCGTCCCGCAGGTGGAACAGCCGGTAAGGGTCGTTGAGGTACCCGCGCTTGCCAATTTCGCTTCTGTCCAACATAGCAGCCTCCGTGTGTATGAAAATGAGGAGCCGGGTCCGGCTCCTCATTTTTGGGTTTGTTCCTCCGGTTCCGGCGGCTTACGCCATTGGCGCGCCGCAGTGGGGGCAGAATTTGCTGTCGCTGATCTTGCCGCAGACGGGGCATACCGCGCCTTCCTCCGCCTGGCTGCATTCCGCATTTTCGGCGGCGTCCCGGCTGGCTTGCAGTTCGGCAATCTTCTGCTGGGAAGCGCGAATGGCCGCCATGACGTCCGCCACCGCCTCCGGCGTCTCGCCATCCCCATGCTCACAGGCGTACCATTGGCCTAATGTACGGTAGTTCTTGTCCAATTCGCGCTTCTCCGCGATGATTGCGGCGGAAATCTTCGCAGAATCGGCTACCTCCCGGGCCTTTACAGCGGCGGTGGAGACGGCGGCTTTCGCTTTTTGGGTCACTTCCTCAAAATAACTCATGTTGCGCTCCTTTCGTTTTTGGCGTACGGGCCGTTCGATAGGCTCATTATAGCTGATTTTCTCCGTTACCGCAAGTGGATTTTTACCAGGGGCGGGCCGCCGGATTTTTATAGCGGCAGCCGCCGCGAAAATTTCCTGGTTGCGTCCTGCGGGCGGGCGTGGTAAAATATTGGCATAGCATCACGCTGGGAGGGGGACGATTATGAAAAGGCGGCAAATATGGCGTTGCATTCTATTTTTAGCGGTGATGGTTTTGACCGCATGCGCCGCAGGCGGAGAGGACCAGGTTTCATTAGAGACGCCTGCGCCGGAATTGGAACGGGACGAGGGCGCGCTGGTCTATGCCGCGCTGAACCCGGTGACGGAAGATTTTATGATATCCGTGAGAAAATTCAATTTGGCCCATGAGGATTCCAAGATTGAGGTACGGGATTATTCCGATGAAAACGGCGTGGAACGGCTCTTTACGGAGCTTGCGCTGGGCCAGGTTCCGGATATTATGGAATTGCACCGGATGGGCAGCGGGGCAAACATTGACGCTGCATGGTCGGATCTGCCCTACCGGAAGCGGCCGGAGGGCGAATATTGGATGCCTTACCGGCAGCTGGTCCAGAAGGGCTATCTGGAAGACCTGTGGCCTTATATCGAAAACGACCCGAATTTGGGGTTGGACGGCGTCCTTATGCCGCCGCTGAAGGCGGCGGAGGTGAACGGGGGCCTATATATGATTTTCCCGGATTTCTCCATCACGACGATGATCGCCCCGAAGCGGGTCGTAGGCGGCCGGTCGGGCTGGACGCTGGGAGAGCTGATGGAAGCGTATTCCACCATGCCGGAGGGGGCTACGCTGCTGCGGTATAACGCCACAAGGCGGGATGTGTTTTCCATGCTCTGCGCCCCCCTGCTGGACCAGTATGTCGATATGGAGACCGGAGAAACCTCCTTTGACAGCCAGGGGTTCCGGGATATGGTGGCGTTTTTAGAGGCCTTCCCGGAAGAGTTCAAAACCACGCTTTCCCAGGATGAAATCAGGGCGGAGCTGCTGGACCGGATTTTGAGCGGGGAGCAGATGTTGGAGACTGTGACGGTTGCCGCAATGTGGTACCTCGCCTCTTTGGATGTCTTTTGGGGAGAGCCTGCCGCTTATGTCGGGTATCCTACGGCGGACGGCAGCCTGGGAAGCTTTTTTAACCTGCATGGCAGTAAGCTGGCCATGTCCTCCACCTGCCGGAATAAAGAGACGGCATGGGCATTTATGCGGAAAGTGCTGACGAAAGAATATAAGTATAGCGAAATGCTGGAGATGCGCAAGCATGTTACGATCAAGACATGCGTTAATCAGGCAAATTACGATTTAGGCACAGAAATTGATTTGACGTATGAGCGCGGCATAACTGAGGTTGGGGCCGGCCCGCTGGGGGAAAGGCTCTTCAAGGTGGAAGCGCCTGGCGAGGAACACCTTGCGCGGTTTGAAGCGATGATCAACAGTACGGACGAAATTTATTGGCCGGACGATGCGCTGTCCGACATTGTCTGGGAGACGGTCGGGCCTTATTTCGCGGGGGATAAATCCATGGACGATATGCTCCGGCTGCTGGACAACCGGGTGGGGCTGTACCTCAGCGAGCAGATGTGACCTTTGTCCGCACACTCCCCCCTTTTCCGCCCTTGCCAAGAGGGGGAAGTTGTGGTAAAATAGGCCTGACTTCCGGCATTTGGTCCGGATTGGGAAACTTTTACATAAAGGAGAGGATCACTATGGGTTTCTTTGGGAAGCCGGCGCGGATTGCCGAGGATGAGGATGCTCTGGTCCAGGAGCAGTATGAGGACCTTCCTACGCTGCCCGAACCGCCTAGCAGCACCGTGATTGCCGCCGGCGCTACCGTTACCGGCAATTTACAGGGCGAGGGCGTGATTCAGGTGGAAGGCACCGTAGAGGGCGAACTGAACCTGAAGGGCGCGGTGATTGTGGCCCCTACGGGACTGGTCAAGGGTCCGGTCACGGCGGATGTGATTCGTGTTGCGGGCTGTGTAGAGGGTACCGTCTCTGCCAGGGAGCGCCTGCTGCTGGAGAAAACCGGCAGCGTGGAAGGGGACGCGTCTACGCCGTCGCTGGAAGTGATGGACGGCGGCCGGCTTAACGGACGCTGCACCATGCCAAAAAAGAAAAATTAAGGACTTATACACATAGGGCATGTTTGATAAATAGCAAAACGACCAGTGGCAAGCTATTTTTCTTCGTGCAAGGCAAAAATCGCAGGAATACTTGGTGTATTTCTGCGATTTTTGACGCCGCCCGAAGGAAAAAGAGCCGCCATATGGCCGTCTTGCCTTTTTCAAACATGCCCTAAAAAGCTCGATGCCAGAAAATTTCACGAACACGCTATAGGCCCTGGGGTTAACGTTTCCGTGCGCGGCGTGGAAGCGGGATAGATGCCGCAGGTTGTATGCGGATGTACCATTCCAGTGCGTGTCAAAAAAGATACTTCGCATCTTTTTTAACACGCAGAACCCCACCCTCATTCCACCCCCTCATCCGCAGCAGGCCGCAGGGGAACATCCATCAACTCCTTCAAATCCTCCACAGTAATCGTAGAGATATCCTCATCGGAAGGATTTTCCAACCCTGCCACCCGGTCGGCCTGCGCGGCGACAATTTTCTCGAAGAGGTTGCGCACATCCCGGGCGTTGCCGAAGTTCCCGTCCCGGTCCTCGTAAAGCTCCTGCAAATGGTCTTTTACCGCCGCTTCGGCGGCGTCATCCAGCCGGTAGTCGTTGCGTTTTACCCGGCCCTGGAAAATCTCGAAAAGCTGGTCCCCGTTGTAATCCTCGAAGAACAAGTACTTGTTGAACCTGGATTTCAGCCCCGGGTTCGAGTCAATAAACCTGGGCATCAGCGTCGCATACCCCGCCACGATAACCACGAAATCATCCCGGTGGTCTTCCATCGCCTTCAGGATGGTGTCGATAGCTTCCTGGCCGAAGTCCTTGTCCGCGTTTTCTGGTGCCAAGGTGTACGCTTCATCAATAAACAGCACCCCGCCCAGGGCCTTGGCGATTACCTCCTGGGTTTTGATGGCGGTCTGTCCCACATACCCGGCCACCAGCCCGGAGCGGTCCACCTCCACCAGATGCCCTTTAGAGAGTATCCCTAGCGCGCTGTAGACCTTCCCCACGATCCGCGCCACGGTAGTCTTGCCGGTACCCGGATTGCCGGAGAACACCAGGTGGAAGGACATGTCGGGGGTTTTCATCCCCCGTTCCTGCCGCAGGCGGCGGACCTTCACCAGGTTGACCAAGCTGTCCACGTCTTTTTTCACCACGTCCAGCCCGATCAACCCGTCCAATTCCGCCATCGCTTCCTCCAGCGTAGGCTTTGGCGCCGCCGGTTCTTCCTCCGGCGCGGCGGAGCCGCTGGACGCTGCGTCCGGCTTAGCCGGTTCCGGCCCGCCCGCCACAGGCAGGGGGGACATCGGGTCGCCTGGCGCCGGTTTTTCCGGCCGTGGGGGCGCGCCGTAGAAATCGTCGAAGAGGTTCCGCTTTTTGTCCCGGCTAAGGACCTTGCCCAAATCGTCCATCAAATCATTGAGTTCCTTCCCCGCGTCCCGGGGCGGGGCGGCGGACAGGCTGGGTGCGCTTCCCAGATAGTCGTCCGGACCCGGCGTAGCGTTCCCGGCGGAGACCCCGGCCTTGTCGGCGCACTGGACGAGCTGGTCATAGAGCAGGGTAATCCTCCGGCTTTCCGCGAAGGAGAACGCCCCGTCATAGGCGGCGCAAAGCATGAGCAAATTTTTCTGCACCTCCGCAAAAGTGCGGCTGTAAGCAGTACCGCTGGCGGCGTCCGCATCCGCCAGCTTTTGGAAAAACTCCGGTACGCCCACGGTATAATGGGGGTTTGCCTGATAATAGGCGATGGCCTTGTCAAACTGCGCGGGCGAAAACTTCACCTGCCGGTCGGTATAGATCTGGTTGATCCCGATCACATCGCCTCCCCGGCCCCCGCCGGCTTCGCCGCCCACCGCCCAGAGGCAGAGGGTGCAGGCGCGGAAATAGGTGTCGATTTCCTGGGCGGAAATCCCCAAGCCCCCTGGGATGCTCTGACAGAAATGCCCCACGCTCTCGGCGTAGTCACGATGAAAATTCTTGCTCATAGGCCGCTCCTTTGCCATTTTTCCTCAGTATAGCACAACTGGGCCTGGAAGTAAATTACTTTCGTTCCCCCGACGCCGCCCCGATTTTCCCGCCGCCGAGCAGGAAGCGCTTCGCGTTTCTCTGCAAGGAAGTCCGCTCCGGCAAACGCTCCACAGGCGTATCCGCCCCGCATTGGAACAGCCATTGGTAAAAATCCGGAGCATCCTCGTCCACGGCGTACCGCTGGTAATCCGCCGCGAACCTGCGTATGCCGGACTGCTCCGGCAGCAGCATTTCCAGCGCGGGAGCCAGCAGCCAGCTTTCGCACCGCATAGCGGCAGGCGCGCCGCCATAGCAGGCCGCCCTGCCTTCCCCGGCAAAGAACCGTTCCGCCCATGCGTAGGACTGTTCCAGCTCCTTCCCGGAGAGCGCCGCGTCAGAGGGGATATGGACATGGAGTACAGGCGTATCCTCCCCGGCGCAGTATTCAAACTCCAGCGTCCCCAGCCGGAAGAGCCTGCATCCCACCTGCCGCCAGGTCCAAAACCCCCGGTCGAAGGCCCACCGCCCGGTCATGGCGAAGGTCTCCCGCAAAAACCGCCGGAAGCACCCCATGGTTGCCAAAAAAACCTCATCCGATATGCCCTGCCGCCGGTACGCCTGCCTTGTACAGCAAGCCCCGGCCAACGCCGCAGCCAGCTGCCCCATGCCTCCGTCCTCCGACGGCGGCGGCAGCATAGCGGCGACAGCTTCCCACCGCTCCCCCGCCGTTTCCGGCGCGGCCAAGCGCTCATAGCCCCACTCCGGCAAGGCATACGCCGCCCGTTCCAGCGGTTCCAAGACCGCATCGGGCAGGCCCAGTTCCCGCGCGAGCGGCATCACATGACAGCATTGATCCAAGGGACTCCCTCCTTCTGCCGCACCCGCCTCCTGGGCGGATGCAGAAATATACTAGGGGGGAGCGGCAAGCCGCTCCCCTTCTGCAATAACGCAATAATAACTCAATGAATCCCGGGATTGTTGGTCAATGCCTCCAGGATGTCATACCGCTCCATATTAAACTCCTTGGTCATGGCCAGGGCTTCCTCCATATCCAGGACGACCAAATGCCCCTCCCGCGTAGCGACCACGCAGTTGCCGCTGTTGGAAGCAATCGCTTCCACGGCGGTATAGCCCATCCGGCTGGCGGTCTCCCGGTCTCTGGCGGACGGTGCGCCGCCCCGCTGGATGTGGCCCAGCACCGTCACCCTGGGGTCTAATCCGATTTCGTCCCGGATTTGCTGGCTGATTTCCATCGTATTGCCTGCGCCCTCGGCCACCACAACCATGTAATGGGTCGTACCGGCCAGCCGCGCCCGGCGGATTTTCTCCACCACATCCCGCTCGAAGTCCAGCTCCCGCTCAGGAATCAGCACAGCGGTCGCGCCCACGGAGATGCCGACATACAGCGCCAGGTACCCCGCGTGGCGGCCCATGACCTCCACCACGGAGCAGCGCTCATGAGACTGCATGGTATCCCGCAGCTTGTCAATGCACTCGATGGCGGTGTTGCAGGCGGTGTCAAAGCCGATGGTGTAAAAAGAACAACCGATATCGTTGTCGATGGTGGCGGGGATTCCGGCCACCTGGAGCTGATAGCCCTTCTCGGCGGCTCTGCGGGACAGGGCCAGCGCGCCCCGGAAGGTGCCGTCGCCGCCGATTGCCACGATGGCGTCCAACCCCAGCAGCCTGCACGTCGCCAAGGCCTTGTCCTGGCCGGACACATGGCGGAACTCCTCGCTGCGGGCGGTATAGAGCAGGGTGCCTCCCTTATTGATGATATGGCTGACCGAAGAGGTATCCATGCGGATAAAGTCGCTGTTGATCAGACCGTTCCAACCTCTCCGGATGCCCACGCAGTCGATGCCGCGGCTGAGCGCGGCGCGTACGACGCCGCGCACGGCGGCGTTCATACCGGGGGCGTCGCCGCCGCTGGTCAGTACGCCGATCCGTTTCACCTGTTTTTCCATATGCTTCCTCCCGAAAGATGTAGTAGGCGGCCTGTCCCCACGCGCAGGCAGACCCTCCACTATTTTATATGCCCCGCCCCTCCCTGTCAAGCGTCCCCCGGGAAAAATATCAGACTGGTCCCTACAGCAGGAAATCCGGCAGGCATGCCGCCGCGAACATCACCGCCGCCAGCACGATAGCCAGCGCCATCAGCAGATACCTTCTGCGCAGCAAAAACACGATAAACCGATCTTTTCTCATCATAAAACCGTCCCTCCGCAGTTTTTACTACATCCTATGCGGCGGGACGGCCCTATTATGCGCGGCTTTTATCTATTTTTCCCAATGATCGTATATTTCCCGGACCGGAGCAGCCGTACGAACCCGGCCGCATCCTCCGGCAGCTCTTCCGCGAGGATGCCGCCTGCGGCGACGTCCTCGCTCCGGTGGCAGTCGGAGCCTCCGGTGCGCAGCAGCCCATGGAGGGCGGCGTATTCCTCCGCCCGGTCGTTGCGGCTGTCGTGCCTGGGGTTCAGGTTGAGGACCTCCACCCCGTCCAGGTAGCAGGCGAAGGCGGGGGTGCATTTTTTCCGGTAGGGGTGCGCCTGGACCAGCAGCGCCCCCGCTTCCCGTGCCAGGGGGGCGAAAGCGGCGATGCCCATCCGGAACACCGTTTCCGGGTCTTCCAGCAACTCGTTGGGGTAATTGTACAGCAGGTAGTCGTTGCAGCACTCATCGAACCGCAGTTCCGCGCCCTTATAGACGGTAATGCCCCGTTTTCCGCAGGCCTCCCGCAGCTTATCGTACCCATTCAGGAACGCCCCCACCTTATCCCCCGGAGCGGTGGTATCGACGCCAAGGTACTGAAAGGTATCCCGGTTGTAGTGGTCGGTAATGGCCAGCGCGGCATAGCCGGCCTTCTGATAGGCTTCCGCCAGCGCGGCGGCGTCCAGCCAGCCGCACTCACTGGAATGGGTCGTATGCAAATGGGTTTCAATCCGGTACATGGGTCATCCTCCTATTCGATTACGGTCAATGGAACGCCCGCCCGGGCGCACTGCTCCCGCGCCTCCTGCGGGCAGTAAGCGTCGGTAACCACCTCCGCCATATCCGCCAGCGCACCGTAGGAAAGCAGGCTGTTCCCGCCGAACTTGCTGCCGTCCAGCAGGAGGAAGGCCTGCTGGCTCTGTTCCACAGCCAGTTTTTTCAGTTCATATTCCATATAAGTGGAGACGTTGAGCCTTCCGTCGGGGGACACGCCGGATGCGCCCATAAACGCCTTCCCGCACCGGTAGCGGGCCAAAAACTCCAAAGTCCCCCCGTCGGCCACGGAATTGGTCCGCCGGTTCATGCCGCCCGGCAGGACGATCAAATCCACATTGGGCTTAGCGTAGGCCCTGCCCACCACGTAGAGGTTCCCGGTCACCACGGTCACATGCTTCGCCGGGTCCAGGCAGTCGATGAGGTGCATGGTCGTCGTCCCCGCGTCGATGTAGAGGATGTCCCCGTCACGCACCAGCTTTTGGGCATAGCGGGCGATGCGTTTTTTCTCCTGGGCATGCAGTTCCATACGGTGGGTAAAAAGGGGGACCTCCTGCTTCCGGACGGCCCTGACGCCGCCGTAGACCTTTTCCACCGCGCCGCTCTCCGCCAGCTTGGCCACATCGGCGCGGATGGTGTTCATCGACACGCCGAAGGTGCGGCGCAGCTCCTCCATGGAGACGGTTTCCCGCCTGGCCACCAGCGCCGCGATCTGCTTCATGCGTCCATCCCGCATAAGGTCGCCTCCTTCCCGGAAAAATCTGCTGCATATACTATACCGCAGCCAAAGGAAATTGTCAACTATTTTAAAAAAGTTGGTAAGTTATTGTATAAACAAATAAAATTACCAAAGACCTCACATTTGAAATTGACAGGCGGGCGAAAAAATGCTACAATCACCATGTAAAAACGTTTGCGTTGGAGCCTGTGGACACGGACTCTCTCCAGACGGCAAAATTCTGAATTGGAGGACAAAAATTATGGCGAAGGTAAGAGTTGGCGTAGCGGGCTACGGCACCATCGGCCAGCGTTTGGCGGACGGCGTAGCGATGCAGGGGGACATGGAGCTGGTCGGCATTGCGGACCTTGCGCCCACCCTGGCAATCCGGGCCTTGCGGGAGAACGGCATGGTTGGCGCCAACAATGTCAAGTACAATCTGTATCTGGTAGGCGGCGCGGACAAGGCGAAGTTTGACGCGCTGGACATTCCCGTCGCCGGTTCCTTCGAGGACTTGTGCGGCAAGGTAGACATCATGCTGGACTCTTCCCCCGGCGGCGTAGGGGCGAAGAACAAGGAGCTGTATGAGAAGATGGGGGTAAAGGCCATTTTCCAGGGCGGCGAGAAGAACTCCGTGGCCGACGTATTTTTCCACGGCTACGCAAACTATGAAAAGGGCCTGGGCCAGAAGTACCTGAAGCTGACAAGCTGCAACACCACCGGCCTGATCCGCACGGTAGACTGCCTGGACCGCGCGGTAGGCGTGGAGAAGGTCGCCATCACCATCATCCGCCGGGTAGCGGACCCGGGCGACTATCACCGGGGCCTGACCAACGCCCTGCAAATCGACAAGGCCCCCAGCCATCAGGCGGTGGATCTGATGACCATCATGCCCCACGTCGAGGCCACGGGCATCCTGGTACATACGCCGGTAACCCATGGGCATATTATTACCGTCCTGGCGTCCGGCAAGGACGGGAAGAAGATCACCCGGGAGCAGGCGTTGGAAGCCTTCCGCGCCCATCCCCGCATCCGCACGGTGACCATTGACGAGGGCTTCCTGGGCAACGCCAGCCTCTTCAAGTACGCCCGGGACCTGGGCAACCGCCGGGGCGACATGTACGAAATCGGCCTGTGGGAGGACAGCATTGTAGAGAGCGGCGACGACATCATGTACGCCATCAACATCCCCCAGGAGAGCGTCACCATCCCCGAGACCATGGACGCCATCCGCGCGGCCATGGAGATGCAGCCCACCCGCGAGGCGGGTACCGCCGAGACCAACAAGTACCTGCGCATCGGCCGCTTCAAGTAAAAAAAGGCCCGCGCCCCCTGGCGCGGAAGGAGAATACTATGCGTTTTGGCATCAAAACCCTGGATGAAGCCCAGGTAGAGGGCAAAACCGTCCTCTGCCGGGTAGACATCAACCAGCCCGTAGACCGGGAAAAAGGCACTTTAAAGAGCATCAACCGTCTCACCGCCTGCGTCCCCACCGTCAGGGAGCTTGCGGACAAGGGCGCGAAGGTGGTTCTTCTGGCCCACCAGGGCAGTGACATTGAATACAAAAACTACTATACCACCCGTCCCCACGCCAAGGTTCTCGGCGAGCTGCTGGGGCGGGAAGTGAAATGGATTGACGACGTCTGCGGACCCGCCGCCCGGGAGGAAATCCAGAAGCTCCAAAACGGCGGGATTCTGCTTTTGGACAATGTCCGCTTTGTAGCGGAGGAGCAGACCCTTTTTGAAATGAAGCTCCGCCTGACCCATGGGCAGCAGGCCAAAACCCTTCTGGTAGAAAAGCTGGCGCCCCTGGCGGACTTGTATGTATGCGACGCCTTCGCCGCCGCCCACCGGGACCAGCCCAGCCTGTGCGGCTTTGAGCAGGTTCTCCCCTCCTACATGGGGCGGCTGTTTGAAAAGGAGTTCTGCACCGTCTCCCAGGTTATGGAGGCCCCTGCCCGCCCCTGCGTGTTCGTCCTGGGCGGGGCGAAGATTTCCGACGCCTTCCTGATGATGAAAACAGTTCTGGAGCGGGGCGTAGCGGACCAGATTCTCACCGGCGGCCTGGTGTCCAACATCTTCCTGGCAGCGCTGGGCAAAGAAACCGGCCAGGGCAGCCTGGACTTTATCATAAACGCCAACTACGGCGATTATCTGGAAAAGGCCAAGGATCTGTATGCCCAATACGGCAAAAAAATAACCCTGCCGGAGGACCTGGCATGGGTAGAAAACGGCGCGCGCCGCGAAGCCGCCATCGGTGAAATCCCGGCGGACATTGCCGCCGTAGACATTGGCGGCAATACGGCGAAAACCTACCGGGAAGCCATTTTGAATGCCAAAACCGTCTTTGTCAACGGACCCATGGGCGTATTCGAGCAAGCCCCCAGCGAAGCCGGGACAAAAGCCGTCTGGCAGGCCTTGGCGGACACGGAGGCCCACACCGTCCTGGGCGGCGGCGACAGCATCACGGCCACGGAAAAATACGGCTTAACGGACAAGATGGGCTATATCTGCACCGGAGGCGGCGCGCTGATCCGGTTCCTGACCGGCGAGGAGCTGCCGGTGGTCAAGGCCCTCCGCCACGGCGCGGGGCTGTGCGAAAATTGAGAGGTGAAAGCATGATGGAAGCGGCAAAGAAAAAGGAATTGCAGGCGCTTGCCGTCCGCATCCGGATGGCGGCGCTGGAAGCGATCCACTCCCTGGGTTCCGGCCACCTGGGCGGAGCCATGAGCATCGCCGACGTACTGGCGGTGTTGTACGGCAAGGAAATGAAATACAACGCGGCGGACCCCAAGTGGCCGGAGCGCGACAAGCTGGTCTGCTCCAAGGGCCACGCCGGCCCGGCGGTATACGGCACCCTGGCGGTAAAGGGCTTCTTCCCCTATGAGGAGCTGAAAACCCTGAACCGTCCCGGCACCCGTCTCCCCAGCCATTGCGACCGGAACAAGACCCCCGGCGTAGACATGACCACCGGTTCCCTGGGCCAGGGTACGTCCCTCGCCTGCGGCATGGCTTTAGGCGAGAAGCTGCGCGGCCGTGATGCCCGCGTATTCCTGATAGTAGGCGACGGCGAGAGCAACGAGGGCCAGGTCTGGGAGGCGTTAGCCTTCGCGTCCGCCAAAAAGCTGGATAACCTGGTGGTTCTTCTGGACTGGAACAAGCGGCAGCTGGACGGCTGGACGGAGGACGTCTATCCCATGGGCGACTATGTGGCCAAGCTGGAAGCCTTCGGCTTTGACACAGTAAAGGTCAATGGCAACGATGTGGAAGCCGTAGCGGACGCCCTGGAGCGCACCCGCCAAGCCGCCGGGAAGCCCCACGCCGTCATTTTGGACACGGTAAAGGGCGCGGGCATCCAGGAGGTAGCGGATACGGCCATGAACCACAGCCTGCCGGTCAGCGACGAACAATTTGAGAGATGGACTGCCCAGCTTAAGAGCGAGCTGGCGGCGTTGGAGGGCTGAGAGATGATGAAGGTAGTCTATACAGGGGAAATGGACCCCCGGCTGTGCAAGAGCGTACTGGGCGAGACGATCCCGGCCTTAGCGGAAAAGGACGCGGACGTCATTTATCTAGACGCGGATTTAATGAGCTGCATTGGCACCGCCAAGTGGGCCAAGGCCAACCCGGGCCGCGCCATCAACTGCGGCATAGCGGAGGCGAACATGGTGGGCGTAGCCTGCGGCCTTGCCTCGGCGGGGTTCAAGCCCATCGTCCACACCTTCGGACCCTTCGCCTCCCGCCGGTGCTATGACCAGGCGTTCCTCAGCGGGGGCTACGCGAAAAACGACGTCACCATCATCGGCACAGACCCCGGCGTAACGGCCACCATGAACGGCGGCACCCACATGCCCTTCGAGGATGTAGCCCTTTACCGCGCCCTCCCCGGCGCGACGGTGATCGACGTCACCGACCCCACCATGCTCATCAGCGTACTGGGCCAGTGCGTCAACCGCCCCGGCGTCAAATACATCCGCGTAGGCCGCAAGCAATACGCCAAGGTCTATGAGGAAGGCAGCGACCTGCCCATCGGCAAGGCGGTCACCCTCCGCGAGGGGAGCGACATCGCCATTTTCGCCTGCGGCATCATGGTTCACGAGGCCATGCAGGCCGCCGGGACCCTTGCCGCCGAAGGCATCCAGGCGGCTGTAATCGACATGTTCACCATCAAGCCCTTAGACGTGGAAGCGGTGGAGGCCTGGGCAAAGAAGTGCGGCGCGGTGCTGGTGGCGGAGAACCACAACAAATTCGGCGGTCTCTGGTCTGCCGTCAGCGAAGTCCTGGCCCAGAAGCGTCCCGTCCCCGCCGGCTATGTAGCGGTAGAGGACGAATTTGGCGAAGTCGGCCCCCAGGGCTATTTGCAGGAGCGTTTCGGCCTGACCGCCGCCCACATCGTAGAGCAGGCCAAATCCATCATCGCCAAAAAGTCCTAGTCGGACAGCCAGTCCTAGGCGGACGGCCACCCTCGCCCTATCCTGCGCCGGAAAACCAAATCCGCCGCACGGTAACGGGAACGGGCATCTACATCTATAAGTAGGAAGTCCTAGGCGGACGGCCACCCTCGCTCTATTCTGCGCCGGAAAACCCAATCCGCCGCACGGTATTGAGAATGGGCATTTATTAGGAGAATATATGATGAAGTTGAGTTTCGGATTTGGCGCAGGAACCCAGGAGGCAGAAGTCCCGGAAAAAAACCTCCTGTCGGTGCTCCACGCCAACGAAGTAGCGTTACACCTCACTGGCGAAGCGGAGGTCCGCCGCGCCCTGGAAAACCCCATTGGGACGCCCCGCCTGGGGGAGGTCGTGCATCCCGGTGAAAAAATTGCCGTTATCACCAGCGACATCACCCGCCCCATGCCCACCTATAAAGTTATGCCCGCCCTGCTGGACGAGCTATGGGGGGCGGGGGTAAAGCCGGAGGACGTCACCCTGGTATTTGCCCTGGGAAGCCACCGGAAGCATACGCCGGAGGAACAGAAAAAGCTGGCTGGAGACCGGGCCTGGGGGGAGATCAAATGCATGGACAGCGACCCGTCGGACTGCGTCCATTTAGGGACCACCGCCGCCGGGACGCCGGTAGACATCACCCGGGCCGTAGCGGAGGCGGACCGCCGCATCTGCCTGGGGAACATTGAGTACCACTATTTCGCGGGCTACTCCGGCGGGGCGAAAGCCATTATGCCCGGCGTCTCCACCCGGGACGCCATCCAGTCCAACCACGCCATGATGGTCCGCCCGGAAGCCTGCGCCGGGGCGCTGGATACCAACCCCCTGCGCATGGACATTGAGGAAGCGGGCCGTCTCTGCGGCATCGACTTCATCGTCAATGTAGTCCTCAGCGAGCACAAGGAAATCATCCGCGCCGTGGCGGGGCATCCGGTTCAGGCCCACCGGGAGGGCTGCAAATTCTTGGACCGGCTCTACCTCAAGGAACTGCCCCAAGGGGCGGACATCGTCCTGGTAAGCCAGGGCGGCGCACCCAAGGATTTGAACCTTTACCAGACGCAGAAGGCCCTGGACAACGCCCGCCACGCGGTGAACCCAGGCGGTGTGATTATCCTCATCGGTTCCTGTAAGGAAGGCTTAGGCGAGCGGGTATTTGAGGAGTGGATGACCCAGTCCGAATCCCCCGCCGCCATGATCGAGCGCATTGGCCGGGATTTCCAGCTGGGAGGCCACAAGGCCGCCGCCATCGCCATGACGTTGGAAAAGGCGGACGTGTACCTGGTCAGCGACCTGGCGCCTGATTTTGTGCGCTCCATTTTCCTCACGCCCCAGCCTACCGCCCAGGCGGCGCTGGACGCGGCTTTTGAAAAGCTGGGGCCGGACGCCACCGTGCTGGCCATGCCCTACGGCGGCTCCACGCTGCCCAGGATTGTAAAATAAAGGAGAAATTTCATTATGGATTACGCGAAAGAATCCCTGCGCCTTCATGAGCAGTGGAAGGGCAAGATTGAAGTTATTGCCACCGTCCCCGTGGAGGGCAAGGAGGACTTATCCCTGGCCTACACCCCCGGCGTAGCCCAGCCCTGCCTGGAAATCCAGAAGGATATCAACAAGAGCTACGAGCTGACCCGCCGCCACAACCTCTGCGCGGTGATTACCGACGGCAGTGCGGTGCTTGGCCTTGGGGACATCGGCCCGGAGGCGGGCATGCCGGTAATGGAGGGCAAGTGCGTGCTGTTCAAGTCCTTCGGCGGCGTGGACGCGTTCCCTCTCTGCGTCAAGACCCACGATGTGGACGAATTTGTCAACGCGGTGTATCTCATGTCCGGCAGCTTCGGCGGCATCAACCTGGAGGACATCGCCGCCCCCCGGTGCTTTGAGATTGAGCGGAAGCTGAAGGAAAAGTGCGACATCCCCATCTTCCACGACGACCAGCACGGCACCGCCGTCA